>NZ_CP037933.1:3600000-4217227 GCF_004355225.1 Flavobacterium nackdongense | reverse complement strand
CTGAACCAAACCATTTACCCTTATAAAATTCTAACAACAAGTCATTACAATCATTAAAACCTGAATTTGGTTTTAAACTTGCATAAATAGCACCAAAACTATCTCGATATTGTGCACGGTAAAAAAAACCGTTCCAATAGATTATGTCATAGCATAAGACAAAATTTTCCCATCGTTTAATAAGATTGTAATTAATAGAATTATCGGATCTGAATGCTCGAAGTAAGAAAATAAGACTTTTGTTTTTATCTAAAAGCAAAACGTCTCCTATTAAATGATTATTATCTTTCTTGTCGGCATTTGGAATATCAACAGTTATAATTTCCATTGATCTAGCAAATTCTTCTGCTATTCTTTTTGCATAGACTACAATTTCTTCTTTGTTTTTTATAGATAATGATTCTTTTACATATTCAAAAGAACCTCTATCTCCCTCAAACCATTGTGGAGAACCAAAATTTTCAATTTTGTTACCATCTTCTACAGCTCGTAAATGGTGCATTAAGATTGTATCTAAAGGCATATCTCCGCGCAACCAAACTTCACTTGCTTTCTCTTCTAATTCAAAAATTCTCGCAAAATTTTCTTGAATTTCTTGAATATTTTTTTCTGCTTCTATTGGTGTTGATGAATGAATATAAATATTCTTCATCAAAAGTGCTTTTACTTTCTCAGTTTCGGTAAGTTTTACTCCTCTTGTATTGTGTAATTCAAATATTTGTGAAGCAACAGATTTGTCATTAAAAATTGCAACCGAGCAATATGCTTTGTTTATAATTTGGATATAATCATCAATTTCATCAACATTTAATACGGAGTCATTTTTTTTAGAAGTAGAAAAAGCTGCTTTAAATAATCTAACCGCTTCAATCATTCTCTTCAGTGAAGATGTTTTTGAATTTTCTAGAAGTTTTTCAAGTTCAGTATCAACATTTTTTCTTGTATTTAAAATAGCCTTGATTTCTTCTAACCCTAATTTATCATAAGATACAGGGTAGAAATCAATTCCATTGATGTAATTTTTTTCTTTTAAATATCCGCAAACTAATAAGAATAAGTAAATGGTACTTATACGTTGTTGTCCATCAACTATTTCAAATTTATCACTATTGTTTGAGTTTTCTAAAATATAATGACCAAGATAATAGGTTGTATCATCAGATGAATCATCGTTGTTATCGCAATGTTCTAAAATATCATTGATAAATGGATTTAACTGTTTTTCTCCCCAGGAATAAGCACGTTGATAGTTAGGGATAACGAAAGAATATTTTGTTATAAATTCGTGAAATGTTTTTTGTTGTTCCATAGTTTTATTTTCATTTATTAAAATCTGTATGCTTTTTTGATATTATATTATTGTACTGTTTTAAAGCATTTTCTAGAATTACCACATTAATTTCCTCCTTTATTCCTTGTAAGCCTAGCTCGTTTGGGTAATATGTGTTAAAATGGATATTTTCATATATATCGGCAAATAGTTTAAAATTTTTCAGATTATGCTTTTGGTTATACTCCCAAACAGTCATATAGACATCTACCTTTTCTATGGCATAATTTATTTGATCCTCATCTTCTGAAATCCCATACCTTGATTTTATATCTACTAATTCTTCTCCATAAACTTCTGCAAATTCCAATGCGTACTCTTCACTTTTACCTTCCTTTATAGCTTTATCATATGCATATGCATATTCTTCACAATAGATAGGGTTGTATTCTCCGCTGGATAATAAACGAGCATATTCGTGTGTATAAATCTTAGATTTCCCTACTACAAATTGGGTTTTATAAATTTCTGAATATTTTTTTGCGCGCTTTTCTAGATCTTTAAATACCACCTCAATTTCAAAAAGGTATATAAAGTGTTTGATGAAATTTTCATCACCACCAAATGTTCCGCTATGAATTAGCAATTCTTGCTTTGCTAATTCGGGATTAGTTTTTTTTATATCGTGATAAGTAATATGATATACAACTTCACCTTCTTCGACACAACTGGCTACAGCGAAAGCCCATTCATCTCCTTGCCCTTTAGCTTTTTCTTTCAAAAAGGCTTCGATAAAAATATCTATTACTTCCAAAGCACCTTTATGAGCCGAATCCCCAGTTTCTTCATAGTCATCTTCAGTCCAATTTTTATATTCATATTCATAAAGTTCCTCAAAACAATGTTTGTAATAAGCATATAACTTCGGAAAATGTTTTTCGTTTAGCCCTTTTTCTTTAAATATTTTTATAAGGTTTGCTTCTGAGTGGGGTGTTTTCTTTTCTGTCATATTTCCTATTAAAATGTTATTTATTGTCTCGTAAATTTAATTTATTATTTTCTAACTTATCTTACAATTTAGATAAATATTTTAAATACAACTCCGCACAAGCCCGAGCATCACTCAAAGCATCGTGATGATTCAATGGAATATGATGTTCTTGGCACAAATCAGCTAAATTGTATCTATAGATCTTGTAGGTACAAAACTTATTGTAGTCAGGAATAAGCAATCCATAATGAAGTAGTGTCTTATCCAAAACTGGAAAATCAAAGCCAAAACCATTGTGGGCAATAACATTTTGGTTTTCGATATAAGGCACAATCTGTTGCCAAACTTGGTAGAAAGTGGGCGCATTTATAGTGTCTTTTGCAGCAATTCCGTGAATGTCTGTAAAGTGATTCCAGTAATAATTATTAGGAGGTTGTACTAATAGATTCACTTCTTTGGTAATGATTCCGTTTTCAACTCTAACCAATCCAACTTGACAAATACTGTTTCTATATCCGCTTGCTGTTTCAAAATCTATTGCAGTAAAATTTTTCATTTATTGATACAAATTTGACATTTCCGCGATACTTTTTTTAATTGCATTTTGAAGAGAAATAGGAGAAAGTACTTTTACATTCGAACCATACTTTAAGAGCTCCATTTGGATATCATTGGTGGTGTGAATAAAAATTTCTAATAAAACAGTATCTTTCGTTTCCTCCAAAATGCGTTGAGATTCGTGTAGAGGAAATGTTTTAATGTAATTCCCTTGTATTTTGGAAAATTCCAAAACCACTTTTTCGGCAGGTTCATAAGTTTCAACTCCAAAAGCGTGTTTGAATTCCTTTTCTACGTTATAAGCAATGGGTTTAAATTTGGTCTCAGTAACTTTTAAATGAGATATTCGATCCATTCCAAAAGTTTTTACTGTAGTGCTGCCTAGTTCCAAAGCAACCAAATACCAGCGTTGTTGAGATTCCTTAACTGCAATAGGATAAACTACACGTTGTGTGATATCATCATCCCAATGCTTTTGATGGGTAAATTGCAGAATATACCTATTTTGAATTGCGTGAATAATGCCATAAATATGCTCCGCTCCTAAGGATTTTCTCTTTTCCAAAAATACACTAGTTGATATTTTGCTACCCTCTTGCAAAGCATGATAAATCGAAAAAGCATCCATCATCCGAGTAACAGACTGGTCTACTATTTCTGCTTCATCAATAGCATAAGTCTTATCTTTTCGGTCGTATTGAACATCGATTCCAAAAAGAGTCGCAATGTCCTTTTTGTCCCGCTCAAAAGTGCGAATGGCATACTCGAAACTCGTATCAATATCGTCCTTTTCTAGCTGTCGCAATACATAGTCTTGCAGTTCATTGAAAGTACTCGGTCGGCTTCTCAAGCGGTCTATAACGTACAAATACCTTTTAAAATAAATTAATTTTGACATACTCTTTTTGATTTATTTTTCAAAGATAATTAATTGCTCTGCCAATTTATGACAGAGTAAAAAGAAAACATTATTAATTTACAAGCTAAGTTTTGAGATAATTAAATGATTAAAAAAATAGCTTCAGTAA
The DNA here is from genome assembly GCF_004355225.1 of Flavobacterium nackdongense. Taxonomy (NCBI): domain Bacteria; kingdom Pseudomonadati; phylum Bacteroidota; class Flavobacteriia; order Flavobacteriales; family Flavobacteriaceae; genus Flavobacterium; species Flavobacterium nackdongense. Next base: position 4,213,380 of record NZ_CP037933.1, on the reverse strand, counting down.
TGATTCCCAATTAGCTCATTCAGCTGCTCAAAAATCGCTCCTAGTCCAAGTATTCCTAGCATCAATTTTTGCTTGCTTCATTTCACTAAATACCTTTATTCTTAACGAAAAAATTTTTTCCGTTACTGGTAAAAAGAATTTTTACACTTCAATTAATGATCCTGGTCCTATGCAGCAAAATATTCCCTAATCTACTTGTGGTTTCAGGTAATATCGAATACAAAAACAAAAACCTAAAAAAAAATTAAAAATTAAAAACACCATTTGTATTCATATTCCAAAAAAGTATCTTAAATTTCTGTCCTTAAATGATTACAAATTCAAAGGCAGCAACAAATGGAAATAGAAATATATATTGATGGGGTTAGTGCTTCATGCAAAGGAGAATTTTTTGATGATTCAATTTTAGGATTGATGAAGAAAAATTCGAGATCAAAATTATCTGAAGAGTTCCGTTTAAAAAATGCAAAAGAAATGAGCTTCATTAAAAATATTTGCCAAAATGACTATTTACCAGATATTATAAACCAACATCTAACCTTTGATGATGATTTTTTAAACAAACTAATTCCTAATGATATCATACTATGTTCTTGCTTAAAACCAAAAACAGCAGTTGGCCAAGTTTTAAAAGAATTAATGGTGAATAATTTCCAATTGATTTTACAAAACAGAATTTGGATGAAAGCAGACCATCTACTTATATACTTTGAAGCTATCAATATATCCGAAACCACTGTCCTCGGAAGAGCAATCCAAAACTCAAACAAATAAAATCCTGCGAAAAGAAGGTACTTACTCTAAATAAGGAGAGAATCAGTAATTCTAACCCATTATCTCATTCAGCTGCACAAAACTTTCGTTTAGTCCAAGTATTCCTAAACTCACTGTCACCCTGAGCAGCGTCATCCTGAGGTATAATTTTTATTCTAAAAAAGCAATATAAAATGACATCTATTTTGTCAGGCTGAGCTGTCATCCTGAGCGTAGACGAAGGACGAAGCCCTACTCAAAAAAAACGTCAATGGTAGCACAGTCGAAGGGCGAAGTTTTTGTTTGCTTCACAGCCTGCCCTGAGTTTATCGAATGGGTTAATCCCTATAAAAATAGAATACTCTTTCAATAATAGTATTTCATCCTAAAGCATTAACCCGCAAATTAATGAAGTATTATATATTGGCTATTAAATAAAATACCTACTTTTACAGCTGTGAAATTTACAAACTTCATATTGTCAATTATTTTTCTGCTGCTTTCTTGTTTGCCTTGTGCAGATATGGAGCACGATACTTCATATAATAAAGTGACAATTAGCAATGAATCCAATCATACCCACGACAATGATTCTTGTTCTCCTTTGTGCATCTGCAACTGTTGTGGTTGCCAAAGTTTCGTTTACAATGCCATTTACCATTATAATTTCGTTTCTGTCAAAATCATAATTGACAAAAAAGTACCAGAATACAAATCAATTCTTGCTTCTAATTTCTTCGGAAGTATTTGGCAACCACCTCAAATAGCATAATGATGCCCGTCCTGATAACCATCAGGATTCGGGTTAGAAAGTTGTGATCGTATCACAAATAATGGCAAGTATTCTATTTGCTAATTTCTAATTCATTATAATATTTTCAATGTTAGACAAAATCATACAATTTAGTATAAAGAACAAATTCGTTATACTCTTATTTACCCTTGTGCTTATAGCTTGGGGAAGCTATTCCATTAAAAATTTACCACTGGATGCCTTGCCAGATATTACCAACAATCAAGTACAAATTATTACTACTGCTCCAACATTGGCAAGTCAGGAAGTAGAACAATTAATTACCTATCCACTCGAACAAGCTGTAAAAACTATTCCAAAAGTAATCGAATTGAGAAGTATCTCTCGTTTCGGGCTTTCGGTAGTTACGGTTGTTTTTCAAGACGATGTAGATATTTATTGGGCGAGGGAGCAAATATTTCAACGCCTTGACCAAGCCAAAGAAAATATCCCGGCTTATGCAGGTTCACCAGAGTTAGGGCCCATTTCTACAGGTCTTGGCGAAATTTATCAATACGATGTATATGCCAAAAAAGGCTATGAAGACAAATACGATGCAGTAAAATTACGAACCATTCAAGATTGGATTATCATTCCGCAATTACAAGGTGTTGAAGGTGTTGCCGAAGTAAGTACCTGGGGTGGAAAATTAAAACAATACGAAGTGGCTATTAATCCTAACAAGCTGAATAGTTTAGGAGTTACCATTACTGATATTTTTGAGGCGCTTGAAAAAAACAATCAAAATACCGGTGGTGCTTATATTGAAAAAGACCAATATTCCTATTTCATTCGCGGCGTTGGTATGGCAACGGGTGTCAAAGATTTAGAAAATGTGGTGGTTAGTACCAAAAGCGGTTCACCCATTTTAGTTCGAAATGTAGCCGAAGTACGAGAGGGTGTATCCTTGCGCTATGGTGCTTCCACCAAAGATGGTAAAGGCGAAATAGTTTGCGGAATGGCACTGATGCTCAAAGGCGAAAATTCAAATGCCGTAACGGAAAGGGTAAAAGAAAAAATGATTCAAATCAACAAAAGCTTGCCCGAAGGTGTTGTCGCTGAAGCCTTTATTGATAGAGGTAAATTAGTGAATAATGCCATTGGAACAGTAACCAAAAACTTGCTCGAAGGAGCATTAATCGTAATTTTTGTATTGATTCTATTTCTGGGAAATCTACGTGCGGGATTAATTGTTGCGTCCGTGATTCCGCTGTCGATGCTTTTTGCCGTAATTCTAATGAATTATTTTGGAGTAAGCGGAAATCTAATGAGTTTAGGGGCAATCGATTTTGGAATTATTGTCGATGGTGCTGTAATTATTGTCGAAGCCACAATGCACCATTTACAAAAACTCAAAAAAGATAAAATATCACAGCACGAAATGGATGTTGAAGTTCAAAAATCAGCTTCAAAAATTATGAGTAGTGCGGCTTTTGGAACTATAATTATTCTTATAGTGTATCTTCCAATCCTTGCTTTGGTGGGAACAGAAGGAAAAATGTTCAAACCGATGGCAATGACTGTAGGCTTTGCTATCGTTGGTGCTTTTTTTCTCTCATTGACTTATGTGCCAGTAATGAGTACCTTATTTCTGTCGAAAAAAACACAGCACAAAGAAAATATTAGTGATAAAATGATGTCGTTTATTTATTCCAAATATTCTCGTTTGTTAAATAAAGCGTTGCAATTCAAAAAAACAGTTTTAGGTATCGCTGTGGGTATATTTGTATTGGCACTTGTTGTTTTCCAAAATATGGGCGGAGAATTCATCCCCACTATCGAAGAAGGAGATATAGCCATTAATGCTACTATTATGACAGGAAGTTCGCTTTCGCAAATGATAAAAACAACCACAGAATACGAAAAAATTCTAAAGGCAAAATTCCCTGAAATAAAAACTATTGTAACCAAAATTGGAAGTGGTGAAATTCCAACCGACCCTATGCCTATTGAAAGTGGCGATATGATTATTGTGCTGAAAGATAAAAGCGAATGGACAGGTGATTACGACAATTGGGAAGATTTAGCCAATGCAATGAAAGAAGAAATGGAAGCCATTCCGGGGGCTAATATTGAAGTCTCGCAGCCCATTCAAATGCGTTTCAACGAATTAATGACAGGTAGCCGAAGCGATATCGCTATAAAAATATTCGGGGATGATTTAGAAATTTTGGATGCCAAAGCAAACGAATTAATTTCGAAAGTAAAAAACATCGAGGGTATTGGCGATTTAAAAGCCGATAAAGTAACGGGGTTACCGCAAATTACGGTAAAATACGATTACAATAAAATTGCCTTGTATGGGTTGAATATTACGGACATCAACCAAATCATCCGTTCCTCATTTGCAGGAGAAAGTGCAGGAAAAATCTATGAAGATAGCAAACGATTTGATGTTGTCGTTCGAATGGACGCTGCCAATAGAGCAGACATTACCGATGTAAGTAATTTATTTATCCCGTTACCAAACGGGCAACAAGTACCACTGTCACAAGTGGCAAGCGTAACATTTGAACAAGGCCCTGTGCAGGTTTCTCGTGAAGATGGCAAACGTAGAATTACCGTTGGATTAAACGTTCGTGGTAGAGACATCAAAAGTGTTGTAGAAGAAATTCAACAAAAATTAGACAAAGATTTAAAACTTCCGGCAGGCTATTATGTGACCTATGGCGGTCAATTTGAAAACTTGATTGAAGCTACAAAAAGACTTTCGGTAGCCTTACCCATAGCATTAGGATTAATAGTGATCTTGTTATTTTTTACTTTCAGTAGCATCAAACAAGCAGGATTAATATTTACAGCCATTCCACTATCTGCCATTGGTGGTGTTTTTGCGCTCTGGATGCGAGGAATGCCGTTTAGTATTTCGGCAGGAATCGGATTTATAGCCTTATTCGGAATTGCAGTATTGAACGGAATTGTATTGATTTCCTATTTCAACCAACTCAAAGCGGAAGGTGTTTTAGACCCATTACAACGGGTGATACAAGGAACAAAAGTGAGACTTCGCCCCGTTTTAATGACAGCTGCTGTAGCCTCATTTGGGTTTTTACCGATGGCATTATCTACCAGCGGTGGTGCCGAAGTGCAAAAACCATTAGCGACTGTTGTTATTGGCGGATTATTATCAGCCACATTGCTAACATTAATCGTTTTGCCAATTCTGTATTTAATATTTGAAAAAGGGATTAAAAGAAGAAAAAAAATGACAACACCCATAGCCACAATAATTATTTTATTGATTAGTAGTGTTTCTTTGGCTCAAAATAGCCAGCCTATTTCACTACAAAAAGCAATAGAAATGGCAAAAACCAACAACATCGATTTGAAAATTGCTGATAAGGAAATTGAAAAACAAACAGTTCTGAAAAAGACGGCATTTCAAGCCGATCCCTTGCAAGTGCAATACCAAGGCGGACAATTCAATAGTGTAGCTTATGACCACAATGTTTCGCTGGAACAGTATTTCCCCATTGGAAAAATTACAAAAGCCAACCGTCAATTACAGGAAGAGTTGATAAAGCTAGCCGAAAAACGAAAAGCCTTATCCGAATATGAAATTGAAAAAGCGGTAACTATCGCCTACTATCAATATTTGTATGGTGTTTCTATCCAAAAACTGAATACGGACTTGTTGGCCATTTATTCTAAATTCCTAAAAAATGCGGAGCTTCGTTTTGAAACTGGCGAAAGCGGAAAAATTGAAGTAATCAGTGCCAAAGCAAAGTCAAAAGAAATAGAAACACAGCAAGCTCAACTCGAATTTGATTTGGCTATTTATCAAAAGCAATTGCAGTTTTTTATTCAAACCGAAGAAAATATTGTGCCCGATAGTACAACGCCAATGCAGTTTTCGATGCAATCAAATGTGACCCAATCAAAAGTAGAAACGTTGGTAACGGATTATTATACACAACAAATTTCAGTGTATGAAAAAGAAGCTAACACCTTTAAAGCATTGCGAACTCCAAAATTAGGATTGGGTTATTTTGGACAAACCATAGATACCAAATCTTATTTTCAAGGATTTACTGCGGGCTTGCAAATCCCTTTATTTGGTGGTGTCAATACGGCCAAAGCCAAAGCATCTGCCATAAGCATTTCACAATCTCAATTAGAATTAGACAAAAATAAATTGGCTTTGAAATTGCAAATGCAGGAATTGAAAAATAATTTCGATAAACAACAAAAAGCATTAGACTATTATCAAAAGGAAGGTTTGCAGTATGCAGAACAGATTATTACTACGGCTCAAAAAAGTTATGCAAACGGCGATATGAGTTATTGGTCGTACATCAGTTTTTTAAACCAAGCCATCGACATCAAAAAACAAAATGCCGAAGCTACTAATGCTTATAATCAAAGTGCTATTCAATTGCAATTCCCATCCATTTCTAACAACTAAAATTTCTTAAAATGAAAAATATATTTTTAAAACAAAATAATAAACTTGGTTATTTCTTCAACCTCTGTATGCTGTTTTCTATTCTCTTTACTCTAAATTCTTGTGCCGACAAAAAATCAGAAGAAGCCCACGAAGAAGAAAAATCAGAAAACGAAGTAGCATTAACCGCTGTACAATTCAAAACAGTTGGTATTGAAACGGGTTCTGTAGAAAACAGGAATCTCAATTTAGTAATAAAAGCCAATGGATATACAACAGTTCCACCACAAAACAGGGCAAATATTTCTACCTTGATTGGCGGAACGGTTAAAGACATTTTGGTTCTTGAAGGCACGTTTGTAAACAAAGGAAAAGTATTGGCAACCATTCAAAATTTGGAAGTTGTTGAAATGCAGGAAGATTATAATTCGGCTATTGCCAATATTGAATACTTGCAATTAGAATACAATCGCCAAAAAACATTAAGCGATCAAGATGTAAATCCTAGAAAAGTACTTCAGGAAGTAAAAGCAAAACTAGCTGTTGAAAGAGCAAGAGCAAAAGCAGCAAAAAACAAATTACAAGCCTTGAATATGAGTACAAGCGGTTCTAGTTTAGTGCCAATTGTTGCACCAATATCGGGTTATGTTGGAAAAATCAGTATTGCTAAAGGGGCATTTGCCGAAACGGGAACAACCCTTTTTGAAGTGGTGGATAACAGTCAGATGCACTTGGATTTGAATGTGTATGAAAAAGATTTAGGGTCAATTTCTGTGGGGCAAACAATTGACTTTATTTTAACAAACCAAGGAAACAAATCCATTAAAGGAACAATATTTGGTATCAATAAATCATTTTCAAACGAAAGTAAAACTGTGGCGGTTCACGCCAAAATTAATCCAGCTGATTCCAAAGATTTAATTTCTGGGATGTATGTTTCTGCCAATATCAATATCAAAAACACAACCGTTCCTGCCGTACCCAAAGATGCTGTAGTTAAAAATGGGGATAAATACTTTGTGTATATTCAGGAAGAACACGAAGAAAAAACCACAGCTAAAAAAGCAGAAGCACACGAACACAAAGAAGGCGAAGCACATTCCGAAGAAGCTGTTGGCGAGGAAGAAGGACACAATGAAGTTCATTTCAAAGCAATAGAAGTTATACCAGGAACAACTGATTTAGGTTATACCGAAGTGAAATTTGTTGAAGCAATTCCTACTGATGCAAAAATTGTAATTAATGGGGCATTTTATTTACTTTCTGCTATGAAAGGTGGTGGAGAACACGAACATTAATAATTGAAAAATGAAGCACAAACATAAATACGATGCAAACGGCAAACAGCTTTGTTGCACACTCGAAGAAAAAATAAATCAAGAAACTGATATTGACATCAGTTGTTGTGCTGTTGACTCTAAATCGGAACATTCTGATGATGACGGACACGATCACGACCATTCCCAAAAAAGCGAAAGCACCCTTAGAATGTTCGTTCCGGCAATCATAAGTTTTACATTATTACTTATTGCCATTGGTTTTGATAACTATTTTCCACAAACTTGGTTTACAGCTTGGGTACGTATTGCTTGGTATGCGGTTGCCTACTTACCTGTTGGTTTTCCTGTGCTAAAAGAGGCTTTTGAAAGCATTCGCAATGGCGAAATATTTTCAGAATTTCTATTAATGAGTATCGCAACTATTGGAGCATTTGCCATTGGTGAATATCCAGAAGGTGTTGCCGTGATGCTGTTTTATGCAGTTGGCGAAGTATTTCAAACATTGGCAGTTCAAAGGGCAAAAAAGAACATCAAATTATTATTGGATCAAAGACCGGATGAAGCAACAGTAATGAATGGAGAAAAGGCGACTGTAAAAAAAGCTTCCGAAATATCCATTGGAGAAATCATTCAATTAAAACCTGGAGAAAAACTGGCACTGGACGGAAAGTTAATTTCTGACACCGCTTCGTTCAACACGGCAGCTCTAACAGGAGAAAGCAAGCCCGACACAAAACAAAAAGACGAAACCGTTCTTGCCGGAATGATAAACCTGAATACAGTTGTTTTGGTCGAAGTAACAACAGCTTATTCAGATAGTAAGCTCTCAAAAATCTTGGAAATGGTGCAAGATGCCACCGCAAAAAAAGCACCAACTGAATTATTCATTCGGAAATTTGCCAAAATATACACACCAATAGTGGTATTTTTAGCCATTGCAATTTGCGTGTTACCAATGCTTTTTGTCGACAATTATGTCTTCAGCGATTGGCTGTACAGAGCATTAATTTTCTTGGTTATTTCCTGTCCTTGTGCGTTAGTAATCTCCATTCCGTTAGGATATTTTGGAGGAATTGGAGCAGCAAGTAAAAATGGAATTCTGGTCAAAGGATCTAATTTTCTGGATATAATGGCAACCATTCAAGTGGTCGTTATGGATAAAACAGGAACGCTGACCAAGGGCGTTTTCAAAGTTCAAAAAGTGGTTGCTGTGGATATTTCCGAAGCTGATTTAGTAAAATTTACGGCTGCATTAGAAACCAAATCGACTCACCCCGTTGGAACAGCTATTATTGAATATGCAAAAGGAACAGAGAAAAACACAACCGTTACCGACGTCGAAGAAATTGCAGGACACGGATTAAAAGGCAAAGTAGATGGAAACGAAATCTTGGCAGGAAATGTAAAACTGATGAAGAAATTCAATATCAGTTATGATGCCGAAATCGACAATACACCTTTCACGATTATCGTTATTGCCATCAATCAAAAATATTCTGGCTATTTTCTAATTGCAGACGAAATAAAAGAAGATGCCAAACAAGCTATCGAAAGTTTACATAGAATAAATGTAAAAACAGTAATGCTTTCGGGAGACAAACAAGCCGTTGTTGATGCTGTTGCCAAAGAGTTAAATATCGATCAAGCCTATGGCGATTTATTGCCTGAAAATAAGGTAGAGAAAGTAGAAGAACTCAAATCTGAAAACTTAAAAATTGCTTTTGTTGGCGATGGTGTAAACGATGCACCAGTAGTTGCCCTTGCCGATGCAGGAATTGCAATGGGTGGTTTAGGCAGTGATGCCACTATTGAAACGGCAGATATTGTAATTCAAAACGACCAGCCTTATAAAATTTTCACAGCAATAAACATCGGTAAAAAAACCAAACAAATTGTCTATCAAAACATTGGTTTGGCGTTTGCAGTAAAAGCTATTGTTTTGATACTCGGAGCAGGAGGATTAGCCACAATGTGGGAAGCCGTTTTTGCCGATGTTGGGGTAGCATTATTAGCAATATTAAATGCAGTTAGAATACAACGAATGAAGTTTTAAAGTTAATTATATATTTTAGAAAAGACGTTTGTTTTAAAAGGCAGATGTCTTTTTGTTTTCTTAATCATTATCTCATTCAGCTGCACAAAACTTTCGTTTAGTCCAAGTATTCCTAAACTCAAGTTTTAATTGGCTTAATTTCTCTAATTACGTAGGTGGTGGTGATAACGTTTTTTTCGTTCGCGGTGAATAGGACGTTTTACACTTCGATTGGCACTCCTGGCCAACGCTCCTAAAAAAATTACTGTCACGGTTTTTGAGACAAAAACACGTACACTGCGTGACTCGCGCCAGTAATTTTTTCCCCCAAGCTGTGTTACATAATTGAGTATTATAGTTCATTACAAAGCTTTTATATTGTTTTTTTGGTTTTTGCAATGAAGCTATAATATCATTTATGTAAAACAGCCGCTCTGCCAACGCTCCGGTGGTTTGCTCCAGGACAGCAGTTTGAGCAGCTCAGAAAATCTATCCTACTATTAAAACATCCGTTACGAGCTGCTCAAACTGCCGCCCTTCACAAACCACAAATATTCCTCACGTAGAAACTATATCCTTAACAAAACGATTCCGTATCGCTGATAAATAATAATGGTCTTTAGCAACTTAGTAGTGAAATCGGAAGTCTTTGCATTGATTTTGTGAGTAGAAAAAATGGCTTTGATGTGTAGTTGATTTGCCTAGGGTAAAAGCCATTTTTTCTACCCACAAAATCAAAAGGCCAGCAAGAGTATTGTTTTTTTTTTTTGCCATTTATTTAGGAGCAATTGTTTTTCCGGAAAAGCAGTTGCCATAACGTGCTAAAATAAAAATCTATTTTTCCTTCTGTACGCTTAATAGTAAATCAGGCACCAGCTTTTCCACAAAAACAATCTTTAACTCCTCAATCTGCATAAAAAAAAAACAATACCCTTGCCCGCGCTACTGCCCCGCCTCACTAGGAATTATAATGCATTGTTTTTGTGAGTGCAGACCATCACTTACAACGTTGCCTACTACCATTCAAGATTCCAATAAAGCAATGGTCTGCACCCACAAAATCAAAAGGGCCAGCAAGAGTATCATTTTTTCATTTGCCATAAAATCCCCAGTAATTGCATTTGCGAAAAAGCGGATGCCATGCAGGTTCATAACACCACTTTGATTAGTTTAAAGTATCATCTTTGATTAAAGTCTATGGCATCCACTTTTCCACGAACGCAATCAGAAACACCCCGTAAGCAAATAAAAAAACAATACACTTGCTTCGAGCTACCGCCACCAACACTAGGAATGATAATGCATTGTTTTTGTGAGTACAGACCATCACTTACAACGTCGATTGGTAAATTCAAGATTCCAATAAAGCAATGGTCTGCACCCACAAAATCAAAAAAACCAGCAAGAGTATCGTTTTTTCATTTGCAATAAAATCCCCAGTAATTGCATTTGCGAAAAAGCGGATGCCATGCAGGTCCATAACACCACTTTGATTAGTTTCAAGTATCATCTTTGATTAAAGTCTATGGCATCCACTTTTCCACAAACGCAATCAGAAGCACCCCGTAAGCAAATAAAAAAAAATACACTTGCTTCGAGCTACTGCCACCAACATTAGAAATGATAATGCATTGCTTTTGTGAGTGCAGACCATCACTTACAACACCATTTGCTAAATTAAAGATTCCAATTAAGCAATGGCTTGCACCCACAAAATCAAAAGTGCCAGCAAGAGTATCGTTTTTTCATTTGCCACAAAATCCCCAGTAATTGCATTTGCGAAAAAGCGGATGCCATGCAGGTCCATAACACCACTTTGATTAGTATCAAGTATCATCTTTGATTAAAGTCTATGGCATCCACTTTTCCACAAACGCAATCAGAAACACCCCGTAAGCAAATAAAAAAACAATACACTTGCTTCGAGCTACTGCCACCAACACTAGGAATTATTATGCATTGTTTTTGTGAGTGCAGCCCATCGCTCACAACGTCGATTGGTAAATTAAATATTTCAATAAAGCAATGACCAGCACCCACAAAATCAATTCCAGGAAAGAGTATGGATTTTCAAAACAGAAAAAAATTGGAATGGAAGTTATTGTGTTTTTCTGTTTTAAAAATCCATACCCTTTCCACAACCATCCGACTATAACAGAACATTCTCTAATAGGTAAAAGATAGGAAGTATTTGCATTGTTTTTGTGAGTGCAGACCATCGCTAACAAAGTTGATTCCTTAAAAATACGACTCCAATAAAGCAATGATCTGCACCCACAAAATCAAACGGGAAGAAAGAGTATGGATTTTTAATACAGAAAAAAAATTGGAATGGTAGTTTTAGTGTTTTCTGTTTTAAAAATCCATACCCTTTCCACAACCATCCGACTATAAAAGAACATTTTGGGATTAGTTAATTAAGGACACTACGGCGTTGATTGAAAAATAAAAAAAAATAAAAAAAAAGAAAGTAAAGGTAAGCTCCAGTTTCAAGAAAGTAAAGTTCAGGCCTCCGGTTTTTATAAAAAAATCTCCACCCTCATCATTTCACAACAACTTTTGCTTAAAGATTCACGCCTCCGTTTCTAAGGACGCGTCGGGTAGTATTTTTTTATAAAAAAACTTGACTTTCTTGAAACCTCCACTAATAAAACGACTTTCTTTTTTTTCCTTTTTTTGTCTTTTGAAAAATTTTATGTGTGGCGAGCGCAGCGAGGCACATGAGTCTTTCAGCCGAAACCCTGCGAAAAATTGGAAAGTTAACCCGTTTTTAAATCCAGTCCTATGACCAATTTTATCATCAAAACCCACCGAAAAGATACCCTGTACACAAAACCCCACTTATTCATACTTAACAAGGGGATGAACAGCGGAAAACCCCAAAAAGAGCCCTTCACAAACAGTTTCGTAGTCATTTTTGAGAAAGAAAAAGATTGCGAAAACATTTTTTTCATTGCCTATAGTTTGTGGCAGACAAAATTCTGGCACCCATTTTTAATCGGTTCCGTGATTCCCTTTTTACGACTTCCAGACTTCCAAAAGGAATTTAATCCACAAGCAAGCCTAATGATGGTCGAACACGAGCAGCATTTAAAGAATGTGGAGGCCCTCAAACTTCTGGAAAAAAAAGAAAAGCAATACAAAGAGGATATTCTCCTGATAAATGACATCCGCAAAGCCATTTTGTACCGCTATTGCAAGAAATAAACTGTGTTTTAACCTAATATATTTAAGCTATGAAACTATTTATCCTTTACCAAACCGACATTTGGAAAACCAAAATCTCCAGAGTCTTTTACGGAATATTCGACAGCCGGATTAAAGCCCTGGATTGTGCCAAATACAATGGATTATATGGCAGAAATGCAAAAGTGGTAATTGAGGAAGTAACCCTAAATATTTTCGAAGAAATCTAAAAAAAAATGCCCAATCCAAAGTAGGAAAGGGCATTTTTAAAATCTAATCCAAAGGTCACCACAACTAGAACTAGACTATTTTTTGTGCTTCTTGATGAGGTATTTGAGTAGCATTGATATTACAAAACTGACAATCGCTCCAAGAGCTGCTAATAGAATCGTTTTTATAACATCTTCCGAATGTAAATTCGGCAAAACACTCAAAAATGTACCTCCGGCTGTCCCCATCAGGGTATGGTTACTGTTGGTCATCTTTGCTTGGCGCCAAAACCGCTTCCCCTGTGGTCAGCTGGCTTACCGCCGAGACAACTCCACCTGCAACAGCCAAATAACCACCAACAGTAGTCAAAACAACTGGCAAAGCCACTGGAGCAGCCAGGATCGTTCCGCCAATGGCAGCCAAAGCCAATCCAATATTTCGAAGCACTTTAAAAAATTTAGGCGTTGGAGCTTTCACTCGTTTTATAATATTCATCTTTTCTCTTTTTTTGTCATTCCCGCGAATGCAGGAACTGTCATCCTTCCACAGTCAGGAATCCAGATTGAACAATCAACTCAATACTTTCTTTGTGATCCAAAGCTTGATAAACCAAATCTTTCAACTTGACAAAAGCTGTTCGAGACATCAGACCCAATCCGGGCCCAGAAAGTTTAGTTACGGGAGCAATACAACCATTCAATTCTCTTAAGGCATTATTGGCTGGGTGAAACAGAATTAAACTTCTGTTTTTTACATCTACTATTTCCAAATGCCATTGAAACTTCTTGCTGTACCGCTTTTTAATAAAATATTTCCCCTCCGGAATGCAGGAAACCTTCGTTTCGTTATTCTTCCAAGGCAATTCAATAGTATGGCAGATTAATTTGCCCTCGCATTCGAGTTTACCATTGCATCCTTCAGGGAAATAAGTTCTAGTTAAAAATAGTATCATTACTGAACACTAAAAACTGATCACTGACCACTATCTTAGACTCCACCATCAACTTTCACCAACGCCAATGGGTTGTAAGCACCATTTTTCAATGGGTACATTTGTCCATTCACTTCTTGGTAAAATTCAATTCCCAAAGCCAAAAACAACGGTTTTGTGCTTGCTGGAGTGACAGTGTTCACTTGGTTGATGGCTGCTGTAGCAGTTCCATCCCAAGGTAGAATGGCACTCTCTGAATGAGCTTCTACGAAAGTTTCATTCTCAAAATCAATTTCTGCTCCTGCAGAAATGATTTTAAAGTGAGTGGTTCCACTTGGTGCTGCAAGCATATTCGCCGGAATAAACGAATCCAAATCAACAGTGATGTCTCCAGATACACGATCAATTGCGCCCACAAAAGGTGCAAATAAACTGGTGCCCAGTTTTCCTCTGATGTTGAATTCGAAGCCAGTAAGCAATTCCGCCTCACCATCAATCACATTTCGCAATCCTCTTACGCTGATAACATCAGCTTGGATTACCTTAACCATTTGCTGAGTCAATCGGCTCACCATTCTGCCATCAGCAGAATTCAAGTGCAAAGCTCTCAAAGCCGTTCTCAAAATCTTACCGGCTGTCCCGGCTCTTCCAAATTCAGAACCGTTCTCACGCGTTCTCTGAAACGCAGGATCACTTTTGATTCTGCTGGCGTCGATGCCCCCTTTTTCGCGGGCCAAATGCCCGTCCTGGGTTTTGTAAAAGGTAATATCTCCGATAGTACCTTTCAACTTAATTATGCCTTTTTGCCTTGCCATAATTCCTAAAATTTAGATTATTAAATCATTTAAAACTCCCTCAATCATCATCCGTTGCAACATCTTTCAATTGATTTCGAGAACAAATTTTAGCCTATTTAACAGAAAATAAAAGCAAGCACAGTTCCATATGTCCAAAAATGACACAAATGGCTTAAATCGACACAAATGCACATAAAAAAACACCCGAGAGGGGTGTAACTTGCAGCAAATAATAGTATCTTAGAATATCTTAATTTTGTCAAAATTTTTGACTTGTCACCTAGCACTTTGAAGCTAGTCAAAGCCTAGTCAAAGGTATAGATAGTGTATGAAAAACGAAAAACAGAGGGTTTGCATTTATCCGAAGGACATACAGCGTATAACAGGCAAAAGTTACCGCCAAAGTACCAGATTAATGCAAAAGGTCAAAACCGACCTCAACAAGCTCGAAAATGAGTTCTTAACGATAGATGAGTTCTGTTTGTACACAGGAATAAAATATGAACAAGTAGCTCACTTGATTTTTGGATAAAATGTGGATAAAGACCCTGTCTCATTTTAAACCATTGTAGAAAAACACATAGTTAAACAACTAGTTCATTTTTTAGTATTCTTTACCCTTTAAATTATGATTTATCTAGTTAATTGTGTACTTTTACACTTCACAAATTAATGGAATTCTAAACGATAAAAAGGGGGTAAATTCGGTTACCCAATTTTAAATTCAATTATATAATACTGAAATACAACGCATTAGAAGCAGGAAATTAGACCCTCTTTCTCCGCTAAATTAAAACCCTAACGATTGAAAATCAATTAGTTAGGGTTTTTTGTTTTTGTATATAGCCCACATTATCCCCACACTTCGGATCAAAATCAGTGACATACAAATCGCTTTAGCTGATTACAACATCCCAACCAAGCAACTCAAAATCGATATGTACCTCCCCGATTACAACGAGCTCCAACAATTCGAGGACCTCGAAGCCAATATCGATTGGATTGTCATACAAATTATTGGCGAAATAGCCTTCCGCAAACACATACGACAAATCCTTTTACATCCTATGCCCTTGGAACCCGTCGGCCTTTTACCTCTGATAGAACTCCCCGATTTTATTGAATATCTCTATCAAATCAACTCCAGAAGGAAAACGAGAATAGTGTAGTTATAAAGCAGTAAAAGTCTAGTTGAAAAAAAATAGTAAAAAATTAGCCCTTTTACGGTTTCTCGTAAACTGTAGTAAATTATTTTCAATACCTTAGCAGAAATAATTCTTTAGGAAACCAAATGAACAAGAAAGATTTATCGGAAAGAGATATTTGTTCAAAATTTATTACTCCAGCTCTCCAAAAAGCAGGATGGGATCTACACAAACAAATTTTAGAAGAAGTTTTTTTTACAGACGGCAAAATCTATGTCAGAGGCAAATTAACCGCAAGAGGCGAACGAAAACGTGCCGATTATATCCTGTACTATCAGGATAATCCCGTAGCCGTAATTGAAGCTAAAGACAACAAACATTCCATTAGAGCGGGCATTCAACAAGCCTTGGGCTATGCGGTAACCTTAGACATTCCTTGTGTTTTCAGCAGCAATGGCGATGGATTTCTATTTCACGACCGAACAGCAACCGATGCTTCTATTGAAACGGAATTGTCTATTGACGACTTCCCTACCCCTGCAATGCTATGGGATAAATACAAAAAATACAAAGGTATTGTCAATCCTGAAGGGGAACAATTAGCCTTGCAAAAATACTTCTCCGATGGTTCGGGACGCAAACCAAGATACTACCAGCAAATTGCCGTGAACCGCGCTGTCGAAGCCATTGCCAATGGCCAAAACCGAATCATATTGGTGATGGCCACCGGAACCGGAAAAACTTACACCGCTTTCCAAATCATTTATCGGTTGTGGAAAGCCAGAACCAAAAAAAGAATTCTATTTCTTGCCGACCGAACCGCTCTTGTAGATCAAACCCGAAAAGGAGATTTCAAGCACTTCAAGGATAAAATGACGATCATTAAAAAGAAAGTCATCACAAACGGAAATGGGAAGGACGAATTGGTGAGCAACAAAAAAAGAGGTATCGACACTTCCGATAAAGCCTTTGAGGTTTTCTTGGGACTGTACCAAGGATTAACCAATAATGAACCGGGCATTGAAGATGCTTACAAAGATTTTTCTCCTGACTTTTTCGACCTGATTATTATTGATGAGTGTCATCGAGGCAGCGCCAATGAAGATAGTGCCTGGAGGGAAATTTTAACTTATTTCAGCAAGGCCACTCACATTGGTTTAACCGCTACACCCAGAGAAACCAAAGAAACCAGTAACACCGAATACTTTGGGGAACCGGTCTATACTTACTCTCTAAAACAAGGAATTGATGATGGGTTCTTAGCACCCTATAAAGTAATTCGAGTAGCGCTAAATGTGGATTCAGAAGGCTACCGACCTCAACAGGGCAAAACTGATAAAGAAGGCGTTCCTATAGAAGACCGCATTTACAACCGTAAAGATTTCGACAGGAAACTGGTCATTGACGAACGTACCGATAGTATTGCCCAAAAAGTAACCGAATACCTCAAAGGATTAGACCGTTTTGCCAAAACCATTATTTTTTGTGTGGACATTGACCACGCCGAAAGAATGCGCAATGCCATTGCCAAACACAATGCCGATTTAGTTGCTGTGAATCACAAATACGTGATGCAAATCACGGGTGACAATGAAGAAGGCAAACGGGAATTGGACAATTTCATTAATCCTGAAGAAAAATACCCGGTTATTGCCACTACTTCAGAATTGATGACTACCGGTGTCGATGCACAAACCTGCAAGGTAATTGTATTGGATGCCAACATCAATTCGATGACCAAATTCAAGCAAATTGTAGGTCGCGGCACTCGTATCAACGAAGAATACGACAAACTCTATTTTACCATTTTGGATTTCAGAAATGCTACTGATAATTTTGCGGATCCTGCTTTTGATGGTGAACCGTTGCGAGTTAAACCCATTACGGAAGAAACCGATTTGACTACTATAATCGACGAGGAAGAAGAAGACGATACTACTATAATTGATGATGTATCTGGCGACGAAATTATTATAGTGCCTCCAAAGATTAAAAATCCTATTAGCGAACCCCGCCCAGAATACCAATACAGACCCAAACAATACATCAATGGTGTCGATGTTTCGGTTTTGGTCAGTCGTGAATTATTTTTTGATTCTAATGGGAAACCAATCACCATCAGTTTAAAAGACCATACCAAAGAGATTATCCAAGGTAAATATGCTTCCTTGGAAGACTTCCTTTTGACCTGGAATCAGGCCGACAAAAAAGAAGCCATTATCAAAGAATTGCAGCAACAGGGCATAATGGTCGAAGCTTTATATGATGCAGTAGATAAACAAGTAGATTTATTTGACCTGATTTGCCACGTGGCTTATGATCAGCCGCCACTAACCCGACAGGAACGTGCCAACAACGTCAAAAAACGAAACTACTTCACGAAATATGGAGAACAGGCCCGTAAAGTATTGGAAACCTTATTAGACAAATATGCAGATGAAGGAGTAGAAAACATCGAAAACATTGATGTATTGCGCGTAAAACCCTTTGATGATTTTGGTTCACCTATTGAAATTATCCAACACTTTGGTGACAAACAACATTATTTAGAGGCAGTTAGAGAACTGGAGAACGAATTATATCGAAAAGCATAATGGCAAAATTAGAAACTTACAATACTCTAAAAGATAAAGATGAAGCATTTGAACAAATAAATATTGATTCAAAAGAGCAATTAGACATTTATATTGAAAAATATAAAAAAGAACAATCAAAATATGGTCTAGTTTTTAGAGGCTGTCCAGACTCAAAGTATAAATTATATAACTCATCACAAAGGAAATGGTTAAACATAGAACTTCATAAATTGGGAAGAACATATGATGAATTTATTGAAATAGAAATAAATAATGCAAAGAATTGGCAAAATGGGTTATTAGAAAAGTTTTTTAATGCTTTCGGTCAACCTCCATTTGACATTTCGATACTTAGTTTCCTTCAACACTATGGTGCTCCTACCCCATTGTTAGATTGGACCTATAGTTTTGAAAATGCTCTGTTTTTTGCAACAGATGGCCTAAAATCTGCTGACTCGGATAATGACATTGATAATTATTGCTCAATTTATATTATAAATACTAAATGGCAAGAACTTACAAACTATCTTGTATATGTTCAATCAGGCTTAGATCAAATTGATAAAATATTAGATAAACATCCAAAAGTTAATTCTGATAATGTTATCGAAAATTTACAAAATTTTAACTATAATACTTTACACCAAATAAAAATTGCTCAAATTCCAGGTTATAAAAGGAATGGATTTGCATTTAGTTTGCGTAATAGACCCTCATTCAATTTGGTTTGGAACCAGCAAAATCTAAATATTATTAATCAAAAAGGACTTTTTGTTTTTAATTCAAGTGAAAATAAACCTTTAGAATTTTTTTTTAAAGGAGATAAGACTAAAGTTGAAGGCAGTCCTTATTACTTACCCAAAATTATATGTTTAAATATCCATAAATCATTATATGAATACATTAAACTTAAATTAACCAAAGGAAAAAGATTTCCAATTAATAAAGATTTCATTTATCCTCAAGAAGAAATGATTGCCAATAAATCATTTCAACATTTTTTAAATTTTGACTTTTAACAACATAATAATGTCCAACATATCCTCCATCTTAAAATCAATTCAAAACATAATGTGGCAAGACACCGGACTCAACGGTGATGCCCAACGCATCGAGCAACTCGGTTGGATGCTCTTTCTAAAAATATTCTCGGACAAAGACAAAGAACTCGAACTGCTCAACGACAATTATACCTCTCCAATTCCCGACCTATTCCATTGGGTGAAAGAAAAAGGCAATTGGGCGGGCGATGACGAAGGAATGACAGGCGACGAACTATTGGAATTTGTAGACCGCCAATTGTTTCCTGCCTTGCGAAATATTGATGTTAGTACAGGAAACCGACGAGCATTGATTGTCCGCGAAGTCTTCGAAGGCAACAACAACTATATGAAAAGCGGCATTAACATCCGCAAGGTGTTGAACAAGCTCAACGAAATGGACTTTAACATTGCCAAAGACCGTCACGCTTTTGGGGAACTATACGAAAGCATCCTCAAAGGATTACAAAGTGCGGGTAAAAGTGGCGAGTTCTATACTCCTCGTGCCATCACTTCCTTTATTACCGAAATGATCAACCCACAATTGGGTGAAAAAATATTAGACCCTGCTTGCGGAACGGGTGGTTATCTAACCTGCGCCATCGAGCATTTGAAAAAACAAGCCAACAGCGTCGAAGATCGCCAAAGCATAGCCGAAAACATTGAAGGTTGGGAATACAAACCACTACCCTATTTGCTGGCGACAACCAACCTGATTCTCCACGATATGGAAGTGCCCAACATTCGTTTTGGTGATGCTTTGGACAAACCCTTAAGCAGTTTTACCGAGAAAAACCGCGTAAACGCTATCTTGGCCAACCCTCCTTTTGGCGGTATTGTGGCGAACAATAACGAAACCAACTTCCCGCAAAACTTTAGAACCAAAGAAAGTGCCGATTTGTTCCTGATTTTAATGATACACTTATTGAAACAAGGCGGTCGTGCCGGAATTGTGTTACCTGATGGTTCCTTGACAGGCGACGGTGTAAAACAAAGAGTACGACAAAAACTGTTGGAAGATTGCAACCTGCATACCATTATTCGTTTGCCCAACTCTGTGTTCCAACCCTATGCCACGGTAGCCACCAATTTATTGTTTTTTACCAAAGGCACACCTACTAAAGAAGTTTGGTATTACGAACACAAATTACCCGAAGGACAAAAAGCCTACAACAAAACCAAACCCATTCAAGCCAAGGAATTCAACCCAATTAAAACCTGGTGGAATGACCGCAAGGAAAGTGAGATTGCCTGGAAGGTGGATATCAAAACCATCATTGACCGTAATTACGACTTGGACATAAAAAACCCAACCAAACAGGAAGAAACCCACGAATACAATAGTTTGGAATTGATGGATTTGTTGCATACTTCTTTTGATAAAAGCAACGCTTTGTTGAACCAATTAAAAAAAGCGGTGAAATGAGTGTAGCACCACAATTCTCGGAGGTAATATCGTTAATAAAAAAGGCGAGATACAATGCGTTTAAGGCTGTAAATACGGAGCTTATTAATTTGTATTGGGAAATAGGAAAATACATAACCACCCGAACCCAAAGCGAAGGTTGGGGCAAAGCCACTGTACAACAACTAGCACAAGTTATCCAATCGCAAGAACCAGATTTAAAAGGATTTTCGGATAAAAACTTGTGGCGAATGAAGCAGTTTTACGAAGCCTATTGCCATTTTCCAAAACTCTCACCACTGCTGAGAGAATTGAGTTGGACGAATAATGTTATAGTTTTTAGCAAAACCAAAACAGCAGAGGAAAGAGAATTTTATTTGCGCCTTTGTAAAAAAGAAAATTACACAACAAGAGAGCTGGAACGTCAAGTCAACAGCTCCTATTTTGAACGTACTATGTTGAGTAATCAAAAACTCTCGGCAGTGCCGAGAGTTTTGCCAAACGAATTTGAAAACATCTTCAAGGATAGCTATGTACTAGAATTTTTGAATTTATCCGAAGACCATTCCGAGAAAGATTTACAGCAACAACTCATCGAGCAAATGAAACATTTTTTGCTCGAATTGGGCAAAGATTTTTTGTTCGTGGGCGAAGAATACCGTTTGCAAGTAGGCAACAAAGACTACCGAACCGATCTTTTATTTTACCACCGCAACCTACAATGTTTGGTAGCGTTTGAACTTAAAACAACCGATTTTGAACCTGAGCATTTGGGCAAACTCAATTTTTACCTCGAGGCCTTGGATCGCGATGTAAAAAAACCACACGAAAACCCAAGTATTGGCATTTTGCTATGCAAAGGCAAAGACGATGAGGTAGTAGAATATGCTTTGAGCCGAAACCTATCGCCCACCAGGATAACCGAATATACCATTGCGCTACCCAATAAAAAACTGCTGCAAGATAAACTGCACGAAATATACGAGTTGTTTGAAAGTAGAAAGAAAAGTGAAGTGGAATTAAATAACGAAAGGGAATAATGAGCATTGAAATAAAATATATACCACTTTCTTTTATTAATACAGAAGAAGAAATTTTAAAACAAATTAAGAACACAGTTTTATTTTCTCATTTATACCAAACATTTGAGGAAACTTCATTGAATCACTATTTAGAAAGCACTCAATATGGATATAATGCACCTTCATCACCTTCAGGAACACATCAATTAGTAAGAATTACGGATATAAATAGCGGAAAAGTTAATTGGAATACCGTTCCTTTTTGTGATTGTGATGCCGAAGATAAATACCTTTTAAATGATGATGATATTTTAGTGGCTCGAACTGGAGGTACAACCGGAAAAAGTTTTATAGTTAATTCGGCACCAAAGAATGCGATTTTTGCAAGCTACTTGATTCGATTAAGACTCAAAAAAGAAGTGAATTTAGAATTTATTAATCTATATTTAAACTCCTATGCATTTTGGAGTCAAATAGTGGAAATGAAATCGGGTTCATCTATGCCAAATGTAAATGCTGAAAAATTAAAAACGCTTCGAATTCCTAAAATAAGTTCAAAAGAACAAAATGAGTTTGTAACCTCTTTTAAGAATATTGAAAAAGCAAAAAACTTGCATTCATTATTCGATAAGATTAACGAGGTAGAAAGTTTGTTTCTAAATTCAAAAGAAATTGTAAATGAACTCACCCACCAACTCGACCTCATCAAGCAACTGCGTCAGGCATTTTTGCGGGAAGCGATGCAAGGAAAGTTGTTAGCTCCCTCTCCTTTGGAGAGGGCGGGGGGAGAGGATGGACAACAACTCCTTGCAAAAATAAAAGCCGAAAAAGCAAAACTCATTGCCGAGAACCTGCCTGCCGGCAAGGCAGGAAAACTGAAAAAAGAAAAAGAATTACCGCCAATTACGGATGAGGAAATTCCGTTTGAAATCCCGAAACATTGGGCTTGGTGTAGATTGGGAGAGATTTGTAATAAAGTTACGGATGGTTTTCATAATACCCCTCCTAAAGTAAGTTCCGGATTTCCATATATAGCAGCAACTCAAGTTAAATCAGACAAAATTGATTGGGATAATTGTAATTATGTTGAAGAAAAATTCCATAGAGAATTGTATAATAAGACTACTCCAAAAAAAGGGGAAATATTGGTAGTAAATATTGGTGCTGGATGTGGAACACCTTCAATAATTGATGTTGATTTTGAATTTAGTTTTAAAAACACTGCAATATTAAAGTTCAATCAAGATTTGATTTACAATAAATACCTGTTCTATTATTTCATTCTAAGAAAAGATGAGTTTTATATAAATCTGACAAAAGGAGGACTACAACCATTTTTAAGCCTTAAAATACTAAATGAAATTGACTTTCCCCTTCCACCACTTCACGAACAAGAACAAATCGTAAACAAGTTAGGAGAGTTAATGTCGTTTTGTGATAGTTTAGAGCAAAGCATCAAGGAAAGTCAAGCCTATAACGAAATGTTGTTGCAACAGGTTTTGCGAGAGGCGTTGCAGGGGAAAGATGCTGTTTATGTTATCCAAGAAAAAGGCTAAGATACTCTAACGCCATTTGAATAATAATTATTGCTATTGACGCATAACCAATTAATTCGAGTCTTTATAACACCGACCCAGGTTCTTCAAGAGATTGTGGAATTACTAATAGCAATAGCTCCATCTAGTCAATACTAGACTTACTTGATGAAATTATCGCAACGACTTTCAAATTTTATTTCTCGTATTGGACTAACCAAAGAAGTAGAAGAATTGAAAACTAATAGCGCATACAATAGATTAAGACTATTTTATTGTTAGAGGTCGCCTTCAAATTTTAGCTTTAAAAAATAACAAAAAAAAGAGTCTGCTTTTTTAAAACGACAGACTCTTTTACTACTAAAACAAAAAATTAAATACTACTTAAAATCAGACAGAATCTTTACCAAAATTTGGCGTACAAAGCAAATATTATTAACAATGTGATTACAATCATCACTGTAGTTTGAGGCTTTATCTTGAACATTTCAGTATCTAAATCGAATGCTTTTGGGTTAATTTTTGGTCCAGCGAAACTCACGGCAATCATCAATATCATCGTAAACATAAATGACAATCCCATACAAATATGAAATGGTATTTCGAAACCGCCTTTGCCATTAGGCCAAGCTGTATATAACAAGGTTTCATTTCCAAATAAAGCTGGGGCAAATTCATTGAATAAAACGGATAATACAAAACCGGCAATTACACCAACGATAGCAGCAGTTCCTGTAGTTCTTTTCCAGAACATCCCCAAAATAAACATAGCAAATACCCCAGGACTAATAAAACCAGTATATTTTTGGATATACGTAAATCCTCCAACTCCACCTATTCCAAGAACATCATTCCAAGTAAACATAACTGCCAGGAGCATCGCGGCAAAAACAGCATATCTTCCAATATTAACCTGACTTCGGTCTGAAGCATTTTTTTGAATGTATTTTTTATGAACGTCCAAGGTATAAATAGTAGAAATACTATTTACTTTACCAGCCAATGAAGCTACAATTGCGGCTGTCAATGCAGCAACCGACAACCCCTTTAAACCTGTTGGCAAGAAAGTCAATACTGCTGAATAAGCTCCGTCTTTTCCACCAACCAATTGAGGTAAATGCCCATTTTCGTATAAAACAAAAGCTGCAATTCCAGGCAACATTACGATAACTGGCATTAATAATTTTAAGAATCCTGCAAACAAAATACCTGTTCGTGCTGTTTGCAAATCGGCTCCTAAAGCCCTTTGAGTAATGTATTGATTGCACCCCCAATAATTCAGATTAATGATCCAAATCCCAGCCAAATAAGACATCATTCCTGGAAAAGTAAGGTATTTATTTATTTCTAATTGAGAAGACGTTTCAGTAGGTCTTGGAATAATCATTTTGAAATGTTCTGGTGCTTTTTCCATTAAGACGTTAAATCCGGCAATTGCATCTTGACCTACTCCAAAAAATTGTCCAACGGTTGTTAAAGCTATATAAGTAGTCACTAACCCACCAATTATTAAAACAGCCACCTGAATTACATCCGTATACGCCACCACTTTCATTCCACCTAGTGAAATTAACAAGGCAAAAACAGCAAGACCAATCATAATGGTATGAAGGTATTCTCCTCCGGCTAATCCGTTTATGGCCACTGCTCCTAAATATAAAATAGATGTCAAATTTACAAAAACATACAAAAACAACCAAAACACAGCCATAATCAAAGCAGTCGATTCGTTATATCTCGTTTTTAAAAACTGCGGCATGGTATAAATCTTATTTTTCAAATACACTGGAATGAACCAAATAGCTATTATAATCAATGATATAGCAGCAATCCACTCGTAGGCGGCAACAGCTATTCCTAAAAAGAATCCTTCGCCACTCATCCCAATAAATTGCTCCGCAGAGATATTAGAAGCAATTAAAGAAGCTCCGATGGCCCACCAAGTTAAGGTTCCTTCCGCTAAAAAATACGCTTTAGCATCGTGTTCGTTTTTTTCACGTTTACGATAGATAACATATCCATAAACGGATACAATTATAAAATAGATAATAAATACCGCATAATCAGCGAAGACAAGATTCTTACTCATTTGTTTATTGTTTTAAAAAAATTACTTTAACTACTGCTTTCAATTTTGAAAGAAATTGTTTTTTTTGGATAAAAAAAGTGATTCAATTCCTCCAATTCTTTATAATTATTATTTCAAAATATCTAGATAATCACCACTATCTATCAATTCATAAATTTGGGTTCTTTCTTTGTCTCCCTTATTGGGCTGATGCAAACAAAGCATTGATTTCCCTTCAAATGTTTTGAATATCATCCCATGTCCTCCGCCTTCTTCAAAAATCATTTTATCAATTTGCTTCCAAGGGCCTTTTATAGACCCAGACTCTGAAATTAATTGTCCCAAACCGTATCCTTTATCTCCAAAACTTGACCAAATCATCAACAACTTTCCAGTTTTTGTTTTATAAAGAAAACAACCATCGGTAACATAACCATGATATTTGAAGCCAGTAGTAGACAAACTTCTTACCCATTTAGCCTCTGTAGCCTTGAACAAGGTTCGCGGAACTCCAACAGTGCCGGATAAATCGTCTTTTAATTGAATCAATTCCATCGTACCATCTCCAATCTGTGCCCATTCGTGACAAAAAACCATATAAGGCACATGATTTTCAACCCATAACGTACCATCTAAACTCATCCATTCTTTTGGAGTCGTAGGTTTATTGGTAAAAGCTTTAAATGGACCTGTCGGTTTGTCTGCCACTAATATTTGAGTTCCTCTACGATATTGCTCTGGCTGTTCCTTCGGTTTTAAAGCCATTTCATCACCCGTAAAGGTTACAAATAAAAAATATTTACCTTTATAATAATGCATTTCAGGTGCCCAAACCATTCTTTTGCCCCAATGGTCGCTCGGAGCTGAAAAAACAGTATCAGGTCCTGACCAATCCTTCAAATTAGTACTTTTATACACTTCAACACCTTTTATGGTATCGTTATCAAGTAAACGATTCCCCGTTTGTGCATATAAATAATAGGTTTTAGAAATACTATCTGTGTAAATAAAAGGATCCCTAACTCGAATGTCTGCTAATGTTTTTAATTGTGAAAAACCTGTTAGACTAAGCAATAAAAAAGAAATTCGAATATAAATCCTCATTGCATTCGTAATTTAAATTAAATAAAATATAGGTTTTCAAAAACCCGTTATGTAAAGTACCGCATAACGAGTCTTCAAAAACCAAACTAACCAAAACCTCCTATTTAACTACTTTAGTTAATCTAAATACTTTCGCTCCGTGACTATCAATCTTAGCTCTAATTTGTGTATTTATTATTCCTATATCTTTTTTCTCCCATAAATCACGGACACTATAATCCCCTCGAATACCTTCATTTTCTAAAGTAAATTTAACTTCCTTTTCTTTTTCTGATAAATTAAACAACGCTATAAATCGATCTCCGTTTTTTGGGTCAGTTGCTATCCACACCGCTTGTCCATCATTTTTTATGACTTGTCTATTATCTGTAGAATGTTGATTAACATAAAGAATTTCACTATTTTTCAAAAATTTCATAGTACTTTCTGCTGTTGTCAATAAATCGCCACCCATTATTAAAGGAGATTTTGCCATAGACCATAAACTCATTAACGTATAATGCTCAGGCACTGTAAAATTTGACATTCTTTCTTTCCCATGAGGACGGTCATCTAGTGACAAACGCCCTATTGGTAACATATCGCCATCCGGCCAATGTCCCTCACCAATAAAAGGAGACCAGGCATTTAATAAATCGAAGTTATGCTCTAATGATTCCCAATTATCCCAAAAATCACCAGAAATTCTCCACATATTGGCATTTTCTATTAAATGTGAGGCTCTAGAAACGGGTGCTTCACCACACGACAAACTTAGGACCATCGGTCTACCACATTGGGCAATAGCTTTGTGCATCATTTCGATTTCCTCTTTATGATAAGGAGGAAACATGGTGTCATCCGCTTTAATAAAATCTACTCCCCATTGGGCATATAAATTGAAAATTGAATTGTAATATTCTTGTGCCCCAGCTTTGGATGCGTCAACACCAAACATGTTGTTACACCAATTACAGGTATCGAATGGTTCGGCAATATCTTTTGCAGTTGCTTTACTTCCCATTATTGGCGTACCATTGAAAGCTGCTGCTCTATGGATCCCACGCATAATGTGTATTCCAAATTTCATTCCTTTTCCGTGAACATAATCGGCAATTGGCTTGAATCCTTTTCCATTGGCTGCAGAAGGAAAACGCTCTACCGAGGGCAGCAGTCTTCCGTATTGATCCATAGTAACATCTTTAGGGAATTTAAGACTCCCGTCAGCATTAAACTGGATGTCCGGATGTCCCTTTCGTTTTGGTGTATTCCAATTTCCTGGTTCTGGATTCCACCAGATATAATCAATTACAGCATAATTCCATCCGTATTGCAAAAGGTTTTCAGCCATATAATCAACCGTAGCCTTAAATTCTTTTTCATTTATTCTACAATCATAGGCATCAAAACTATTCCAACCCATAGGTGGGGTTACAGCCAAATTTGATTTATTCTTAGCAACTTCGCTTTTGCTTTCAACACTTTTATTTTTGTCCTGAACCTGCGAAAATGCTGAAATTCCAAAAATCAAAGCCAAAACTATTCTTTTAATATACTTCATAATTCAATTATTTTCAATTTTCTTATTTAAATCTAGTTTCAACTTCTTTTTCATCGGGAGTAAATAATGAAATCAAATGATGTTCCGTATGGGCAGTTTTCATCAAATTACTCAACTCTTTTGCCTTTTTAGGATTGGCAGAAAAAACATTTTTAGTTTCAGAGGGATCTTCCACAATATTATAAAGTTCTTCAACAATGGCTTTAGATTTATCTCTTACATTAAACTTAATGTATTTCCAATCACCCACTCTAATCGCTTGCCTACCGCCTAATTCATAAAATTCCCAGTACAAATATTTATGCGCCTTTTGTTGGCTATCCTTACCTACTAAAGTGGGTAAGAAAGATATCCCATCAACATTTTTAGGGGCTTTAGCTCCTACAGCATCAGCAAATGTTGACAAAAAATCCCAAGTCGCTACTGGAGTATTTGACACTGAAGCTGGTTTAATTTTTGCTGGCCATTTCACAATTAATGGTACTCTAATTCCTCCTTCGTACAAATCTCGTTTATCACCTCGATAAATACCATTACTATCGAAAAACTTAGACGTATGTCCTCCTTCATTATGTGGCCCATTATCGCTAACAAAAACAACAATCGTGTTATCGGCAATACCCAACTTTGCAAGTTTTTCATCTATTTCTGCGACACAGCTATCTATAATTGAAATAGTAGTTGCAAAACCTTTTTCTGGATTTGGCCATTCTTTATTGGCAAACTCACCATAATTAGGAACTTCCATTCCGTCTCCTGTAAAATAGCCCGCTTCGTTATTTGTATGTGGTATATTCAAACAGTAATAAAGGAAGAAGGGTTTCTTTTTATTATCTTCAATAAATTGTAATGCATCTGCTCTCAACTTATCAATTGCATAGGTTTCTTTAATTTTAGCCACTCCTGCCCCTTCTTTCATTCCTTTCTCATAGGCGTATGACCAATCGGTTTTATTTCCGGCTTGAACTTCTTTTTTCCCATTTCGATACAAAAACTCAGGAAAAAAATTATGTGCATGCCACATATTTACATAGCCATAAGCATGGTCAAAACCATTTCTTGCAGGATCATCTGGTAATGGATCATTACCAACGCCCCATTTTCCTACCACTCCTGTTACATAACCTTTACTTTTTAATACATCCGCCACTGTGGTTTCATTAGTTTCGAGTAATTGCCCCTCTGGACTATTTCCTCTAACTGAGGTATGTCCTGTATGTTTTCCGGTAAGCATTGCGGCTCTTGATGGTGCACAAACCGAAGAACCGGCATAATGCTGAGTAAAAATCATTCCCTTGGAGGCAAGCTTATCAATGTTTGGAGTTTTCAGCGTCTTTTGTCCAAAACAACTTAAATCACCGTAACCTAAATCATCAACATAAATAAAAACAATGTTGGGTTTTTCATTTTCATTTAACTTTCCTCCTTGGTTCGTTTGAGAAAAACCTCTTCCTACCACAATAAAAAATACAAGAACTAATGCCTGCCTAATTAAATACTCTTTTTTCATTTTTTAACAATACTAAAATTTCTATCCAAAAGTAGAAGATACATGCTTTATTGAGCAGCTCTATTGTTCATTATTCTTGCTTTTTTTATCGGAAACATAATTTATGAATCTTTTCTATTGCACAATTACTTCCCGAGTTGTTGTTTTATCAATAATTATAAAGTCGGAGGCAGTATTCATTTTTTTTCCATTAATTTTTAAATTATCAAAAGTAAAATTAGAGATCGGATGATTACTGTCGTGCCCCATAAGTAAACTCGGAATTTTTTGTTTACCATAAAATTCTATATCCTTAAAAATAAAGTTAGAAAGTGATCCTTGTGTAGGATTCCAATTCCCCCATCTATTAGGACGGGTTACAATATGGAAAATACGCCACATAGAATTATCGATTCGAATATCTTGAATGTGGAAATTACTAATAGTAGCTTTTGATCCGTGCACTGCACAAAAAACAGCCAAATTTTCGTTATCCCAATGATGCTCTACTCTAATGACATCAATATCCTGAACTTTAATATTCCCAAAATCTTTACCTCCGTTCCAACTTATCATAAATGGAGCACCGTTTTCTAATTGCCATATAACACAATTTTTTACCGTAGTATGGCTATTATAGAGTTTGACAGCATCATCATTTACCTTGAAAAAACAATTCTCAATAAGCGTATTTTCACCTGCCGAAATTCCGTCGGTACTAAACCACCAACCCATCATTTTGACATTATCAATATGATGATTGAATCCGCTCAACGAAATCATATATCGAGGAGCATGAAGTATTGTAATTCCTTCGATTGAAATGTCTTCACTATTTTTAATCGTAATCATATGATTGTGTGTTCGTGCTTTATAATCTTCTCCAGACAAAATACCACGACCTTTGATGCTAATTTTTTTGCCACCTTCAGCATAAAATTGACCTTTAACATAGGCTCCGCCAGCGATATAAACCGTAGTATTTGAAGGAATTATAAATTTATCCCCAAGTTCATGAAATCCAGGTTCAAAATAGATCACATTTTTCTCATTCCTATTTGGGATATTCTCTTCTAAAGGATTGGCAAAAAGCAATAATGGATGTTCAATAAAAATTCCTTTTTCGAATTCAACCGAATAGTGCCCTGCTTTTGCCAGTTCAAATTCAATGGTAGTGTCATTTATTATTTGAACCTTTATGTTAGATATTCTAGGAAGAACTTGAACAAAATTAACTTTAGACTTCAATAAAATAACTCTAACTTTAATCGTTCCTTGAAATGAAAAATTAGTCCAGGAGGTGGATTTAGAATTATTGGTAACGTGCATCGCATTCATCGCAAACACATTGGATGGAACGACTTTGTTTTCCTGAATCAACTCTACCTTATAGTATGGCGATGAAAAAATATATTCGTTATTCCCCTTTACATTGGATGGCATTTCATAAGTTACAATTTGTGCCTTTGCAAGTAAACAGTAAAGTAAAACGATGCTATAAAAGATATTCCTAATCATTTTCGCTCACTTTTTGATGTTTGTTTTTAGCTGTAGGTATAAATAATCTATCCCCATCGATTTGAATAGGTTCGATACACAAATAAGGTTCTGAATATTTTTCGGAGCTATGATAAGTATTAAAATACCGTTTGTTCTTTCCTAAAAACAATTGATTGCTAAATACGACTTGTGTTGGAGGTGCATACCCGTGAACTGTTGGATACTTGTTTTTGACAACCTCATCCGCTTCTTCCTCCAAAAATGTATACATTGGATTAGCTCCATCCCAAATCCAAGGTCCTAAGGGATGCTTTGCAGTCATATGAAAAATCTTCACTTCATATCCACCATAAAATTGTGAAAACAGCATATGATGATCGGAACCAATTTTTGTAATTTGTGGTGCATCTAAATATTTATAGTGTGTACCTAAAGTTTCAGGGCCAAGCAATTCTTTTGGCTCTGATTTCAATTCTCCTTTTTCGATATCAATTTCGGCTATATAAATACGAGCATCTTTATCGTAAACCACATAAATTTCTTCCTCATTTTTTCCTATCACCAAGCTGCCATAATTGCCCAATACGATAGGTTTTTCTATAGTGATTACCTTAAAATCTTCCTTTAAATTATTGGCAACTGCAATTCCAAACCCTAATTTTTGATAAGGATTGACGGCATTGTTTCGATTATTAAATGTAAAATAGTATTTGTTTTTTATTTTGATGATTTCAGGAGCAAACCATCCATCTTTATACCAGGCATTAATTGGAATCGATTGTGTATCGATAAGCTTTTTTGTGATTTTCCAATTGGTAAAACCTTTCGATTCATACAAATTTGGTCCCAAATAGCCTTTAAACGGATTGGAGTATTCAGTACCTAATAAGTAATACTTATCCTGCTCATAAAAAACAAAAAAATCTTTCATCCCATATGGGTTGATGCCAGCTCGAATGGGATTATCCCAACTTTGGTCAAACACTATTTTTTGCTTTGTTCCACAAGCCAAAAATAGGCAAAAAACAAGTACTGAAAGAATTGACAAAAACAACTTCATATTCATATTGGTTTACTATTGACAAATTAAATATATGCTAATTAAGATGATTTGCTTTTTAAAGCATACTCTTAGCTTAAATGAACATATTTCTACTGATTTAAGCAATTCTGCTGATAAAATTTACAGAAAAACTAAAGCAATGCACAATTGAGCAATTCAATAGACTGAAATAACTCTAATTTTGAAACACTAATGCTATCTTTTTATGAAACGGTTATCTATAATTCTACTTCTTTTTTTATCTACTAACAGTTTGTGTTTTTCACAGCAAGAAATAATAAAAAATACAAACCACACGAACAAAAGACCGAATATCATTTGGATCTATGTTGAAGATTTGAATCCTATTTTTAGTTGTTATGGAGAAAAAATAAATCCAACTCCAGCACTTGACAATTTAGCAGAAAACGGCGTTCTTTTTAGTAAAGCTTTTGCTGCAGCTCCCGTTTGTTCTGCTTCGAGATCGGCAAATATTACAGGTACAATGCCAACTACATTTGGCATACACAACCATCATTCTTCAAGAACTGTGGAAGATGCCATTTTTTTGCCAGATGGAGTAAAAACGATACCCGAAGTATTCAAAGAAAATGGGTATTACACTTTCAGCCACGGGAAAGACGATTATAACTTTATCTATAATCGCAAAAAATTATACAATGATGAAATGGGTATAGACTTTTATTACACTTTAACAGGCACCGGAGATTGGCTTTCTCCATTATCGAACAACCAACCATTTTTTGGACAAATTCAATTAGAAGGTGGCAAATTAGGATTAGTACAAGTCTATCCCAAAACGAAAGAAAAAATTACTCCAATTGATCGAAATTTAGTGGTACTTCCTCCTTACTATCCCAATGTACCCACTTTACACGAAGATTTTTCACGCCAATATGATGCAGCACGAGCCACAGATGTGGAAGTCAAGGAAATATTAGAAAAACTCAAAGAAAAAGGACTATTGAACAATACCTATGTGTTTTTCTTTGCAGACCACGGCTATGATGGCTATAGACACAAACAATTTTTATATGATGGCGGACTTCACATCCCATTAATCATTGGATATTTTGGTACTGATTCACAAATAAAAAAACATAGCAAACGCAATGATTTAGTTAGCGGAATCGACATTGGAACTACGTCCTTAGCGTTGGCTGGCATTCCTATTCCAAGCTATATGGAAGGGAAAAACGTTTTTGCTCCCAATTTCAAAAGAGATCATATTGTGGCAACTCGAGACCGTTGCGATTTTACTATAGATAGAATACGAGCCATACGTACAGACAAATTTAAATATATCAAAAATTACATGCCCAATCGGTCTTATACACAACCTACTTATAGAGATAGAAGAATTGAATATGTTGATACCAAAAAAATGTTTGAAGCAGGAAAATTAAATGAAGTACAAGCCAAATATTGGTTACCAACGAAACCCGAAGAAGAATTATACGATTTAGAAAACGATCCATTCGAAATTAACAATTTAGCCAGTAATCCTAAATTCGGCAAACAATTAGAACGACATAGAGCTCTTTTGAGTAATTGGTCCCAAACGTATGGGGACAAAGGCGAAGAACCTCAAAATATTTATTCACTAAAATTTATGTATGAAAGATGGGGAGAACGCTGTGTCAATGAAGAATACGATGTCATAAAGAATATGAAAGTGAAAAACAAACCTCAAATCAGTATAAAAAATTAGATGATAAAAAGAGGGCTTTTTTCTATTATCTTCACTTCATTATTTTTTAATATGAGCTTTTCACAAGTTAGTATTAAAAAAGTCAATGCTTTTGGCTATGACAACTGTATAGAATTAAAAAACAATGAAGTCACTGTTATTTTAGATCCCAATGTTGGTGGCAGAATTTTAGCATTCCAACGTAACGGAAAAAACATCCTATTTGAAAACCCTGATTTGAATGGAAAAATATGGGAAAAAGGAATGCCTAAATTTGAAGTCAGCGGTGGTCGATTTGATATTGGACCAGAAAAAACAGCTCCATACAGAGAAAGTTTTCATAATTCTTGGATAGGTGAAATTACAGGTAGAAATTCAGCTAGACTTACAAGTCAAAAAGACAGCCTAACTGGAGTGCAATTGATGAGAGATTTTATACTTTCGGACAATTCATCCCATTTAAAATGCATTCAACATATTAAAAACATTTC
The DNA here is from genome assembly GCF_004355225.1 of Flavobacterium nackdongense. Classification (NCBI taxonomy): domain Bacteria; kingdom Pseudomonadati; phylum Bacteroidota; class Flavobacteriia; order Flavobacteriales; family Flavobacteriaceae; genus Flavobacterium; species Flavobacterium nackdongense. The sequence continues at coordinate 4,179,346 of NZ_CP037933.1, read as the reverse complement.
AAACAAGGTTCAAAATTATGCGCATTGGAGCAGAACATTTGCTAAAGGAGGTGGAATTTGTCTGGTACCATTAAACCCTAAAAGTCGTTTACCAAAAGGATACGCAATGTATCAACGCAATACTACTTTAATTGATTATAATCCGCCGCAAGAAGAGAACTTAAGAGTACGTGATGGTATTTTAGAAATGTTAGGTACGCCTAGTCAACCCAAATTTGTAATGGATAGTAATGCTGGCTGGTTGGCTTACAACTCAAAAGATGATTTGTTATTTATAAAAAAATTCAAAGCAAATGAACCTAACACCTATGGAGATGTATTAAGCAATCAAGTATCTATTTGGTATTTCAAAGAGGAGAAATGTGAAATAGAACCCATTGGCCCTTTAGAATCGATTCAGCCTGGAAAAACAGTAAGTTTCACCGAAGACTGGTGGCTTATGGATTATAAATACCCAACAGATAAGACTATAAATTTAAATGAAATAACAACAATTATTAATTCCCTCTAATACCTTATGAGACTTCTAATTTTAATCTCACTATTTTCCATAAGCACGAGCATATCGTATTCCCAAATTAAAAAAAACTCAAATACAGCTCCATATCCTTATGGAAATCCAGTAATTAAAAATATGTATACTGCTGATGCTTCACCTCATCTTATGCCTGATGGGCGTGTTTGGATGGTCACTTCAGTAGATGCAGAAGATGGTGGAGGTTATGCCACCATGCATTCGGTTCACGCTTTTTCTACAGCAGATATGGTTACTTGGGTTGATCACGGAGAGATCATCGGTTTAAAAGATCTCAATGAAACTCCCGGAGAAGACTGGGCGATTTGGGCTCCTGATTTTACGTATCGAAACGGAACTTATTATCTATATTTCCCGATGCGAAATCTAAAAGCCAATGGAGAAATAGATCGTTATTGTGTAGTTGCCGAAAGCAATAGTATGCAGAAGCGTTTTAAAGTCACAAATCCTCGAATCGAAGGAGCAAATAGTGCACTTGACCCATCGGTTTTTGTAGATGATGATGGCGTCGCCTATTTGTATTGGAACCAATTGAATATGGGAATTCTGAAAGAAAATATGCGCGAATTAGAGGGCAATTCATTTAAACTTGATATTGGTGCCAAAAACTTTATGGAAGCTGCTTGGATGCACAAACGCAATGGAAAATACTATTTTAATTACCATACCAAATACAATAATAAAGTATCCAAAGACAATCCAGAGGATCCAAATCGCGAAAAATCAAACCTTGATTATAGCGTAGGAATTTCTCCAAAAGGCCCCCTAACCTATCAAGGAACTATGAATTATGAGCTTGGAATTAATGTTAAAAACGCACCATTATTGGAAGACAAAAACTATGTTCCATGGCGTTTAATGCAATCCAATCACGGGGGAATCGTAGAATACCACGGTCAGGAGTACTTATTTTATCATACTTCGGCGCTGTCCTCCTGGCGTCAAGACGAATTTAAAGGTCCAGGAACCTGGACACAACGATCTGTTTGTGTTGATTCTTTGAATTATACACATGAGGGTTCAATTATTCCTGTACGTCAAACGATCGAAGGGGTAAAAAAAGTAACTATCAATCAAGATTTTAGTATCGCATTAAACCCTAAAAAAGCATTCGAGCTGCAAGAAATTAAAATTAAAAACAATACAATTACGGCACAAAACAGTAGTTCGATTTCATTTAAAAACATAAATTTAGGAACAGGATATTATTATTTTGGAGTGAAAGTGCTACAATCAGTTACAAAAGGTAAAATTGAAATACGAAAAGACGGTAGCAACGGAACACTCTTGGGAACAATCCTTTTAAATGAAAATAGTCTAAAAACGAATAATGGAATCGCAGAAACTTTTTTAAGAGAAGCCAATGGAGTGCATACCATCGTTTTAGTATTTAAATCGGATAATAATGAAACTATAAAAATTACTGAACCCAACTTTTTTGCAGGTTCTCCAAAAAAAATAAACTAAACTCAAATCATAAATGATACACCTACCAAGAACAAAAACGCTACTAAAATTTAAAACTGTAAGCATTTGTCTTTTAATTTCGATGGCAAGCTTTGCACAAAAGAAAAATTTAAATACTAAGCCCTATCCTTATGGCAACCCCGTAATTAAGCATATGTACACCGCTGATGCCTCGCCTCACGTTATGCCTGATGGCCGTGTGTGGATGGTCACCTCTGTAGATCATGAAGACGGTGGAGGCTATTCGACCATGCATTGCTATCACACTTTTTCATCAAAAGATATGGTCAACTGGACCGATCATGGAGAAGTTTTAAATATTTATGATGCTATTGGAAAGACAGAAGAACCCAAAGGAGAAGATTGGGCACTTTGGGCACCAGATATGGTTTACTATGAAGGAAAATATTACCTATACTTTCCTGTGCGTATATTATTCAAGGAAGGAGGATACGATGAAAAAAACCGAAAAACAATTGCCTATACTGCCGTAGCTGTTAGCGATTCGCCAGATAAAAGATTCAAAGTAATCAATCCAAAAATTGAGGGAACAACAGGCATTGATCCTGCCATTTTCATCGATGATGACGGTCAGAAATATTTGTATTATGGAAGCCATATGGCTGCCAAACTTAAAGATAACATGACGGAATTGGATGGAAAACCAATTAAATTAGACGTCGACGATGACCGTTTTATGGAAGCTATTTGGATGAACAAAAAAGCAGGAAAATATTACCTTTCGTATCATACAGAATATGACAAGCCTATAGATCCAGAAAAACCCGATGATTTATTTAGAAAAAAATCAAGATTAGATTATGGTGTTAGTGACAACCCTCTAGGTCCATTCGAATATAAAGGTATTTTGAATTACGAATTGGGTGTAAATGTAAGTGAAGGACCAAAATATCCTGGCAAAAATTATGTGCCTTGGCGTTTGTATCAATCCAATCATGGGGGAATCGTAGAATACCACGGTCAGGAGTACTTGTTTTATCATACTTCTGCTCTATCGTCTTGGAGACAAGATGAGTTTAAAAATGCCGGCACTTGGACACAACGCTCGGTTTGTATTGACAAAATTGTTTATGATGAATCGGGGCAAATTCGTCCCGTACAACAAACCTTAACTGGGGTTCCAGCGGTAGTTATCAATCAACCCTTTGAAATAAATTTGGATATAAAATCCAATCTAATCAAAAACAACATCCTTGAGTTTAAAGATATCAACTTAGGTTCTGGATACTATTATGCTGGAATGAATTTAAAAGGGATTAAAACCCCGACAAAATGTGCCATCCATTTAGACAGACCGGATGGTGAACTCATAGGTACATTTATCATTAAAAAAGACGGAATTAGCGAAACTTTATTAAGAAATGCCAATAGGACACATACTGTGTTTTTTGTTTTTGAAAATCAATTTGATGCCAATAGTAAAATAGTATCAGCAAAAATATTTGCAGGATCTCCCAAGTAATTATTTTTTAATTTTTCTCAGTGCACCAGCATTTATTGGCAACAATAAAAGATGGTGCACTTTTTTCTAGACCAAATCTTATAAAAACAACTATTATGAACAATTGGACAAAAAAGAAGTTTTTTTGCATTAATCTTTGAAGCTAAATCGATATAATTTTACCATAAATTGACTAATCCCTGAATTAAACTATTTTATAAGTATGAAAACCATTTTATCCTTTTTGATGATTCTTTTCGCAACATCAGTTTTTGGGCAAATTACCCATTATTCGTGGCCAACGGCTTTTTTTTCGGATAAATACGAGGTATATGTGAAAAAAGGTACCGATCCTGAAATAAAATTAGATGTTTTAATGTCTCTTCCTGACCCAAATGATATTCAATACGATAGTCAAGGATCTGAACTCGCAGGAAGAAGTTTTTCCTTTGCTTCTATCTCCTATGACAATACAGTAAGTACTGGGATAACATTTAGAATTGTTAAAAAGTATGGAAGTTCATCGACAAAAGTAAAAATCGCTCCCAAAAGCTACAACATTACTCCCACGGTTGGAACTAACGAAGTGTCATTCACAATTAATGGCAACAGTAAATACGTTTCGGTTAATTTTGAAGATACTGCAAACGAAACTAGTACCAAAAAATGGATCAAACATATGTTAACCATTTTTATCGATCCTGCCGAAACAGGAGCTCCAAACCCTACAGATCCTGGAGTTGTAACCTACTCTTCTTCATTATCTCCTACTGCATTAGATAATGCTACAACAATCTATTTCCCTCCGGGATATCATAATTTAAGACAGTATCAATTTAGCAGTTCAATTCTTACTACAGACGGAATTCTTACGTTGAAATCGGGTAGAAAAATGTATTTGGCAGGAGGTGCAGTTGTTGAAGGAATTGTTCAAAGATTTGATTATTATGATACCAATCAAAAAATATACGGACGCGGCATTTTAACTGGTAAACAATACATTTGGCAAGATGCAAGCGGCAACAAACCTTATGGCGAATTGGTCGAATTAGGGCAAAACGCATCCATCGAAGGTGTAATGCTAATGGATTCTCCAAATCATGGTATTGTGGGTGTCAATAATTTTATGATAAACAATTTAAAATTTTTGGGTTGGCACGCCAATAACGATGCGATTCGTGTGGGCCAAAGAAGTGAAATAAAAAATTCTTTCATCAGAGCTGTCGATGATTTCTTCTACAATTTTAATAATTATGTCCATGATTGTGTTTTATGGGCAGGACATAATGGAGCTATCTTGACTTATGGATGGGGTGGAGACCCAGGAGGATTAACCTATAATTCCGGAGCTTCTACATTAGATAATATAGATATTATTAATCCAGAATGGTCAAGTTTAGGGAATAATAACGGTATAGTAGCCGCACAAATAGGTTTAGATTACAAACCTTTTGCTTATGGAACAGCCTCCACTTTAACTACAGTTAAAAACATTAGAATCGAAGGTAGTATTCCGGGTATATTGAACTTAAAACCAAGATCTAATCCCGATGCTATTCAAGTTCCTGTAGCCAATTTGGGTTATTTAGGAGACTTACTTTTAGACAACATCACTGTTGAAAAACAATTTGCTAAAGGGCTTATTAGAGGGCAAGCCAATGCCACTACTACGGGAACAAATACATTCTTTACGAAAAACGTAACCATAACCAATAGTACCATAGGCGGTACTCAAATCAATACCATCAGTGCTCCTGTTTATTTTGATATTGAAGCCAGTACTACTCAAAATATTGTTTTTGATATAGGAACGGGATCCTCAAGTTCAACCTTAGAAACCGTAGATTTCGCATCTAATGTTCCAATAACTAAACTTAGCACCCCTGTTACGGGCACTACGATGGGAATAACCAATGCCGATATTGCAGGACTTACTGCGGGCACAGGGCAATGGTTTGCAGCCGATTACAATCTCCCTACTGGAGAATTTTCCGTTCAAAGCACAGGCGGTAATCTAGATCAATATGTATCAAGAGTTTCTTCATCCGAGTTTGCTAGAGGAATTGCTTATGTATTCAATAACAGAAATAAAGATGCTTTTGGCATATTAAATATGTCTTTTGATTATTTATGGAAAAGCCCACTCACAGCTGACCGAATATCTTATAGAGTTTATGGTGTTAATGACGACGAAAACAATGGTATAGATGGTTATTTTCAACTTACCGGAGGTTCTGGTGCATTTGGAGATAATTCTGCATCTAGTTATGTAAATGGTACTGACGCTACTGCAATCGCAGGGAACAATGCTTTAGGCACAAGTGACAGTTGGAAAAAAATTGACTACACTATTGATGCTACACAATACGAATACATTGTGATTGTTTTTGCAGGTGGCTTTGGTACGGTGCAAGCTAGCCCTATTGGTCTGTTTGGGATTGACAATATTAAAGTCCCTACTAACAAAACCTTATCAACAGCTACATTTCAAAAAAGTAGTTTAGTCATTTTCCCGAATCCGGTTGAAAATAATCTAAATATCACCAACCTAGAGGGCGAATACTCCTACTCTATTTTCGATTTGCTTGGCAAAAAACACAAATCAGCTAGCAAACAAACTTCAAAAGCAATTGATATTTCTGAATTAAGCAGAGGCACTTATCTTATTTCGATAAGCAACAATGCAAACAACCAAGAAACCTTGAAATTTATAAAAAAATAAAATACATCTCCAATAACAAAGCACTGCCAAAAGCAGTGCTTTTTTTTGCAACTTAGAACAAATCAGCTAATTATATGTACAAATTGAACAAAAAAGTACCCTTCAAAAAAATAGTTTTACAGAAATAATTTATTTACTAATTAATAAAAACCAAGATTATGAAAAACAAAATTTACTTATTTAAAAAACCACGGACTTTTCTTTTTGTCCAAATCATGCTGGTATTCGGGCTGTTTACTGGCAGTTTACAGGCTCAGGTTCCCACTCATATTTGGAGTGGAGGCAATGGTGATTGGAACGATGCGAATAATTGGAATGTAGTAACCACCACTTCGCAAACAGCTGCTTCGACTAGCGGTAGCACCACTTTAACTCTAAGCGCTGCAAATGCTGCTATTGCGGTCGGAGATTATGTTTCAGGTCCGACTACAACTATTAGTTATGGAACACGTGTCACTGCGGTTGCAGGAACTGCTGTAACTATAGATTATCCTGCGAACGTAACAAATGCAGCTGGTGCCTTTGTTTTTTATAAACCTGGAGCTACGGGAGTATCATTTCCGGGATCCGCTGCAAATCACGGTGCACTTATTTTTTCAGGAACTTGTACAATAACAGCCAATCCCGCGAATCCAATAAAGTCTCTGCTCGTTGAGAATACTTCATCACAAGGAAAATTAATCATAAATAGCGGTATTACATTAGCTTTATCTAATGCTGGAGCGGGTTCGACACCATTGTTTATTGTGAGAGGGGGATTAGTAGAAAATAACGGAGAGCTCAAATCTACCGCGACAATTTTCAACGGAAATTGCGTTCGATTCGATACTCCATTAGCTGCACCAAGCGGCGATTGGGGAATTATTGGCTCAGGAATTCTAACTTTTAGTAACACTTCTTTAGTTAATAATAATATGTTTACAGGGTCACACATTAGTATCAATCATACTCTTGCTTCTACACCAAAAATCGTAATTAATTCAGGATCTACTTTTACTGCTTTAAGTCCAAGCCAAACAGGCGCAAATCCTGCTATTCTATTCAATATTGCTACAAATTCAAAAGTACAAATACAAGGTTCTGGGCTAACGGCTCCTGCATCGGTTCCTTTATTTAAAACTGCTGCAGGTAGTACAGTAACAATAGATTCTGGTGTTACATTAACCTCTGTTAATGCTGTTCCTACTACTATTGCAGGAACAATAAATAATTCAGGAACAATAATAAGTTCGGGGCTCATTACGAATACTGGCACTATAAATAACATTTCTTCTGGAAAATTAATTTTAAAATCTGAAGCTACCGCGGCCTACTTGTTTACGTTATCTTCTACTACCCTTCTCGCAATAACAGCTGGTGATACCTATACTAGCGGAGGAGCAACTTTTACTGTTGTTTATAGTAGACTTGTAAATTCAACTGCAACTGTAAAATTATTAGCTATAGCTTCGTCTTCGACCCCCGTTGCATTATCTGGAACTTTAACAAAAGTGACAGGCTCAGGTGATGCGAGTATCGCGTATACCGCTGTTGAAAAAGTAGGTATTGGTTATTTATCAAGTACTACCTCTGTTGATAATGTTACACAAGACCGTTATTTGAGCAGTAACCAACGTGGCTGGAGATTATTGAGTAATCCGCTTACAGATGTTACTTATGGTTCAGTAGCTACGGCAAGCACTACCCCACTTACGCTTGGGAATGGCACTGCAAAAACATACGATTCTGCGACCAATACTTGGACGGTTTCAAACACAGACGACACTCAAACTTGGGGTAGTAAAACCGCAGTATCATTATTTGTAAGGGGAAGAACAAGCGAGGTTACTGGTACTTCCTACAGCGTTAATCCTCCTTCTAATGTGACTGTTTCGGTTACTGGTGCAGCTTCAAATACCGCACCAGCTACAATTAACACTATATCTGGTCAATATTATTTAGTAGCTAATCCTTATACAGCTCCAGTGAGTGTTTCAAGTATCTTAACCGCAAGTACGGGTTTAAGTACAACTGTTTCTTATTACAACCCTACAGTCGGTTCTAGTGGCAGCAATGCTGATTTAATCCTAAAATATGGTGGCTACACTACCCCGACTGTTTCTGGCGTTGCAGGTAGCACGACCGATGTTATAATTCCTCCTATGGGAGCCTTTTTTGTGCAAGCAACTGCGGATGGAACTATCAATGTACCTAAAACAGTGATTTTTACTGGAACTCCAACTCCTCCATCTGGAAATTATACTCACAAATCAGCTCAAACAAAAATTGCGGCAACCAATGCCTTGAAACTTGAGGTAACAGCTGATAATACCTATTACGATACGGTATCAATGCGATTTAAAGCCGCAGGAGATGCAAGCAGTAATATCGATTTTGGTAAATTACCGAACACCGTTTTGGATGCTTATAGCATTGCAGGAAGCAACAAAATGGCGGTTTCAGAATTAGAATTGAAGGAGCAAATGATTCCTTTAGGAATTACATCTACCATTCAAAAGAGCTATTCGTTCAGAGTTGCAGAGAATACAATTCCTGCGGGTTTCGAAGCAGTTTTAGTTGATACCTATTTGAACAAAAATACGGTTTTGGCTCCAGGCACTGATTACGTTTTTGCTATCGATAGCAATCCAGCCAGCCAAGGAGATACTCGTTTTGCGATTAATTTGAAAACAACTGGAACTTTGGGTGTTGTAGCCAATGCATTGGATGCTAATATCCAAGTTTATCCTAATCCATCTCGTGGACAATTCAATATTACCAATACCTTACAAGATGGCGCTACTATTGAAATCAGTAGTCTAAACGGTCAAAGAATACACATGCAAAAATTGAATTCAGGAACCACTACGATTCAAACGAAATCTTGGGCTACAGGAGTTTATATTCTAAAAGCAGCTAACAACGGAACTGAAACGACTAAAAAACTAATCATTCAATAAGCCATGAAAAAATCAATTTATATACTAGCGAGTCTATTAATTTTCTTATATACTAACCCAATTTTGGCACAAGCTGATCCAGGAGACGATCCTGATGCACCAGCAGCTCCAATCGACGACTATGTTTGGATTTTGGTGCTTGTAGCCATCGCTTTTGCTATCTTCAAGTTTAGAGCAATCTACAGACAAAAGATAGCGCAATAGAATAAAAAGAAAGCATTTTGTTTTAACCAAGCCTTGTCCCTCTGGAACAAGGCTTGTTTTTTTTTATTAGGAAGCTTTATCTAAAATTCATCCTTTTATTTTCAATAATGAACAAATGGGCAATAATTATGATTATTATCGACAATCTAACAAGATCCAAAGAATTAATTTTACTATACTAAATTTATTAACCATTAAAATATAAGATTATGAAAAAAATTACTTTAGCCTTATTTTGTTTAGTTACTACAATTGTAACATCACAAAACCTAATCGTAAATCCAGACTTTCAAGCTGGCGGAGGAAGTCTAAATTCATGGACATTTACCACCCAAGGAACGTATATCATTCCGCCTGCAACAATAGCAGCAACACATGGAACTGCTGCTATAAATGATGGAACAGGAGATTTTTATGCCTCACTAAGGGGCGAAAATGGGTGTTTGTATCAAAAAGTAGCTGTTTTGCCTTCACATAATTATTCATGTACTTTGGTTTTTAGATTTATTACTACAAGACAAACCTCTGGTTACGGATATGCTATGGAAACAACAACACCATTAACTCCACCTGATGTTACTACAATTCTTAATGGGTCTTCGTCGCTGAAATCATTTTGTACCACAAATGGTGGTGTTTGGACAGAATTTGGATCTCTAGACAATGCCAATTTAGTTGCTGATCCTGCCAACTATACCCGCACTTTTACTTTTGCAACACCAGCTGATGCTACTTTTGTTTACATTAGTGTCGGTTCAAAAGGTGCAGTTTCAAATTTACAACTCAATACGGTAAACCTAACAGATACAGGAGCACTTTCAATAAATGAAGTAGAAAAATCACAATTTACTGTATACCCAAATCCAGCAAACAATGATGTGACTATTTCAAATATTCAGGGAGATTTTTCATATAAAATTGTTGATGTTTCAGGTAAAATTGCTAAATCAAGCACTAAACAAGCATCCAATACCATAAACATTAGTGACTTGAATGCAGGAGTATATTTTATGGAAATCACAAATAGTGACAACATTAAACAAACAACTAAACTTATCAAAAAATAAGTACTAAAGTTAAATTCAAGCGAAGGCTGTTCAATACTTTTTTGGACAGCCTTTAATGTATATATTAAAAAAATATTGTGCTAGAAATTCCATTAAGTTAAAAAGGATAACAATTCGCCCCTTTTTAAAAGTAAATTCAATAACAATGAAAAAAATCAAACTACTTTTATTTTTTATGCTATCTAGCGTAATTTCTACTAGTGTATATTCGCAAATTAGTGCTCCTTCAAAAGTCTACTTCTTATGTGAAAGTCCTTTTACTAATTTAAACCTTTTTTGGCAAGATAACAGTAATAACGAATCTGGTTTTGTTATTGAATCCAAACTTGACGGTGGCAATTGGGAAACTTGGGAAACAATAAATAGTGCCAATGTAACTTCTTACAATAGACCAAATTACAGTCGTACAGAAAGTAGAGAATTTAGAGTGATTGCTTTTAATGGTTCTGAAACCTCCCCAGTTTCGAATAGCATAAGGGTGGTGGGAACCAGTTCTACACTTGAAGTATCTCCTGAAATTCCGGGCATTAGAAATCCAAAATCACATACCATTAGTGGGGTAACATTCTCAGAAATTCAAGACCAATGCCCAGCTGATCCTTCAAAAGGGAAAGCGACGAGAATTTCAACTTACTTTAGCGTTGAAGTTCGCAAAGCATCTGAATCAACGCTACTGAATACGCCTGTCTATGAAACACGCTCACAGATCAGAAATTATATTGCACAAAACGACCCGCAACACACCGGTGGTCACAGACCTTATGCTTGGGGTAATTACGGACCATCCTCTAACAGTCCTAGTAGAGTAATGCACAGTAGGCATTGGACCAATATAGATGGTGCTGAAAACATTGTTGTACGAATCAAATTATTACCCACTCGATTGAGTGCACATTCTAGCAACATCAATATAAATGATTTGCAAATAATGCCAACTCCCCTAAATGTAAATTTGGTTGATGACACTACTGTTGATGTAACTTTAGCAGGTGCCACATCCGATTATGCCTTGCATTATAGAATTGCTTTCAATAGACAAGCTTGGACTACAGCTTCCGGTAGAGACCCTAACACAGCAGAAGCCCCCTTATTTATCTTTATGAATCCAATCAGTATAGCTCCCGCTTCGGCTCCTGAAAATGAATTCAAGGAATTTAATGGAGGAGCATTGATCGTTATGGGAGCAGGAATTCATTTACCCAATAATAGATGGCGATTTTTTGGTAGCGGTGAAAACAGTGTTGCAAGAGAATTATATGCTCCTGGAGATGCTTACTTGCACGGAGGTTTTGTTTTTAATGAGGATACTTACCAAATGAAAGCACACGGAAGGGCTATATATAGTGATGAATTCTTTAATGTTTTTGATATCGAGACTGCAACTGGATACGAGTATTCCAGCCCCGGACGAACTCCTTGGTCAAAAATGACTTGTACCCAAGGCAATGTTTGGAACATAACACCACCTTGGGAGGCACGAGTAGCTTTTTCTAGTACTTATGCCAATCAAACCCTATTTGAAGGTTTTACCAACATTGGGGGTAGAATGGGACCTGTTATGGAAAACGGTAGAGCATCTATGATTAACCATAAAGATGTAGGCTATACAGGAAGTACCTATCAACGAGGCAATGGTATTGCTGGAGCAATTTATAAAGGTTGTCTTTTGCACAATGAAGATGACGTTACCTATACCCATCCCGATTATCTTTTTGACCATTGTACAACTTACAATCTAGTTAATGGCCCCACTTTTCAATTGGGATGGTCTTCAACAAGCTATTTTAACGCTCTTGCCACCGTAAAAAACCATACTGTTTTTGAATCTGACAGAAAAGCAGGCACCGGAAATAACCACGGTGTTTGGAATGCTGCTGGCTTAGGATTAAACACCTTTACTTTACATACTGGTGGATATTGGGAAGATGTAACTATTTGGGGAGAACAAAATATTGTTTGGTCTATAAAAATACTTAACAATGCTACTACGGGATTTACCACTACTCCAATAATACAAGACAAAACTTGGAAAAATGTGACAGTTGAATTTCCTTCGAGATCAAAAAATCTACTTCAAGGAAACATAAATTCCTCCTTAAATCAAGTAGGATATCTCAAGTTTTTTCACTTTGATAATTTAGTAATAGCAGGAAAACGCATCAACAATATTGATGATGGCAATCATTTTACCTACAATGCTCAAACATTGTTGCATACTTTTACTTTTTTCAGTTTACCAAATCAAGTAATAAGCCCGACAGCAGGTATTTCACCAAACGGTCAGGCAATTTCTATGTTTAATATAAAACATAAAAAGTTCGTAAAAATTGACGAATCACTGCCTGTGAGTTTGAGTCCAGCCTGTGCTAATTCGTCTTCAAATGCTAGTCAATTTACTATCGTAGATGCAGGTAATGGATACGTTGCTTTACAAGCATCAAATGGATATTACTTAAAAGCAGATGCCAATAGATATGGCTATATACATAGCTTGCCAGATTTAGTAAGAGGGGATGTTGACACGCAGGCAATTACGGATTCTGCCAAATTTATTTGGGTAAATGTAGCAACTGATCAATTTGCACTGTACTCAAAAACGATGGGCCTTTATGTACGAACTGAAAGTAATTCAGGTCCCAATCTACCTCTTTATGCTGCCAGCAATAGCATAGGAGAAGCAGAAACATTCTCGTCCAATAGCAATATTATTTTAAGAACTATTACGGCTAGCGCCAGCGGAAGTGGCACGATTTCTCCCAATAATACCGTCAGTGTAATAGATGGAACAGACCAAACATTTACTTTTACTCCAGGGGCTGGATCTACAGTAAATAATGTAATTGTAGATAATGTATCGATAGGCAAAATGAATTCCTATACCTTTACTAATGTAACCACCGATCATACTATAAAGGTGGATTTTAATACAGTAATCCCTTCATTAATCCAAGCTGAAAATTTCAGTGCAATGTTTGGTGTTCAAACACAAACAACCACGGACTCAGGTGGCGGATTAAATGTAGGATTCATAGGTGCAGGCGACTGGATGGATTATGAAGTATTTGTTCCGCAAACCGGCACTTACAATCTTGATTTTAGAATTGCAGGTACAAATGCAACCTGGTCCTTTGATATACTATCCAATAACAACCTTTTGAAGACAGTTACTGGTATAAATACAGGAGGCTTCCAAGTATGGAGTACTTTAAAAACGACAATTGATTTAACAGCAGGCCAGCAAACGATTCGTGTTTATGCTAAAGCAAGTGGGTGGAATTTTAACTGGATGGAATTCACAACCAGTAGTTTAGGTAATGATGCTTTTACGAAAGACCAAATTATCGTATACCCAAATCCAGTTGAAAATGAGGTATTCATTACTAACATCGAGGGTGATTTTTCTTTTAAAATTTTTGATTTAACAGGCAAAAATATTATCAAAGGAAACCATCAAACTTCGGGTGGAATTGATGTTAGTAAATTAAATAAAGGAACCTATCTCTTAGAAATAAGCGACAATAACAACCTAAGAAAAACAGTTAAAATTCTAAAAAATTAATATACTTTCCTTTAAAAAAGCATTGCATAACTGCAATGCTTTTTTTAACACTCATTACCCAAAATATTAATTACCTAACTTAATCCGTTGAATGTCATTAATTTTTGAGGAGAATCTGCCAATTTACCGGTGATTTTGGTCTGAAAATCAGACTTTTAAACCATAAAGATGACCAAACTTGAAAAATCATTATCAAAAACTTAAAACTCCAAACGGATTATATTTACCTGTTTCTATATTCAAACCAATCAAATTCTGCTTTGTTTTTACTTAATTTACCGTTTGAACTAGCATACATTCCAACATAAGCACCTATAAAACCACCTGCAACATTTGATGTCAATACACTTGCGTCTTGGTCGGGTCCAATTTGAATCATATTATTTTCATTAGATCCAAAATAAAAACGAAGCTTCATACCTTCATTTTCTATTCTTAAAAGCACCTCTTTTTCATTATAGGGAACACTGATTATTTTTTGAATGGATTGCATTTTTTTATCCTGATTAAAAACTTGGATTAATTCGATTGAGTTTTTAGTTTTTACTAGTTGATACTGATAATTTTCATTCTGAAGTGACACCAAACCCGCTACTTCATTTTCTTTTGAAGTTTTAAAAGTCATTTTAGTCGTGGCTACGCTTTTTAAATATTCTAATCGTCTTCCTATAAACGAAGGGTTGTTTTTAGTTTCCGTAATTTTTTCAGGCCGAAGTGAAATTTCTAGCTTTCCTTGATGTAAAGTATACCATCTACTCAGTGGTGTTCGGATAAAATTCCAATCAAAACCCAATTGGTTTTCCTCGAAATCATCTTTGAATTTTCTCTTAAAAGGAGTCCAAGGAAGGTCAGGACGTTTGTCTTGAAGTAAAACCTGACCAATACCTTCGTTAAAAATTGGAGTAGTTCCCTCAAATTTTACGGGCGTTAAAAATGTTTCTCTTCCTAAATAATACTTTCCTTCGATGGGGCGACAAGCTAACATAACCGACCACCAATCTCCGTTTTGAGTCTGAACCAAATCAGCATGACCTACTGTGGTTATCGGATAATTACTCCCTAAATGCCTATGTGTGAGCACTGGGTTTACTTGTAACGGAACATAGGGTCCTGTAATTTTATCGGCTTCAAAAGCTGTAATGGCGTGATTATTCCAAGTACCGCCTTCTGAAATCATCAGTACATATTTATTCTTAATTTTATAAATATGTGGTCCTTCGGCAAACTTGGCATTTTTAGCATGACCGGTAGTAAGTATCTTGGGTGTTGAAATAATTTTACCCGATTTCAAATCAATTTCGCTAATGTAAATTCGGTCTTGCGAATTCCATTCTTGTGGTCCCCCGATATCGTGAGTTGACCCAATATAATAAGACTTGCCATCATCATCCCAAAAAATTGTGGGATCGATACCATAGGATTTATCCACCCATATTGGGTTAGACCAAGGGCCAGCTGGATTAGTAGCCGTTACATAAAAGTTGTCGCCACAACCACATTGGTTGATGCATTGTTTACAGGTAACAATAACATAAAACAAACCATCGTGCTGACGAATGGTAGGTGCCCAAATACCACCTCCATTTCCAGGAGTTTTCATCATCAATTGTTCAGGTCTATCCAATACATTGCCTATTTGCTCCCAGTTTACTAAATCTTTGCTATGAAAAATGGGAACTCCCGGAAACATATTAAAAGAAGAATTGACCAAGTAATAGTCCTCACCTACTCTAGTTACTGATGGATCAGGATGAAACCCCGGTATAATAGGATTTTGAAAAAATTTAGGATTTTCTTGCGCCTGCAATACAAGACTTACTAAGAAACTAAAAATAATTTTTACTATTGCTTTTTTCATTTTCATTTTTGAATTTACCTTACTACACCCTTCTGAATTAGATATACAGACATCTTGCCAATTCTACAGTGGTTCGATTATTTTTTCAAACCTCCCGTAATTTCGTTTACTAATTTGAAAAATCCTTTTTTCCTTTCGGAATTAATACCCCAATCTACAGGCATACTCTGATACCCCTCATGAAAATCAGTTTCTCCTTTTTTTCTAAAATCAAAATACCCCCAAGAAACGTAGTTTTGGATGGCTACTACGAAATTATTAGTTTCTTTATCAAAATTAAAATGATCGTCTTCATTGATCACTATTGGCATTGGTCTAAAACTTGGTAATTGCTTTGTTTTATCTATCAATTCCTGAATAACTGCTGTAGTTTCAGCTCCATTTCCGTGTATTAAAATAAAATCAGAGGCTTTGACAACGGCATCAGTAGGAACAACTTTGCCACTAAAACTAGTGCTTACCAAATAGCGATAACCTTTTTGTTTTTTGTTTTTCACTCGATCAATTAATTCAACTATACGCTCAGGTGCTATTATGTTATGGTCATACTCTTTTCCTAAATCACATTCATTGGCAATCTCGATGATTACATTTTTATATCCTTTCTTAAAAAGCCAATTGATTAGATTATCGGTAGCGTTGATTATTCCTGCTTCATCCTTTATGTTTTGATCCTGACCAAAATAAAAAATTCCCAAAATAACCACCATCTGCAATTCATCAGCTTTCTTAAGAATCTTATCCAATCGATTCATGTACGGTTTTATAAGCGAACCGTCTGGTTTGAATCCGGGATTTAAACATTTCTTGTTTCCATATCCGTATGGGCTTCCTCCTTGCATATTGATGGTAAAAGCATTCATGCCTTTTTCATACCAAAGCGGAATCGCAGCAATAAATTCATTATTATTCCTTTCAGCATCCCATTTTTTGGTGTCTGGATAAGCAAATTCACCTACATTTTCAGAATTCAAATCGTCGAAAATCCCCTGAACCATTCGTGAATTTATCAATAAACCTTCAATTTTATTTCCTTTCCAATAACGTCCTTCATAAGTGGGCTTTCCGTTGATAAAAAATTGATTTTCTTTAATTTCTACAACAGTTTGCGCTCGGATAGAGCTATAGCCTACTAGCAATAATGCTCCGACTAAAAAAAGTTTTGCTTTCATTGTTTTAATTTTTTTTCGTTTTTATATTTTGCTTTATAACCCTTTATACTTAAAAGTTTCGAAGACTGCTTCGCCTGTTCCATAGCTAAACAACGAATACTTGTAACTTTCATGAGAACGCACGGAACAATCAAATTTTGTCCAATTAGCCCCGTCCTCACTGTAAAACATACTCACGTCTTTTCGGCTATTTTTGATTTTTAGCCATACCGCTTTCTTATTTTTAAGTTTATAAACCGATTGTCTAAGCCTCCAATCAGGCCCTTCTGCTATTGATACTGTTTCGCCGTCGGTTACAATTCCTTCGTACCCCATTCTTAAGCCAGCCAAAGTTTTTTTAGAAGCACTTTGGATTTTCACTATAATCTCATAACTGTCGTTTGGAGCAAAATTATAAATCTCTGATGCCGATCGGAAGCTCTCGCCAGAGGCTTTCATAATCAATTTCCCATTGCCCGAAATGAAATTTTCCTTTTTTGCATTATCATAATACCATTGCATTCCCAATGTTTCTGTATCAAAATTATCCGATAGTGCCAAGCCATGCCCTGTATTTTCTCCTTTAATTTTTGGAATTAAATCATCCGATTTAACACCTATCTTCTGAATGGGCCAACCGTCGTTTGTCCATTCGATAGGCATTAACAAACAAGGTCTTCCCATTTCGACAAAATTGTTGTTCCTTCCGTGAAAAATTGTCCACCAACTCCCATCAGCCCCTTCAAAAACAGTTCCGTGTCCCTGATGCCAGAAAGCTTCCTCTTGGCTAAACGTATGCGTAAGTGGATTGTGAGGAGAATTTTCCCAAGGTCCAAGAGGATGTTTTGCTCTTGCTACAATACTCATATGAGCAGTTGAAGGCCCATTTGTACCGCCTTGAGCAGAAACCATAAAATAATATCCGTCTTTGTAAAATAACTTTGGACTTTCTAAACATTTACACTCCACAACCCAATCATTAGGATAATTCCAACCATCGTACACCTTTTGTGGTTTTGATACAGCTTTCGTTCCTTCGTTGTTTAGACTAACCACCCAACCATGATTTAAATACAAATACTTCTCCCCTTTTGGTGTTTGAATAAATCCCGGATCAATCCCAGAATAATCCGAACCTGGAGCTTCTATCTCTAAATTGATCGGATCTGACCATGGTCCTTCGGGATTTTTAGCTATTATGACAAAATTCCCAAATGCCTCTTCTTTCTTATTTGGAAAATCTTTAATAGGCATATAAATGTGAAACTTACCATCAAAATATTGCAAATCTATTGCCCAAACCGTATTGTATCCTTCAGGTAATCGATGTCTAACTACTGGTTTCCAATTGACTAAATCTTTGGAATGCCAAATCACAATACCATTGGTTCTACTGAAGGCAACATAGTAATCATCTTTAACTCTTACCAATGTAGGATCTCCGTAATTACCCGGAAATATTGGATTCTTGTAAAAACCATTGCCTCTATCTGCCATAATCTGACCTTCATTTATTGCATTATCAACTGTTCCTTTTTGCGAAAAAAGAGCAATTGAAACCAGAAGTAGTACTGTATGTAAAAGTGTTTTCATTTCAAAATTTATTTAGGAATTAAAATTCGGCTCGTTTTAAAGCATTAAATTCATCTGAGGTTATTTTTATGAATGACCCATGTTTGGATTCTGCTGCGAATTGAACTTTTGTTGAAATATCTTTCCAATCTTTCAAATTTTTACTTTCCAATGCTTGCATGCCTTTTCCTCCATTATAATGATCAAAATACAAAAGATAGGTGTCCTCCTTTTTAAAAACAGAAGGGCCTTCTGTCCATGTAGCAGTGATGGGCTCACTCAATTCAGTCCAAGGGCCAAGAATATTTTTAGACGTTGTAATGCGAAGATTTTTTTTCAAAGGGGTGTCTCGCTCATCTTTGACAACCATATAAAAAGTATCCCCTTCTTTTAGAATTGTAGCATCAATGACCGGAATTCCCGGATTGTAAAAAACAGTTGGCTTGCTAAAATTCTTAAAATCATCGGTAGTCATATAATAAATACGATGGTTTTTATCATTTTTCACTTGTCCTTCAGTTTCAGGAAATTCACCTTTGATGGTGGATGACCAATAAATAAACCATTTTTTGGAAGCTTGATCGTAGAACATTTCAGGTGCCCAAACGTTTTTTACATTCGGATTATCAGCCAGTATAGGGATTGTTCGTGGTGTAGACCAATGCACTAAATCATCAGAATGAGCATAGCCCATTTTTTGGTTCCCAATGGTCCATAACAAATGAAATCCTTGTCTAGGATCTCTAGTGATAAATGGGTCTCGCATGCGGTTCATACCAATAGCTGGATTTACCCAAGGCTTGCCATTATTCAATTCATTCCAAACATAACCGTCTTCGCTTGTAGAAAACCACAAACCTCTGTCTCCTGGATCTTTAAACCCAACATACAGCCATTTTGATTGATTTTTAAAATCATTTGAATCCCCAAAAGTTGAATTCAATTTTTCAAATTGTTCTTCAGTAAGCGGCAACATACAACCGTGTCTTGCTTCTTTAGGAAGGCTGAAACTATTGGCATACCCATCGTACCAAGGCCCTTCAATGTTTGTTGCTATTGCCATTTCGTATTGAATACCTGGATATTGCTCAAAATACAAATAATATCCTTTTCCGTTACCTTGTGGTATCAAAGTAGGAGCTTCCCTGAAATTGGGAGAAATTGATGGACTTGGTTCGCTATATGGTCCTTCTAAATTTGTTGCTTTAGCAATTCGAATAGATTTTCCGGTTGGCCAGTCTTGACTTGGAGCGCGTTCATCTTTCAATAGGGCATAATAGGAATTATTGAATTTTCTGACAATCACGTCTATGGTGGCGAAATCTTTATCAAACAAGCGTTTGGGCATTGATATCTCTTTCAAATTGGTGGAGGTCACAAATAAAGTACGCATACTTCCCCAATATTCATCTGCCGACACTTTGTTTCTGTTTTTAGTAGCAAAATGCCAGGTGATGATGTACTTTTTAGTGTCGATGTCATAAAACATTTTCGGTGCCCCATGCCAATAATCTTTTGAATCGAATTCGGGCAAACGACTCATATCAGGTTTTAAATCCGTTAAAAACGCCCAATTCAGCAAATCGGTTGAGGTCCAAATTCTAATTTTATTCCCGCCGTCTTTTGGATTTCCCACTAAATAAAACTTGCCGTCATGTCCTGTAATTATATCGGGGTGGCCTTTGTAGTCTTCCAAGATTCTTTTCCCATTGCGTAACGAGTTCCAATGCAAACCATCTTTACTGATTGAATAATGCAAGGTTCCGTAATCATCGTTGGTCATATGTGCGAAAAGATAACCACCAATTTTGTCAGTTTCTTGAGCAAAAATTGAAAAAGAAATTAGTAAAATAATAACTGTTTTAAAATTCATAAAAAAAAGTTTATCGGTTTTTTGTCACTATTACCATTTAGTTGATTACAAAATTGCAGAACTACTAAAAATGGAAACTGGATACTAAATAGTTCAAAAAATATACTATTACTTTAAAAATTTCTCCATTGGAATATCTTCTTTAAACTCTTTAATTTTAATATTTCTATAAAAAACTTCAGCAGTTTCTGACTGCAAGCCTATGACACCCTCTTTCAAACTTAAATTGGTTAATACATTTACAACAACCCCATTTAATTTATGAATAGCGTATTTATCTCCCATCACAATGATTTCACACTGATTCCATTGACCGTCTAAAGCGTGAAACGGAGCATTTTTGTGAGCTCTATGTTCTCCTCCCCTGTGCTCTTGAACAACTCCTCCATCTTTTAAAGATAAATAGGTTTTCATTTTAGGATCACTAACTTTTTCGTCGGCAACCCAATCAAATTTAGCCCCAGAATTCCAAATATCACCGGTATGATTTCGTTTTTCTAAATGATTGTATCTCACTTGATATTCTATTCCTTGAGGCCAAATTGCCACATCAAAAACGTGGTAATACAAGCCTGCATCATACTGAAATTGATTGAAATTGTTGTAGGTTTTGGTTCCCCATTTGTATTCAAATTTAAAACTATACTTACTGTATTTTTCTTTGGTAAAGAACATACAATGCGTTAGCGATTTGCCTGCATTGGTTGTTCCTTCATCTGGAAAATCTTTGAAAACATGCATTTCGCCATTTTCTCCGGCTGTAAAAACTTTTTGTGCCAACTCTCTATTAAAATTTCTACACATAATGTTCCAGTTATCCATATCTTTTCCATTGTAAAGATTGACATAACCCTCCTTGTCTATTGCTCCTACAGCAGTTAGTTGGCTTCCGTTTTTTTGAGAACTACAACTCCCGATCAGTATTGATGATACAACTACTAGTACTTTTGAAAAAATTTTCATATTTATATTTATTTAATTACTATTTCTTTTTTAGTCTTTTTCTTTTCCTTTTTTTTAATTATTGCCTGCCCAAACAACAATAAATACTTATAAAAAGTATTCGTTAAAATAAATTGAATTGTTGATTGCTTATTTTTTTATCAATGCCATTAAAAAACTTACTCTATTACCACATTTTCTACTTGAAATGTGCCAATATCGAAATCGTCTTTAGTGATTTTTTTCCCGTTGATGGTGACATTTTTAAAGTATATATCCTTAATCCACGAAGTAGATGTTTCTCCTTCTTTTCTATTCTTGCTGGATTTAATAGTGCTTTTATTTAAAACAAATCCATCTACTGATATATTTTCGAAATGAATATTCTTAAAAGAACCTACATTTCCACTTTCGTTCGTTTCAATTCTAAAAAGACTCCAAACTGGCCCTTCGATACGGATGTTTCTAAAATAAACATTGCTAAGATCTCCTGGCCCTGATTTCCTTGAACCTATTAACATTCGATTATTGGCTTCAGCTACATGTCCCGAGTGTATAATATCGCAATCGTGAATATACCCTCCTTGCTCATCAACTGGCGAACTGCCCCAATGAAATTGAAAAACACAACCATTGTTACCTTGCCAAAAAGTACAGTGATGAATATTACAATAATTAGGACTGACATATATTGCATCATCATTACAATTAAAAAAACAGTTAAAAACGGTTGTATGTCCCTGCCCGATTGTAGAAACACCATCAGTATTATAAGGCCATGAACCAAGCATTTTTACATTATGGATGGTTATGGGAACTCCGGTGGCACGAATAAAAAATTGACGGGGACTTGCTATTGTAATCCCTTCAATATTAAGGTTGTCGCATCCTTTTCCTGGACTGTCGGCAAAAGAATTCCAACTGGTTTCGTTTTCGGCAGAAAGCATATTTATAGCGTGATACCTCATACGTTTGGCAACTTTTATCTTAGTATCATTAACACTTTTCATAGCAAGAACTTCCGCCCGCGAGATACTATCACCTGCTAAAACACCACGACCTCTGATTGTAACATTGGATGCCATCATGCCATGTATTGTGCCTATTAGATAAGCCCCGCCTGCAAGATAAACCGTTTGATTCGAGAATATTTCGAAAGCAACACCTATGGGGTGAACTCCTGGTTCAAAATAAATAACCGATGCTTTTTTTACTTTTTCGCGAATATTCTTAAAATTAGTACCTTCCTTAATAACTAAAGTACCAACAGCAGTTTTTGATGGCACACCAACCTCTGGTGCATCGCCAAAAATAAATAAGGGATTAAGGTAGTCACCATTAATTACAACTGCCAATTTACGGGGATTGTCAAGCGTAAAGCTAAGTTGATTGTTAGATATAGTACCTTTCAAGTTTAAATTAGAAGGCAATATTTTAAAACTTTTAATTTCTGAACTATATTCGACCGTAATTTGTATTTTCCCTTTAAAGGAAAAACAAGTCCAAGCTACTGATTGTTCAGTATTCAAATCGGCTGTTTTTCCTCCAAAATAAAAATTTCTCAAGGCTTCATTTTCATTAATTCCTTTAATCACACCATTGCGAGTGCTTTCGGTCTTGGGTGAGTCGTCGTCTAAGGGTGTACTATAATACACAAACGAATCACTTTTGTTATTATCATCGGCTACTTTAACCTTGTATCTATCGCTAGTCTTAACTCCTTTGGGAGCTGGATAGACTTCAAAAAATGTGCTTTGGGCATTAATTTGGTTCAATAATACAAATGTTAATAAAACCGTTATTAGAATTTTTTTTTTCATCATTTAATATTTTACAAATTGTTTAGCTACCCAATTGGTTTTGTTGTCTGATATAACTACCAATATGGATATAATTCTGTCTTTTCAATAGCAATCTTATTGATTTCATTTTCAGATTTCTGATCAAAAAATAACTTACCAACTAAGTTGAAAATCTAACTGAATTCCTTCTTCTGGCTCAAATCAAGTTTTATCACATATTAGAAACCTTATTTTCTAAGCTTTTTAAACTAACACAAAGTCATTCACTTTACCTTTTTATGTGACCTTAGAAATTTGAGTAAATAAATTAATGCTTAAAATAGTGAGGCACTCGTGAATATTAAAAATTTCAAATAATCCTTATTCCTTATAGGTCGATTCATTAGCCTTTTTGACTCTTTCTTTATCTAATTTCTCTACTTTTCGGTCGTAAGTAAACAAACCGTTCATTTCATTTTCTACATCAGTCCACTGTGTATAAACCGAAGCGCTCAACCCTTCTTTTTGAAAATCATTCACAATCATTTTTATAAAGCGCTCATATTCTACTGTTGCGGCTTCCTTACCAGCATAATTGTAATGTACCCAAGGACCGTCTAAATCCCAAATATGCCCTGGCACATTATATCCTATTGCACCATATTCCCCATTGACCACTGCTCTTTTGTTGGAAGCAAAAGGCACCGAAGGTGGACGATAAGAATGATTGTCTTTTATATGTCCTACTTCATAGTCAATATCCGGTTTTCCAGCGTCGATACCACTGTTCCCAATTACTAAGCGAGAAGGATCCAATCCCATCGTATAATTGGTCATTCGCTCTACATCATACAATCCCCAATGCTCATTAAAAACGACCCAAACAATTATTGATGGATGATTGGCATTGTTTCGAACCATCGTAGTTAGTTCAGTTTCAAACTGTGTTTTTTCTTCCTCTGTACGTTTTTTGAACGTACTTGGCATATCTTGCCAAACCAAAAGTCCTAATTTATCTGCCCAATAGTACCAGCGTTGGGGCTCAATTTTAATATGTTTTCGAATCATATTAAAACCCCAGTCTTTGATATTGGCAATATCCCATTTTAATGCTGCATCAGTGGGTGCCGTATAAATTCCATCTGGCCAATACCCTTGATCTAAAGGCCCCATTTGGAATAAATATTTATTATTGAGCATAATCTTTTTCAAATTCCCAACCGATTCTATCGCTATTTTTCGCATTCCCGTATAGGATTTTACCTCGTCATAGGTTTTCAAACTGTCTTTTAATCGCACTACTACATCATACAAAAACGGGCTATCCGGAGACCATAATTTAGGATTTGGAATTTTTACTTTAAAATTATTATTCAAAATACCTTCAGCACTGCCAACTAATGTATTCCCATCTTTGACTAAAACCTCTACTTTCTGATTTCCAACTGCTTTTGCGTTGACCAGAACATCAATCAATGCTTCATCAATATTGGGTGTAATTGTAAAATTAGTAATATACTGTTTAGCAACAGGTTCCATCCAAACAGTTTGCCAAATACCTGATGAAGGCGTATAGGAATATCGTTGAGGATTGTCAAATTTATCATTTGACTGTTTGCCACAAGCTATAGCGGCATCGCTACCTGGATCGAATACCTCAATGGCCAATTCATTTTTAGCTGGCATTAAATAGGAAGTAATATTAAAAAAGAAAGCATCATAACCGCCTTTGTGTAGACCGACAAACTTGCCATTTACATAGACTTTTGCTTCAAAATCTACTGCTCCAAAGTGCAACAAAACATCATTTGATTTCCAGTCATTAGGTACTGTAAAGGAACGTTTGTACCAAGCCCGTTGCGATTTCAACTGACGTTGAATGCCCGATAAATTCGATTCCCAGGGAAAAGGAACTACTATTTTTTCGTTTAACTTTTTAGGAATTCCTGTTCCTTCAATAGCCTCTCCGAACTCCCAAACACCATTTAGATTTTGCCATTTCTCTCTCACCATTATGGGTCTAGGATATTCAGGTAAAGGATTTTTTATATCCAAATCCTTCGCCCAAGGCGTTAGCATTGCAAGCTTGTCTTTTACGTGAGTACCTGTAACCTTTTTGCTGTCTTGTGCCTTTAGAAGAGTACAACAAACTACAAATAATAGTACTACTATGTTTTTCATCTTAATTATTTTTTTACACATATAAAAATTATTGAATCGGGCTAACCCTTTGAAAACAATGATTTAACTGTTACTACAAAAACTTTAGCTCTAATGATTGTAATTCCAAATACAGTTTATGAATGACTTCAATACTTTATTAGATTTCACTTTTTAGTAAATTTTGACAGTTGTGTTTCTGTTTTTAGTAAGTATATCCCATCACTCAAAGAAGAAATGTCAATTTCAGAGGTTGGCAAAGAACTTTGCAATAGTATTTGTCCTGAAATAGATAAAATTTTATAACCATTTTTGCAATCTGCATAAATCTTAGATTTTGCAGGATTTGGGTAAACTATAAAAGGTTCTTGGTCATTATCGTTTTTTTTTACACTAAGCGTCGCAAAATTAATTGGTAAATCATAAGTATCCGCTCCCGAAGCAAAAACAACATCAACAGTGTGATTGGTATTAATATTTTGAAATACAATTGCTGGTTCACGCATGGTATAAGAAGGGTTTCCGTATTCATAGATCAATTGATTGTCTATTGTAATGGATTGAATTCGGTTACCAGTTGCGGGATTAAATGAAATCATAGGACTTTGCCCGCCAATGGCTTGAATACTATTATTTTTACCAACGGGTCTAAGGGTTCCGTTTCCTGTTGTATTATAAGTAATGTTATAAACAACACCCTCGCTATTGAATGTAATATTTCTACATCTTTTCGCGTCGTCGGAATTAACACCATTTGTACCAACTAGATTTAGTGCAAAATAATCTTTGTGATTGTCCCAAGTAACCAAATTACCATCTACAATAAGATTGGTATAGGTCCATCCCTCGACCCAAGTATTGTTCAGACCTTGCATTTCTTGCAAACATTTGGTACCATCTGGTGTTTGGAAAGGGAATTCAGTACTAACATTTTTTATTAAAAAGTTTTTAAGGAAACCGGCTGGAGCTGCACCGGCTGGTTCTATTAACACAGCGGCGAGGAAATTGGTTGGATTTTCGAATTGAATATTTTGATAAATATTGTTCTGCAATTTAATCCCTTCGTCAGATTGTCCTCCACTTATCAAGCCTACATTGCCTTTTGCAGCAATTGTATATTCATCCCATTCAGCATTGATGATGTTGCAATTTCTGTATTCGGCATAACCGCTACCCAAATCACCCCAACCCAACATTCCCACGCCACAGTTATTCCCGGGCCAAAATACTCCATTGCTTACGGTGTGTTTGTCGCGTGCATAATCATAATCATCGTTGGTTTTAATGAATACTCTGTCCACAACACTATTAGCTGATGGTCGAATGCCATCGTTATTGTAGCACCAACCAATAATTTTTATGTCTTTTATAGTACTATTTTGACCACTCGGACAGGTGTGATGCCAGGCTTCGAGAAACAAAACACCATTAAAGTTTGCACCATTTCCAAACTCGCAATACGCTCTTTTGTTGGTATTAGTTTGATTGGTATAAGGAGCATCATATGCGACTGTTACTCCTGGTAAAGGTCGAAATATTTCATGCAAGAGATGTTTTCGAGCAGTCATTATGCCTCGTCCGAAAATCGCGTTGTTAGATCGACCGTTGGCGTGAATACCTCCATAAACAATTGCTCCCGGAGCTAAGTATACTTTTTGTCCGTCTTTTGCTAAAAACAATCGGCCTCGATATAAGGGTGCATTGTCATATTCGGTACTATTCCTAACCCAGTTTGCATCGGCATCGGCTTTTAAATCGCTACCATTCCGCTCCCAACGATCGGGATGGTCTTTCAAATTAGTTTCTCCAGGCGGGAAATAGATAATATTTGCATTACGTATTGTGGAAAGTGGTGTTGAATTGCTCCAAACCACTACCCCTGGATCAGTTGGATTTGGTATGGTGTACCCTGCCTGAGTTTCGGGATTATCGGCTAGAATCACCATTCCATTTTTAATATTCTTTCCATTTTTTCTATCTCCATCACCATTAATGGTGCGATCTGAAGATCCGAAATCGAAATTTACGCTGATATATTCCGGTTTATCCATTCGGAAGCGAACGGTTTTCCCATCAAAAAAATGAGGTACAATTCCGAATGCTTTTGGGGCTATTTCTACACGTTGTGCATTGGAAGTGCTTATTTTTTGTGTCACTTCCAATTCAATCGTACCGCTAAAAGCAAACATGACAAAAGTGAGCGTACGATCTCGCATTTCTGCTCTCAGTCCATCACCTTCGGTTTTCCAATGCGTGGTATAATTGCGTGGCACTGATAAAAATTCTGTTAGATATTTCCATTCACCATACGTTTGACTACTAGCGTCGTATGTTCGGGCCTTTACTTCATATTTACTGTCTGAACCCAAGTCGGATGTTTCTGGCCAAGCATACGTATCGATTTGGGAAAAAGCATTAAATGTATTTAAGAAAAGAGCACAAATTAAAAATTTAAAAAATGTTTTGGTTGATATCATCATCTGCTTTAATTTACGAATTTTAGTTAATTAAAAAATAATCTCACAAGCAATAAATAATAATCCCTATCGCATTGGTCGCGACTTACAAGAGTCAAAACAACAGGCAAGAATAATAGAAGAATTTCAAAATTTTGAATCATTTGTAGGATTAAAATCTTTATCAATAGTCATAATCCATTGATCCATTTCGAAACCATCTTCACGCATACTAAACTGAATTTCATGAACTCCGGGTTGAAGTACATCTAAGTAAATTTGGTATGGCACACCACAATGAACTTCTTGAGTTCGCTGTTTACTGTCCCAAAACCAAGAATTTTTGCCTTCGCACCATTGCATTCTTTTTCCTGATTCAGGCCATGTTCCATCGATACCCACGTGAACGCCATTATCTTCTGAACCAGTACTATAAATCTTTGCCCAGACGAAATACCGACCTGGCTTTTGAAAATTTACCTTGTATGATACCACGGCAACCGCTCCTGGCTTATCCGAGAAATTTTCACCCGAAATTAGTTTTTCTTCGTGATTGGTGCGAGTGTCAGGTAAAATTTCGATGTAGGCCTTGCCGCTCGCGGATGAAGCGTGTGATTTACCAGCATCTGTAGCAGTTGGATTTTGAGTTATAGTGGTAATATGCCATTTTCGGATCTCGCTATTGCTTTGACTTGTAAAGTCTTCGGCTTCGACTAGTACAAAACCATTTTGCTCAAGAGCAATTTTAGGAAGTTGTTTGTTTTGAGAATTTATAAAACTTGGATTAAATAGATAACCAAATACTATTAAAAATAGTTTGATAGGGTTAGTACAATTCATAATAATATTTTTAATAATAAAATCTGTTAAAATTAATTTTTTATATTCCCTTGAAGTATCGGTTTTGTTCCTAATTCTTGTTCATTTAAACAAAAAAGACCAAATCTGAATAAATTTGGTCTTTTAATAAATAAAACTTAAAAATCTATTTTACTACGGATATAACATAGTCTTCATATTTCAATTCATCGTTTCTAAATACTAAAGTATCGGATACTCTATGATTGATATTAGTAGGAGCTACATAAGTATAGTTCAATATTAAGGTTTTTCTAGACTCACCTCCCCAAACTTGGGCTCCAGGTTCTCCACGTTTAATGAATTTACCGCTTCCAGTAGTAGAATAAGCGCCAACAGCCGAAGAAACAGTAACGTCACCATTATCAGCAACAGTTATCTCCATTTTAGTCGTAGCACTACCACCAAATTTACCCAAAGCATTCACCGTTGATTTTGTCAATCCAAGGGTAAACAAATCAGTTAATTTATTTTGCTCGATAAACTTGGTATTGTAAACATCTGTGGTAGCTACTCCACCGGTAGCATTCAAGGTTTCATCTTTGCCTTTTACGAGGTACTTGCCTTGAAATTTATTAATGTATTTAACAGCAAACATTGTGAAGTCCTTTGGTGTGAATCCTGGTTCCCAATTTGCTGCTATTCTTCTATCAGGATTAGCCATTCCGGGAACTGGTTTACCAGATAAAATATTATCTGAACTTGAAGTGATTACAAGCGGAATCACATAAGTCGTTACAGTAGCTAAAGGATCAGCAAAAAAAGCGTCTGTTAACTGCACTTTTACTGTACCCGAAAAGCTTCCTGCTGGAATAATAATTTCGTTGGAAGCTAATGTATAGTAATTACTAGGCATTAACACGACTGCTTTTGCAGTTGTACCTGAGCCTATAAAAGCATTTTTAACTAAATCAGGAGCTACAGCAATACTAACTTTTCTGTTGGCTCTGTTTTCTCGAAGACCACCGATAGCAACACCGATGTTAAATGATTTTTGTAAATCTATTGAATTATCAACCCTGCTGTCTTCCAATAAAGAAATGGTTCGCACCGGATACTGAATTGGAAAGTAAACTGCCTGTGTATCGAAATCTTCAAAAACATTTTCACCGCTTTCGCAACTGAAAGCTAAAAATGCGAGAGTCAACATATAAATGAATTTAATTTTCATAATTTATTGTTTTAATTTATTTTTAATACTACCACCCTTTATTTTGAATTATACTATATTTTTGAGTTTCAGCTAAAGGGATAGGACCATATAATTGGAAATCTTGATAGTTACGCACACTCGCAGAAAAAGGAGTATATGTAGTTTGGTCGTTAGAAATTCTCATTCCTTTAAGGTCTTCTTTGATCGTATTTGTAAGTCCCCAACGACGTAAATCCCAAAATCTAAAACCTTCAAAACATAATTCAATTCTTCTTTCATTTCTGATTAAAGTACGCATAGCATCGGTAGAGGTTATAGTCGTTACATAAGCTGTTGAAATACCTGAACGCGTTCTAATGGCGTTGATAACGGCCCTTGGAGTAAATCCGTTTACATTATAATCAGGTCCACCCACCTCATTTGCTGCTTCAGCAAAATTCAACAATGCTTCTGTGTATCTAGAATAGGTATAAAAACGGTCTGAGCCTGATACAACTCCTGCAGGATTTAATTTTGCAAGTGGGTTCAAGAATTTTTTCAAATAATACCCAGTCACGGTAGATGAAACTGTATTATTCAATCCATCAATTCCAGAATTCTCATAGGTTTTAATAGTTGCTCCAGAGAAACTTTGATTATTGAAAATAATATATTTTGTCAATCTAGGATCTCTATTGGCATAAGG
Organism: Flavobacterium nackdongense; assembly: GCF_004355225.1. Taxonomy (NCBI): domain Bacteria; kingdom Pseudomonadati; phylum Bacteroidota; class Flavobacteriia; order Flavobacteriales; family Flavobacteriaceae; genus Flavobacterium; species Flavobacterium nackdongense. Next base: position 4,148,902 of record NZ_CP037933.1, on the reverse strand, counting down.
ATTCGTAGGGATAAAACTTGGATTACCCTGAATTGGTTTTCCATCGGCCATACCAAAAGCTTCAACAAGATTCTGAGAAGGATTTGTTTTTCCTCTACCGAATAATGAAGGTGGAAAATTATCGGCCTCCCAAGTAGATTTATTTAAAACTCGGGATGAGGACCAAAAAATTTCTTTAGAAGCAAAATTATTATAAAATTCACCATCAGTTGCTGCTAAAACTAAACCACCATTAGACACTATAACTTTTGATGCATAATCTGCAGCAGCAGCCCAAGTGGACGCGCCAGATGCACTATAAGAAGGGCTTGCCGCATAAAGTGCCACCGTCGATTTGATTGTCATAGCAGCCAAACCACTAATTCTATTTAAATTTCTAGACCCAATAACTGGATCAGTGCCTTCCCAACGAAGTGGCAAACCTGCAATAGCTGCGTCGCAATCTGCTAAAATGAAATCTACACACTCCTTGAAAGTATTTCTAGGCAAAAATTGAAAATCTGTTGGTTTTATCACGCGATCCACAATTGGGAAACCTAATAAAACACCATCAGTTCCTACACCGGCGTGATTTTGCAATAATTGAAAACACCACCAAGCTCTTAATCCGCGGGCTTCAGCAATAATTCTCTTTTTATAATTTTCATTTTTTACTGCATCAGATGGAAACCAAACTACTTTATCTGCATTTTCTAACAATGTATTTAAGTATAAGTTCATTTCATACCCTTTTGTCCAAGCACTAATTGGATTCTGAGCCGCAGTCCATCCTCCTTTGTTCATTAAATTTATGCTTGAATTTGGGTCATTTACCTGAGCATCATCTGATACAACATCCAAATTAAAGGTGTAATTTGTTGGCAAATTTGTATACGCCTTTAATACCCAACCTTCGGCAAAAACTGGATTACCTACAACATCCTCTTGCGTTAGCCTGTTTTCGGATTCAGGCTCTAAAAAATTGTCGCAAGAAATTACAAACAAACTCAGAATTGTAACTGCTGTAATAAATATTTTATTAATATTTTTCATAGTTATACTTTTTTAAAAAGATGAGATTAAACCGATTGACATTCCTTTTGTAATAGGACTTGAGCCTACTCCAAAACGTAAATCATCATTCTCATTATTGATTACAATTAAATTATTTCCTTTTACAAAAAATTTAATATTGTTAAAGAATGCTTTCTCTTTTCCAACTAGGTTATAAGAGATTTGCATAGTAGGAATTGTAAAATAATCACTGCTATACAACCAAAAAGTTGAACTTCTATAGTTATTATTATTATTGGTAGAAGACAAACGTGGCATTGAGGCATTTACATTTTTATTATCCGGACCATAAGCATCTAATACTTTTTCTGAATATTTTGCATCACCTGAAATCCAAAAATAAGAACTGTTTCTATATCTATCTTGTCCGTCCTGTCCAAGACCAAGAACATAAAAGTCGAATTTTTTGTAGGAAACATTGAAATCAAAACTATACTGTACACTAGGTCTACTATTTCCAATTATTTTTTGATCGTTTACGTCAATTACTCCATCTTTATTGATATCGACATACTTGATATCACCAGGTTGCACTGATCCAAAAGTAACTGAAGGTAATCCCGTCACTAAAGTTCCATCAGTATTGAAATCAGATTCTCCGTACAATCCATCTGCTTGCAATCCAAATAGTGCTCCACTATTTCTTCCTGTACGCAATCTAGTTTGAGCATTTGGACCATAATTAGGTTCATCAACCTTATCAACTGTACCAACAGCAAAAACAGAATATAAACCAGCAGCTATTTTAACATCTTTGCTTAGTGCTTTTGTATATTTTACAGTATACTCAATTCCACTATCTATAAATGAATTGTTGTTGGCGGAATATTTATACCCTAATACATCTGGAGTTGCATTAGTCAAAACAGTAACGATATCATAGCCTTTTGAATAAAAATAACTAGCATCGGCATACAAAGATTTATTAAAAAATGAACCTTCAAAACCAAAATTAAATTCCAATCTTTTTTGCCAATCAATAGGAGCAGCAATGTTATTGATGTTCAGCTCTCTGTTGCTAACAGTTCCGTTATTGTAATTAAAATTATTACCTGTGCTATAAGAAGACTCATACAAGAACACATTATCCCAATTATCGTTTTGAAGTAAACCCACAGAACCTCTTAATTTAAGGAAATCGGTTTTGTTTTTCTTAAAAAAACTTTCGTTACTAATAATCCAACCTAAACCTCCCGTAGGAGCAAAAGCAAAATTATCCCCTTGATTTAGTTTTTTTGAACCTATATAGACTCCGGAGAAATCTACTACGTATTTGTTTTTAAACATATAGTTGGCACGCAATCCATAGTTCAAACTTCGAAGTGTTTGAAAAGCATTAGGTATTTGTTCTTCAGTAAGATAGGTCAATGCTGTTGCTTTAATAGAATGTTCTCCAAAAGTTCTATCGTAATCTAAGGTACCATAAAACCCAAGTCGACGGCTAAAGTAAGCCTCATCGGTACTTACACTCTTTTCGTTTGAAGGTACGTCGGCACCAATTTTTGTTACCGAAACGATACCAGTTACAGGGTCTGTAAAAGGCTGATAGACTGCATAAGATTTATTTTGAGTCTCAACAGAAGTGTTCAAAAAGTCAAAAGTTACATTTCCTTTTACTGACAAACCTTTGGTTATAGCACTCAAATCCCAATCTAGACCAGAATTAACTTGAAAATATCTATCGGTTGCTGTTTTATTTCCTCTATTGGTTAAATCTCCATAAATATTTCTAGTAAACTCTTTTGTACCTCCCAGAAGATATTTTCCGTCCACTAAATAGGCTCCTTGATAGGAAGCAGGATTTGTAATATCAGCTATTGGGATTAAAAGTGGGAATGAGTTTGGTAAATTGGTTTGCGCTTTCGTCCAAAAATCACTAGAAATACTGTAATTATTATCGTCTGTTGCCCCTAAATTATTAATATCAAACACATTTGGTGATTTATATTGATTTACAACACCAACAACATCTAAGTTCATCTTTAATTTAGACGACAATTTATAATTCGAATTAGCTCGAATGTTGTACCGATTTGTTTCTTCTGTGGTTCCTTTGTTCAACCAACCTTCATTGTTCGAGAAACCTCCTGTTAAAAAGTACTGCGCTTGTTTATTGCCTCCTGAAGCTTCAATATTAACATCTAAATAACTCACATCATCTTTTACAAATTCATCACTATAGTAATCTACATCTGGATTAAAAATAGGATTAATTCCGCTTCTTGTATCGGATATCTGTTGATCAGTGTATTTGACAGGTCGTTTATCATTTAACAAAGCTTGATTGTAATAGGTCATATAGTCAGCCGCTCCTAAATAATTAGGTTTTGCCACTGCTTTTTGAACTCCATAATCGGCTCTCACTGTTAAATTCTTTTTGCCAATGGCGCCACGTTTAGTTGTTATCAAAATTACACCTTTATCAGCAGCTGACCCATATAAAACTCTTGAGACCGGATCTTTCAAAATTGTTACATCTTCGATTTCAGTTAAGTTGATGTAATCGGCTGATCTTGGCACTCCGTCGATAATATAAACGGCATTACCTAATCCTAAGACATTAGATCCTCCAAAGACTCCTCCTACTTTTCCACTAACCGCACTATTTAGTCCAATTCTTTGGTCTTTGCTGAAATGCTCTTCGATATTCAAATTACTAACAGAGCCCACTATTCTACCTTTTTCTAATTGTCCAAAAGGTAAATTTATTTTATCTTTTTCTTCGAAAAACACTTCAGAGAGTTTCATTTTAACATCTATTCCAGTTTCTGCATCAGTAATAGCAATTTGTTGAGAATTGTATTTATCTAAAGCCACTGTGATGCTTTTGGAATCCTTTACAGAAATTTCAAATTCACCTTTTTGATTGGAATAGGTCTTTTCATCATTACCAGCTGAAACCAATGCACCCGCTAAAGGCGCATTTTTTTCATCCGTAATCTTACCCTTTAATACGGTACTGTTTCCTTCTTGAGCATTCGTTGAAAGTATTACAAAAAATACAAAGAATAAAAACAGTTTATAATTTAACTTTTTTATCATCATTTTAGTTTATTCGGTTACTATTTATATTTATATTTATAATTACCATCCTGGATTTTGTGGGAAAGCACTGTATGATTGAGTCAAGTCATTTGGAAATGGCATCCAATAATTTCTGTCTAGAAAAATAAATGGTTGTATGGCTACTCTACTAAAATTAGTATAGTTTTTGTCAAAACTCATTCTGTACAATGTGGCATCTGGCTTGATTTTCCATCTTCTCATATCGTACCATCTGTGACCTTCAAAACAAAGCTCCACATCTCTTTCGTATCTTACCAAAGCATTGAAGTCGTTATTATAAACTCCTAAATTAGTAACTTGAATATGTCCTGCTCTAGCTCTAACTTTATTTATGGCAGCCAAAGCGGTCATAGAATAGTTGGAAGAGGTAGCATTGAAATCTTTAGAAGTATTATAAACAGCTTCTGCATACATTAAATAGACATCAGCTAATCTCAATAATGGAGTTGCCAATCGTAAAGTACCCCAGCCGTTATCTTTTCTGTTAGCTCCCAAAGGCCAAAATTTATGTACCACATAAGGGCTTGCTTGATTTCCATCAGCTTGTGTTCTTCCTATAGGACTGCCTTGATCCCAAAGTTGCAATCTGGTATCAGGGTGAATTCCAGCCATATCACCATCCACATATATATTTTTTCTAAATCGTGGGTCTCTTCCATTCCATCGCTTAGTGTTGTCATAGTCATACCCTCCTTCGGCAATAGTCCCTGGTTTGTATTTTGTCCCATCGGCCATTTCAAAAATATCAACAAAGTTTTGAGTAGGCGCTTCACAATTAGCATTACCTCCAAAAAGAGCATTGTCTGGCAAATACAATCTTCCAAGAAAAGTGTTTATCTCTCCTGAGCCACTATCTCTTCTGATTTTTTGAAAAATTGTTTCAGAGCTATAAGGAATCAGACCGTCCGTTTTGGCAAACATATCTTTGTATTTATCAAAAGGAACTAAGCTGTAAACTCCTTTATCGGCAATTTTCAATACTTCAGCGGCTGCTTCAGCGGCACGTTTCATATATTCTGGATCAATTGTAGCCGATTTTCTAGAAAACTCATTCATTAATGGACTTCCCGCAAATAGTAAAGCTTTTGCCATTATTGCATAAGCAGTACCTTTTGTAATTCTACCATTATTAACATTATCCCATTTTTCAGGAAGTAAATCGGCAGCAATTTTCAGATCTTCTACAATATACTCTGTACAAGCTTGATAATCGAATTTGCCTTTGTATTCGTAAAAACGTGGCAATCTTAGATCATCACCAGATGGATCCAAAACTGTATTGATGTAAGGAAACGATCCATAAGCACTTAATATCTCAAAATGAAAATAAGCTCTAAAAAAATGCGCCTGACCTTTGATTACGTCCTTTTCGGCTTGGGTTGCGTTTTGCAACAAATCGAAGTTTTCAATAGCGATATTAGCGGTTCTAATTCCTTTTAATGAGGAACCCCAAATTCCTTCGTTAGATCCGAAAAACTTAAAGTTAGACCGTTGGTATGAAGTTAAACCAACATAATCGCCCTGAGCCGCAACAACAGCTGTACTAAAACTTATCTTTGATATCGTTTCGCCTGTTAAATTATGGCCTACCACAATAGAGGATAAATTTCTATCTACCAGATTTAAATACAACTGATCCTCAAAACCTTGAAATTTAAGATAGGTGTCAAATACATCCTTCTCAGTTAAATTAGCTTCTGGTGGAACATCTAAATAATCCTCACAACTTGATCCTAGCAAAGTGATGAATAATACGGATAAAAATAATTTAAATTTATTTTTCATTGTTTCAATTTTTAAATTAAAATGTAGCTGAAAGTCCAACATTGACTTGTTTAGTTACGGGATAGTTTCTGATGTCATAATCTTGTCCTTCAATATCCACTGGTAAATCTGACCATAAAATAAGGTTGTTACCATTTACAAAAAATCGTAGTGCTGATAATCCCATTTTTTTAATAAACGCGCTCGGCAAGGTATAGCCAAATTCAGCCGTTTTCAAACGGAAATTAGCACCATCTCTTTCATTGTAACTGGCATTCGTAGAAGTTCTACCGCCATAATTCAAAGCTCTGAATGTTGGATTTTCATTTCCATATTCAGGCAACCAAGTGTTATCTAATTGGTCTTGATAGATCACTGGCGCATTAAAAGAAAATTCATCTAAACCTACGGTTTGCGTCACATTATATTGCCCGAAGAAATTCAGACTTAAACTAAAGCCTTTGTAGTCTCCTCCTAAGGCAAAACCATAAGTACTTTGTGGTCTGCTTGGATATCCATACGCAACCGCATCCTTAAAATCAATAAATCCATCAGCATTATAGTCGATAATTCTGTAATCACCTGGTAATAATTGCGTATTGTTTAAACCTACGACACCGGTATAAATCTGATCCCAACTGTTTATAATTCCAGAGGCTAAACTACTTCTGGTTTGGTCAATTTGAAAACCAGCTGCTTTTTGGTATTCCGGCTTCAACTCTGGGTCTTCTTTTTGAACAATTTCATCTTTCACGAAAGTGAAATTAAAAGAAGCCCAATAATTGAATTTGTTAATGTTATTGCGATAATTGGCCACAAACTCATACCCATTACTTTTGGTAATCCCAATATTTGCCGCAGGCGCTGAAGCTCCAAAATACACAGGAACTTGCCTTTGATTAGCTGTTATCAGAATATCGTCACGATCTTCTTTAAATAAATCCAAACTCATTGAAAATTTATCATCAAAAAAAGCAAATTCAAATCCAAGGTTTTGTTTACGAGCTGTTTCCCAATGTAAATCTGGATTTCCAATCAAACCTTGTTGATAAATTTGTGGTCCATTGTATAGAGCACCATCTCCAAATGCGGCGTTTTGCGTCGCTCCTCCATTTGTATTTAGAACTCCCCCAACTGAATAAGAGGTGAAATAAGGCCATTGACCAATACCATTTGCATTATCATTCCCTACGATACCATCAGAATATCGTATTTTGAAATTGTTAATGAATTTTTTTGCATCGGCAAAAAACGGTTCATTTGAGATAGTCCATCCCAAACCTATAGAAGGAAAGAAATCAAATTTGTATCCTTCACCAAATTTTTCACTACCGTTGTAAGCACCATTGATCTCAATATTATAACGTTTATCATAGGCATAAGTAACCCTACCAGCCCAATCCTCGCGTTTTGATGGCCAACCGTTTACTGCATAATTTCTTACTTCATCTCTACTAAATAAGGCTAAACCTGAAACATCATGTTTACCAAATTTTCGAGCATAATTCAAATTGATTCTATACAACAAGTGATTTCTAACTGATCTTGCAGCACTTCCATCGGTTCTTTCTTTTTCATAAACCAAAGGAGACTCGATATACTCAAATCCGTGTGTAGAGCTAGTAAAATCACCTGGATAAAAATAGGTAGTGAAATTTTTGATATCTTTATTAGGATCTGTAGAAGTATAATAATCTGGTCTCACGTATTTCATAATGGTACCATTGTCAAAAATTCCAGCCCCTTGGGTACTGTAATAATTGTCATAAGCTAATTCACCTGTAATTTTCAACCCTTTTGTCAGAGCATCAAGATTTTGCTCTAATTTAAAACTTGAATTAATTTCACCACGATTTTGAATATCTATACCAGCAGTATTTAGTGCCACAAGCTCGTTTTGTCCAAATCTTTCGTATTCTATTCCCTGACCATAGATACCGTCTTCATATTGTAATACTGGCGTGGTCCATGGTTTTGCATAGATACCATACCAAAAATTAAATACAGGAGCCCCTGACCTTTGTTGTGATCCGTAATACCCATTTAAATTAACTTCTAATTTTGTAGTTTTTGTCAGTGTAAAATCTAAGTTGGTTCTAAAATTAAAACGATCATATTTAAAATCTGGATCATAACCTTGTCCAATATCATCCGTTTTCAAAATATCGCCATCAGTTACATATCCCAAAGATCCAAAGTATTTTACAAAATCATTACCTCCCGAAACACTTGCGGTAATCTTTGAAGTAATAGCATAATCCTCTAACATGGTTTCAGTCCAATCTCTGTTTGGATAGGCATCAGGATACTGACCATTGATGTAGTACTCTAATTCTTGATCTGATTTAAAACCTGCCCAAGCTGTAGGTACAACAGATAATCCGTTGATAATAGCATAATTTTTAGCTTTAGAAGCTGCATAGGCTTCTAAAGTCCGAGGAACTCTTGAAATTGACTTAAAGGAAACATTCGCATCGACCTTAAATTGAGCATCACTCTTTGTTCCTCTTTTTGTTGTAATCAAGATAACCCCATTACCCCCTTTAACCCCGAAAATAGAGGTAGCCGATGCATCTTTCAAAACCGTTATGGTTTTTACATCATTTGGCTCTAAATCATTGAAGGTTCTTTCGACACCATCTACTAAAATTAATGGAGCAGCATTATTCCAAGTTCCTTTTCCTCGAATTAATATCTGAGAATCTTGGTAATTCCCATCAATAGCTCCTCCTGGGATACCTGTACTACTTAAAACGGTAACACCAGCAATGGATCCGCTTAAGGCATCCGTCATATTGGTTAAATTTCCTCTTTTAGTTAATTCACTTCCGCTTAATTGCCCAATTGCACCTACTACTGTTTCTTTCTTTTGAACTCCATACCCCACAACAACCACTTCGCTTAGCGAAGCTACATTGTTCTTCATAGATATATTTAAAGTTTTGCCATTTACTTTAACTTTTTGAGTCATATAGCCCACATAACTAAATATTAATACATCATTTACATTGGCTTTAATTTTATAACCTCCGTCAAAATCGGTAATGGCACCATTTTTTGTTCCTTCAACCAATAAAGACACTCCCGGCAAAGGCATTCCTAATTCATCTACTATTTTTCCGCTAACCGTATTGGTTTGTCCATAAAAAATAGAATACATAAATAACAACATCAGTGTTGCAATAAACTTTTTATATTTAAGGAAAATAAAATATTCTTTTTGTTTACTCATCTTTAATTAAATTTATTTTGTTTATACAAAATTTGATTAATAGTTTTTGTTTTGTTTGGTAGTTTTTTAATTTCATTTTTTCTTCATAAAATTTTGGTTGGTTAATATTAATAAATTAGTTAGTTTAATGTTATAAGATTTTAAAAAATATTGTTTTTAATTTTTTTTAATAGATGCAAGATTGGCTTCCTTAATTACTATTTGATTCACTCATTATCAAAGACACCTATCGATTCAACAATACAATTCAAAATTCATAATTATATCTTAAAACCCTTTTCCTTTTCATACATTCTTTTAGCGAAATCGTTTTATATAAATGAAAGTGCTAAATCGACAAAAAAAAGAAAACCTTCAATTATTTAATTATCAAATAATTACAATAAAATACGATAGTACGGGGACTCAAATGAAACTGTTAAATTGACAATAAAAAAATTAACAAATGTTCATTTGAAAACTTAAATTTTTATAAACTTCAAAACCTCTTTTACCCCCTTCACCTTTATAAGATAAGTGCCCGATTCTAAACTTGAAATATTCAAATGAACAGTATTGTTTAGCATTCTATTTTGGGTTTTCTGAACCAACGCCCCATTTAGATTGTAGACCTCAATAGTTTCGCTTTCAGAAAATGGATTTATATTCTCGCTAAATTTCAAACTTAATACCTCAGTAGCTGGATTTGGATAGAGCACAACTTTTGGATTCACTAAATTTTCAACAGTAGATAAAGAGGTTGCTTTCAAAAGTAATTTACTCTCTCTCGAATTTAATTGAACTGCAGTCACGACTTGATTGCTGTTTTCTGGATCGAGATAAACTTCTGTCGTGCTTCCAGTGATATCTGAAATTAAAACAGTTTGAGTCATATTGGAACTAAAAGGATTAACAAGTACCAATCCTTTGCTAAACTTTCTTGCGTACAAATTTTGAGAACCTACTCGATAATTTGTGAAGTTGGTATAAGTATTGGTTTGTGTTGGAACACCAATATCATAGGTGAAAAATGGTTCAACAGTAACATCTATATTCCCAGAGACATCAACAGTCATAGGCGAAATTCCCATTCTGGACGAAATCTTATTTTGACTATTAACATGTACGCTCAATAAGTAAGAGGCGTATGAGTATTTATTAAAATCATAACGTTGCTGATTTGTTAAATCATAAGCAAACCATTGGTTTTTGAAACCTGCATTAATAGTCATCGGCTGATTAGGCAACTCTCGTTGTGCTAACAAAGCAATTGCTTTACAGTTATTAATCCAAGTGTTTCCCATATACCACTCCAAGAAGCGACCATTATTGTATTTACTAAGAACTCTAAATATATCTGTTGTAGATACGGGATTACCATCATTATCAATTGCTCCCGAATCATCACTCATGTGGCCCCAACTATTTTCATGGCAAAAACCATCTAAACCTCGAGGATGTTCCGTTGTTTTTTCCATTATATACCCTCTGCTGCTTGTGGTGTAACTTTGATCATAAAGCACATTGTTGCCATATATTACGGGATAATAACCCAAACGGGCATAGAAACCGTTATAGATATCCTTCATAGCGTCTTTAGTTTTCAAATTAATATCTATTGAACTAAAAACCTGCTCTTTATCATGATTCCAAAGGGTGTAAGTCCCACCAACCATGCTTTTGGCATCTAATAACCCCACAAGAATATCAATCCAAATACCGTCTTGATTATACAAAAGCGCATTATCAATTGCACTTTTTTTCATTCTATTTAAACGAGGACCGAAAACGGGGTCGAAATAAGATAAATTACTATTATTCCCTCCTTCAACTGGAATTGTAGTATATAATGGTGCAGTTACTGTTGCGTTAACTGCGTGATCTACTGCTGTAGTTCCTGCTAAACCTCTCTCAACAGTTACCGTTATAGGATAAATAGTTTTGCTAGATACAAAAGTAAGTTTCATTAATTCACCGCCAATACGTATCCAAGTTGTGAAATTATTGGCTTCGCTTGCCACTAACCCCTTTCCTTTATTATCAGAAGGGGCATTGATTACTATAGAAGTTGTTGCTGCTGATATTGCAGTATTCAATGTACCAACTCTGTAGTACAAAAGATTCATTTCTTGATTGGTTAGACTTGAAGCCTTTTGGCTCCAGCCACCTTGATAATTGATCACCTGAAATTTATCATCAATCGCTTTCAGCGTATTTACATTTAAACTTGAATTTTTAATACCCGAAACATCACCCCCGCCAATGATATAATCAAAATTGTTGACAATTTTTTGATTCATTGTTGGAGTAAAATTCAATCCACTATTCCAAAAGTGCCCATATATAGGATAAGGTGTTACATTATCTCCATATTGAGATATTCGAGTTTGAACATCTTTTACTTCGACCAAATCAGACAATGTTACTGGCACGGTAGCAGTACTTGCTATTACTGCTAGTATTGCAGTCTTTATTTGATAATAATCTTTCTGAACCGTATAAGTGTAATTAGTACCTACCGAAAGTACCGCTTTAACTTGTCCTGTGGCATCAGTATAAAGAGGAGCTGGGAAACCCTCAATTGCAACTGTAGCTCCTGTAATAGGATTCCCTGAAGTATTCTGAATCAAAAAAGTCACTTCTTTGGTATTGGAATCTTGCTGAAAGGAAACAGTATTGAGTTCTAATTTTGCAGTTGCGCCTTTGGTACCAATACAAATATAAATCGCAGTGGCACCGGCAGGAATAGTGACACTATATTTATAGCTAATACTACCATTGGATTCTGTAGTGCCTGTAGCAGTATCCAATTGAGTCCATAAACCACTATTGTTATTACAAAAATCACGTAAATTCGTTGCTCCAATTGTAAACATTGGTATACTCAGTGGAGTCCCTTTTTCGATAGCAAAACCAAAACCTGTAGTTTGTTTTAAGACTAAACTTTTGAAATTCATTGTACATTGGTAAGGTAAGCCTGGAGTGATATTCGTGATCTTTTGATAAAGCACTCCATTTTCACCTGCTATAGTAGCATAGCTATCACCACCGCTAGCAGTTAAAGTTGTGCCTGAAGTGTATTGCCAATTGTCTAAACTGCCCCCATTAGTTTCAAAATCATTATTTAGAACAAGATTCTGAGCTGAGATAGTACAGTAAATAAAAAAAATAATAACTTTTAATAAGAGGAGTGTTTTTTTCATAATTTACAAGAATTTATCATTCAAATATCCAATTCTTGCAAAGAAATCGTTTTCTTTTTTAGTCCTTTTTTTAGCGCAATTGTTTTATATTTTCGCTTTTTGAAGAAAAACAGACTAAAAAAAGTAAATATTTACATTAAATAAAAAAATAAAAAAAAGGCCCTATAATAGAGCCTTTTAATCATATTATAGATTAATATTATTTTGAAACTGCTGCATTTGATCGTCTCAACAACTCATTATGAATATTTGTTGAATACAACTTAAATTGATTTTCATTTTTTTGTTCCATCTCCAATAAATTGGTTCCATTACTAGTTATATCTTTCAAACCAACTCCCCAATCTCCTAATAAAACCCAATACGTTGCAGCATCTGAATGATCTACTGAATTATGGGCAAATTTTCCTTCGGCAAATATTTTTCCTAGATTACTTTTTTTAAATTGATCAAAATATTCCACCCCTTTTGGACTTCCAGAAACAATGCCGTGTTGACCAATCGCTCCACATTCATAATAGGTAATAAAACCGTTTAATGCTTTTTCTTTTAAATACTCACAGGCAGCTCGATCTTCATTACAATTAGCAACTTTCCAAGGCTGTTCGATTGATCCTTGATGTAAAGGTGAGTTGGTCCAGTGGGCTATAAATCGAATTTTATTTAAAATATCCTTTTTATTATTTGCCAAACAATAATTGACTAATATCGCAGGTTCAGTTAGCGATCCCCAGCACAACACATTAATAATTTCGTTACTTTTTTCAGCTTCTTTCAACAATAATTCAACTGTATTGTAATTTTTAAGACTATTATAATTTTTGGTTGGATCGTACTTTTCAGCAGATACTTTTATACAAGATTGTACAAAATCAATCGTACTTGGAAAACCGCCAATATTCTTATTCAAATGAATAACATCTTTCTTATACGCTTCTCCAAAAAAAGCATTCGCCCAATCAGCTTGATTTCCTGAAGTTTTGTGTTCGCTCCTGTGAGTACTCGCAATTACTATCCCTTTCGTATCAAACATATTGGCCATAAGTAAATAACCCGCCATTGCAGATACATCATCAGGATCATTTACGGTTCCGTGATCTTTTCCCTTCAAAGTGTTATCAGACATGTCAGAGTAGATCCAAACTTTTGGCTTTTGGGCTTGCATAAGAGAAGTCATAAAAACCAACACTAATACTATTTTTTTCATCATTAATTACTTAAATATTTTTTATCTTTTTGAGCGCAATCATCACTTGTTAAAATAATCAAGAAAATTATACATTTCTTTATTCCCTTTTTGTAATGACTAGTTTTTTACTGTTATAAGAACCTCAAAGTTTTTCTGAGCCTCAGGCAAATAGAGCTTCCATAAACCGTTACCTAGGTAATCGATTTTTTGGGCCACGGAGCAGCTTATCGGAGATGGGTTATAAACCACCAGTTCACCTGATTCTATCATCACAATTTTCAATTTTTTATTAGAGTATTCTATCGATTTAATAGCATTTGCTGATAAATATTTATTTGAGTTTCCAATAACTGACCAACCCTTTTTTATAGGTGATAATTGAATCAGTTTATCTGAAAAACCGATTAAGTCAAACTTGTATTCGTTTTCTAATTTTCCTCCTTTTTGCTCGTACCAATCGTAGTAGACTAATCCTTCTTTAGGTGCTTTCCAAGATTCAGCTTTAGGTTGAATAAATTCGCCAGCTGCTTCGTAATCTTTTGTCGTAAAAGCGCTTGTTACATTTCCTGTTGGTGAGGGATGCATCAGATTGTAAGCTACGAATGCAGCAGCGCCATGCTGTAAGGGTGCTACTACACGATATGCCTGCGGACTTGTTAAAGCCGACAACATCACTGATTCAGGTAATGGAATGGCTGGAGCTAAGGGGCGTAACAATTCTCCATCGGAATAACATAATGGCAATACTAACTTGTCTTGAAAATCGACTGGGGCATCAGACAGATAAATTGGTGCACCAGACATGGCTTTACTTACCGCCATCATTCGTCCGCAAAACTTGTCGCTTGAGTGGAACATATCGTGATCAGGCCAAACGGCTTGTCCCATCCAAAGTGTGTTTTGATAAGACTGTAAAAGGTGTGATTTTGCTTTTGCTTCATTATTCAATAAATAGTCAACACTAACTCTCGAAGTAGCACTGTATTTGGTATTCATCAGACTTAATAAATCAAGGCAAAAACAATTCATTAGCCCATCTGAAAGTTCTAATGCAGCACATTCAAGCGATTGTGCATGTTGCGATACGATTTCTACTGGATTAGACATGCCTTGGTAAAAGGCCAATTGTCGGTTCTGGTTATCAATTTTCACAAAATCGAAGCCCTCCTTTTTAGCCGAACCAATTAATGTATTATAAAACATTTTAGAGGAAACCGAATCTCCTTTAGGCATCAGAACATCTAAGCCCCCATTTTTACTAATTTTCACCATATAAGGATCTAATTCCCGTACTTCATGTTCTGGGTGAAATCCTTGCCAGTGAGCATTCATAGTGTGCCATATTCCTGTCCATTTAATTTTAGATGTTTTTGCCTCCATCATAGGTTTAAAGCCTTGTGGAAAAGTCTCTGGATTGGCTTTAAACGAGAGCAAGCGGCTACTATTCATACCTTCTGCAGATTTATAAGTATGTTCGTGCCCATTATCAATCAACACCCAACGAATGGGCAATGGGCTTTTTTCAATTTTTTGCATGGCATCTACCATCAGGTCGCTTGTAACTTTAGTGCGGTATTGTTCCCAACTACACCATCCAAGGTATTTGAATATTTCGGGATATTCTTTTTCGTGACGCATAGCTGTACGACCCTTAAGCGCTTTGGTGTTGATAGCGTTTTTCCACGCCTGTTGAAATACTTCGTACACATTTGCGCCACGAGCATATGTAATCAGGGGGATATCACCTGAAACAGTGTCTACACCAAACGTCGCCAAATCGATACTTAATTTTCCGTCGTCAGCAATCACAAGGTACGACATAGCCTTAGGACTGGCAACGCCTTGTAACAACAAGTATTCGTTGTTTTTAAGCTTAAACAATGCAAGTAAACCATTACGAGACGGGTCTCCACCCGCTTTAGAATCTGGTTTGAAATCTTGACTCACAATGGTTTTTAAATCCTTGGCTGCCCAAGAGAAAACACGGTTCATTCCGTCCAATATTTTATCGCGTCCGATAGTACTAATATACACAACCGATTCGTACTCCGGTAGAATTACAGTATACGTGTTTAGCACACCCTTGTTCGGTGTTGCCGAAAATCCGTTTAAAATTTCAATACTGTTTTGTGATATTGAACTGGCGTCAAAAATGTTGTTTTTTATTTTAGTTTGATTTGTTTGGCTGTGACAGTCAATACTACAAGCCATCAATAGCAATATGAGTATTGTTTTAAAGGTAATTTGCATATTTATAAGTTAATTTTTTTTATTAAATAAATACTTCATTAACCCGTTGGGTGTAATTAGTTTTTGGTGATAATTTTTCGTCACTTCGAGTGATTTTCGACAGAAAATTGTATCGAGACCAGAAAAATTATCATTAAAAACGGTTCTCGATACATTTTTTGTTCCGTTTCTCTACACAAAAAATCGAACTGACGTACTGAAATAATTACACCCAACGGGTTTCATTAATAAAATAAAGTCTAGTTTTCAGCAGCTTTAGATCGACGTAATAATTCATCGTGAATTTTTTTTGAGAATTGCGAGAACCGCTCTTCATTTTTCTTTTCTACTTCAGGAGAATTGTTGCTATTACTAACTATTTCCTTCAAACTAACGCCATAATTCCCTAATAAAACCCAATAAGTTGCAGCATCAGAATGATCTACAGCATCTTGAACAAACTTGCCTTCTGCAAATATTTTTCCGAGGTTACTTTTTTTAAATTGATTATAATAATCCACCCCTTTCGGACTACCTGATACGATGCCATGCTGCCCAATAGCTCCACACTCAAAATAGGTTATGTCACCTTTTAACGCCTGTGCTTTTAAAAATTCGCAGGCCGCCCTATCTTCATTACAATTAGCCACTTTTGCTGGATCTTCTGGAGTTCCTTGATGCAAAGAAGAGTTAGTCCAATGTGCTATAAAACGTAATTTTTTCAGTAAATCGAATCTTTTGTTCTCTATACAGTAATTTACCAAAATGGCTGGCTCTGTTAAAGACCCCCAACACAACACATTGATAATTTCATTACTCTTTTCAACTTCATCCTTCAACAAGGCAACAGTTTTGTAATTTTCAAGCGATTTGTACGCTGTGTTTGAATTGTATTTTTCGGCAGACTCCTTGATACAGGATTGTATAAACTCAATATTCTTAGGATAACCTCCTATATTTATATTCAAATTAAGAACATCCTTTTTGTATGCTTTGCCAAAAAAATCATTGGCCCAATCCGCTTGATTTCCGGAGTTTTTATGTTCCGATCTATGAGTACTTGTTACAACAATCCCTTTAGTATCAAACATATTAGCCATTAGTAAATATCCTGCCATTGCGGATATATCATCAGGATCGTTTACTGTTTTCATGTGATTTTTCCCTGGAATGGTATTATCAGACATATCAGTATAAATCCAAACTTTTGGTTTTTGCGCTACAACACTTGCATTTATGAATAAAAGTCCTAAAAAAAATGCTTTTATTGTGTTATTCATTTTCTTTGTCTACATTTTTATATTCAAACCAATCAAAACTAGCAATACTCTTTGTCTTTTCTCCATTACTTGTGGCATACATCCCTACATAAGGACCGCTAAAACCTCCAGCAACCTCATCCGAAACAATACTTAAATCCTGAATACCCCCAATTGTTTTATAGTTGCTTTCAGATGTTCCGTAACTAAAAGTGGAACGAATATTATCTCCCTCGATTTTTAGAAATACTTCTTTCCCTTTGAAAGGTACTCTAGCCATTTCTTGCCTTTTTCCTTTTTTAGTTGCAAACAAGACCAAATCATTTTTCTCCTTTACTAGCTGAATATGGTTGGTGCTATTGCGATACACAGCTATTCCTGCTTGCTCTTTTGCATTTTTAGCTTCAAATTCAAGATGTGTCGAAGCTTCAAATTTGTGATGTTGGATTCGGCGGACAATCAAAGAAGGATTGACCAAACTATCCATTATTTCAGGTCTCAAATTCATCTTTAAAGCACCTTTTTCGATAGCATACCATTTTGTGTACGGAGTTCTCAAAAAATTCCATTCTAAAGCTAAATCTTTGGAGTCAAACTCATCTCTAGCAGCCACTTTTTTGAATGGAGTCCAAGGTAAATTAGGTCTTTTTTGTTCCATTAATAAATGGCCAACTCCAGGATTGAAAACCGGAATAGGATAACCTTCTTCATTTTCAAATTTTACAGGTGTCAAAAAAGTTTCTCTTGCCAATAACGAAAAGTTTTCTTTCTTTCTTTTTCCTAACATCACCGACCACCATTCATTATTTTGTGTTTGTATTAAATCAGCATGTCCAACAGAATGAACCGGGAAATCTTGTCCTAATTGTCGGTGAGACATTACAGGATTAGAGTGATACGGAATATAAGGTCCCCAAACAGAATCACTGTGATGTAGGGTTACTGAATGATGAAATCCCGTACCTCCTTCAGCTACTAATAACAAATATTTACCATCTTTTTTATAAAGATGTGGTCCTTCAGTCCAACGCGCATTTTTAGCGTAACCGTGTGTTAATTGTTTTTTGGGGCCAATTAATTTCCCTTGTTTTGTGTCTAACTCTTGGATCCAAGCCCCATTTTTATCTGGCCAATCATTTACACCTGAAATATTGCCATGACCTGTGTAATAGCATTTTCCGTCCTCGTCCCAAAAAAGAGAGGGATCAATACCGTTTGAATTCAACCAAACTGGATTTGACCAAGGTCCTGCAGGATTTGTAGCAGTAACATAAAAATTCCCCTCGCAATTGACACAAGTGGTAATCAAATAAAACACTCCATCATGATGGCGAATAGTAACAGCATAAATTCCCCTTGAATCCTTTAAGCCTTTGGGTAACGGAACCTGTTCTGGTCTTGTAATTCCATAGCCAATTAACTCCCAATTCACCAAATCCTTGCTGTGGTGAATTGGCATACCTGGAAACCATTCAAAACTTGAATTGACCATATAATAATCATCTCCTACCCTGCATATTGAGGGATCGGGATAAAACCCGCTAAGCACAGGGTTTTTATAAGTTTCTGGACTACTGTTTTGACCAAAAGTAACTGCTACAATCAAGCAAAATAAATAAGTACACGTCTTTTTCATTATTTTTATTTTAATTTAATTTTTATTTTTTTAATTCTCGTATTTCAATATCCTTATACCATATTTTGTTTTGTGAATTCATATGCCCTTGTAAAGCAATAAATCCTTTTTCACCAACACAGTGGCTTTTGTGTGCTTTATCGTTCAATATGCCTGTACCGTCATAATCTGAAATAATGACATTATTTACAATGGTAATAATTCTCATTCCTTTACAAATAATCGTTAAATCATTCCATCCAAGCCCCTCGTCTTCAAAATAATTAATTACTTTTTTGGGTTCAACATCTGTTACTGCTATTTTCCAATCTTTTGAAACTGGATTGATCCAATGCTTGTATTCTCGGGTTTCATTGTATATCCAGCCCGTTTTCCAAGGATCATTAGGGTTGATATCCACTTGTGGCCCATCCATCCAACCCTCAATCGTAATTCCATTAATATCAACTTTTGCATTTTCATCAAAACGGCTACGAATTTGAACACCGCTATTTCCTTTATTTTCTCTTGAAGTTTTAAATTTTAAACGCAATTCAAAATCATCGTATTCGACTTTATTTTGCAACCAAAAATGATTGTGTTCGCTACTCGACAAAGAGTTAAATAAAATGGCTCCATTATCAACCGACCAAAATGACTTTTCTTTATCTTTCTCTGATTTTTTAACCTCCCAACCGTCTAAATTTTCACCATTAAAAAGTGAAATCCAATTGGTATTTACAGAAAAAGTTTCCATCGAATTTAAGTTTGCGCCCCCTTTGGTAGGGCTTCCAGCAGCAGTGTATATTTTACCATTATATACTACTGCACCTCCACTGTGTCTGCCTATATTTAATGGGGCTAATTGCGACCATTTATAAGTAACTAAATCAAGACATTGAGTGGTATTATAAGCCTGTTTTAATGCGCCTTCACCACCAAAATAGAGAATCTTATCCTGAAAATAAACCAATCCCCCTGCAGCGGTAGGATAAGGTAATTCTTCTTTCATTGTATGCCATTGCTTCTCTTTAAAATTATAAACATCGACAAAAGGCATGGTCTGCTCAAAGAAAGCCCCAAAGTTTTCAGGGTAATGGAAACTAGTATTCCTACCTCCTATGCAATACAATTTATCTGCAACTACAATTGTGGAAAAATGATCACGAATATGAGGTGCTTTCGTAAGTATTTCCCACTGTCCGGTAATTAAATTATAACTATCAAAATTATTATTGGTTCCACTGGTATGACCATAATCAATACCACAAACAAGATACAATTTATCTTCATAAATCACTGCTCCCGAACCACCCCTTCTTCTGTTTTCGGGGATTTCTGGACCTTTTTCCCATTGGTCTTTTTCTGGATAATACAGCCAAATATTCTCTAAAGGTACTTCTTTTGGATATTTCCCAGTCATAGCTATAACATAAATAGCATCTTTATAAACTACTGCCTGAAAATGATGCATTTCCAATGGTGGCTTTGCATTTTCTTTCCAAGTATTTGCTTTTGGATCAAAAACATTTATGGAATTCATCCCTCTACCTCCAATTAAATAGAACTTGCCTTTATATTCAACCATAGAACTTTCGTGTCGAGCTATTACATCGCCTTTGGTATCGACTGTTGTCCACCTAAAATCTTTTAAATCTGCAGTTTGCGCACTACAAAAAAACAAAGCTTCGAAAAGGAAACACAATACAAAAAATATTATTTTATTCATTTTTAATTATTTTATTCTAAAAATTATTTCTTAGCATTTTTCATTTCATTTTCCTTTACAAAATCCCAAATAACAATGCCATGTCCTACTCCAGTTGTTTCGCCAATGACCGAATATTGAAAGGCCATAAACCTACCATCGTCACTTACAACAGGATTAGTTGCTTTGTAAACAAGGCCTTCATTGAAATAAGTAATTCGTTCCATTTTTGCAGAACCATCCAATGCTAATTTGTAAATATCAATATAATCCCAAGTGGTTCGACCCTTGTCCCTTTTCGGGTGATGACGGGTACTTTCAACCAAAATATGTTTTCCATCGGGAAAAATACCTTCTGGTTCATCGTAGCGATCGGGTCGTTGCGAGTAATTGATAATCTTCTTTGTTTTCAAATTAATCCCCATCACTTCGGCTTCATATTCAATAGCTGGGAAATGAGCATTAAAAATCAATTCATCGTCATAAGGTGGTCTGAAATTCTGGGTTTCTAAGCGCCAATTTGCAATCTCTTTTGGTAAGTCCTTAGAACGCACCAAAGTATCTATTTGTTTCAGCTTAGGGATCCCATTGTCATACACAATATCCGACATATAAATATCATCGACAGTCCAAGCAATTTTCAATTGTTCTCTAGATACTGCTGGTCCTTCTTTGCAAAACACCCCCAATGGAGTTGGCGGTCCAGACAAATCACGTTTTAACACCCATAATTCTGCCTGTTCAGGACTACGGCTTTTGCCTGGATTTGCAGCATCGAAAGTTTTAGAACCCGACAACAATATATCTCCATTCGATAAATACAAAGCGCGAACAAATCCTTCGTGAAAAAAGTGATGTGTCAACGGGGTGAGTATGCCCGTGGCAACTTCAACTTCAAACACGTCACCATACATTTTCTCTAAAAAAATGATTTTTTTTCCATCTAAAGACCAATCACATCGTTCGCCAAAAGTTGTAATTTTCTTCACAAATGAGGGCATCGTATCCAAAGGTGATTTAGCAAGTATTGTATTCTGAGCACTGCCAGTTACAAAGCTTAATAGCAGAAAAATAGATGTTAAAACTTTTATCGATGCTTTCACTTGTTTATTTTAAATGGTAGTAGCTCAACACTTATATCAGTAAATCAATACTAATAAAAGAAAAATCAATTGTCTCACCGAAAATAAGTTATTTGTAGATTTTTGATTAGCTCAAACAAACATAAAAATTGTTATTTCATTTTTAAAAATAAAAAAAAGCAAATATTAAATGACTACAAATCCAGACAACAAGAACAATCTATTGATTATCAAGTCAATTACACATATTCTTTAGATAATAAATAAATTAGAACTACGCACTGGCCTAAAAGTAATAATTAGCCCCGAAGTTAACCGTATAAATCGATGATCTTGATTATAACAAACTCTCAGTTGCGTTTTGTCATCATCTTAAGCTTATGCCATAAAAAAAAAGCTACAATTTATGTTTATCCATTTCGTCTGTTAATTCTTTAACTATATTTGGATATTTATCATAAACATTCTTTGTTTCGGCTATGTCTTCCTTTAAATTGAAAAGCTCTGGAGTAGCTTTTTCATCAGCATTTCGACTTCCTCCATGTGGCAAATATTTCCAGTCTCCCTTTCGAATGCCATATATTTCAGTACCTTTTGTATAAAACATATAATTCCTGTTTAAGCTCCCTTTAGCTTCTATAAGATTAGAAATATTCATTCCATCTAATAGAACATTAGGAAGTTTTGCTCCTGTATAATGGGCAATAGTGGGTAAAAAATCTAAAGTGGAAACAATAGTATTACTCAGTTGACCAGATTTAATTTTACCAGGCCAATACATAATACAAGGAACTCTTACACCACCTTCATAATTGGTAAACTTACCATCTCGGAATGGTAAAGCGCTTCCTGCCAAATCTTTGTATCCTAACCAAGGACCATTGTCTGAGGCAAAAATGATTAAGGTGTTTTTTTCTAATCCTTTTGATTTTAAATGTTGTATTAAATTCCCAACATAATAATCTATTTCTTCAACAACATCACCATACAACCCTCGCTCGCTAGTCCCTTTGAATTTTTCGGATGCAAATAAAGGCACATGAGGAATTGCAGGAGTAATGTACATAAAAAATGGGTTCCCGTTGGCTTGATCTATAAAATCAATTGCTTTGGCAAAATAACGTTCCGTAAGGCTGGATTGATTGGCTGGGTACTCAATAATTTTATCGTTTTCAAATAGAGGACATAGCTCTTTTATGCCAAGTTCTTTCAGTTTTTCCCGACTACTATTTTTAACTAATTGTTGATCTTGTTTTGCTTTCTCTAAAGTATAACCTTCAGTAAAAACTACATTATTGGCGAATTCTTGCTTCGCCCCAATATTCATATCATTACTATAAGGAATGCCGTAATAAGTGTCAAATCCTTGACTTGTAGGCAAATTTTCTTTAAAATCACCCAAATGCCATTTGCCAAAACAAGCCGTTTTATAGCCTGCGGACTTTACGACCTCTGCAATGGTGATTTCTGAACTCTCCATACCTTTAGCATCCGGCAAAAACACACCTCCAACTCCATTATGAAAAGAATATCTTCCAGTCAACAAGGAAGCTCTGGAGGCGCTACAAACAGAATTTGTCACATAAAAATTAGTAAAACGAATTCCTTCCTTTGCCATTTTATCAAGATTAGGCGTCTTAATTTTTGGAGCACCATAACAACCTAGGTCTTGGTACCCTTGATCATCGGTAAAAATTACAATGACATTGGGTTTCTTTTCACTTTTGGCAATTTGTCCAAAGGCTTTTACAAAAGACCCGGTCATTATCAACAAAAGAACTAAAAATGTATTTTTCATTACTTATTTTTATATTTTTAAATAGTTTTAACTCATTGGGTGAAATTATTAAATTTTTAGAAATAGTAAAATTGAAACGCATAGAATCATAGAAAAAAGAGTTGGATAGCCCAGTTCTTGGGTTCACATAGCTATGATTTACTAAAATCAAGCGAAGCGTCTTAATAAAATTAATAAAAAACTATGATTCTATGTGTTTAAAAAAATTAAATTGAATTACACCCAACGGGTAGTTTTATTTTTTTGAGTTCTTTTATTATAGTTTTATTTTCTTACTCATTAATCACTTTTTTACATTCTTTATCATCTAGCGAGTGATGGTATAATTCATTAGACCCTACTTTAATTTAGGTCTAAAACAATAAACAGACATTACAACAATAAAGATTAGTGACTAATTGAAACTAGAATATAGATCAAATACGATATATATTTTTATTTACAAACTTCATCAAACCATTGAAATCCTCGTTCTTCATCATTTCTAAAACCCGCTGATGATTTAAGGTTTTGGCCAAATTATAAGCACCAATAGTCACTTCGGAATGACGATTAAAGAAATCGAGGATATTGAAAATTCTAGGTGAGGCATCGGTTGTAAAATACTTATCGTACTTGCATTGTTGTGCCCAAAACATTAACTCTACATAATGTAGAAAATGACGGCTGGCACCAATCAAATCCCAATCGTATTTGGTATCATTGTCATTAGTATGAATATAGGCATCAAATCCACTTTCGTAAATTGTGATTAAGGATTGCGCTGGATTTTCTGCACTTTGCAAAGAGTGTCCAAAATCGAGAGTAATTCCTGTGTTTGGATTACCCACTTCTTTCAATAACAGTAATGCTTTTGCAGTTGAATCCAATTGACAATGCACACGTGTTTCGGAATATTTTGGCTCGATAAATAAGGGAACTTCTGGAAGATAATCGGCAGCTTCGCCAACAGTTTCGATGATATATTTCCACGAATCTCTATAGTTCACCTGAAATAAAAGATCATAACCATCAGATAAAGGACAGCAGGTCACGTGTGGCGCACCTACTGCTTTAGCGAAATCTTTTGCCTTTTTAATCATCGCTACAGCACGATCACGTATACCTTTGTCTGGTCGAGTTAAGGCACCCGCTACCCACTCTGCTTCTTTCTTGATATTGACATTGATTGCTGCAAAATTCAAATCGAATTCTTTCATCAATGCCATTGTTTCTTCTGGTGTAGAATTTTCATATGGATAAACCATCTCTACCCCATCAAAACCATCAATTTTTGAAACTATTTCCAATTTTTCTCTTGTGGTTGCGGGCTGTTGGTATTCTGAAAATCGATCTTGAGTTTTACCCAGAAATCCTATTATTACTCCTTGTTTCATTTTTATATATTTTTATATTTTAACAAACTTATTTTCTAATAAAATTTGCGCTTGATTTCCCAAAACTTCTAGAATCAAGCAACACGAAGTTGCTCCAGCATCAAGTACGCCTCTTGAGCGTTCGCCTAATCGGCTCGCACGACCTAATTTTGCCACCATATCTTTGGTAGAATCACGACCTTCTATAGCGGCACATTTCATTGCTTCGAAAGCTTCTGAAAATGATTTACCTTCCGCATGTGCATTGACATAAGCCATAACAGCAGGAATTAAAGTATCGATAAGTGTTTTGTCTCCCACTTTTGCAGGTGAAATTGAAGCAATAGCGTCAACTGCGTCTTTCAAGGCTTCTCCCATCTCCTCAATCCCGATTACTTCTTTGCCTTCCAGAGCTATTCCCATGGCTTTGAAAAATTTGCCATACAGTGGTCCCATCGAACCTCCGATTTTCATCATTAAAATCTTAGCCAATACTTTCAATCCGTAGGCCATATCGCCGGGATTCTTGTCTAATTCTTCACGGCAGATCGTAAACCCTTTGTTCATATTGATACCGTGGTCACCATCACCAATTAATCCATCAATATCACTCAAATATTGTTTGTTCTCTTGAATAGCTATAATCAGTTGATCTATGATCACTGCCCCCTCTTTGTTCGTAAATGTTTGCATTTTTATATTCTTTGAAATTGTCGCATGCCAACTGAATCACATTCATAATCCATACAGGCTTTTAGTTCCTCATCAAGTTTCATCAGGGTAAGTGTAGCACCTCCCATTTCGAGCGAGGTAAAATAATTACCTACATAACTAATGTAAATATTGATCCCTTTTTCTTTTAATATGCGTTGTACATCATTGTACAAAATATAGAGTTCCATTGCAGGTGTTGAACCCAGTCCTGATATTAAGACAACAACCTCATCACCAGATTCAAACGGAAGATCAGGAATGATAATATCACACATTCTCTGAGCCACCTGAGCTGCAGTTTCTAGATCTACTACTTCAATCCCTGGTTCACCGTGGTGTCCTATTCCAATTTCCATTTTTCCATCAGGAATTAGGAAATTAGGATGACCCACTTCGGGAATAGTACAAGGACTCAAACCAACACCCATACTTCGGGTATTATTGATGGCTTTTTGAGCCGCGCTAATCACTTCGTCAAGATTTGCTCCCATAGCAGCCTTAGCACCACCCACTTTCCACATCAGAATTTCACCAGCAACACCACGTCGGCGCGCTTCTTCCCCTTTTGGAGCAGAAGGAACGTCATCGTTGGCAACCACTTTTTTTACTAGAATACCTTCATCTTCCAACTCTTCGATAGCCATAGCTACGTTCATATTATCTCCAGCATAGTTTCCGTAAAGAATAGCAATTCCTTTTCCTCCATCGGCAGCTTTGGCGGCATCATAAAACATTTGGGCTGGAGGCGAAGAAAATAACTCCCCACAGGCCACAGCATCGACGATATTACGTCCCACATAACCAATAAATGCCGGCTTATGTCCTGAACCTCCTCCGGTCACAATGCCTACTTTACCCTCGATAGGCGCATTTATGTATTTAATTACACGTTCATTTTCAGTTTCTGAAACCAAATCCGCATGAGCCAAAAGGTAGGCACTAAGCATCTCGTCTACTACTTTGGACGGATCATTAATAAATTTTTGCATAGTTTGTTATTTTTTGGATTTTGGATTTTCCATAATTTTTTGTCCCATTTCTGGTTCCGTTTTTTCGATACCCGTAAGTAAATAAACAATCATTCCAGCATCAGAAGGATCGAAATTCAACCCCTTGGATTTTATACATGTTTCTTGTCTACTATATAACCAATCCCATGCACCAGGTTTATAGGCTTTGTTATTTCGAGCAGTTGAGTTTTTTATCCAATCAAATTTTGTAATTGGAGCATTGAAACCATCGTAATCCTTACCTCCATTTTGGTCTGTAATTTGAATGCATTTTAAATTGCCCCCAACCTCAGTAGAAAAAGTGTCGATTATCTCTTGAAAGGTCCAACCGGTATGCATAGGTTCTTTGTCGCTTGGTTTTTTAGCGTGTTTATTATTCCATTCTGAGTGAGAAATAATTTGCACAAACTGTCGCTTTCCTTTATCGGCTCTATTTATTCCTTCCCCAACAACCTGCATTGGTCCGGCAGCAATAATGATTAAAGGATTCTTTTTGGATGATTTATTGATTTCGTCACGAACTGCATTGTAAGCAACTGCAGGATTATCAACAGCACAAATAAATTTTGTTTTATCGAACCCAAACCATTTTTGTCCACCTACAGCACTTTCTCGCATATGGTCATAAGCATTTAAACCTGATTTAGAAGTTGGATGATCTATATTACTTCCCCAAATATGATCTGAATAGGTATAAAGAGTAAGTCGGTCTTGTAAACCTGAAGCTGCCAAAAGTGCCAAGGTCAATGGTGTAGCTGCCCAATCATCATGGTCGTGTTCGTTGCCATCAGAACTAATAGCAATTCTGCCTTTTCCCTGCCATAAAGGTTGCTGAGCATTTGCGCTTTCAGCTAAAAGTAGAATTACACAAATAAATACAATTGAGATATTTTTCATAACATTAAATTTCAGAATGAAAAGATTTGTTTTCAAGTTCTCTCATCTGATCCACTTTTGGGGT
The DNA here is from genome assembly GCF_004355225.1 of Flavobacterium nackdongense. Lineage (NCBI taxonomy): Bacteria > Pseudomonadati > Bacteroidota > Flavobacteriia > Flavobacteriales > Flavobacteriaceae > Flavobacterium > Flavobacterium nackdongense. Next base: position 4,121,685 of record NZ_CP037933.1, on the reverse strand, counting down.
TGAACCTCCTCCTTGAAAGTCTGAAATGAGCCAAGCATCGATAATGGTTTTGGCCAGTTCTGGACCAATCACTCGCTCACCCATAGTAATGACTTGAGCATCGTTGCTTTTTCGGAGACGTTCTGCCGAAAAGACATCATGACAAACACCAGCATAAACACCTTCAACTTTATTGGCAATCATCGCCATGCCTAAACCTGTACCACAAATACTAATCCCTCTGTCATATGTTCCATCTTGAATTTTTTTGGCAAGATGATATCCTATTTCAGGATACATCGCACCCTTTTTTGAGGCACTATAATCCAAATCGACAATGTCAATACCTTTGCTTTTGAGATGATCAAAAAGCACTTTTTTTAAATTTACTGCTGCATCATCGCAGTCGATACATATTTTCATATTTACTAAATTAAACCAGACAGAAACAAAAATGAATATTATTGCCTTCTGTCTGATGGATTTACTTTATTTCAAAGTCAACTCAGGTAAAATTTTGCCTAAATACAACAAGCTCTCTTTTACCCACAGATCCGGATTTTCGACAAATCCTCCACTAGCTTCGCTACCCATTTCAATGCCAGCAACACATGGTTCACCGTATTTACGGCAGTTTTCTTCGATTCCTAATTCTAACAATTTGTCAACATACGCTTTAAAATCGACTGCACCCGTTCCTAAAATACTGTTAGTATGATCAAACGATTCGGTTTCACTTAAATGAACGTGTAACAAACGACTTTTTAGTTTTTCAAGTTGTTCTGGTTCTTCTCTTGTAATCACTAAATGACCAACATCAACATTAGGGTAAAGATTTGGCAAATTGATGTCTTCAATTGCTTTGGCCAATTTATAGGTGTTATTACAAATAAAATAAACGTGAGGATCTAGCTCAATCCCTACTAACATATTCTCTTTTTGACAATATTCAGCAAAACGACCCACATTCTCACACATCAATCCCCATGATTTTTCTGGCGATGTTCCTAATTCGTACAATCCACCACCCCAACAAACCAATAATTGTCGGCCACCTAGGTCACGTTGAAATTCAGCACAGGCTTTCATATATTCGAAAGTATCGTCGAATAACTTGCGGTTGGAACTCGCTGTGTTTTTAGTAGCAACCAATAACATTTGTGTATTGATTAATCCTTCTCCTTTTGCAATTCGAATTACTTCTTGTTTTTGTGCTGCAGTCATTGTTAAAGGATTTCCTTTACGGATTCCTGCATATTCGATGTATTTGAACCCAAATTTTGCAGCGCTTCGTAATGATTCTTCGGGTCCTTTGTTTCCTACCTCATAAACGAGTGTATTTAATGCTAAATTCATATGTATATAATTTAATTAATTGGTTTTTGTGGATTCATAGTAGACCACATCACAATGGCTAATAGACTTAATCCCGAACAGATAAAAAAGAATGGCTCATAATGTCCCGTCCATTCAAACAAGTATGGAAAGGCTATAATAGTAACAAAAGCACCAAGGTTTCCAGCCATATTCATCGTACCTGAGACAGTTCCTGCATTTTCTTTACCAATGTCAATACAGAATGCCCAAGAGGGACTCAAAGTCATATCTGCTCCAAAAACTGCTAATGCCATAAATGCCACTGAAAGTAACGGTGAACTTACTTGCGTAACAGCGATCATACCAATTGCTGAAAGTGAAAACCCAATGATAGCAGGTAAGCTACGCGAAAGTTTCCATTTTCCATTTTTATAGATGCTATCTACTAGCAGGCCAGAAACCCAATTCCCTGCTGCTCCAGCCACAAGAGGAATCGAACTATAAAACCCAGCTTCGACAAGTCCAAGATGAAAGCGATCTTGTATATACGGATACATCCAAGTAAGAGAAAAGTAAAAAGTAAAATTACTGCAGATGTATTGAATAGCCGTTTTCCACATATCAGCGGATTTTAGAATTGTTACAAAAGGTAATGTCTTAATCTCACTAGATAATGATTGCTGACGATTTTCCTTGATATATTCGACCTCTTCAATTCCTATATAATTGGCATTTTCAGGTTTTTCCTTAAATAAGAAAAACCATAACACACCATATACAAATCCAATGACTCCAAAAACAAGGAAAGTATGGCGCCAACCTATTTCATTTAGCAACCAAGCTACTAATGGCATTGCAAAAGCAGCCCCTATACGTGAGCCCGAAAAGTTTATACCCTGTATTATTCCTCTTTCGCTGACTGGAAACCAATTGTAGACCACTTTAGATAAGGCTGGAAATGCTCCAGCTTCTCCTGCACCAAACAAAAAACGAATGGCAAGCATCGAGGCGTAACTCCAAGCAAAACCAGTAATGGCAGTCAAAAACGACCAAAAAATTACAATTCCAGCAATAACTTTGTGTGCGCCCCGCTTGTCAGCCAATTTTCCGGAAGGAGCTTGAAACAAGGCATATCCCAATGTAAAAACAGCCATAATCCAACCGAAATCGGTCATGCTAAATCCGAGATCGGAACTAATATCTTTTTTTGCTGCCGAAATACAGGCCCGGTCAACATATAACAGCACCGTTAATAAAAAAGTACTGAATACCAAGACATAGCGAATAGGAATTATAGTTTTTTCCATTTCAAATTCATTTCAAATTCTTTTTTCGAAATACTTCCATCGACTTTCTCGAGTGTTCTCTAGTCAGTTTTTCAGCTAAATCTCCATCGCCCTTTTCGAGGGCCTCAATTATGCCAAGATGTTCCGATAAAGTCTCTTGTGGCATTCTTATTAATCCACCTCTGAATGTTCGTATTGTATTGTTTCCTAACAATTCAAGGCGGTTTATAATTTGGTTTCCACTTATTTTCATAATCATATTATGGAACTCCTGATCCGATTCCAAGTATTCCGCTACATTGATATCGGTTACATTAATAAATTTAGCAAATAACGATTTCAAATATTTCAATTGCTCTTTACTTATAGTTTTCGCAGCTCTTCTGGCTGCAATACCCTCTAGTGCCTCACGACATTCAAAAGCGTCAATCAATAGATTGGGATCAATTTTTGTAACATAAAAACCTCGACGTGGAACACTCTCTATGAGCATCTCATTTTCTAGCATTTGAAAAGCTCTATGTAAAGGCATTCTGCTTACTCCAAATAACTTGGCTATGTGCTCTTGTTTTAATTTTGAACCGGCTTCAAATTCGTTGGCTAATATTTTAATTTTTAGCCTTTTGTAAATTTCGTAACTTAAGTCTTGATGTTGAATTTCCATAGTTAAATGATTTACAACAAATATAAAGTATTTTGTATACAAAATACAATTAAATAAAATTTGTATGCTTAAAAAGCAAATTGATCTGTTTTATAGCAACGAAATATTTTGGAACTTTTCTATGCTTACTACAGTTTCATTACTAATACCTCTTTTTTAATGAAATTATATCTTTGAACATTTCATTTTAGAAAATTATCCTTCTGAATACAACACTATTTTTAGAAATTTAAAACTGTAAAGCAATCTCTTTTTCAAATATTTACCTCTATTTGTTTTTTAATTTAGTGACATAGGCTCTCAATTCTTTTATTATAGCCTGATTTTCTTTTACCTTAATGACATTTTTAAACTCTTTTGGATCTGTGGCATGATTGTATAACTCTTCCGAGCCATCTTTGTATTGTATAAAGTTCCAATCATTTTTCTCAACACTGATGTTTCCTTTTTCATAAGTGGTGATCGCAGGTTCTTTTCTTTTATAATTTGCATCAGTTAATAAAGGCACTAAGGAAGTTCCTTCTAAAAAATCAGGTTTTTCAATTCCACTTAAATCAAGTACTGTAGGGAATAAATCCAATAATGAAACAGCTTGATTGGTAGATTCCCCTGGATTTTTCATGTTAGGATACTTAATAATCAAAGGAGAATTAGTGGACTGTTTCCATAAACTAAACTTTTCCCATCTTTCTTTTTGGGCTAATTGCCAACCATGATCGGTCCACAATACAATGATGGTATTGTCTTTGTTGGGGCCATTTTCGACACCTTCTAAAATCTTTCCGATACAAGCATCTGCAAAACTCATCGAGGCTAAATAGCCTTGGGTTGCCTTTTGTAATTGCCCTTTTTCCTTAACTAATTCCACAAATTTTGACGAAAAATTAGTTTTGGCAATTTCTGGTATATCATCCATATCGTTTTCGGGTAGTTCAGGAACTTGTATACTTTCTAAAGGATACATATCAAAAAACTCTTGAGGAGCAATTTGAGGTGAATGAGGTCTAAAAAGTCCTACCGCTAAAAAGAAAGGCTTATCGTGTTTTTCTCCTAAATAATTAGAAGCAAATTCCGCATTTTTCCAATCTGCCGTTTCTTCTTTTTTCTCAGGAGTTACTCCCCAAACTCCAAATTTACTCAAGTACTCTGGTTTCCTACTATCCATGCCCTCTATATACATCGCTCCTTCTAACCATTTGGCTTGGTTATTTTTATCTAAATACAATTGATGTCCTTTGGTTCCAACATCATTTGGAAATTGGTAATTCCAAGACTGAGGGTCAGATTGAGGATCAGGTTCAGTTCCTTTTCCTCTACCGTTATGAAATATTTTTCCAGCAGCAATAGCCTCATAACCATTTTGTTGCAAATAGAGCGGTAATGTTATTCTGTTAGCATTTCCCGGTAAGTCTCTAAAATTACCAGGATTAGTATATTGACCTGAAGTTTCTGGTCTAACCCCTGTCATAATAGCCACTCTTGATGGATTACAAGCTGGCACAACGCAATAGGCATTGGTAAATAACTTTCCTGCTTTTGCCAATTTCTCCATATTTGGCGTTTTAGCAACACCTCCCATAGCGCTTGCCCAATTATTCATATCATCAATGGCAATGAATAAAACATTTGGTTTTGTTGCTACTGTTTCTTTCTTAGATTGACTGTGTCCGTATTGAGAGACAATTAAAAATAAGAATCCTAGCGACTTTAACTGTATAGATTTCATAATTTACTACTAATTTATTTTTTAATCTTTTTAGGATATACAAAATGTGTATTGGCCCACTGTTGCCATTTTTCATCTAATTTTTTTGCTAATTCAGCATTACTTTCAATTAGATTTGTTGTTTCTGTGCGATCTGTAGCTAAATTAAACAAGGCTTTGGTTTTTTTAATATTATCATAAACCAACTTCCAATCACCATGTCGTACGGCACCAAAATCCGAATGCTCCCAAAATAAATAGTCTTGATTCGTTTGTTTTCCTTTGATGATAGTAGGCACTAAACTTTGCCCTTCTAATTTATATATGACTTCACCATTATGAAATGTCTCTGGATATTTTGCGCCTGTCAATTCTATAATGGTAGGCATTATGTCTCTAATAGTCCCGACTGTTTTAACAATTTTTCCATTATTTTTAGTAAACTTTGGGTAGCTTACAATAAGAGGGGTCGATATTCCTCCTTCATAACTTTTTACTTTATATTCATAAAAAGGGGTATTTGAAGCATTGGCCCAACCAATACCATATGAAACCGCTCCACTATAATTGGGGTCATTTATAAATCTATCTTCTCTACTGCCTAGCTCATCATATGCTTCTGCGCAGGCGCCATTATCAGATAGAAAAAAGATTATTGTATTTTGAAGTTTACCAGCACTTTTTAAATAAGAGGTTAATTTGCCAATATTTTCATCAACTGAATATACTTGAGCGGCATAAACTGCCATTCTATAGGCTACTTTTTCCTTTTCTTCTTGGGTTAATTTCTCCCAAATACGTACTCGATTGTCACGTGCTGAGAGACCCCAAGAAGCATCAATAAGCCCCATATCTAGTTGTTTTTTCAATCGTTCCTTTCTAATTTCATCCCACCCTTTTAGATAATAATTTTTAAATTTTTCGATATCTTTTTCTTTGGCTTGTAAAGGCCAATGTGGAGCATTATACGCTAGATATAAAAAGAACGGATTTTTAGAACTTTCTTTTATATAATCGATGGCTTTTTCTGTATATACATCAGTGGTATAATAATTAGGTTGATTGATAGTAATCACCTCATTATTATCTATTGTTATCCCTCGCTGACCTTGAGGTTTAAAATAACTTGAAGCGCCTTCTAAAGTTCCATAATATCTATCAAAACCGCGCTGTAATGGCCATTTTTCTTTTCCATACATCCCCAAATGCCATTTTCCAGCCATAAAGGTTTGATAACCTTGTTGTTTTAATACTTCTGCAATAGTAACATTGTTTTTGTTCAAATACCCTTGATATCCGGGAGTTCCCCAATTAAACTCCGAATTTGAAGTTTCAGTCATCATCCCAATTCCCGCTTGATGAGCATACAAGCCTGTAAGCAATGATGCTCGCGTTGGGCAACAGCGTGCATTGTTATAGAATTGATTGAATTTTATACCGTTGGTAGCCAAAGCATCAATGTTGGGGGTAGGTATTTCTCCACCATATGCACCGATATCCGACCATCCCATATCATCAACCATAATTAAGATTATATTGGGCTTTTTAGTATTGTCTTTTATATTTTGGCAAAATGTGTTTTGAATCATCATTACAAACAATAATAACCAAACAAATTTTATGGTACTCATACAACTTTTTCGTTTCATAATAATAATTTTAAAAATCTTTTGAAATTTCTTTCCCTTTCGTATCAAATATTTTAAGTTGGTCGTTCCCTTTTAATTGAGTTGAATATCTTTTAATATTTTTAATTTCTACATTTTTTAATGTACCCTTCAATGTCTTCTCAAAATTTCCATCGTTTTTATCGTCAAATAAATTAACCATTGAGGCTGTTGGATTATCAATACTAAGCCCATCAATATTAATGGTTACGGCATATTTACCTGTTCGACCATTTATTATGGCATTACTTCCGCCTGGATTGCCTCTACCACTATTTCCAATAATTGTCAAATTCTTGAAAGTTCCTACTGCTCCATCGGGATAATCGCCCCAACCTAACTGGATAGGCACTGCATTTTGCACCATATTAATCGTCGTATTGGTTACCGTAATATCGTTATACACTTTAATCACATCGTCTCCAGTTTCAAAATAACAATTATCAACCGTTGAACCATCACCTGCTGCAATACCATCACTATGATTCCCACTACCACCACGAGTATCTATAAAATCAGCATCTTTTAAATGAACAACAGCTCCCAATCCGCGCACATGAAAAGATCTAGGATTTAAGCTCGTCATATTTTGCAAAATTAAAACACCTCCATGAGCTTCGAATGAACTAATAGTTGCTGCTTTGATCTTATTCTTTTGTGGCCAACTTTGCAATTCAGTCCCATAAACTACTGACGTTTTTCTATTTTCACCAGAAATAGTACAATCTCCTTTAGTATGAAAACCTCCATTGACAATAGTATTAGCACTAATTATTATTTTTTTTACCTCCTCAGGAACATCCCAAAGAAAACCTTTTACTCCTTTTTCTGTAAAATTTATTGCACCTGAAGTTTCTAATTTAAATTCTCCTGAATCCGCTTTCCAAGTACATTTTCCACTGTAGTGTTTTTGAAATTCTACAACAGATTGAGAATAGGAATTACTCAAAAAAAGAATGGAGATTAGAAGACTATATTTTATCATTTTCATTTTTTCTTATTTTTTTAAAATAACATCCATCTTTTTAGACATCTCTGCTTTTATGGTTGCATATTCGGGTTTATTGGCTAAATTAACCCATTCTAAAGCATCATTTTCATGGTTGTATAGTTCCTCTGAATTATCATTGTATCTAATGTATCGCCATTTTTCTGTTCGTATCGTATTTCTCCCTTCACCCATTTGAGTTAATGAAGGATGATCCCATGCCACTTTTGGATTTTTTAATATTGGAACAATACTAATACCCTCATTCTTTTCATTTTTTGGCAAACCTGTCAATTCTATCAGTGTAGGATATAAGTCCAATAAATTAACTGTTCTACCACTTCTACTGCCTGGAGTGGTAACATTAGGAGCTTTAATAATTAAGGGCACTCGACACGCTTCTTCCCAAAGAGTAAATTTTTTGTAGCGCAATTTTTCTCCTAAATGCCAACCGTGATCACCCCATAATACAACAATAGTATTGTCTTTATACTTACTTTTCTCTAGAGCATCCAACATTTGACCAATACAATAGTCAGCATAATTGACACAGGCTAAATAAGCTTGAACAACTTCTTTTTGTTTTCCATATTTTTTTATAGTTAGATAATCTTTACTAGGTTTGGCTTTGTCTCCAACGTCATCCAAATCGGTTTCCAATACCGATGGAAGTACTATTTTATCTAATGGGAATTTGTCGTAAAATTCTTTTGGAACATTCCATTCTAGATGAGGTCTAAAGATTCCACAAGCTATGAAGAATGGTTTTTCGAAATCCCCGGCTAATTTTTCAGCAGCCCATTTCGCATTAAGATAATCTGGAGTATCTTCTGTTTTTTGTTCTGTAGCATACCAATCCATATTATCGTCCATCTCTCCTTTAGGAATGCCATTGGCCATCAAACCTTCTTTTTTGACTGCTTTTCCATAATTTCCACTAATATTTTCCCAATTTGCCCACGTTTCTTTTCCAGTTGCCGGAGTATGGTAAATTTTCCCTCTTGAAAAAGTCTCATACCCATTGGCAGCAAAGTATTGAGGCAACATTTGTGTGTCTTTAAAAATTGGTAAATCAAAAGCTTTATCCCCATTTCCATAAATCTTGGTTGTGGAAGGTTTCAATCCTGATAGTATTGCCGCTCTGGAAGGATTACATACAGAAGCTGTGCAATAGGCGCGATCAAACACCATACTCTGCTTAGCCAATCGATCCATATTTGGAGTCAGTGTTTGTGGATTACCATCCAAAAAACCGACCCAGTCATTCAAATCATCGACAGCAATGAACAAAACATTGTATTTTTTTTGAGGTAGTTTAGATTCTTTTTTAGTTTTTTGTGCAAAGGAACCTATAGCCAAAAAGAGTACTAGAAAGCTGTAAATTAATATTTTTTTATTTTTCATTAGATGGAGATAATTAATTGTGCAGTTTTACATTTTGCTCCGTATAAGTTGGTCCATTAGATTGTACTCTTCCTTGTTCATCAAACCAAATAGGGTCAATTACCAAAAAAGGTTTTTCATCATTATCCGATGGAATAATTCCATGACATGACAACCAAAATCGTCCATCAGGGCCTTTAAATATTGCGTTATGCCCAACCTGATTAAAAGGATTTTTAGCATCTCCTGTATATTCAAATCCGTTTTTTATACAAGTCTTTTTACTTTGTGCTCCATAAAAAGGGTTGCGCTCGTTTTTTTCCCAAGGTCCTTGAATTGATGTTGCAGTGGCATAACCAATTTCGTAACCCCGAGTCCAACTGGAATAAAATAAATAATAAGTACCGTTATTCTCAATTACATAAGCCCCTTCGATACCAATAGCATCCCAATCGTGATATTTTTTTACTTTAGGAATTAGTCTTCCATCATATCCTGGTACTTTTAGCACTTCGCCATTTTGATCGTAATCATAATCAACTGGGCTTGGTTTGATGGCGCTTTTGGGCTCTGTTAAAAAAATTCCCGCAGCCAAATCGATTTGCGCAAAACCGATTCCAAATTCTCTGCCTCTGTTCCAAAAAGCCCAAACTTTTCCATCCTTGTCTTCAAAAAAAGTTAAATCATTTCCATCACATAATGGTTTACTCTCTGTCACTATTTTGTAAGGTCCCTCTATATGATCTGCAACTGCATAACCTGGATGTTGTCCAGGAAATCCTAGCTCATCATTATTACAATTGAATAGTGCATAATACTTACCTTGAATTTTCTGAATCTCTGGAGCCCAAAATCTTCGATGGTACCATTTCGTTTGATCCCCTGCTTTAACAATATATTTTACAAATTCCCAGTTGGTTAAATCTTTCGATTTATACAAAACCACTCCTTTGTTCAACTGCCCGTTTTTTTCTTGCCGAGCCCAATGCGGATAGGAAGTCCCGGTCATGTACCAATAATCTCCATCACGAAAAACCTGACAATCTCTTAATCCATTCTCATCTATACCTTTGCTGATGGGATTCATATAGGTAAAACTTTTCTGCTGATCGATCAATTTCTGCGACTTAATTTCATTACAAGCCACGTTCAAATACACTACCAATAGACCTAAAAACAATACTTTATTTCTCATATTTACAATTTTTTTATTCGGTTTCCCAAGGCATTAGCTTAATATTATTCGGTCGGTAATTCTTTATTAACTGACCTGTTTCCTTAGCCTTTTTAACCTTTTGATTAAAAATATCTTGTGTGTCGCCAGGGTTCCAGTACCACTCAGCTGGTACTTGTTCTCTTTCGATTATGGTCTTCATTGCAGCACTAATTTGCGGATACTGACTTGCCAAATTGACATTGATCAACTGATCTTCTTCAATCAAATACAATTCTAAATCCTGTTTAGGATGCGAACGATACGCAAACCAAGGCCCTTGGCGAACCGCTTGCTCATCTTTTCTGGTAAAATACATGAATCGATCTTTTGGAATTGAATTTCTATCACCATTCATAAGTGGAATTAAATTATAGCCATCCAACCCATTGATAGGTTTTGAATTTGAAACAGAGGCAAAAGTGGGAAACAAATCGACAAGCCATACAGGTTCACTGATTACACTTGGAGTGTCTTGTTTGGGCATATGAATAAAGAATGGAATACGCATTCCTCCTTCTAAACCAGTGAATTTTCCACCAGTAAATGTCCCTTTGTTTTGTAAAAAAGGATCGTCTTCCCAAACAGGCCTTCCGTTATTCTGCTTATTTCCTTTTCCTTTGGTAGGATTGTGCATTGAATACCCATTATCCGAAGCAAAAATGATAATCGTATTATCATAAACGCCTTCTTCCTTTAGTTTATCGACCAGTTTACCAACTGAAATATCCAATCGCTGTACCATTGCTCCCCATTCTCGAGATTGAATGTCCATATCTTTTCGATCTTTCAACTGTCGAAAATCATCAACAATAGTTGGTCCATGAGGTAAGTTGGTTGCAAACCAAAGAAAGAAAGGATCTTTTTTATTTTTATGAATGAATTCAGCTGCTTTAATATCAAATAAATCTGGGGCATAAGCCGCCTTGGCTAAATTCATGTAAACCAATTTACCATTTTGATCGTAATATTTTTCAAAATCAATACGATCAGGATTACCACGGTCTTTCTCATACAAAGGTTTAATGTCCATTCCTTTATTTTCAGGATAATGGATTTCTTTATTATTTTCATATAAGACTAAAGGGAAATAGGAATGTGCTTCATAATGGGTCAAGAAGCCAAAATGATAGTCAAATCCTTGCTTTAAGGGGTTTCCGGCATCATCTTTATAACCTAGTCCCCATTTTCCAACCACTCCAGTTTTATAGCCAGTTTCCTGTAGCATTTTAGCAAGGGTATAGGTATTTTTCGGTAAGAATTCGAAACCACGAGCACTGCTATTCAATCGAATAGGTCCGTGTCCCACATGCTTACCAGAAAGGAAAGACCCTCTAGAAGGAGCACATTCAGGAGCTGCTGCATAAGCTTGTGTAAATCGCGCTGAAGTCAAACACAACTTATCGATATTAGGTGTCTTGTAATTTTTTTGACCATAGGCACTGACATCTCTAAAACTTAAATCATCTGATAAAATAAAAACAATGTTGGGTTTGTTTATATTTACTTTTTCACTGTTTTGAATAGCATTTTGACTAAAACAACCTATAGCAAAAAACAGTGTCAGCACTAGAAAATTTATTTTTTTCATTTTTTTAAAATTTTTGTACTTCTTCTTTTCCAGGAGTAGCATAATTATTATCCTTTACAATCACTTTAACATCTCCTTTGATCATTTTAAACTCAATAGGAACGAGAGTAAGTCCTTGTTTGTTTATCGTATAAGCGGTATCTGTTAAATCCATTTGCTGGGCTTCATTTCCTGAAAGAACAGGCTTACTCGCATTATAAAATGCAGTACACCACCAATTGCCGTTTTTATCCTTAAAAGGCGTACCATGACCTAAAAAACGACCAGCAAATTTTCTTTCATTATATGGGCCTGTAACTTTATCTGCTGTTGAATAATACAAATTATACGTTCCGTGCCGCATGATATCAGTACTCCAAGCGGTACCAAAAAGAACATATTTGTTCTCTATCTTTACGATATAACAACCTTCATGTCCCATTTTTCTATTTGAAGAACCAATTTTAATAGCCTCACCAGCAAATCCACTAAAATCATCTTTTAATTGGGTAATTTCAGCACATTTATCAATTAACCAAGGTGTTTTACCATCCATAAAAATAGCTGGGTCATGATGTCTTCCAAAATTAAGTCCAAAAGGTTCATCAAATGGTCCTTCCAATTGTTTTCCTTTTGAAATCATGAGATTTGATACTCCTTGATTTGAAGTTGAAACAACTACCCATTTCCCATTTACAAAATGAATTTCGGGAGCCCATATCATTCCTTCTTTATCATTTATCTTTCCTTTTTCAATAAGCATTTTCCCCCAGTCTGAATCTTTTGCTTTCCATTTAATCCCTAAATTCTCCCAGGAAACCAAATCCTGACTTCGATAAAACTGCATTCCGGGTTCGTTGTTTAGATTGCTATTCTGTCTGGTACACGATAAATAGTAATATCCATCAGGAGCAAGTTCTATAAATGGGTCACGCATCCAAATGTCCTGCATTAAATAAACAGCATTCTTGTGGTTTTTTATTTCTTTTAATTTCCCTAAATTTTCTTGTGCTTTAGCTTCACTAAAAAACAATATTATAATAAACAATAACAAGCTTTGATTTATTAATTTCTTCATGTATTCTTACTGATCTAATCGTTTTGTAAAGTGTTTTTCTTTCTAATTACTGTCTCTAAGTTTTCGCCATTATTGTCAATATACGTGGGTTCATAATCATTGGGATCCGCCCAATTTAAAGTTCCAATTTTGCTATTCATATAATTTTCATAATAATTTCTGTACTGTGTGAATGGAAATTGTTCGTATAAATAACCGTAACCTTGCATTCGTAAATCATCTTGAGCCATCAACTTTTGATTCATGAAATTTTCTAATTCATCAAGTTGTTTTTTGTAATCGCTATTGTAAGCGAGATTATTGAGGCAATAAGGGTCTTTTTTGATGTCGTAAAATTCTAAATCTAGGCGCTTACCAAAACTCAACTGCCAAAACTTTTTATCGACTCCTGAACGGCGCAAATTAATCAATAAAGATTTTGTTGGGCTTTTATCTACATTCAAATATCCTGTTTCTGGATTGCAAGCTGGCCATCGATCTGACTCATAATTATGTAAAAGCAACATATTGTCTTTATGTATTCCACGCACTGGATAGCCTTGGTCATTTGGTCTTCCAGGATCATGGCGTTCTTGACCAACTAAAACAAAATTTCGATCAGAATCAATCGTTCCCGATTTATTAGTTTCAAAAATATTTAGCAAACTTTTGCCTGGGCTTGGATACATTCCTGAACGTTTCCAATCTATACCTGCAACTTCCAATAAAGTAGGAGCAATATCTACAAAACTAATATAATCATCTGCACTTCTATTGGGTTTCAAAATTTTACCTTTCCACATAATAGCCATAGGAATGTGATTCGAATTTTCATATTGATTTCCCTTTACACGAGGAAAAGGCATTCCATGATCAGAGGTGTAAATTATGAGGGTGTTTTCTAATTGATTTGTAGCTTTAAGTTCATTTAAAACCCTAGTGACATGGCTATCAGCATATTCCAATTCCATTGCATAATCAAGTAAATCGTGTCGAACTGAAGTAGAATCAGGAAAATATTTAGGAACTTCCTTTATCATATCCAGTCGTTTACCACCTTTTTTTACACCCGATTGATATTCATAACCTCTGTGGGGTTCATTAATTCCTATCCAGAAATTCCAAGGATTTCCCTTTGGAACTTGATTTAAAAAATCTTTAAAATTAGCACTATAATCGTTTACTGAGATTTCAGTGGTTGGAGATTTCGTTTTTTTTGCATCGAAGCTTTTCCCAACTAAATCTCTAACTTCCCCAGTTGCTGTTAGTGCGATACCGGGAGACCATCCTTTACCTGTATGCCCTGTGACATATCCATTTTCCTTTAAAACCTCAGGAAAAGTTTTAAATTTTGATGGAAAATAAATATAATGATTAGCCACAGCATCCAATTGCCAAGAGTTTCTACCTGTTAAAATTGAAGCTCTTGATGGGGCACACTTCGCATTGGGTGTATAAGCTTTAGTAAATAATATACCTTCTCTTGCAATTTTATCAAATGCTGGGGTTTTTACATAAGAACTTCCATAAACACTCATATCTAAACCAGCATCGTCAAGCATAATTACTAAGATATTAGGTCTGGTTTGTTGCGTTTGTGCTAGAATAAAAATGGGAAACCAAGCAAATAAAACAACCAAAAAATGTTTCATACCTTTTCAAAATTAATTAGAATTACCTGCTTTCTATTTGAAATATATAGCATCGAATTTATATTCTACTAATTGTCTATCAAATTTGATAAAAACATTACTTTTTGAGTTGTTTTTTTGTTCACTATTCTTGCTCTTTGATTTTTTCCTTCCTAGAAAAACAACAAAAAACATAAATTTTTATGGTTTACAGTTATAATTCGATTTTTGGTCTGTAGTATTGCAAATTTTCAAATTATTTTGTCCCGCAGTTCTTCTTTTTGAATATTGCCCTACATTAATTTTTGCGTCTGTTATAGTACCGTTTAATGTCATCGTGCTCTCCCATAAACTTACCATTACGGCATTCGGATTATCCACTTCCAAACCATCAATATTAACAGTAACAGTAAATTTTCCTGCACGGCCATCGATAACTGCGTTGTCGGTTGCACCACGTCCAGAATCTCCAATAATTTTTATGTTTTTAAAATTACAGACAGCTCCATTGGAATAATTACCCCAACCCAATTGAATTGGAACTGCATTTTCGACCATTTTTATGGTACAATTTGAAACTGAATAATTAAAATAGGCTTTAAAAACATCATCACCTGCTTCAAAATAACAATCATCGACCGTAGAACCATTTCCGCCAACAAAGCCATCACTATGATTTTGATTGCCTCCACGATTATCAATAAAATCACAACTTTTGACATGAACAACATGACCAAAACCTTGAACAAAATAAGAAAACGGATTTAAAACCATCAAATTCCTAATCGACATAACTCCGCCCCTGTTTTCAAACTGTGCATAATGCCATTCTTTTAAATTCTGTTTTCCAGGATTATTAGCGTCTGCCCATTGCTTTAAATTAGTTCCAAAAACGACCGATGTTTTTCTATCTTCTCCTGCAATCAAAACATCCGAGCTGGTTTGAAACGCTCCTGTAACCATTACTTTTTTGCCTATGATGATATTTTTAACTTCCTTTGGAACAACCCAAAAATGATTTTTTTGATCGTTTTCTAAGTCCTTCCCTATACCTGTTTTTTGGGCAAAGAATATAACTCCAGTTTTAAGAAAATGTACTGTTTTAGTCTTTTCATCCCATTTAATTTTCCCAGAATAATTTTGTTTCAATTCGGAAATCGATTGAGAAAATACGGGAAATACCCCAATCAAAAGTACAATGAGTATGATATATTTTTTCATTTTATTTTTTTATCATTTTATATGCTTTAACTCCGTGAACTGGTATATTCTTGGCTGTAAACACATTCGAAAAATCCCCTAACTCCTCGTTAGTCCATAAATCGACAAATTTGTAATTACCATCCCAATATTCCCAATGAAAATAAAAACTTAGATCTCTTGATTTTTCCCCAAGGTTAAAAAATGCGATGTATTTTTCTTTCCCATCTTTAGATTCTGCAGTCCAAATACGATCTTCACGTTGCATCCCTTCATAAACAAAATTGGCCACTTGATGATTATTAATACTATTTTGATCAATATCCAATAATTTTGAATTACTAATCATCTCAAAATCTTCGGCTTTACTTGTCAAAGGATCTCCTCCCCAAATTAAGGGTGATTTAGCAAAACACCAAAGTGTCATTAATGTTTTTTGCTCGTCTTTGTTCAACCTAGAAAAATGCTCGGTTTTATCGCTACTCTCTTCTTGCAAAGGGTAATCACCAATACACAAGTTACCAATTGGAATCATATCTAAATCTGGCCAGGTACCTTGATTTATCAGTGGTTGCCATGCATAAGCCAAATCGAACATATGTGCTACACTTTTCCATTTGTCCCAAAAATCAATCGAAATACGGTACATATTTGCATTTTTTTCTAAATGGTTGGCATAACTCACCATTGTTTCACCACATGACAAACTCAAAACCATCGGACGACCGCAATTATCGATTGCTTTTCGTATTAATTCAATTTCTTTTGAATGATAAGTTGGTGCCGAAATATCGTCCACTTTAACAAAATCAACGCCCCATTTTGCATACAATTCAAAAAGAGAATTATAATATTCTTGAGCACCTGGTTTAAAAGGGTCTACGCCATACATATTATTATTCCATTTGCAAGTGTCTTGCAATTTAGCAATATCTTTTGCAAAATATTTTGAATTCTTTATGGGAGTGTTTTGAGCAACTGCTTGACGCGCAATTCCTCTCATAATATGAATTCCAAATTTCATTTTTTTATTATGAACATAATCGCCTATCGATTTAAATCCTGTATCATTTTTAGCAGATGGAAAACGATTGATTGCAGGCAACAAACGACCGTATTGATCCATCGTTAGTATAGGAGAAAAGTTCCCTTTGGCATCTTTTTCTTGTTTTAAAGGAAAAGTTTTCCAGTTTTTCTCATCCCATCCTTTGGGACCTGGATTAAACCAACAAAAATCTATTGTTGCGGTATTGTATCCCAAGGGCAATAATTTCTTTTCTAATATATCAACAGCCTGCAAAAATTGTTTTTCGGTTACCGCTCCTTGATAAGCGTCATAACTATTCCAACCCATCGGCGGTGTGGTCGCAAAAGATTTAAAATCAGCTGTTTTATCTCGGTTTTTGTCTTGACTGTAGGTGAAATTCACTGTGAAAAGTCCAATTACAGCACCTAAAACAAGAAGTTTATGATATGATTGCATAATGAATTGTATTAAAATGTAGTATAAAAATACCCCCAAGTTGTACTCGGGGGCATTGCTAAATTACTATTAACTTAAAAAAATAGTTTGTTAATAACGGCTATTGATACCATAAGAAGTGTCGTTCCAACGCAATTCTTGTTTGAATCGGTATAGATCTGTTTTCTCGTCGATTAATAAAAATTCGATATCCATCATTTCGGCAAAATCTTGCATTTGTTCGGCAGATAAATTTTGACTGTAGCCTGTATGGTGTGCTCCTCCAGCTAAAATCCAAGCTGAAGCAGCAGTTTGCAAATCTGGTTTTGCATCCCATAAAACGCGAGCTACTGGTAGTTTTGGCATCTCGTTGTCAATTTCTAAAGCCTCTACCTTATTTACCAATAATCTGAAACGATTACCCATATCAATAACCGAAGCATTTAAAGCACTTCCTGCTCCAGCATTGAATACCAAACGAGCTGGATCTTCTTTTCCTCCTATTCCCAATGGATGTACTTCAACTCGAACTTCCCCTTTGGCAATCGAAGGACAGATTTCTAACATATGTGAACCTAAAACAGCTGAATTTTTCGGGTCGAAATGGTAGGTGTAGTCTTCCATAAAGCTATTACCACCTTCTAATCCAGCAGCCATCACTTTCATAGAACGAACTAATGCAGCAGTTTTCCAATCTCCTTCTCCGCCATATCCAATACCACTTGCCATCAAACGTTGGGTTGCGATACCTGGAAGTTGTTTCATTCCGTTCAAATTTTCAAATGTATTTGTAAAAGCTGTAAAACCACCTTCTGTTAGAAAAGCTCTTAACCCTATTTCGATTTGAGCTGAATCTCTTAACGAAAAATGTTTTTCAGCACCTGCTACGATGTTTTTTGCTAAGGTGTAGTTATCTGCATATTCCTTAATCAATTCTGTTACTTCTTTATCGCTAACTTGATTGATATATTTTGTCAAATCTCCAATACCATACCCATTTACTTCATAACCAAATTTTATTTGAGCAGAAACTTTGTTCCCTTCCGTAACAGCAACTTGCCTCATATTGTCGCCAAAACGAGCCACTTTCATTGTCTTAGAATCCGCCGCTGCGACAGCAACTCGAGACCAGTTTGCAACTTGTTTTATCACATCTTCATTTTCCCAATGCCCAACCACTACTTTACGATTGATACGCATTCTTGATACAATGAATCCAAATTCACGATCACCATGAGCAGACTGGTTTAAATTCATAAAATCCATATCGATGGTTCCCCAAGGAATATCTCTATTGAATTGCGTGTGCAAATGCAAAA
Organism: Flavobacterium nackdongense; assembly: GCF_004355225.1. Lineage (NCBI taxonomy): Bacteria > Pseudomonadati > Bacteroidota > Flavobacteriia > Flavobacteriales > Flavobacteriaceae > Flavobacterium > Flavobacterium nackdongense. Next base: position 4,103,244 of record NZ_CP037933.1, on the reverse strand, counting down.
ATGGCTTCTGTAAAGCTTGCAATCCCGCAATCCACATTTTAGCTGGTGAAAAAGTATGCATCCAAGTAATTAAACCAATACAATTATCAGTATTGTTGGCCTCCTTACAAACTTGATGTATTTCATCAGATGATTTCACGACTGGTTTAAATACAACACTTACTGGGATTGTAGAGCTGTTATTATATGCTTTAGCAATTTGCTGTGAATGTTCAGCTACTTGTCTTAATGTTTCTGGACCATATAAATGTTGACTCCCTGTCACAAACCAAACTTCATATTTTTTTAAATCTATCATTTTCTTGTATTTTAAATTATTTTATATTGCAACCTGTAGTATAATTATTTTTGACCGTAATAAGAATCTACACCGTGTTTACGTTCATAATGTTTTTTAATCAAGGAATCTTTCAATCTCGGCGCAGTGGGATTAATCTGTCTCGTAATGAAAGCCATTTGCGCAATTGTTTCTAATACTTTACTGTTATATACCGCCTTAGCAGCCGTTTTTCCCCAGGTAAATGGCCCGTGATTTCCAATCAAAACCATCTCTACTTCCTCGTGAGAAAGGTTTTTATCCTTGAAACAATCTAGAATCTGAATACCTGTATTGTGCTCATAATTACCTCTTATCAACTCATCACTCATTGGCGGAGCGCAAGGAATATCTGCCGTTAAATGATCCGCATGAGTTGTTCCAAAGATTGGAATATCTAATTGCGATTGAGCCCATGACACTGAATACATAGCATGAGTGTGCGCAATTCCGCCAATTTCTTTCCAATTCTTGTACAAATAAGCGTGTGTTTTTGTGTCTGAAGAGGGACGCATACTACCTTCAATAATATTATTATCAAAGTCGACAATCACCATATCCTCTGGTTTTAAATCTTCATAAGCGACTCCACTAGGTTTGATGGCAAATACGCCATCTTCCCTATGAACAGCACTGACATTACCAAAAGTATAAACTACCAAACCCAATGCATTTAATTGCATATTTGCCTCGTAACATTCTTGTTTTAATGAATTATACTTACTCATAATTATAGGTTTTTCATTATATGATCTTCTATTGTAACTCCTAGCGCGATGTATCGTTCGTAAACTTCACGATAGGCTGTTGCATTTTCTGCATTTGGTTCATAAACAATTTCAAATGGGCTAGCCATTGCATTCATTGCTGCAAATGTATCCTCGTGTACTGTTGCTGCAACGGAACCAAAAATGGCTGCACCCAAAGCACAAGCTTGTTCTGATTGTGCCACCTTGATTGGCATGTTTAAAACATCTGCCATCATTTGCATAATAAAAGGTGATTTTTTTGCAATTCCTCCTAAAGCAATAACTCCGTTAATTGGAATACCTTCAGAAACGAATCGATCCGCAATAGTTTTAGCACCAAAACAAGAGGCTTCAACAAGTGCTCTAAACACTTTTGGTGCCGCGCTGCCCAAGTTTATACCTGCTATTACTCCTTTTAAGTTCTGATTGGCATCTGGTGTTCTTCTTCCGTTCATCCAATCCAAAGCTAATTCTCCGGAAGCACCAATCGGTTCTTTCGCCGCAGCTTCACTCAACTTTGGAATAATTTTAGCAACTGTTTCTGCTATTAATGCTTTTTTTGTAGCTTCATCTAAAATGGAAGTAGCACCAATAATTTCCTTTATTGGCCAAGATAACAAACGCTCATACCAAGCATAAATATCTCCAAAAGCAGATTGACCTGCCTCTAATCCTAACATATTTGGAATTACAGAACCATCCACTTGTCCGCAAATTCCTTTCACTAAATGTTCTTTTTCTTGCAGTGGAGTAACCACAATATCACAAGTAGAAGTTCCCATTACTTTAGTTAAAAAATACGGCTCAATGTTTACTCCTACTGCACCCATATGACAATCAAAAGCTCCTACTGCCACAACAACAGAAGTTGACAATCCTAAACGATCTGCCCATTCTTGCGAAAGTGTTCCTGCAGCAACATCTGAAGTGTAGGTTGCAGTATATAATCTATTGGTTAAGCCATCTAAAATAGGATCTAGAGCAACAAAAAAATCATTTGGAGGTAAGCCTCCGTACGATTCGTGCCATAAAGCTTTATGTCCTGCTGAGCAACGGCTGCGTTTCATTTGAGTTACATCAGTTCCTCCTGTTAATAAAAACGGAATCCAATCACAATGTTCAACCCACGAATAAGCTGCCTCCAAAACAGAAGAATCTGCTCTTGAAACATGTAAAATTTTTGACCAAAACCACTCAGAAGAATAAATTCCTCCTTCATACTGAGAATAATCTATATCCCATTTTTTGCACAAAGCATTAATTTCATCTGCTTCCTTAATCCCGGTATGATCTTTCCAAAGCACAAACATTGCGTTGGGATTTTCTTCAAATCCTTTTAACAATGCCAATGGAGTACCAGTCTTATCTACTGCTACTGGAGTAGATCCTGTAGTATCCACACCAATACCAATAATATTATTAATAACTTCATCAGAAACTTGTGAAACAACTGATTTAATAGTTTTTTCTACTCCTTCAATATAATCCAAAGGATGTTGTCTAAATTTATTTTTAGAAGGATCACAATACTTTCCTTCCTCCCAACGGGAATAATAATGGACTGCAGTTGCCAATTCTTCGCCTGTTGACGTATTTACCACTAGAGCGCGAACCGAATCGGAGCCAAAATCCATTCCAATCGAATATTTCTGAGTACTCATAACCTATATTTTTTCTATTTATTCCCTTTTTGATAATCAGCTAAAAATTGAGCCAATCCGCTATCTGTCAAAGGGTGTTTCAACAAGCCAGTAATCGACGAAAGTGGGCCCGTCATTACATCTGAACCTATTTTAGCACAATTGATAACGTGCATCGTGTTACGAACCGAAGCTGATAATATTTGAGTTTTAAAATCATAATTATCATATACTTGTCTGATTTCAGCAATTAATCCCAAACCATCAGTAGAAATATCGTCTAGTCTTCCTAAGAAAGGAGACACATAAGTCGCACCTGCTTTGGCAGCTAGTAAAGCTTGTCCTACTGAAAAAACTAAAGTTACATTGGTTCTAATTCCTTTATCAGAAAAATATTTACAGGCTTTAACTCCAGCGGCTATCATTGGTAATTTTACCACTATCTGTGGGTGCAAAGCGGCTAATTCCTCTCCTTGTTGAACCATTCCTTCAAAATCAGTAGCAATAACTTCGGCAGAAACATCCCCATCAACAATATTGCAGATGTCTACATAATGTTTCAAAATATTTGCCGCACCGGTTATTCCTTCTTTCGCCATCAAAGAGGGATTTGTGGTAACACCATCTAAAACTCCCAATGCTTGCGCTTCTGCGATTTCATTCAAATTTGCTGTATCGATAAAAAACTTCATTTTTCTATTTTTTTAATTTTAATAATTCCATTACTTGTTTGAAAACATTCTCGCCTGTAAAACCAAATTTTTCATCCAATACCGTTGCTGGTGCTGAATAACCAAAATGATCTAGTCCAAAAACTTTTCCATTTTTTCCAATTAAACCTTGAAGATTAACTGGCAAACCTGCTGTCAATCCAAATACTGGCTTATTGGCAGGAATAATGCTTTCTTGATATTCTTCTAACTGCAATCTGAATAGTCCTTCAGAAGGAACAGAAACCACTTTTGCTTTAATATTTTCTCGACTTTCAAGTAAACTAGCTCCTTCGATTAGAGTAGCTACTTCCGATCCGTTAGCAATTAAAACTACATCTGGGTTTTCTACTTCTACAATAGTGTAGCCTCCTTTTTCTGCTTGAAGTGCCTCTTGGTATCTTGACGAAGATGTAGCGGGTAAATCCTTAATTCCTTGGCGAGACAAAATCAATCCTGTAGGCACTTTAGTATTCTCTAGTGCCATTTTCCAAGCTACATTTGTCTCGGCAGAATCTGCAGGCCGTAATGCAATAAAACACGGTTCTCCACTATGATTTTTTAATTTTTCCAACAATCTTATTTGCGCTTCTTGTTCAATTGGCTGATGCGTTGGTCCATCTTCTCCCACTCTAAAAGCATCGTGAGTCCAGACATACTTCACAGGTAACTCCTGAATAGCACTCATTCTAATTGCCGGTTTCATATAATCTGAAAAGACAAAGAACGTCGCTACTACCGGAATTACACCTCCATGCAAAGCGATACCGTTGGCAATGGCAGCCATAGTCAATTCGGCAACACCTGCTTGTAAAAAGGCACCTGAAAAATCATCCTTCCTTAATGCTTGTGTTTTTTTTAAGAAACCATCTGTTTTATCACTATTAGATAAATCCGCAGAAGAAACGATCATATTTTCAACATTCTCAGCCAAATAAGCCAAGACATTAGCCGATGCTGCTCTTGTTGCTAATCCTGTTTTATTAACAATGGATTCAAAATCCAAATCTGGTAATTTACCTGCTAAAAATCCATCCAGTTTATTTGACAATTCTGGATTTTCATTTCTCCAACTAGCGATTGCCGCTTTTTTGACACTAGATTCTTCAATTTTTCTTTTTAATAAAGAGTCATAATAGGCTTCAACATCTTGGTATATTGCAAATGGATCCTCAACATTGGCTCCTAAATTTTTCAAAGTTGCTTTAAAGTCGGCACCGGTATGACCTATCGGTTGACCGTGCAATTCACAATGACCTTCCCAATTTGCTCCAGTCGCAGTAACACAACCCTTACCCATAATGGTTTTACCAATAATCAGGGTCGGTCTCTCTTTTTCTTGATTTGCAGCAGTTAAAGCTTTTCTGATTTCATCGTGATTATGTCCATCGATGGTCATCACATTCCATCCCCAAGCTTCATATTTTTTTGCTGTATCTTCAGAAGTAACTTCGCCGGTCATTGTTGACAATTGCACATCATTAGAGTCATAAAACATTATAAAATTGTTCAATCCTAAATGTCCTGCAATTCTTCCCGCACCTTGAGAAATTTCTTCTTGAACACCACCATCAGAAATAAATCCATAGATCTTATGATCCATCCAATACCCGAAACGTTCGGCTAAGAATTTTGCTGCAATAGCGGCACCAACTCCCATCGTATGGCCCTGCCCTAATGGACCAGAAGTATTTTCAACACCACGCAAAACGTCTACTTCTGGGTGACCTGGAGTTACTGAGCCCCATTGTCTGAACTTTTTGATATCTTCTTTTTCATATTTCCCCAATAAGTAATATTGAGCATATAATAAGGTTGATAGATGCCCCGCATCCATAAAGAAACGATCTCTGAATGGCCAAGCCATATCGCTCGGGTCAAAATTTAAAAATTCTGAATACAAAATGTGCATATAATCTCCACCGCCCATTGGACCACCTGGATGTCCGGAATTGGCTTGTTCTACCATTGCAATGGCTAATGCTCTAATATTATCTGCTGCTCTTAAATCAATGTTACTCATTTTTTCTATTCTTACTTTGATATTAAATACATTTTAGCCCCATGAGGAGCTACTTTTGCTGAAAAACTTGTAGTGTAATTACCAAGATTTCCTTTTTTCCATAAATCCCTAACTGTCACTTCATCATTACAATTTACATCGGAAAAATTCATTGTGATTTCTCGTTCTTCATCCGAAATATTAAAAAGGGCAAAGTATATTCCTTTCTCATTTTCAGCTATCCAGATTTTCTCTTCTTCATTTCCTTTTAATAAGCGATTGTTCCAGCTATTCTGATTCACTTCCAAAACCTCTTCATTACTAATTAAACTGATAGTAAATTCCGATGTTTTAGGCAAATTACCGCCAAACATCAATGGAGAACGAAACATGGACCAAAGTGTCATAACTGTAGTTTGTTCATCATTGGTGAAGTTTGAAACTCGGTTAGTTCCTCCAGACTCACCTCTTGGCAAATCCCCTAAAGGCAACATATCGGCATCTGGCCAATGTCCAGCTGTTACAAAAGGAGCCCAGGTGGCGCAACGATTCATTTGCATCTTTAGCGAACCCCATTCATCCCAAAAATCTGCTGATATACGCCATAAATTTGCGTTGTTTCTTAAATGATTGATGATGGTTGTTTCCGGACCACCAGGAGAAATACTAAAAACTATATCTCTACCGGAATTGTCTATGGCTTTTGCCATTCCTTCGATATCATCAATTCTATATGGGGAACCCTCACCTGTTGGAGAACCACTACTTCTATGCACTTCAGACCAGGCATTTACATCGTCAGCTTTGATATAATCTACACCCCAACCTGCATACATTTCAAATATAGAATCATAGTATGCTTGTGTTTCAGGTTTTGAAAAATCTAATGTTCTCAAGCTATTGAACCACGGACATCTTTCTCTATCGTAAGATATTTGATCCGCTGTTAGATTGGTGCCTTTTACTTTTGACTTTTGCTGCACCGCTTGAACAGGAATTCCACGCATAATATGTATGCCTAATTTTAATCCTAAACCGTGAATATAATCGGCTAAAGGTTTAAATCCCGCACCATTTATTGAGGATGGAAAACGAATTGGATCGGGAATTAATCGACCATAATCATCTATCAATTGCGGGATATTTTCGGTTTTGTAGTTATGATTATCAATTTCGGTTCCATACCAACCCAAATCAACCACAACATATTCCCAACCAAATTGTTTTAAGTTATTTGCAATAAAATTAGCATTTTCTTTTACTTCATCTTCTGTTACATTGGTACCAAAACAATCCCAACTGTTCCAGCCCATAGGCGGTTTCAATGCCCTATTAGAAATTTTAGTATTCATTATTATTTGTTTATTTAAAGTACAATTGAAAAAGTGAGAATAATGCCTACCAACATTAAAATACATATTATCCACCAAAACAGGATACTATTGTACCATCTGTCGCCCAGACCTTCTTTTAAAGCAGATCCGTTGATATTGAAAACCAAATCATTCCCAATTTTGTTTTCACCGGCTTTTGCTGTAACTAAAGCCGAAACAGCACAGACAATCATAGAGAACACCCAAGTAATTAAGCCCTGATTGGCAAATGGTTTGATAATATTGGCCATTTCAGAAGTTGAATCCTGTAAGGGTCCAAACTCTAAATATTTAAGAAAACCTGCCATAGCAAAACCTGCAAAAATGGTGATTAATGCCGCTTTTCCGTTGACACGTTTCCATAACATACCCAACAGGAAAATTGCCGAAAAAGGTGGAGCAATGAAGGTGTAAAGGGCTTGAATTAATATAAATAAATTCACTTTTGTAGCTGTAGCTAAAATAACTGCAAATCCAACAGACAACAATAAAAACACAATGCCAGAAATTTTTCCAACTCCCACATAATGGTTTTCTGATTCATTTTTAACAAAACTATTTCTGTACAAATCCATTGTAAATAAAGTCGATGTGGAGATCAAAACCGAGCTCACGGTCGATTGGATAGCGCCAAAAAGTGCGCCTAATAAAATCCCTTTCATAAATGTTGGTACCAAAATATTGATCATAACAATATAGGTTTTGTTGGCCTCTTCACTTTGAAAACCCCAATCGGTTGTGGTTAAAAATTCTGGTTTCATTGCAAAAAAGATTAATCCTGGAATTACAACAATCACAGGTAAAAACAATTTTAAAAATGAAGCCAATAACATTCCAGCTCTTGCGTGATACATATCCTTTGCAGCAAGAATTTTCTGAACCATAGTTTGATTGATAACCGTGTACCATAATCCGATATAAAAAAAGCTAAATACCCAATGAGTCCAAGGATTTGAATAATGATTAAGAGGCTGAATTACAGACAATCTGTTATAACTATCTCCTTTTTGGGCACCTTTCAGAATATTAGGCACATTTTCACTTATCCATTCTTTTGACCAAGCCACTCCACCGGAATTTACTTCTACCATTTTAGTAAAACCAGGAATCATTCCATCGCCATGACCTAAATAAATCAACCCCAAAACGGTAACAATTAATCCGCCTGAGATTTTAATAATAATGGTCAACATATCCATAAAAGCAACGGATTTAAGTCCACCCCAAATGGCCCATCCACCAGTTGCAATACCTATAAGTAAACATGCGGCCAATGGACTAATCTTAAAAAATACAACTAAAATTAAACTACCTCCATAAATTACAGGTCCCATAAAAGCAAAAACATTAGCTAAAAGAGACACCACTGCAAAAATTATTCGAACCTTTTTATTATATCTTAATTCTAAATATTCAGGGGTTGTATATACTTTTGAAGACAACAAATACGGTATGAAAAGCCAAATCAAAAAAGTAAAAGCAATCACTGTACTCCACTCACCTGTGGCAACACTGATACCATAAATTACCGCTGCTCCAATCAATCCGATAAAATGTTCTGTACTAATATTGGCTGCTATATACGAACTACCTACAACATACCAAGGCAAAGTCCTACCAGCCAAAAAATAATCAGAAGAATTTTCATTTTTTTTGCGTCCATACCAATAACCAATAAAACTTAAGATTACTAAATAGCCAAAGAAGGCAACATAATCCCAAAAAGAAAGTAAAAAAACTGTATTTTCCATTATTATTTAACTGCTTTTAAATTAGAAACAAATTCGTTTGAGATTAATTTTATTTGATTGAGATCTGTCAAAACTCCATCATTTGTAATTATGTTCTTAAAAATAATTCCTTCGATATTACTTGCCTTGCTTTCTCCCTTCAATTGTTTTCCGATATCTTTAAAATTGGCATGTATGGTAAAATTCTCAAGTAATAAATTCCTCAATTTACCACCACCAGCTCCTTGATAATTAGATTCACCAATTTCAACATCAAATAAATTAGAATGATAAAGCGTAATATTTCTAAAAATCAAATCGTGAATATCAGCACTGCCTCCGTGACGAGCTGCAATAAAAGCTTTATTAGTACCTGTTAAACTCACCGCATTTTCAACCAAAATGTTTTTGGCATATCCGGCACCATTCCAAGTGAGCATTATATCCGCTCCATTATTGTCTAATCCCCAAAACACCATATTTCGTAATGTAATATTGGATACCGATACGCCTGTCAATTCATTACTACCATCCCATTGCAAGTTGTCCGTTCCATTTTCCTTATCAAACAATCCTGTAATACAAACACGATCGTCATTGCTGGCAATAAAAGAATCCTCAACTAAAATAGTGTTGCCATAAGTATGTATTCCATCGTTATTATGCTCGCCGAAACCACATAATTTTATATTATTGATTTTGACATTATTGCAGTTAGCAACTTCTAGTTGATAACTAGGACTATTCATTATGGTAATACCGTCTATTACTATGTTTTGCGAGTCTGTAAAAACAACCCCTAACCAGTCGGCATCCCATTCTTGCTCTCTAGCTTTTTCATTAGATGAGGATTCCTCTGCGTGAGTAACAAAAGACTGTGAGAGTATGCCCCTTCCGAGAATTTTTACGTTATTTTTTTTATTGGATTTAATTGTAGCTTCTAAAATTGCACCACCTGCTACATAAACGGTATGAATTCCGTTTACAAACGGGTCCCATGCTTGACCGTACTGATGTATTCCAGGTCCCAAATACAAAACTCCTTTATCCGTTTTGGATGGAATATTTGTTTCCGGCTTTTCGGCACTGATAATTATCGATTGTTCAAGTCCGTCAACAACAGCTGATATCACAAATTTTTCGGGCTTGTTCAAAGTAAAAATTATACTATTTGTAGTTTCATCAACCTTAACATCTGCTCGTTTTGGAAGAATTTTCCAACTGGATGCTTTTCCATTCAAACTATTGATTTGAAGCTTCACAGTACTCGACATAGAAAAATTCACATAAGAAACTCCTTGATAGGAGATACTCTTCAGTTGCTTTATATGCTCATATTGATCCATTATTTCGCGAGAATGGTAAACGAAGGCGTTTTGTCCGTTGACTGTAAGATCGAAAATGGTGGATTCTTTAAGCCCTTTTATTTTCTCTAAATTGATCACTGAAGGATGTAAGGTGACGTCGCCAATTGAATCTGTAATCTTAGCGTTTAGGGTATTGACTAGTAAACCAAAGAATAAAATGTATTGAAGTGTAGCAACTGCTTTTGATTTAAATTTTTTATTCCTAATCGAATTAAATTGTGTAGGCATTTTTATACTATTTAGCAATGAATACAACAAATTTATTAGTAGTAAGAACATTTTTCGTTGCTCAAATGAATTGATATTTTGTTTATATGTATTAATTTAAAATAATTTGAATAAGTGTACATAAATCTTTCCCTGCTATTGTCGTCCCTCCCCCTTTCAAGAATTAAATCCCAAAAAAAATCATTATTTCAATTCAAAAAAATGCACTATAAAAAAAAGAGTCTGACTTAAACATGTCAAACTCTTTATCTAATTCCTGCAAGTGTTTTAGATTTTTTTTTCTAAAAAATTAGTTTTTATTTAAATCTTTAACAAATTCAGAAGGTGTGACTCCGAACTGTTTCTTGAAACTTTTTGTAAAGTGCGATTGGCTTTGAATTCCAACCTTGTCCATAACTTGAATAATATTAAAATCTGTACTAGACAATAATTGGGCAGCTTTTTTCAGACGTATTTCTCTAATTAAACCTCCTATAGATTCCGAGGTTACTCCTTTGATCTTGGTATACAATTTCGTTTTACTTATTCCCAACAAACCACATAATTTAACAACATCAAAATCTACATCTTCGATATTATCATCGATACAATCGATAACTTTTCTTAAAAATTCATCTTCTACATTCCCCTTAACATTTTTTCTAGCTTCTTCAAAGGTATTTTCTAACGCAGTTTCTTTAACTTGTTTTCTCGTTCTTAACATATTTAAAATTGTCAAATGCAAGACCTCCATGCTAAATGGTTTGGCTATATACACATCAGCACCCGATTGCGCACTTTCTATTTGACTATCAACATTAAATTTAGCCGATAATAAAATAAATGGAATTCCGCGATATTTTTTGTCCTCTTTTACTTTTTTACAAAAAGTTACACCATCCATTTGTGGCATCATAATATCGCTGACAATAATCTCGATATTTTGCTTATTCAAAATTTCTAATCCTTCTACTCCATTTTCAGCTTCAAATACTTTAAAATCTTCTTCGAAATGATCCTTCATAAAGCTTCTCAACTCGATGTTATCCTCTACAATTAAAACTTCTGGTTTTGCAAAATTCTCATACATATTCACTTTCGAATCCGTAATTATATTGTGTTTTTCATCAAATGGACTTAATGCACTTTTAGAAAGCATAACTGAATTTTCGGCATTTTCCCTAGCAAACACTTCATCATAATTAATGTTAGGCAATTCAAGAATAAATTGAGTACCAATACCTTCTTTACTATGTACAGATAAATTAATATGATGAATAGTAACCAAACTTCGAACTAAAGTCAGTCCTATTCCTGATCCTTGTATTTCAGATTCATTATCAACTTGGAAAAACCGATCAAAAATATGTACCATTGCCTCTGAGCTAATTCCTTGTCCTGTATCTTCTATAGATAAATAGATATAGGATGGAGATTCATAATCACTTTTAATATTGCTAAAATTGGTAAGTTTACTATTGAATTCGAGTCTTTCTGAGGAGATTCTTAATGTTATTTTTCCACCATTTGGGGTAAATTTCAATGAATTTCCTAAAAGATTGAAAATTATTTTTTCCAATATTGCAGCATCAAATTGAAGTTCTTCAATAGCTAAATGATTTTCAAAATTTAGTTCAATTGCTTTGTTTTCGGCATTAACACTAAAAGCATCTTTGATATCCTCAAAAAAAGGAGCAATCAAATGTGGTTTAGTATTTAACTTATAGGAATTTGTGTTTAGTTTTCGGTAATCGACCAATTCATTAATTAATCTTAATAATCTTTTGGCATTTTTATACATCAATTGATAATATTTTTCCTTTTTATATTCGTTCACTTTATCACTACTAATCAATTTTTCTAAAGGACTTAGGATTAAGGTTAATGGTGTTTTAAATTCGTGGGAAATATTTATAAAAAACTGGGTAGATAATTGAAATAATTTTTCTTTCTCTTCTTCGTGTATAATCGAAATTTCAAGTTCCTTATTTAATTTGAACCAACGAATTATGAAATAATAAGCGAATAATAATGCAGAAATAAAAAGTAAAATGTACATAAAAACGGCAAAATTGGTAAACCAAAATGGAGCATTAACGCTAATTTTCAAGCGTTTTACTTTACTAGACCAAATTCCATCGTTATTAGTTGCCATCACTTCAAAAACATAATCACCATAGGGTAGATTTGAATAACTGGCTTTTCTATCTTTAGCATCGGCTTCGATCCAATCTTCATTATAATCAAGCAATCTGTACTTGAATAAAGTCCTTTTGGGATTGGCATAGTGCAAAGATGAAAATTGAATTTGAAAATTATTCTCCAAATGATTCAGAGATATTTCATCTATAAGATTAATAGATTCGCTTAAAATTATGTCATTCTTTGAATTTAATTCTCCAACTGTAACCAATTTATTATTTACATATAAATTAGATAATACTACATCAGCATTATGATTATTTACTTTGATACTCGATGGAAAAAAATAACTTACACCATCTATACCTCCAAAATAAAATCGACCACTTTTACCTTGATAAGCACTCCCAATCTTAAAACTATTACCTGCTAATCCATCTTCTTCTTCAAAATTTGTGAATTTTTCAGTAATAATATTAAATTTAGACAATCCTTTTCCACCTAACCATAATTCGTTATTTTTTTTATCAAATAGTATGGTCTCAATATCTTTAGAAGGAGCTCCTTCAGCGATAGAAAATTTCTTAGATCGGTAACCTTGTTTTAGTTTCCTGTCTAATGTAAGTTTATTAAGCCCTCCCCCTAATGTTCCAATCCATAAGGTTGTTGCGTTCTCTCGCACTATGGGCCAGACCCAATTGGAACTTATAGAATTAGCATACGATTTGTTACCTAAATAATGTAAAATCTCCCTAATCGTTCCATCCTCATTTAAAAAAATATGATTTAACCCATTGTCCGTTCCAACAAATACTTCAGGATAAAAATCATCAGCGTACACAAAGGTGACTACATCGGAGGAAAGACCATATTTACTCCCTGCTTTTTTATATATTTTTTCTACCTTATAATTGGTATTATCATTGTATTGAATTCTATTTAAACCATTTAGCCAGGAACCCGCCCACATGTTACCAAACTTATCTTTAGCAATACTAAAAATTATTTTATTCGTCAGCGTTTTATCGGTTGGACCAACCGATGAGATTTTAAAAAAGGAATTAGTCGCTTTCGAATAAATATTAATTCCTTCACTAGTACCAATCCATAACCTATTATTATCATCAGCACATAAAGTTCTAATCTTATTGCTTGAGATGCCACCATTTGAATTTTTAGAATAGCTATAAGTACTATTTTTTTTGGTTTTAAAATCATAATAATTCAATCCTGATTTTTCAGTACCTAACCAAACATTACCTGTTTCATCTTCTAAAATGGCTCTCACATAATTTTCAGAAATAGTATTAGAAGATTTGTACTGATGTGTAAGGTTGTTAAATTTCTTTTGTTTCAAATCAACAAAACTAACCCCCCCATCATAAGTAGAAACCCATAGGCACCCTGATTTATCTTTTAATAGTCCCAATACACTACTAGTAGATAAGTTCGAATTACTTTCGTTAAAAAAATTAAATTTATAGGAAGTTTTGACCAAAGAAGCTTTAATTAATCCATAAGCGCTTCCTATCCAATATTCATTATCCAAACCTTTTTCGAAACTGTTGACAACAAAACCAGTATCAAAGTTAGATTGATTTAAATTTGGAAGGTCGATTTTATAAAACGAGGCCGAAATATTTTTTTGTGCTTTAACATCAAAAATTGAAGTATTGGCCTTAATAAATCCGTTTTCGACTCCAAGCAATAAGTAATTAGTTTCTTTTGTATACAAACCGGTAAACGAAGTGTACGTATTGCTGGCAGTAGCAACAGCAATCCTTCTTAAATTGATTCTAGCATTTGAATTATCAATAACAAACAACCCTTTATCAGAAATAATCCATTCCACACCATTTTCATCGGATTTCATTTCAACAAAATGAGTGTTCTTTGGGGCATTTTTAATCAAAATTTCATTGAGTTCAATTTCATTTTCAGATGAAAAATCAATAGAAAAAACCTTTAAATAATTACTGGCAAGTACATAAATTGTGTTTCTATTGGTTAGATAAACAGAGCTTAATTTAGTTTTGGTAAGTGAGGCATTGTCATTAAACTTCCATTTCAATTTCACAAACCTCTCTTTTTTAGAATTAAAACATTCTATACCTCCCTGACAAACCAACCATAAATATTCGTTTTTTTGGACAATTTTTGCTATTCTGTTTTTGTAAACACTTTCAAATGGGTCATTCTGATTCACATAGGTTTTAATTTCATATCCATCATAACGATTTAAACCACCTAATGTACCAAACCATAAAAACCCTGAATTATCTTGTACAATTGAAGTAACATCAGAATGGGCTAATCCATTATTGATAGATAATTTATTAAATCTCAAATTAATTTCCTGCGAATAACAAAGTTGTGATAAGATCAGGAGTATTGCAAAAGAATAGAGTTTTTGAATTTTCATAATATGTGTAAAATAGTTCAAATGCGCTAAAAAAAATTTTTGAGTTGCTCATTTAACAACACAACAAAGCTAGTCCATTATCAATATTAAATTTAGTGATAACGGACTAAAAATTCGCTTTTTTGTTCTATTTTAATAAAAAACCATAGTACTGGCTACTGAATTTTACGTAAGTAAGTTCTTTTTTATGGATTTACAGTAAACTTATAAATACAAATAGATTGGTATGTTTCACCAGGATTCAATAAGGTGGTTGGGAAGTTAGGTTGATTAGGTGAGTTAGGAAAATGTTGTGTTTCTAAACAAAAAGCACCTCTATATACAAATGGCTTTCCACTTTTTCCTTTGGTTTTCCCGTCTAAAAAATTACCTCCATAAAATTGTAATCCTGGCTCGTTGGTAAAAATTTCCATCACTCTACCCGATTCTGGTTCTTCCACTTTGGCAGCAAAGACTAATCCTTCCGAATTTTTAGGATTAGCATTTAAGACAAAATTATGATCATACCCCAAACCATTTGCCAATTGCTCATTTTTATTTTTCAAATCCACTCCAATGGGTTTTCCTTTTCTAAAATCGAAAGGAGTGCTAGCCACTTTTTCAATTTTACCCGTTGGTATAAAGAATTTATTTATCGGGGTATAACTATCCGCGTTTACTGTTAAAATATGACTATTAATATCGCCTTCACCTTCACCCTTTAAATTAAAAAAAGAATGATGTGTTAGATTGATCACAGTAGCTTTATTAGTTGTCGCCTCATAATCCATCTTAAGTTCATTATCGTTTGTCAAGGTATAGGTCACTTTCACCTTTAAATCTCCCGGATAACCCTCTTCCATATCAGGCGATATTCGACTAAATTCTAATTTATTCTCAGCAAGCTGCTTAACATTCCAAATAACATCATTAAAGCCATCAATTCCACCGTGCAAATGGTTTGAAGCATTGTTGGTCGCTAAAGAATATTGTTGATTACCAATGCTAAATTTTCCGTTGGCTATCCGATTACCGTAGCGACCAATTGTACTTCCAAAATAATTCTCGGAAGCCTTTTTATATTCCTCCAAAGTATAAAAGCCTAAAACAACGTCTTTAAATTTTCCTGCTCTATCAGGCACCATCAAAGAAACTAATCGTTGACCATAATTGGTAAATGTGGCTGAAAGATTATGACTATTCTTTATGGTATAAATTTTAATAGTATTATCGTTTCCTTGAAAAGTTGCTTCATTTAATTTTGATTCTTCCTTTACAACTATTGGATTTTCTTTTTTACAGCTTACTAAGGCTAAAGCCATAACTAATGATACAACAAAATTGATACTATTTTTCATTTCAAAAAAAAGTTAAAGATTAGGATTGTAAATTTAAACAGTACTTCCAATAGAATTAATCTCAATTGTCCTAAAAACTAGCTTTTTTGTATCGGTTAAGTTAAAAAAACATCCTAGTATAATAAACAAGAAACTTACAATACCATATCCTCAAATAAAAAAAGCTATTATCAAGTTCATTTGAGCAAATTAAAATACCTAAACACTCTTTAATTTTACCTGAATAACTAAAACAATATCTACAATGAAATATCTAATTGCTTGCCTTGTATTTTCTTTTTCGATTGCTATCCATTCGCAAAGCAATCCAAATTTAGACCTTACAACTTTAAAATGGAGGCTCTGCCTTGACAAAAAAGCAACCTGGGCAAACGATGACTTATATTTAACTCCTGATATTACAAAAATACAGCCTAATCAGCCAACAGATGGTTGGGAAATGCTCCAAAAAACAGGAAAAGAAATTACCATTCCCGCGACTGTCGAAGAGCATTATTGGGGAGAAAACGGAAATGATTTTGGAATAGATGGCGATTACATTGGTGTTTCTTGGTTTTCGGCTCAATTTAAGGCAAATGAAAATTGGAAAGGCAAACGAGTGCTTCTCCATTTTGAAAGCACACGACTGCGAGCTGAAATTTATGTCAATAAAAAATTAGCGGGCTATGATCTATACAACGGAACACCTTTTTCAGTTGACATTTCAAAATATATTGATTATTCCAAAGAAAATGAACTTGCTGTAAGAATTACCGATCCAGATGGTAATTTTGAATGGATTGATTATCTAAATGATTCTTGGGGCTTAAAAAAAACATTAAGTGCTAGCCACGGTTTTGGAGGTATTACTGGAGGCGTAAGCATCAGTGTGAAGGACAACAGTTTTTTAGAAGATGTTTTCGTGAAAAACACTCCAGAAATGACCAAAATAGTTATTGAAAACACCTTAAATCAACCAGGTCAAGGCGAATTAATTGCAGAACTGTATGAAAATGAAAAAAATGTACTTTTATCAAAAAGCATTGCCGTAAGGAATACGAAAACCTCAACTATTGAAATAAATTTTCCAAAAGCAAAACTCTGGTCTATCGAACATCCAAACCTGTATTTTGTCAAACTAAAATGGAAAGGAGCCGATGGTAGCGAAGATACAGTCATAAAAAGATTTGGTTTCAGATGGTTTGATGTGGTAGAGGTTAATGGAGACAAACAGTTTCACTTAAATCACAAGAGAGTGATGCTAAGAACCTCTATTTCTTGGGGGTACTGGCCTGTAAATGGAATGATTCCTACCAAAGAATTGGCAAAAAAACAAATTCAGCTTGCTAAAGATTTGGGATTGAATATGCTGAATTTTCATAGAGGAATAGGCCAAGAAATGATTTTAGATCTAGCCGATGAAATGGGTTTACTCTATTACGCAGAGCCTGGTGGGTACAAAACAGGCACAACCTCAACTTTTTCACAAGAAATGAACAGAGAACGCCTAAGAAGAATGATCGTGCTTTTTAGAAGTCATCCCTCACTTGTTATCTACAATATGATCAATGAATCGACCAGAGATCCAGAACCTTTTGAAATCAAAGACATCCAATTGGCGCATAGTTGGGATGAAACACGGACTATTACATTTACGTCTACCAATTTTACTAAAAAAATGGGTTATAAAGATGTGCTAAACCCAGAAAAAATTGAAGCACCCATAAAATTACATATGTTACCTTATAATGACAAACCATTATATAAAGGATGGTGGGATATGCACTATGCGGATGGCCCAGGCGTCTATTTTGATAAATTTTACAAGAATCCAGAAAATTTTCATAAAAATTCTACCAACAAGGGCGAAATAATAATGTGGGGCGAAGATGGTGCTATTGGAACACCACACCGATTAGAATTGATAAACCAAGAACTAAAAGGAAAAAACTTAGGTTGGGACGGAAAAGCCTATATCAATCAATTCAATGCTTTTGATGCCTTTTTAACCAATAAAGGATATAGAAAAGCTTTTCCAACGGTAGATAGCTTAACGCAAAGTTTAGGAAGTGTTTCTATGTATTACCAAGGTCGAATGATTGAAAACGTGAGGCTAAGCAATACAGTAGACTGCTATGTTGTAAATGGATGGGAAGGAGAAAAAATTGAAAACCATTCAGGAATTGTAGATATTTACAGAAACCCAAAAGCCGATCCTAAAATAGTAGCGCACTATAACCAACCTTTGTATGTTGCTGTAAAAGCACGTGAACTAGTATTAACACAAGGAAAAAAGGCAACAGTAGATTTTCATATTATCAACGAAAAAGAAATCAAAGGAAAACATACGTTAGCAATAGCTGTTTCAGACAGTTCAGGAGAAATTTATAAAGAATCATTTGCGGTAAATATAACGGGAGGCACTACTTTTGGTGAACTTTTAAAGAAAGAAATCTCCTTTACTGTGCCCAATAAAGGATACGTCCAAATCGATGCTCAGTTAAAAAAAGGACAAAAAAATATCGCTTCGGGCAAAGAAAAACTGTTTGTAACCTCTTTAAATAAGGAACTCCCAACTGTTACCATTTCGGATACCACAAAAACCTTGACACCATTATTAAAAGATATTGCAATCATTTCAAATAATGTGACTACCGTAAATGTGCAAGAAATTAAATCTAATGTAATGGTAACCAATAATTTTAATGAATTATTTGGAAAACAAAAATTCCCTCTTAGACAAGATATTTTACGCTGGGTAAACCAAGGAAACAAACTAGTTATTATTGGTGATGTAGAAAAATTTGCTGGCTGGTTATCTTCTAAAGCTATTTTAGACTACAGAGGAAGTGCTCCAATCAAAAGAGATTGGTATGGCGGAAACTATTTTGTAAAAGAGGACAAAATTTTCATAGATTTACCTGTAAATACAGCTTTCAACTGGGAATATCAATGTTTAGCAGGATATGAAAATAATCGATTGGGCTTGCGTATCGAAAACGGCGAATCCATTGTAGGTGTTTATGCAGATCACAAGGAAGAGCTTTACTCTGCAGTAGTCAGAATACCTGTTGGACGAGGAGAAATTATCATTTCATCATTAGATTTAACCAAAGCTATAAATTCAAACACTTCAGCAAGTATTGTTGCTGAAAAAATACTGCAAAATATGTTACTTAACTAAAAAATATACAAATATGAAACTTAAAACTAGTCGTTTCTTTAGCTCTTTACTATGTTTGTTTATGGTAATTTCTGCTGCTTCCCAAGAAACTAATGATTCAAATAAATTAACTTCACTTCAAGATAAAAAAGTTTTATTAGTATATGGAGGTTGGGAAGGCCATCAGCCAAAAGTATTTGCGGAAAGAGTGAATAAATGGCTTGAAAAAGAAGGTGCCAAAGTTACTATGAGCGATTCATTGGGAGTTTATACTCAAAAAGAAATTATGGACAATACCGACCTTGTTATTCAATATTGGACGATGGGACAAATTTCAAAAGAACAAAGTAAAGCGTTATTGGATGCTGTTAAAAATGGAACTGGAATAGCGGGTTGTCACGGTGGATTGGGAGATTCCTTCAGAAACAATACAGACTATCAATATATGATTGGTGGCCAATTTGTAACACACCCTGGTGGTTTAATCGATTACGATATAACTATTAGTAAGGACAACAACCCAATTACTAAAGGAATTAAAAACTTTAGTGTTAAAAATACGGAACAATATTATATGCACATTGATCCCAAAGTAAAAATACTGGCAACAACCACTTTCTCAGACACTCATAATTATTGGATTAAAGGAACAGTAATGCCTGTTTGTTGGACAACTCAATATGCAAAAGGAAAGGTTTTTTATTTATCAATCGGACACGATCCAAAAGATTTTGACAATCCTGCTGCTTGGCAATTATTAACTAGAGGATTCAAATGGGTTTGTAAATAAAAATTGAAAAAAATGACACGAAAATTAAGAATGGGAATGATAGGTGGAGGAATTGGTTCATTCATCGGTGATGTTCATAGAAAAGCTGCTGCATTGGACGGTATGATAGAGTTAGTCTGCGGTGCTTTTAGTAGTAGTCCCGAAAAATCGATAGCCTCTGGCAAAGACTTTTATCTTCCCGAAGAAAGATGCTATAAAGATTATCAAGAAATGATCGCAAAAGAGAAAATGCTTCCCGAAGATCAGCGAATGAATTTTGTGGCAATAGTTACTCCCAATCACATGCACTTTGCTCCCGCAAAATTAGCTTTAGAAAATGGATTTCATGTGGTTTGTGATAAACCTATGACCCTAACTCTAGAAGAGGCTATTGAACTTGAAAAAATCGTAACTAAAAGTGGTCTATTATTTGCCTTAACCCATAATTATACCGGACATCCATTAGTTAAACAAGCTAAAGCTATGGTAGCTAATGGTGATTTGGGGAACATCCGAAAAATTCAAGTACATTATTTACAAGGTTGGTTATCGACCTCCGTAGAAAAAACTGGACACAAACAAGCTACTTGGAGAGTAGATCCTAGTAAATCAGGTATTGGTGGTGCTTTAGGTGATATTGGAACGCATGCCAAAAATTTGGTCGAATATATTACAAGTTTAAAAATAGAGGAATTAGCAGCCGATTTAGGACGTTTTGGCGAAGACAGAGTATTAGACGATGATGGAAATTTACTGCTCCGAATGGAAAATGGCGCCAAAGGAACAATGTCATTTTCTCAAATTGCTTTGGGTGAAGAAAACAATCTATCTATTAAAGTATATGGAGAAAAAGGAAGTTTAGAGTGGCGTCAAGAAAATCCGAATCAATTAATTACACATTGGCTTAAAGAACCCCAAAAAATCTTCACTCCAAACGGTAATGATTTGTATCCAGAAGCATTAAATAGTTCACGAATTCCAGCTGGTCACCCAGAAGGTTATTTAGAAGCTTTTGCAACTATTTACAAAAATTTCGCTATCCATTTAATGGCAGTATTAACCAATAAAACAATTGAAAAACCCGATTATCCCACTGTTTATGATGGAATAAGGGGAATGAAATTTATTTATGCAGCAGTGGAAAGTGATAAAAATAATGCTACTTGGACTAAGTTTTAAATTAAAAACTAAAATATCTTAAATTAATAACCGATTTATATGAAAACAATTAAGGGACCAGCTGTGTTTTTAGCTCAATTTGCGGGAAATCAACCACCATTCAACAATTTAGAAGGGATGTGTAAATGGGCTGCCGATTTAGGATATAAAGGAATACAGATACCAACTTGGGAAACTAATTTAATCGATATTGATATTGCTGCTGAAAGTCAGGATTACTGTGATCATTTAAAAGGAAAAGTTAATTCCTATGGATTAGAAATAACCGAGTTATCCACGCATCTTCAAGGACAATTAGTCGCTGTAAATCCTGCTTTTGACATTATGTTTGATAGCTTTGCTCCTGACGCAGTCAAAAACAACCCAAAAGCAAGAACAGAATGGGCCGTTCAAACCGTGAAAAATGCTGGAACTGCTAGCGGACGATTAGGATTAAAATCTCATGCCACATTTTCAGGAGCTTTATTATGGCATACTGTTTATCCGTGGCCACAACGACCTAATGGACTTGTGGAAATGGGATTTGAAGAATTGGCAAAGCGATGGCTACCCATTTTAAATCATTTTGATGAGCATGACGTCAATTTATGCTACGAAATTCATCCTGGAGAAGATTTACACGATGGAATCTCTTTTGAACGTTTTCTTGAAGCAACTGGAAACCATCAAAGGGTAAATATATTATACGATCCAAGTCATTTTGTATTGCAACAGCTAGATTATTTAAGTTTTATTGATTTTTATCACGACCGCATTAAAGCCTTTCACGTAAAAGATGCCGAATTTAATCCTACAGGAAAACAAGGCGTTTACGGCGGCTATTCCGATTGGAAAGATAGAGCAGGTCGTTTTAGATCTTTAGGGGATGGTCAAGTGGATTTTAAAAGTATTTTTTCAAAATTAACTAAATACGAATGTGATGTATGGGCAGTAATGGAATGGGAATGTTGCATAAAATCATCATTTCAAGGTGCTCGTGAAGGTGCTCCATTTATACAAAATCATATTATTGAAGCAGCTGAAAGAAGTTTTGATGATTTTGCAGGAACTGAAATTGACAAAGAACAACTAAAAAAGATATTAGGGCTGTAAAATTGCATAGTTGATGAAAAAATGATATTTTATTTAGCACGAATAAAAAATTTCAAAAATAAACGAACTATAAATTAATCATAATTCTATTTTATTTGACTAAACTCAGACATTATATGGAATGTTACCAAAAATCTCTTTAAGGATTGCCTTTAAATACTTCCACCATTTCATTAGATATTTTACTTTGCATAAGTATTCATATTATTTAGAAGAAAAGGAGCTTAAATTTTTAGTGAATTTTCCCAAGGATAAAGCATATTTTAGATAAATAAAAGCTAAAGGCTAACTAGAGCTTCTTAATTAATTTGCTCAAAAAATAAATCAAATAAGTGCATTTACGAAAAAAGCAAAAGCTTTACAAGTAGTAAAATCTATGATTGCAACGGTAAAAATACTTTTAAACACTTAGAAAAATCCGATACAAAAAACGCAATCAGCCCCCTCAGTGAAACAAATAACTCAACCCAGACTCGACATAATTATATTTATAAAAAACCCGTTGGGTGTAATTATTTGAAGTAAAATAAATTGAATAAATATTGGTCAAGATACTGAATTTCAGTATCTTGAAGTCGCCAAACAAACCAATATTTATGTCAAATATAGTAAAAAAATATTTAAGAGTTTTAGAAGTTATAAGTTCTTTAAATTGTGAATTAGAATTTAAGTCTGGCGTCGGAAGAAAACAAAAAATGTCTGATTTAGAGATAGTTGCATTGAGTTTAACTGCGGAATTTATGTCAATTGACAGTGAAAATTCTTTATTTAAAGAGATAAATAAACAACAAATTCCTAACTTAATTGACCGAAGTCAGTTCAATAAAAGAAGGAGAAAATTATTTTTCTTTTTAGAGGAAGTTAGAGTAAAACTTGCTTCTCATTTTTTAGAATTTGAAAATTATTTTATTGTTGATAGTATGCCATTGGAGATATGCAAATTTGCTCGTCATAACAGAATTAAAATCTGTAAAAAAGATTTTGAAACTGCTCCGTCTAAAGGATTTTGTGCCTCACAAAACAATTGGTTTTATGGTTATAAACTTCACGGTGTTTGTTCAATAAATGGTGTTTTTCATTCATTAGATATTACAAAAGCTGAAGTTCACGATGTCAATTTTTTAAAAAATATAAAAGAACAAATGTCTGATTGTGTGGTTCTTGGCGATAGAGGGTATTTATCTGAATCAATTCAGTTAGATTTATTTCAAACAGTAAATATTAAATTGGAAACGCCAAAAAGAACAAATCAAAAAGACTATACGCCTCAACCTTCTGTCTTTAGAAAATCAAGAAAAAGAATTGAAACATTATTTTCACAATTGTGTGACCAGTTCAAAATTAGAAACAATTATGCTAAATCTTTTGAAGGATTTAAAACACGGATTTTAGCAAAAATAACGGCATTAACATTGGTTCAATTCATCAATAAATTTATTTTTGATAGACCAATAAATAATATTAAGAATCAAACAATTTAATTACACCCAACGGGTTATTTATTACTTTATTTTATACTTTCGCTAAACATTAAAAACAATAAAATGGAGGAACAACTTTTAAGACAATTGATTTTACAAGGTGAAGGAAAGCATATTGAATTTAAAGGGGCTAAACGTTCTGTTCCCTCTGATTTATACGAAACCGTTGTGAGTTTTTCCAATACAGAAGGCGGAACTTTGATTTTAGGAATAGAAGATGACGGAACTATTTCTGGTGTTGAAGAAGCATTCAAAAATAATATTCTTAAAGATTTAGTGTCTTCAATTAATTCTACCGATTGTATAAATCCTCCACTATATTTACAACCAGTTCCAGTTAAAATGGATGGAGTGTGGATAATTGCAATGCAAGTGCCTGTAAGTTCTCAAGTTCACGACCATAAAAAAGCGATTTATATCAGAGAATATGAAAGTGATTTAGATATTACAAAACAAAGTCAACGAGTAAGCGACTTGCATCTAAACAAACGTAATTTCTTCACAGAAAGTCAAGTCATTCCTAATCTAACAATGGAAGACCTTGATGAAAAACTATTTGAAAAGGCGCGTAATCTGATTAAATCCAATCAAAGTGACCATCCTTGGCTTTTCGAAAAAAATCAAAAAATGTTGGAAGAAGCTTCACTTTACAGAAAGGACTTTTTTACTCAAAAGGAGGGATTAACTTCCGCAGCTGCTCTAATTTTTGGTAAGGACACAACAATTCAAAGCTTATTCCCTGCATATAAAGTGGAGGGAATGGTAAGAAAGATTAATAAAGACCGATGGGACGATAGAATTACACCTCCTTTGCGAACCAATTTAATAGATACTTACATACAGTTAAAAGCGTTTGTTAATAAGCATTTACCTGAAAAATTCTATATGGAAGGTGACCAAAGAGTTGATTTAAGAGATAAAGTATTCCGTGAAGTAATTGGAAATGTAATTGTGCATCGTGAGTACAGCAGCGCATTGGCAACAGAAATGATTATTGATCAATACCAACTGACAATCACAAATCCAAACAATCCTCACTTCAGTGGTCCAATTGATTTAAACAGTTTCAATCCATATCCTAAAAATCCAAACATCCGTAAATTTTTCACGGCTTTGGGTTGGACTGATGAAATTGGTTCTGGAATCAGAAACACAAAAAAGTACCTGCCATTATACATAGAAGGAGCGCAACCAATATTTATTGAAGGATCTATTTTCAAAACAATCATTCCACTACGTTTGGTAACGCTAAAATCTTTCTCTAATAAATGGTTAAAATGGATAGAATTAGATGAAAAATATACCTCTCATTTAGAAAAATCTTTGAGCAAAATTAATATTTCACCAGAACTCTTTGAAGCTTCTTGGGAGGAGTGTCTTTTACATTTGGTACCAAGCTGGACACAAAAAGGTACCAAGCTGCAAAATCTTGATTGGCCTAAAAATCAGCCTACTGATGAACTTCTAATAAAAAAAGTACCAAGCTGGTCTCAAAAAAGTACCAACCTCATCCATAAAAAAATTCGATATATAATTGCCATTTTATCCTTAACAGGAGAGCCATTAGCGCTAGATGATATTATGATGGCTGTTGGATATGCCAATAAGAAAACATTTCGTGACAACTATATAAAACCTTTGGAACAATTACAATGGATTGAGAAAACAAATCCACAAAATCCAACAGCACCAGATCAAAAATATAAGTTAACCCTAATTGGCAAAATATTCCTAGGTAATCAAGAGTAAAAAACCATTATCTCATTCGCATCTAATATATTCCATAAATCTAGCATTCTAATTCACTTGCAATTTATTTAAAAACAGACTATTTGAATAATCTAAATTATGCCATCAAGTCAAATAAATAAAATCCAACTGTTTAAATCTGTTTTTGCAGGAAGAGAAGATGTGTTTGCGGTTCGTTGGGAAAAAGGGAGTAAAAGCGGTTATATGCCAGCCTATTTCTATGACCCTTATCGGTATCGAGCTCATAAAATGAATGGTGGAACTTTTCAAAATTTCGCAGATAAAAAATATTTGCCATTCACAGAAAAAGAAATTGAAAAACACCTTAACGGCGAACAACATATTGGCGTTTATCCTTTGCTCAAAGACAATACTTCTTGGTTTATTGTGGCAGATTTTGACAAAGTAGAGTGGGTTGAGGACTGCAAAAAGTTTATAAATGCTTGTAATGAAAAGGGGATTTCTGCCTATTTGGAACGCTCTCGTTCAGGTAAAGGTGGACACGTTTGGATATTTTTCGAACAACCCTATCCAGCGATAAAAAGCAGAAAGATTTTCATTTCAATTTTAGAGCAAACAGGAGTTTTCTCTTTGTTTGATAAGAGTTCCAGTTTTGACAGAATGTTTCCCAATCAAGATTTTCTTTCTGGAAAAGGATTTGGAAATTTGATAGCACTTCCGCTGTATAAGAAAACTTTTGAACAAGGAAACAGCTGTTTTATTGATGTTGAAAGCCTAGAACCTATTCCAAATCAATGGGATTTTATAAAGAATATTCAAAGAATTTCGCCAATAAAATTGGATGAATTATACCAAATTCATAATACACAACAAAATATTTCTGCTTCAATTGCACCGCAATTATACAATGAAAAATTAACCATAAGATTGGCAAATGTTGTTAAAATTAATCGTAATGCCATTTCAACGCCGCTAATCAATTTTCTAAAAGAAGAATTGAATTTTCTGAATACCCAATTTTTAAAAAAAAAGAAGATGGGTAAAAGTCCTTTTGGAACAGAGCGTTATTTCAAGTTGGTCGAAGAAATAGAAAATGAAGTCATAATTCCTAGAGGTTTTATCGGGAAAATAATTCGATTTTGTAGAGAAAATAATATTGAATATAATTTTAGTGATGAAAGAAAAAAACTAAAGGAAGTTTCTTTCTTATTCAATGCGCAACTCCAAGAACATCAGCAAATAGTCATTGATACAATTGCAAAGAAAGATTTAGGAGTGGTTGTTGCACCGCCGGGTTCTGGAAAAACTATCATTGGTCTAAAAATTATTGCAGACAAAAAACAACCCGCATTAATAGTCACACATCGAAAACAAATTGCCGACCAATGGATGGAAAGAATTGAAACTTTTCTTGGAATTCCAAAAAATGAGATTGGAAAAATTGGTCAAGGAAAAACCAAAATTGGAAAGCAGATAACGGTTGCAATGATTCAAAGTCTATCAAAAGAATTAGATAAACACGATGGCGAAAAACTTTTGAATGCTTTTGGGACTATTATTTTAGATGAATGCCATCATATTCCAGCGGAAACATTCAGAAATACAATTTCAAAATTGCAAACCTTCTATTTGTATGGATTGACAGCAACTCCATTCCGAAAATATAATGACAGCAAATTGATTTTTATACATTTAGGAGAAGTGATTTCTGAAATAAAATCTAACGAAATAAGCACGGCTAAAAAACCTAAAATCATTATTAGAAATACAGAACTAGATGTTCCTTTTAACTCAAAGACGGATAAATTTGAGACATTATCAAAAATCCTAGTTCACGATTCTACTCGAAACAAAGCCATACTCCAAGATGTTATCAATGAATTAAAATCGGACAAAAAAGTTATTATTATTACCGAGCGCAAAGAACATATTGACTCGCTTTATCAGTATTTAAAACAATTTTACGAAGTGATTACGTTGAGTGGCGAAGATTCGGATAACAGTAAAAACTCTAAATGGAAATTGCTGAAAGAAGGAAACTATCAAGTAGTCATAACCACTGGACAATTCTTTGGAGAAGGAACAGATTTGCAAAATGCTAATTGTCTTTTTCTGGTTTATCCGTTTTCTTTTGAAGGAAAATTGATTCAATACATCGGTAGAGTGCAACGTTCAGAAATAACACCCACAATTTATGATTATCGCGATATCAAGATAGATTATTTGAATAAAATGTTTCTGAAAAGAAATGTCTATTACAGGAAAATTGACAAACAAGCGACTTTATTTGATGAGCCTAAAGAAGAGATTATTGTTTCAAAAAACACTTTCATAATTGATAAAAAAGTAAAGATTCCATTTGAAAAACTAAATTTTCGTTACGGAAGTATAGCTTTTAAATATGAAGTTTCAGAAATGAAAACCGAGCTTGAATTTGATATTGAAAATTTTGAAATAAGGCCCGAATTTGAAGTTTTGAAAGGGTATTTCTCTAAAACACTCAAAATAAAAAACATAACGGTTACTATTCATGCTGAATTTGAAGAAGGCCAACTAATTTCACAATTAGCATTATCAAACGATCTAAAAAAGATAACTAGAGAATTGATTGAAACTGTAAAATTCACCTTTATAACTAAGACTTTCTTAGGAAAACCAAATATAATTGGTCAAGAAAATTTGGTTGACATTAATCAATTGCAAAATGAAAACAATGCCAAATTTTATAATTCGGGAGATGAATTATTAAACGATTTTTTACAGAATCAAAAATATAAACATCGAGCTCATTTACAATATTTAGCCGAACATCACCAAAGGACTATACTTAAAATTCGATTTGTTTTGAATCCATTTTCATTTGTTTTTCTCCTAGCAGGAAAAACGGGATTTCATATCGTTTTAGAAACCTTAAATACAGAAGAAGCAACTTATATTTGGCATTTTGACAACGACAAACAATCGCTTCCCGATAAATTAAAACAAATAGACAGCTATCTAAATACCATTAGAACTAATGGAAGACAAGCATTTATAGAAAATCCACCCAATAATTTCAGTAGAATACTCCACGATTATTAAGCTGACAGAAAAGGTTTTGTAATTTGGAAAGATTTGATTGAAGAGAGGATTACTTGATTAAGAATGAAGCAAATGTCAAAATAATAACAGATAATATAGATATCTTCACAATCCATTATCTCATTCAACTGCACAAAATACTCGTTTAGTCCAAGTATTCCTAAACTTACTGTCAACCTGAGCGCAGATGAAGGGTTTGTTTGCTTCATTTCGTTAGGTGCGCTTCCAATAACGAGAACATTCTTTTTCATTCGGTTTAAAAAGGACGTTTAACTTTTCAGTTGCCACTCCTTGCCACCACTCCTAAAAAAATTGCTGTCACGGTTTTTGAAATAGCTTTGCAAAAGCTATTCTTCCTTCCAACGGTAAATAATAACTTCGAGAAAAACAAAAACACGTACACTGCGTGACTCGCGCCAGCAATTTTTCCTCTCAAGCTCCTGTGGTTTACTCCAGGACAGCTTCTTAAGCAGCCCATAAAATTAATCATACTTATCAAGAATCCGTTCTGAGCTGCGCAACAAAAAATACTATTCGGCAGTAAATGCCTTTATAAAAAACCCCGCCAATCTAGAAAATTGGTGGGGTTGCTGTTTAGGAACACTTTAAAATTCCCAATTAGTGAACCTAAGTTTTACTAAAACAATAATTGTGATGAATATTTAAAGTTATCTATTTAATGGATTTTTTACATCCTATTTGGTGATTACCAACTTTTTGTCTTCAATAGAATTATCGGCATTTTTAAGTCTTACGATATAAATTCCTGATTGTAAATCAGAAACATTGATTTGGTCGTTACTTTTGTTGTCGCTTTTCAAAACCAGTCTTCCAGTGCTATCATAAACATCTACCGAAATTACTTTAGATGCACTACTGATGTTCAATACATCTTTCGCGGGATTAGGATATAGTGCTATCGAGTTATTATTTTTGCTAATAGCATCTAAACCAAGAGATCCATCATAAGTAAATCGAATATTATCCAAAATAATCGAGCCAGAATCGGAAGGTTTTCCTGCATTTGCAGTATTGTTTGAATCGGCAAATCGAAGTTTGAAACTTGTAACATCTCCTGTCCAGGCTGTGTTTTTCGTAAGGTCTATTTCATAAGTTTGATATGCAGCATCGTTTGTAGTGATGGGGGTTATTCCAGATACTATTGTTCCAACAACTACAGCTAATTCGTTTGTAGTAGCCGAACCGTTTTTTATAACTACGGTTACTTTATTGCATTTCTTTGCTGCCATAGGATCTGTAGGAATAGGAAAACCTAACAAATTTAATCTCGCAAATTGGTTGGCTGTTGGCGCTAAAGTAACAAGACCACCTGTATGAGTTGACACAGTAATTTGTGGATCTAATGTCCATCCTTCTAAATTTCCATCAGTTAAAAAGTCAAAGCTATAATCAAAAGAAGGGTCGGAAACAAAATTAGCAGTTACTGTTTTATTGGAATTCATTGTAATATTAGCCGAAGGAGAGGTTCCTGATAAATCACCAGACCAATTAGAAAAAATCCAATGCGTGTTATTGATTGCGCTTACAGTTACCATATCAGTTGGTAAATAACTGCCTTGATTGGGCGTTTTTGTAACGGTTCCGCTCCCAACAACATTAGTGGTCAATGTGGTATTTCCAGCAGGAATTTGATAAGTAAAATACACATCGTCTATATAAAATGTACCTGCACTTCCGGCAACAATTCGAACCCCAGCAGTGGCACTAGTAACCATTCCGGTTTTGGTAAACTCAATGGCATCCCATCCACCAGTCATTGTAAAAGCAGAACTTCCAGTAGTTGAACCTGGTGCTCCTTGAAATACTTGAATAGTAACCGTTGTACCTGCAGTTCCCTTTACTTTGGCCGTAATTTTATAATCTCCAGCAAAAGTAGGAGCAACATTTGGGCTAGTCTGCACTCTGTTCGGGGAACCTCCAGCTACAAGTACCATTGCTCCGGGAGCTGTAAAACCTTCGGTAGCGGAATAACCTATCGAACCTCCAGCGGGACCAGCTGTTCCTGCATTATAAGCCCAACCAGTTGTGGCGGTATCAAAAGTTGAATTTGTCACCAATTGTGCAAACCCGACTGATGAACTAAGCATCAATAGAAATAAAGTAATTTTTTTCATAGTAGTAGTATTTTAATGGTTATAATAATAGTAAGGTAAAATTATTTTAAAAATAAAAGGTAGAGGTTTGATTATCATCAAATAGGGTTTGAAAATCGTTAGCAATGACTTTTTTGTTGTCGTTCTAAAGCTTTGAAACTAGCCAGTTATATTTTTAGGTTAAAACGGAATTTATCTATTTTCAGCCGGTTTGAGCGCTTTTTTTTGATCATCGGTAAGCACTTCATTATAAATTTTCATCCCTTGTTTTTTGTAAACCTCCTGATTTTTTGCTTTTCTGGCTTCTTCATCAGCTACCTCTTTTTTGATAGCCTCAATTTCTGATATCTGCTCCAGATAAATTGCTGTAATTTTTGTCTTTTGATCCTCGCTCAATGCAAGATCTTTGTTTTTTGATACAATTTTTTCATTGTATTTTTCAGTATTTGCTTTAGCTCTTTCCTCTTTACTTTGCCCCATTGCGATTTGAGAAAAAGCCATTGTGGCCACCAACAATAACAGTAGTTTAATTGATTTCATAATTTATAATTTACTTTGTTTATAGAAGTATAAAATTAGAAATCAATTGAATCCAATGGGTTTGCTTATCAGCAAATAAGGTCTATTTAAAATCAATTTTAAGCTATTAATAAAAAAAAAGAGGTACTACTGAGTTTTTAGTGGAAACAAAAAAAGTACAACCATTAAGTTCATTTAGATTTTTACTGCCCTTATCTTTCTTTAAATCGTTTAAAATCTTAAAAAATAGACCGTAATTTCAGCCTCATAAATACTTGTATATTAGGAAAATTAAGATTTGTATCGCTCTTAATTTTCTTAATAGCCTAAATGGTTTAAAAAAAATAATGTTCACACAAAACCCAGAAGTACCAAAAAAGACTCAGCCATTGATTTTAATGAAATTGAAAGTAAGTAACGTACATTTATTTTGATGTTTCTGTGCCAAGAATATTTCGTTCATATTCAGTATGCAAGGTTTTCTGCAATTGTTTAACAATTTCGCGGTATTCGGGTTCATTCACCACATTGTTATTTTCGTCTTTATCTATTTGATGGTCATAAAGCATATTGGCAATAGTTGAATTGTCTTTCGGATTGATATATTCTGTGTAACTGTAATTTGTGGATTTTAATGTAAATCCGTTGGCTCTTTTTATCAGAATATGTTCTTTGCCATTCAATTTGGGGTCGTTGAGAATGGGCACTAAACTTTTGCCTTCTAACTGATTTTTGGGCAATGGCAAACCACAAAGTTCAGCCAAAGTTGGATAGATATCAACGAGTTCAGTCAATGCATTGGTGGTTGAACTCTTGCTCTTCGATTTTGGATTATAAATAATTAAAGGAACTTGAGTAGAAGTGTTATAATTGGTAAATTTTGCCCATTGTGTATGTTCTTGTAAATTATACCCGTGGTCTGAAACCAATACAACAATTGTATTTTTATCCAGGTCAAGACTTCTTAGATTGTCCAATATTTTTCCTAGAAGTGCGTCGGCATAACTCACGGTGGCATAATACGTATGAATCAAATCGATGGCAGTAGCATCAGTCACTTGACCTGATTTTGGAATATTGGTATATTCTCTCATTTCTGGCCAATTGCTAATAGAAATGGCTGGCGCGTTCTTCGGAATATAATTATTATAGGGTTGCTTTATGGTCTTTCTATCATACCAATCATAATATTTTTTTGGAGAATTGAAAGGCAAATGGGTACTGATAAATCCGGCTGCCAAGAAAAATGGTTTCCCTGACTTTTGTAGCATTTTAAGGTTTTTGATGACTTTATTCGCTGTTAAACCATCGATATATATTGAATCGTTGCCTTCTGCATTTTCAAAGGCTGGCCCTTTTCCCGTTTTTAAATATTCTGCTTTATTTTGTGGCAACTGATAATCTTTCCAGATGGTTTGCCAATAATCTGTTGGTGCTAAGCCTTTATCATTTTTGTCGAAAGCATAAGGCCGCCACAATTCGTCCCAATCTCCGATATGATCGTCAAGATGATGAAAAACTTTTCCGTTGGAAATGGTCGTATATCCATTTTGATGAAAAAGTTGTGGCAGTGTTATGGCATTGGGAGTTTCTTTTTGCACAAAGGTATCGAAATCTACAAAAATGTTCTTTGTGGGTAAAATACCAGTTAACATACTAGCTCGTGAGGCACCGCAAACAGGAACATTACAGTACGCATTGTTGAATTGAATGGCCTTAGCCGCAAAAGCATCAATATTAGGTGATTTAATCATTGATTTTCCATAACAACCCAATTCGGGTCTCAAATCATCCATATACAACAATAAAACATTGGGTTTTCTTTCGTGAGGACTAGGAATTGTTTTGCATCCAAACATCGAAAACACGGAAACCAAAATCGAAAGTGCGATAGAAAAATGATGCTTCATAAATCTTGTATTTAAAAAAAATGATTGATGGTCTGATTAACTTTTAAGTTTATCTAATTTTTACACTATTTCTATTTATTGGTTCTACCGGGTTTTGTGTGAGAATAAATTTGAAATTAATTTAAACCACATAGGAGAAAAGTAGTCGAACTTGTTAAAAAAGATTGACATAGAAAATTCTTTTTCCACGTAATGCTATGAAAACTATGCAAAAGCGAAGCATTCTAAAAATAATATATATATTTTGATAGCTATAAGAATCATAATAAAAACTATGTGGTTAAAAAAAACTTTACAACATTGCCAGTAAAACCATTTATTGTAATTCGATTAGCTTAATTTCACTATCCATAAATCCAATTCGGTTGGCTATCACATAAATATACTTACTTGATGCAATTTGTATCGGTTGGGTATAGAGATTCCAATTACTATTTAAATCATATTTTTCGTCTTTTGAATCGGAAATAATATAAGACAAGGAAGATCCTTTTGTTGGGCAAGAAAGAGCAATCGTCTTATCTTTAATTTTGTAAATGGGCATCTCAGTTTTAGGTTGCTGGTTATTGGGCCACATTTTGGATACCATTTCACTTTCAGGAAGTCCGGCATAATCAAACTTATCGTCAAACTGTTGACTGCAGGCTAATCGCAATTCTTCTAAAACAGCTTTGTATTCAGGTTTTGCCGCTAGATTATTCGTGCTAAAAGGGTCTTTTCGTACATCGTATAACTCCTCTTTTTCCTTGGTTTGAAACCAAGCCATTTGTACGTCATTGAGTTGATTCTTTGCTTTCAATTCGAGCATATTGACCATCAAAGGCACTTTTTTTCGATACTGTACATCTTTGTATTTGGTGAAATCGGGATGATAATTTTTGATGTAAACATAGTGTTCCGTTCGAACTGATCGAATTCTGTCTGTAAATTCATCAAAACGGTCGGAAGTTCCGTAAACGTATTTCCTTGGCTTTACTTCATATTGGCCTAAAAACGATTTTCCGTCTAGGTCTTGTGGAGGTTTGACATTGGCTAGACTTAAGACTGTCGGCCCTAAATCGGTGAACGAAATCAGTCGATTCGAACTCTGACTGTTTTTTTGATTGATCCCTTTGATCATTAAAGGCGCTTGCAATCCGTAATCATATATTTCACGTTTTTGATGCGGTAAAGGACCGCCATGGTCGCTGTAAAAAAAGATTATCGTATTGTCATACAGTCCGTCTTTTTTTAATTCGTCGATAATAAACCCTACATTTTTGTCCATAATTTCGATATTGCTGTAGTGACGAGCAATGTCTTTTCTGGCAATTTCATTGTCGGGAAAGTACGGTGGAACAGGAACCGTAGCTGGATTTACCGTTAATGGCAAATCATTGTTTAACCAAAGTTTGCTTTCGTGGGTATCTCCAATATTAAAAACAGCAAAAAACGGTTTTCCCTTTGGACTGTTTCGCCAGTGTGCTTTGGGATCATTTTCGTCCCAGGCTGAAAGAGGTGCTGCGAATTGGTAATCTGTCTTTTGATTGTTGGTGCAATAATAACCGTTCGCTCTTAGGTATTCCGTAAAACATTTGATATTCTCCGGAATTACAGCGGAATATTCTCGGACTGTATTTCCTTTTAAATCCAAAACAGCTTCCTTGCTCTCCCCTTCCCCTTTGGTGGCAACCTCTTTATACTTGCGTTTTCCCCAAGACATTACATCGTTACCGGTTCGCATATACATTGTTCCGATGGAGGTTGGCAGCATTCCAGTAATAATCGCAGAGCGACTTGGCGCACAAACTCCTGTTGTAGCAAAAGCATTTTGGTAGATTATACTTTGGGTTGCCAATTTATCTAAGTTGGGTGTTTTGGCGGTTTTGTCACCATACATAGAAAGTGTTGGACTAATATCTTCGCAAACAATCCATAGAATATTGGGTTTCTTTTCTTGGGCATTTATAAAACAGCCTAAACTTAAAAAGAAAAATACAAGAGTTCTTAATTTTATCATTTCAAATTGATTTTTATAGCAGTAAGGTCATTCGGCATAAGAGCGAAAGTTCCTTTATATTCCTTGCCTTCATATTGGACACTGTATTCGTAATCACCATAAAAACCTCTGTGGACCATTTCCCCTTTTTCATTGGTTTTACCTTCCCATTTTGTATTCCAAGTATCAAAAACTAAATCCCGATAAGCTTTCCCCATTTTGGTTAAAGAATAATTTTCATCAACTAAAGCCGCTTTTGGGTGTCTTGGAGCATAAAATCCCCAAAACAAATATTCTTTAACGGCGGGTATGCTAAAAGCCGTAATCATAAAGTCGCGCGTATATTGGGCACGCAAGTCATCATCGTCTAAAATATCTATAGAAAACTCCGAAATAGCAATCTCTTTATTCAATGTGCTAAATCGGTTTAAAACCTCAATAACCGTTGTGGGAGGAGTCAAATCGGTTCCGATATGGCTTTGCATTCCTAAACCATCAATAGCTCCGTTGGTTTTTGAATCAATCTCTTTGATAAAATTAAAATACCAATCTTGTTTGGTTATATTGATGCCGCCGCCACTCAAAATGCCGTATTCGTTGATGTACCTTTTGGCATTGGGGTCGAATGATTTTGCTTTTCTAAAAGCTTCAAACAAAATTTCATTGGAACCAAAAATAGTGGAAATATCTTTGTTGGTATACGCTTCGTTTACAACATCCCAATGGGAAATTTTACCTTTGGTCTGCGAAAGAATACTTTTGAAATGACTGTCTATCAATTGTTTTATTTTGTCTGGATTGTTTTTATTTTCAAAATAGACCTCAGGCAAATATTGAAATCCTGGCCATAACAAGGCGTGACCTTTTACCAGAATTTCATCTGATTTTAAAGTATTTATGGCGTCAATCGTTGCCGGTTGCTTGTTTACAATCGACCAAGCTTTTGCTTTTAAATCATTTTCGAAAACTACAGTATTGAATAGCTTTTCGACTGTTTCTAGGTATTTTGGATTGGTGTTGATATCTACTGTTGAAACGGCGGTACCAAACCGGAAATAATGTTTTTTTTGTTGAATAGAAATACTAGCATTTTTTATCGGTTTTCCTTTAAAGTTAACGGACAGCGAAAAATTACCTTTTCTAATTGCTTCAATGCGTTTTTCGGCTTCGATGCGCCATTTTGAATTTGAAGCCATTCCAGCGTAGGTAATTTTTGTTTTAGGAAGTTTAGCAAAATCAAAACCAACAGGATACAAGAGTAATTGGATATTTTTGATTTCGA
The DNA here is from genome assembly GCF_004355225.1 of Flavobacterium nackdongense. Classification (NCBI taxonomy): domain Bacteria; kingdom Pseudomonadati; phylum Bacteroidota; class Flavobacteriia; order Flavobacteriales; family Flavobacteriaceae; genus Flavobacterium; species Flavobacterium nackdongense. Next base: position 4,066,992 of record NZ_CP037933.1, on the reverse strand, counting down.
ATTTTTGAGGTGTAAATCCGAAATGCATAGCGAGAATATCCGTTGCATTACTTGTTTTCAAGGCCTTAAAAGGCAAATAATAGGTTTGCCATTTCGAGGATAAACTCACTGCTTTTTCAATAACATCTTTTGGCGCGGAGGATTCAGCTTGTCTAAAAATCCAAGCGACTTTTGCCTCGGCAGTTTCTTTACTTGATTCCAATGTCCTGGCTTGGAATGTCAATAATAATGGTTGATCGGGCACAATATTTCTGGTTTGCAAAGGAAACCGTATGCTTAAATTATAAACAAATTTAGGTTGTTTGATGGTAGTTGCCGTGAGTGCCAAAGTATTTTCAGCATTTGCCATCTCAATTTTCCCAAATTCATTGTCCACTTTTGTGTTTTTTAATTTTTCACTGAGTATCAAGTTTTCACCACCCATCGGGAATTCCTGTGCAAATAGAAGCGAAAAACTACTACTTAAAAGAAAAATTAGAATTAGATATTTTGATTTCATTACGTTTATTTATTTATATCTATTGCTTCTTTGAGGACACTATACGCTGGAGTTGGATTGTATTTCGCATCATAGATCGACTGAAAGTATCCTGTTCCTTTTTTGAACCGCTCTCCAATATTCCAAAGGTTTAAAGTTACGACTCCATTTTTACTTTTTTCTGCTAGCACCTCAATTAATTTTTGATACACTCGTTTTTGGATTTGTCGTTCCGATTCTAAATCCTTTTTGTTTTTTACTAAATAATCTAATTCAGTGACGTGAAAAGTCAAATTGTTTTGATGTGCCCAATCGATAAGTTCTCCCAATTTGGCCATAGTCGCATCCGTATTATCAACAAAATCTTCTCGTTTGGCTCCTAGCAGCAAATGAGCTTGCCAGCCAATTCCATCCACACGATAGCCTTTGGAACGAAGGTATAAAACCGTTTTCTTGACCTGATTCCACATCGGGGATTCCATACCCACATTTTGATTGTACACTAACTTTATATTTGGCGCATTTTTGGTGGCAATTTCAAAGGCTTTCAAAATATACAAAGGATATCCATTTTCGTCTAAACCTATTTTCAACCAAGGATTTTCCCATTCATCCGTACCTGGTTTTGGTCCAAACCAACTACCGTCGGCAAGAATCGTTTCGTTGACCACGTCCATATATTTCACCACAGGTTCATTATTAAAATGCAATGCAAAGGCAGTGGCAAATTCCTCTAAATTGGAAGCTAATTCCTTGGGGGTTCTGAAATCTTCTTTTGCCCATTTGGAAGCTTGTGGACTAATTGGCCCGTGGAGTCGTACTACCAGATTGTTTTGGTTGGCAAATTGTATAAATTCATCGATTTGCTTCCAATTCCACACATTGGGTTGAGGGTGAATTCGGGTTTGTTTCGCTTCGTTGGCCGGCGTGAGGTATTTAAAATCTTTTAAATACAGTTTTTCTTTTACCGTATTCAGTTCCTCATAACCTAAAGTAGCACCAATAAGTAATTTATTGGGTACATTATAAAACTGTTTTTGCTTTGCTTCAGTAGGGTTTGAGGGTTCTTTTACTACTCCTTTTTTAGCATCACAAGAATAAAATAATAGGGAAACAGCTAGCAGAAAACAAATAGTACTATTTCTCATTTTGGGTATATTTATAAAAAACTTTTAATAAATGAAACTTGATTATTCTTTAATCATTTTAATCACATCAACCCCTTTATCTGCTTGAATAGAAACCAGATAAACGCCAGCTGACAAAAATCAGAATGAATGATTTTAAAAAAAAATTGCTTCCATTTTTGTTTTAATTCATCTTGGTATTAGTTCTTTTTATTTGCTTTGCGTTCTGCTTTTTTGGCTTCTTGTTCCGGAGTCAATTCTGCTTTTTCTTTATGGTTTGGTTTCATTGCAATTTTATGTTCCGATTTCCATTGGTTTAGCATTTTTAGCATTTCTTGTTTTTTATCGGGCATTGTAGCAGCTAAATCATTTTTTTCTCCAACATCTTTTTTGATATCGTACAATTGCACTTTGTCGGTTTCTATAAAATGAAGTAATTTATAATCACCCACCCGAATAGCCGATGTTTTATCATCCCCTGTCTGTGTAGGCCTGGCTTTATAGGAATTCCAATAGACTGTTCTTTGGTTCCAATTTTCTTTTTTCAAGAGCACATTCTTAAAACTTTTTCCATCGATACCCGAAATCTGTTTATTCAAAGCAATATCGGTCAAAGTTGGAAAAATATCCATTCCCATTACGATCGATTCTTTGTCAAGAGTAGGTTTTGTGGTTTTGGGCAAATGCACTATCAATGGAACTCGAACTCCGCCTTCATACAACCAACCTTTTCCAGCTCGGAGAGGAGCATTTGAAGTTGGAACAATACGATTGTTTTTCCCTCGTGTCGATAATCCCCCGTGGTCAGATGTAAGGACAATGATGGTGTTATCATATACTCCTTGATCCTTTAAAGTTTGAATTAATTTGCCAATATTTTCGTCAACATTCTCAACTAATCCCGCATAGATTGGATCATTTTGTCGCATATGGGTTTGACCGTTGCCTTCAGCAATATAATCAGGGTTTGTACCATAATCAAAAGCGTCTATTTCCTTCTTATTTCGGGCAATGTCTTCTGGTTTGGCTTCGATTGGGGTATGCACCGCATAATAAGCCAAAACGCCCACGAATGGTTGGCCGGATTTATTGGTTTTGATATATTCTATGGTTCTTTTTGTTAAAACATCAGTCAAGAAATCACCTGGTTTGGCATATTCCTCTACGTCTTCAACAGCGGCTTTTTCGCCTTTTTCCCCTTTTACACGGTCTTTATTGAAAGGATAGAATTGTTCGCCTGTCGCACCTGCTTCTCCCGCAGCAAAAGATTGATCAAACCCAAAACCTTTTGGACTGCTTTCCTCCGAACCTAAATGCCATTTACCTACGTAAAATGATGCGTAACCCGCGGATTTAAATTGTTTGATGAAGTTTTTATCGTCGGCAATTTGTCCTAAATTTCCATTATCCTCATTTACGGGGTATTTCCCAGACAGAATGCCAGATCTTGAAGGAACGCAGCGAGGGTAACAAGCATAGGAATTCACAAACGAAGCAGAAGTGCTTGCGAGTTTGTCAATATTGGGAGTTTGATAAATTTTAGAACCATTGGCGCTGATATCGTGATAACCGAAATCATCCACGATAACAAATAGAATATTGGGTTTGGTTTGGGCTTGCACATTATTTGCCATTAAAGCAATTGTAAAAGCCAGTGTAAATTTAAAAATTATGTTTTTCATTGGTATTGCTATTAATTATCTTATTCAATTTATAGTTTTTTTGAGTGTTGAATTGTTGCAAATCATAAAATAGAAACGAACTATTTTTGAACTTTGCATTTTCTTTAAATTATTTAAGTAAAGAATCTATTTCCTTTGTTAATGATGCAATGGTTTGGTCATTTAGCCCAACGGCATAAAACTTAACTTTAGACTCTTTGTCAATTATGATATGTGTAGGGTATGAATTTATAGCATAATCTTCGATTACTTTATTATTTCCCTCTTTGGGAATAATCGTATACTTAAAATCAGTTTTAGTGCGAAATTTTAGGATTTTAGATTTTTCGCTAGTTGAAATGGCTAAAAAAACGATATTCTCGTTTGTGTATTTTTTCACCAATGCATTAAGCTCTGGTATTTCTTTTCTGCAAGGCATACATTCTACAAACCAAAAATTTAATACTACAATCTTTCCTTTCAATTCATTCAATGAATATGATTTTCCATCCATATCCTGAACAGTAAAGGGCTTTGCAGTTTTAGAGTTGTCTTCTTGTTTGGATTTTAATTTTGCTTGCAATTTTATTTTCTCTTCTTCAGTTGTTGGCCTTAAAACATAAGCCATAACTTCTTTTTTATCATTTAAATAACGAACAGGAATGCCGCTTCCGCTTTGCATAGCTTTTATTACTTCCATTCCGCCAATTTTTGTACCATTTTGATCATATATTGGAACAGAACCATCTAGTTTCATCGACGGAGCAATACTATCTTGTTTAGTTTCGATCCTTAATCCTTTTAATATTTCTGACTTTTGGAGATCGACTGTTGTCGATTGCGAAAAACCAACAGCAGGTAAAAATGCAAGAATAATTAAAAGAAAGTTTGCAGTTTTTTTCATTTTTTTTAAATTAAATTGTTTCTAAAATTTACTGATAATTAGCTTAGAATATGGAAAACTCAATCTCTGTTTTTCAATAACTAAAACTAAATAAAACTGCAATTTTATAGTTTTTTTTATAAAGTGGACTTCGTAATAATGGTATTGAAATAGTTTATTATTTATTGAAACTACTCTTCAAAATTTTTCTTTGTAAAACCGTCCTCATTAGCGGCTTTATCTTTATTTCCCTGTTTCCCATTTTTAGGTTTTGCGCCTTTTGTACCTTCCCCTTCTTCCTCATTTTCTCCACCTTTTCGTGTAGAAGGATGGGCTTTATAGATATTTCTTTTGTTGATTTCATTTAGCTTTACCATCAACTTCGATTGCAATTCTGCAGCTGTAGCTTTATAATTGGCCTCTTTCGCGTGGTTTTTAGTTTCCAATGGATCGGATACAAAATCATACAATTCTACTCCAACAATATTGGCTGCATCATAAGGTTTTTCGGTGTTGTAGCTGTTTCCGTGCCATTCGGTATATCTGTATCGCTCGGTTCTTATCGAGTATCCCATTTTATTTCCTTGACGTGGATATTGGCTCAAAGCAATTTCTGTTTTGATATTATTTTTAGAATTGGTATCCAATAAGGTAATCAAGGATTTACCATCGGTTTGAGCGGATTGTTTTACGTTTACCAAGTCAAAAAGTGTCGGAAATACATCTATTAATTCAACCGGACTGGTAACTTTAACATTTTTGGCTACTCCCGGTCCTGAGAACATAAAAGGTATTCTAGTGGCTTGCTCAAAATTAGAATGTTTGTTCCAAAGCGTATGGTCGCCCAAATGGTATCCGTGATCTCCCCAAAGCACGATAATGGTGTTATTTGTTAATTTCAGTCGATCTAATTCATCTAATAATTTGCCCAATTGAGCATCGATATAGGAAATACTCGCCATATATCCGTGAATTAACTCTTTTTGTTTGTCTTCAGGAACACGATCTCCTACTTTGAGGTTGTCGTCAATATCCGTGAAAGCTCTTAGTTCACCAAAAGAATGGTAGGCAAAATCTGGAGTCCCATCGATTAAATTTTGATTGGCTGCCAATTTGATATTTTCTCTTTTGTATAAATCCCAGTATTTTTTAGGTGCAACAAAAGGCAAATGAGGTCTTTGATAGCCAACTCCCAAGAAAAAAGGTTTAGTGCCACTCGCCAACATTTGCAATTTTTTGAGGGCTTCCACAGTATAAATACCATCTTGATAGGCTTCATCCGACACATCGGCAGATTCTGTACTGGGTTTTAATCTTTTGAAAGCATAATTCCTTTGGGCATTTTCCTTTTTCATTCCTTTTTCTTCAGCCTCTTTCATTAAACTTACCATTTGAGCCTTGGTTTCCTTACTTTGATAATACCCAAAGGCTGGAGCTCCATATTTGGGATCAAAATTCTCCGGTTGGGTATGCGGAATACTCCAACTTTTTCCGTCGTGGCCAGCAGCAGCAGAACCTTTATGGAAAATTTTTCCAATAGCAGTGGTTTCATATCCTTGCGAAATCAAGTACTCTGGCATAGAAATTAATTCTGGAGCCGATTCTCTAAAATCGGTTTGGAGATCCCAAACTTTGGTTCTATCCGGATAGGTCCCTGTCATAACACAGGCTCTCGAAGGACCACAAACGGCTTGTTGCACTTCGGCGTTTTGAAAGATAACCCCGCTTTTGGCCAATCGATCAAAGTTAGGAGTAACCATTTGAGTTTGACCGTAGGCATTGATCAGCGGTTTTAAATCATCGACTGCAATGAACAGAATGTTCTTTTTAGTTGCACTTTGCGCATTAGAATATTGTATACTACAAGCTAGTAGCAATACGAAAACAATTGATTTTTTCATTTTTTATTTTTTTCCGTTTAAAATTGAATTAACATCTTCATCACTGGATCTTTCAATAATTGATCCAAAATTTTTATCTGATATTTCTTTGAATTGGGCAATAGTTTTATCATTACCGTATCCTTTCATTAAACCTTTTAATTCAGATTTCAATTTTACGATAACCTCTTTATATTCTGGATTATTGATTTCATTATGAATTTGCATCGGATCTTTTTCTAAATCATACAACTCCCAAACATCCATCGAATAGTAAAAGTGTGCCAATGTAAATCGTTGGGTTCTAATTCCATAATGCGGTTGAACGTGGTGCCAATAAGGGAATTCATAATAGTGATAATACATCGACTGTCTCCAATTGGACGGTGTATTACCCTCAAGAATTTTCTTGAAACTTCTTCCTTGCACTTTCTCAGTGGTTTTGATACCCGCTACATCCAATAAAGTGGATGCAAAGTCAATATTCGAAATGACATCATTATTTTCAGATCCAGCTTTTACGGCTTTCGGAAAACGCACCAAAAATGGCATTCTTAAAGATTCTTCGTAGATAAATCGTTTATCGAAAAAACCGTGGTCACCCAAATAGAAGCCTTGGTCTGAGGTGAGCACCACCATTGTATTTTCGGTTAAATTGTTATCGTCAAGATATTTTAGTAGCAAACCAATATTATCATCGACCGATTTTACGCAAGCCAAATAATCTTTGATATAGGTTTGATATCTCCATTTACGACCTTCCTCTGCAGACATTCCTTCGGGTTGCACAATTTCCCCATTTTTGGCGCCATAAAATTCCCACTTCAACTTATCTTTTCCCTTCAATTCTGGAGGCGTTGTCAATTTCATATCCCTTCGGCTGAAATGATTCATAGTCATTTCGGTATCACCCGCAGTTTTTTCGCGACCTTTATAATCGTCATTGAAAGTAGCCGGATAGGGCATTTCGATGTTTTCATATAAATCTTCATATTTTTTATCGGGTTCCCAAGGTCTGTGCGGGGCTTTGTATTGCAAAATCATCATAAAAGGTTTCTTTTTATCACGATCTTTATCCAACCAATTCAAAGCAAAACTGGTTTCGATGTTGGTCGAATAGCCTTTTTCCTTAACTTCTACTCCATTTTCATTATAAACAGGATTCCAATACAACCCTTGTTGTCCTGCGGAAGCGTGAATTTTGAAAACATCAAATCCTACGGGATCGGTGCCTAAATGCCATTTGCCAAACAAACTGGTTTGATAGCCATTTTTTTGAAATTCTTGAGGGAAAGTCCATTGATTGGAATTAAATTGGCCTCCATTCTCATTTTTGTAAAAACCATTGATATGACTGTATTTTCCAGTTAAAATTGCCGCTCTACTTGGGCCACAAATCGCATTGGTACACAATACATCCTGAAAAAGCATACCTTCTTTGGCTAATCTGTCGATGCCTGGAGTTGGTGCAATATCTTTGTAGATTCCGCCGTAAGCGCTAATGGCTTGAATGGTCAAATCATCGGCCATAATGTAAATAATATTGGGTTTACTAGCCTTCCCTTTTTTATTATCATTTTGACTGTTTACACCCAAAGTACAAGCTAAAAATAAAATCGCTGTACATACTAATGTTACTCTTTTTATCATTCCTTAGTTGATTTTTCTAATGTTATTGTATTGCTAACATTTAGTGTTGCTTTTTTTAAATTTTTATCTTCAGAAGAGTTCCCGACCATAATAGTAAACGAACCTTCTTCTACCACAAAGTTGTAATCGCGATCATACATAGCCAAACTTTCGGCTTTTATATCTAGGGTTACTGTTTTAGTTTCGCCTGCTTTTAGCGCTACTCTTTTGTATCCTTTCAATTCTTTTACAGGACGGGTAAACGAACTGATATCGTCTCTAACATACATTTGAACCACTTCTTCGCCATCCATTTTGCCAGTATTAGACACTTCAACTGATACCGAAATTACATCATCTTTGGCCGAAAAATCGTTTTTAGACAATTTAGGAGCCGACACACTAAAAGTAGTATAACTTAAACCAAATCCAAAAGGATGAAGCGGAAGTTTTGATTCGCTATTGTATTTATGAATGAAGGCTGTCGGCTTATAATTGTAAACCATCTGTAATTGACCGACACTTCTCGGAATGGTTAAAGGCAATTTCCCACTCGGATTAATTTTTCCAAATAAAATCTCCGCTGTGGCTTGGCCTGCAAAAGCACCCGTTTCCCATGTATTCAAAACAGCTGCAGCACGTTGTTGTAATTCGGGTTCAGCTATCGGGCTGCCGCTAACATACACTACAATAACAGGTTTCCCTAAATCCATTATTTTGTTTGCCAATTTCAATTGATTTCCGGAAAGTTTCAAGGTGGCTCGATCTATATTTTCGCCTGTAGTTTTGCGACTCCAATCGTGTCTGAAAGAGTTTTCTCCTAAAACCAAAACAGTAATATCGGCAGTGGCGGCTTTTTGTGCAGCCAAATCAATTTTGTCATCGGTAATTTCTTTAGAGCGATCACCTGAATCAAAATAATTCACTTGATATCCGGATTCAGTCCCAATTTTTGTAATTCCCTGCACCATGGTAACAATATTTTTGTCTGGTTGAGGAGAAACCCAATCGCCCAAAGTAGTTTGGTTATTGGCATTAGGCCCTGTAATAAATATAGTTTTCCCGTTACCATTGGTTGAAAGAGGTAGAATATTTTTAGGATTGGTTTGCAAAACAATGGCTCTTCTGGCTTGTTCCAAAGCATTTTTTTGATGCGCTTCAGCAAAATTTACTTTGCTAGCTGTTTTAATATCAACAAATGGATTTTCGAATAAACCCATACGGAATTTAGCCTCCAAGATTTTGCGACAAGCGTAGTTAACACGTTCTTCATTGACTTTTCCTTCTTTTACCAATTCAATAAGAAGCTTGTCGAATTTAGGACCGTGCATATTCATATCCATTCCTGCATTTACTGAAAATTCTATCGATTGCTTAAAGTCTTTGGCCACATGATGCCAAATGTCTATTCTAGAAACATCATTCCAATCACTTACATAAAAACCGTTAAAATTCCATCGGCTGCGCAGTAAATCGGTCATCATCGATTTGTCCATATGTCCAGGAACACCTCCCACTTCGTTGTGCGCGGCCATGATAGAAAACACATTTGCTTCCTTTACAGCTCTGCGATAAGGTGGTAAGAAAATCTCATATAAAGTTCTTAAAGATACATCTGTTGGAGCGGCATTTAGTCCATTGACAGAGGAACTTCCGGCAATAAGATGTTTAGCACAAGCTATAACATGGTCATTACCCGTGAAATTGTCGGACTGCATTCCTAAAATAGTAGCTATTCCCATATTGCCCACTAGATAAGGATCTTCGCCATAGGTTTCTCCTGTGCGTCCCCATCTTGGGTCACGAAGTACATCAATATTGGGCGTAAATGACCAATGCATACCATTGGCTCTCATTTCTAAAGCCGTTTGTTTACTCCCTTCCTTGATTAAATCATCAGCAAAAGTGGCTGCTTGGGAAATTGGTGACGGATAAATAGTTGAACCACTCACCAATCCATTGCCGTGTATGGCATCAATTCCGATTAACAAAGGAATTTTCAAAGGAGACTGTTGCGCTAATTTTTGCAATTGATTCGCTTCTTCTGCGGTAACCACATGAAGGAACGAACCTATCTTCCCTTCGGTAGCCAAACGGGCAATATCGCTAGGTCTTAAACCGGGGTAAAACCCTTTTGCATCATTTTTTTCTAATTCTTCAGGAGATAATTCAGATTCGGCCGATTTCATATGCTCCAGACCAACATATTGGCACATTTGATAGACTTTATCTTCCAAAGTCATTCTACTCATCAAATCCTTTACGCGCTCCTCTACAGGGAGTTTCGGATTCATGTACGGTGGCTTTTGCTCTTCTTGGTTCAGTTTCGTAAACGAATACAATGAGCATAGCACTACCACTAAGGTTAGTGCGTAACCTTTATTTTTATTTCGTATCATACAACTATTTGCTATATATTAATATCCTGGATTTTGGTCTGCGGCTGTCAATTTTTGATTTCCTGCCAGCTCAGTAGCTGGAATGGGCAGCAGCATATTCTTTTCGCTAATTGGATAAATCCAATCTACACCGGAGGTTTTATTAGGCGCGTAATTATTATGGTTGTCTAGTATTTCAGATTTAAAATAAGCATATCCTCTTCTGCGTGTATCAAACCAATCATGTCCTTCGCTCAATAATTCGTATTGTCTTTCCTTCATTATTCGCGTTCTGAACTGCGCCTGATCCATTCCGGCCCAGTTTGCTGGTTGCACAGCGGCTGGGGTAACGCTATTTCTAGCTCTAGTCAATACTAGATTTACATATTGGTATGCACCTGCTGGACCTCGCAATTCATTTTCGATTTCAGCCAACATCAAAAGCACATCGGCATACCGAAAAACAATAGTATTTCTGCTGGTGGTAGTTCCGTTGTAGCCTGGATCTAAAAATTTTCTAATACAAGCAAAAGACTGGTTACCGGTTAATTGTTTTGGGTAGATATTTTGATTTCCAGACGGATATCTTGGATAACTATCAAAAATAAAGGTAGCTGCTATTCTTGGATCGCCAGGATATTGGTTTTTATGCGCATCATACACTTCTTTGTTAGGTCTAATTCTACCAAAAGTGGGCGAAGTTGGTGGCGCAAGAGTACTATTCGATGGGGTAAACATACGAACTACATCGGAAGTTCTAGTAGCGCCAATTTGAGAAAATTGCAACTCAAAAATCGATTCTTTAGTATTTTCAATTCCAACAGTGAATAATTCGCCGTAAGTAGTGGTCAAAGAATATTTTCCAACCATTTGGATGGCTTCATTATTTGCCAATTGCCATTTTGATGGATCGCCGCCATCTTCACCAGCCAATGTCATATATACTTTTGCCAAGTATCCATAAGCAGCCCATTTTAAAGGCCTGTCAGACAAGTATTTTCCTGCTTCTGGAAGTTTAAGTTTAGCAAATTGAAAATCGGATATGATTTGTTCATAAACTACACTTTTTGGGCTTTTAGCTAAATGCAGATTAGCGATAGTTGTTGGAGCAGTACGCAATGGAACAGCGCCGAATAATCGAACCAACTCAAAATAGGTTAATCCGCGTATAAAACGAGCTTGCGCAAGTGCAAAATCTTCATTATCCAATACAACTCCATTATTTTCGATATTGTAAATAATATTATTAGCCACATTGATGGTAGCATACATTTGGCCCCACATTTTGGGAAGCCAAATATTCTCCGGAGTACAATTCAAAGAAGTCGCATCGGCACTTGCCGTTTGATTGGAATAAAAACGCCCAGAAATGGGATACACTAATCCTATTAACCCGGAACCGTAATAGTCATATCCTGACATCGTTGTATAAAGTCCGTTGACAGCCGTTTCAATTCCTTCTTTGGTTGAGAAGACTTGTTCTGCACTATAGAAAGTCTCTACTTCCTCTTTTAAAGTATCGCTACAACCTAAAATTCCACTTAGTAGAATAGTAACACAGAATGATTTTATTATAGTTATATTTTTCATGTTATTGAATTTAAAATGAAACATTTAGGGCTAAGGAAAAAGATTTTTGATTTGGGAATGACTGCCAATCTAGTCCCGTACGCAATGGGTCAAAGGCAAAACTGTTGACCTCTGGATCGTATCCACTGTAATCTGTGAATAACAATAAATTATAGGCTGAAAAGGATAAATCCATAGAATTAATCGCTTTAATTTCGATAGGAATTCTATATCCTAATGTTACATTCGTTAATCGCAAGAAGCTACCATCTTCCACAATTCTATCCGTAAAACCAGTTCCTTCAACTAAAGTATTACTGTATCCGGTTCTTGGATAGGTTCCTTCTGTATTGGTCGCTGTCCAAGCATTGTTATACGCTCTTGGTCGGATGTTATCAGGATTTCCTGTAGCATAATCCTCTCTCAAAAGATTTCCATTGGCGACATCATTTCCGGTAACACCATTGAAGAAAATATTCAAACTCAATCCTTTGTACTCTACATTGGACCCAAAACCGTAGGTGAAATCTGGATTTGGATTTCCTATAATTGTTTTGTCTTTGGCATCAATAATTTTATCTCCATTTTGATCGACTAAATTCACATCGCCTAATCGTGGTGCGATGCCTCCAAAAGTGGAAGCCAATGCTAATTCCTCTGAGTTGTTTATGATACCGTCTGTTTGATATCCCCAAAACAAACCAGACTCTTTACCTTCGATAAAAATATTCGCTGGAGTTTTGAACGTATTTCCTGCTGATACTTGATTTCCTAGGAATGCTGAATAGGTATTCGAACCAAACTCTGCTGGTGGCAAACCAAGATTTGCAATTTCATTTTTGTATTTGGAGATGTTTCCATAAACGTTCCAAAGAAAGTTTTTGCTTTTGATGATATCGGCAGAGATCGTAAACTCGGCACCTTTGTTGATCAAATCTCCTTGATTTGCGGTAATATTTTTATAACCTGAGGAAGGACCAATATTCAAATATTGTAGTAAATCTGATGTTTCTTTGTAATACACGTCGATGGTAGTGGTCAATCGTTTATTGAAGAAAGACAAGTCTATCCCGGTGTTGAATTGGCTAGTTGTTTCCCAAATTAAATTAGGATTAGCCAAAGTGGTTGGCACCAAAGCGGTTATTCCAGCTCCAGTCGAATTAAAGTACGGGTTAGCGGTTGGTCCGTATGGTGTAATGGTTTGGTAAGGTCTGATTCCTTGATTTCCGGTTAAACCCCAACTGAGACGTAATTTTGCCTCATTCAGTTTGGTGAAGCCATCCATAAATTTTTCTCTATGTATTTGCCAAGCAAAAGCAAATGCTGGGAAAGTAGAAAATTGGTTGCCCGAAGCGAATTTACTTGAACCATCCGAACGAACGGTTGCAGTAAAATTGAATTTTTCTTTAAAAGTATAATTGAAACGACCTAAAAAGGACAATAATGATTCTGGGATTACATTATAGTTCAAAGCTTGAAAAACTTGCCCTGTTGTTATGCCATCTGCTCTTAAATCTTTCAAAGGGAAATTCGAAGCTTGATACGAAATTTGTTTCATATTGGATTCGTCCACAATAACCCCAACAGTTCCATCAATTTTATGATTGCTATTGAATCTTTTGTTAAACATCAAGGTGTTATCGACATTATATCTAAAGCGATCCATCACGGTTAAACCCGCTTCACCATTAGCTTGAGCCCCTCTTTGAATACTAGTTCCATACCAAATTTGTCGGTTTACTTTTCTGTAATCAAGACCTACCAACAGTCGGTATTTGAAAACTTTACTAATCGTATATTCTAAATTTAGCGATCCTAAACCTCTTAACTCTTCTGAATTATCATCATAATCTTTGATCCAAGCATTGGGTCCATCGACGATATCATCAATATCATCTGTTGGCGCACCGTAATAATTGAGTGTATAGCCTGCAAAAGGTGCAGCAGAAATGATTTGTCTTACCATACTATTGTTGGTACCACCCAAATTTTCTGTTCCTTTAGAAGAGGAATTTTTGCCACTGGTTATCGCGATTTTTGTAGCTAATTTTAAATTATTGGTTAATTTATTGTTTAAATTCAATGAAAAATCAGTTTGTTTTGAATATGCATTTGGAACAACCCCTTCGGCAGAAACATAGCCTGCAGCCATATAGTAATTATTGGCTTCGGATCCTCCACCTGAAATTGTCAAACGATGGTTGTAGCTCAATGAAGTTTTGTAAACATCATCACTCCAATTGATTCCTTTGAGTTCCGCACCCGTTAAGTCGCTTACTTTACCGTTGGGATCTACAATAAAATTAGGTGGCAGCCCATTCAATTGTCTGGTTTCATTTTGATAAGTAGCATAATCGGTATGCCCTAAAACATCAATATTGCGGGCAACATTTCCTGCTTTTGTAGTAACATTATAACTGAATTTTGTTACCCCTGCTTTTCCTTTTTTGGTAGTAATAAGAATTACACCATTCGAACCGCGAGAACCATATATAGCCGTGGAGGATGCATCTTTGAGAATTTGAATACTTTCGATATCTCTCGGATTGATACCTCCCATGGCATTTTGAGGCGCTAAATAACTACTTCCTCCGCTTAATGGATCTGCGGCACCTTCAGTAGCCGACCCCATTACGATTCCGTCGACAACATATAATGGTTGGGTATTACTAGTCAAACTATTCACGCCGCGAATTTGTACACTAATAGGCGACGTGGGATCAAATCCTTGCGAGGTTACTACGACACCGGCAGCTCTACCCTGAATTAAGTTTTCGACCCCTTGTGCTTGGTTGACATTGGAGTCGGAAAGTTTTAAAGAAATAACAGATCCGGTTACATCCTTTTTCTTTACCTCGCCGTAGCCCACTAGAACAACTTCGCCGAGTTGCTCCACTTCGGAAACCAAAATAATTTTTATTTTTTCTTTATTTCTATTGGATACATCGACCGTTTTGGTTTTGTACCCCATAAAAGAGACGATAATGGTATTTTGCTCACTTTTTAGATTGAGTGAAAAATTCCCATCGATATCGGTCATTACTCCATTGGTAGTTCCTTTTATCATTACGCTGGCGCCGGGAAGCAATACACCTGATTCATCGGAAACAGTTCCTTTTATACTGTTTTGCGAGAAAGCAACAAAAGGCAGCAAAATGAAAAATAAAAATTTAAATTTCGATTTCATAATTATTATATTTTTTGGTTTGTTATGATACTACAAATTTAGAAATGACATAGAATTAGGGGTCTTTCTATAATCAGAATGGGTTTGATTATTGTCAATATTCGCTAATTTCCCCAGAAAAATTGCGGTTTACAGAAAAACATCCTGTTTTTTTAATCGTATTGACAAATTCCGAAAATATGAAATCGATGTAGAATAAATAACACAGTATGGTTCCTCGTTTTACTGAGCATTTGCTTTTATACTTATGGTCATTAAGAAGAATTTTAAAGTTGTAAATAATGGCACACAAATAATCAGGGCATTGGCTTTTAAAAAAATTTGACACAGATTTGCTTCGCCTGTTGGCTATGCTCGGGTCACAAATTTACACAGATTTCGATCTGTTATGATTACACGAATTTTTAAAAACAACTAAAATTCGTAGAATTAAATTTAAAATAGTAATACAATTTGTGCTAATTCGTGCAATTCATGTCTAAAAATTTTGAACGCGAATGCGCTGCGGCAATACAATATAAGACAACCTTATCATAGACCATAACCAACGGTTTCAACCGTTTGAATTGGAGTAAAAGTTTATAAAAGTCTAATTTGTGATGCCCTTAAATCACTCTCTTCCAAGACTGCTTACAAATTCAGTAGGGGTCATTCCGAATTGCTTTTTAAAGGAGGTACTAAAATACTTTGGATTGGCAAAACCCGCAGAGTAGGCAACTTCTTTGATATTGATATCACCTTCGACAAGCAATCGCTTAGCATATTTTAATTTGGTATGAATGATAAAATCTTGAGGCGATAAATCGATTAAGCTCTTCAATTTCATATACAAGGAAGTCCTACTCATCCCTATTTTATTACAAATATCTTGAAGTGTAAATTCTTCATCTCTAATTTTATCTAAAACAATCAACTCTAATTTTTCAATAAAATCAGCGTCTTTTTTGGTTTTGAATTTTTCGGCATTGTCAACATCACCTTGATGCATATATTTGCCTTTTAGTTTTTCCTGCCAACTAAATAAATTATTTATTTTGGCCAAAAGAATATTGATATTGATGGGTTTTTCAAAATATTCTGTAATTCCACTTTCTATACTTTTTTGTTCATGCGAGCTGCTATGCAAAACAGTCATCATAAATACAGGAATATGATTTAAATTGATATCATCTTTTATGGCATTACACATTTCGACTCCATCCATCAAGGGCATTATATAATCGGTTAGTATCAAATCAGGGAAGATTTGTAGCGCCATATCTAGTCCTTCTTTACCATTGGTAGCTTCGTAAATCAAAAAGTAATTTTCTAAAAATTGAACCATATTCCGTCTTATGGTATCATTGTCTTCAACTATCAATATTTTACAATTATTGAATCGTTCTAGCTCTGAAACATCAAATGACACTGCAGTTGCATCATCCTTTTTTATAGCCGATAACAAATAGGAACTTTCTTGATTGGGCAATTCTACCCTAAAAGTGGTCCCCATATCTTCCTTGCTCTCGAAAGAGATTTTTCCCTTGCTTTTTTCCACCAGATTTTTTACGATCATCAATCCCAGACCGGTACCTGAATATTTGCTATTGGCAACATTTCGTGCTCTGTAATAATTATTCAAAATATATTTTTGTTCGTCTTTGGGTATTCCTATTCCATTATCCGATATTTCTATAATTAAATTCTCTTTTTTATTATAGGAAATAGCAACTGTTATTTTGCCATTTTCTTTAGAGTATTTTATAGCATTGGAAATGAGATTAAACATAATTTTGTCTAAGTCTTCTTTTTCAAAGTAAAATATTTCTTTTTCAAAACTATTGTTGATCACGATATCCAATTTTTTTTCACTCAACAAAGGATTAAAGTGATTGGTAATATCCAAAAAATACTCGTCAATTCTAATTTTTGATATTTCAACCGGTATATCGTTATCCGAAGTAACAATGTGAAAATTGAGCATTTGACCTATTAAAGAATTCAATCGCTTTATATTGGACTTAATCTCTGATTTATTACTAACATCCGTTTCGTTTTCTAAGGATGCAATTAATATGCTTAAAGGTGTTTTGATTTCGTGAGTGATATTATTAAGCGTATTTATTTGTTCTTCTTTATTTCTTTTGGATTGCCAAAGCGTGGTTACATATACCACGGCATATAATAAGCCTCCAAAAATTAAAACATAAATTAAGTAAGCCAAATAAGAGGCCCACCAAGGTCTTGCGATACTTATTACAACAGATTTTTCTTGACCCCAAATACCGTCTTTATTCGAAGCTCTGACCTTGAAAGTGTAATCCCCATAACTTAAATTGGTATAATTTACGCGTATTTTACTACTTGGTTTGGACCAATTTTCATCGAATCCCTCTAATTTCCAGGTGTATTTAACCTTGGAAGAAAATCCGTGCAAGACCCCTATAAATTTAAAGGCTATGGAGTTTTGCGAATATTTCAAGTTGAGTAGTTCGGTTTCATTGATATGCGACTCAAGAATTTTGGTTCCGGGTTTAACGATTTCATTAAATAATGAAAACTCTTCTAAAACCACTTGCGGCAAATACGCTTGAGTACTAATTTTATTGGGGTGAAATAGGGTAACTCCATCAAGACCGCCAAAAATTAATTCGCCCGAATTTAATTTAGCATACGCATTATAATTGAACTCATTACTCGAAAGTCCATCACTTTTATCATATTTTACAATGGTGGTTAAGGATTCTGAAATCAGTATTTTCGCGATACCTTTGGTAGTACTGACCCAATATTCATCAGGACTATGCTCTATAATGCCTTGTACAATATCGGATGGTAAATCGGAATCACTTGTAATCGTACTAATTTTTTTGGTTTGAATATCATAAATAATAATTCCAGCCCCATTGGAACCTATTAGTAATTTTCCTTCCTTGGTTTCTAAAACACTATTTAAAGTAACATATTCTAAGCTCCCTTTTTTGGCGCGAAGATTGATAATTTCAGATAATACTCCAGCGGTACTAATTCGAAATACTCCGTTTTTACCAACCGTAATTATATCTCCATTCTTTGCCTGGATAATATCCCGAATTTGATTTATTCCGTACACTTTGATTTGCCCATTTGCCTTAATTTCGGTCAAATTACCATTTACCCCGCCGATCCATTTGTTGTTTTGCTTGTCGATATAAACTTTAAATACTTTTTTGATCGGAATATTACGTTGAATTGGCTCTGTGTCTCCATAGTGTTCTAATGCCAAAGTGTTTTTATTAATCTTGAATAGACCGCTGTAATAGGTTCCTGCCCAAACATAATCTCCATCCAGTGCCATCGTTAGAATAATTTCACCTGTGGATGAATTGCCAATATTTTTTAAGTGTTTCCACGAATTTATATTCCTATTCCAAATGTTAATACCGTTTTTCGTTCCAAACCAAACCGTATTATTACCCACATCAAGAAAGGAACGGCATAAATTATTGGATAAGCTATTTGTATTCCTCGTTTGATGTTTTATTACAGTAAAATTATTTTTTAGTGAATTGATGTAATTTAACTCCCCTCCGTAGGTAGCAATCCAGAGAATATTTTGCTTATCGACAAACAAATCGTGAACACCATCGCTAGAAATGGAATCTATATCATCTTCGTTATGCAAATATTGTTTGATGATTTTAAAATTTTTATCCAGGACAATGACACCGCCACCATCGGTAGCCACAAAATAGTTTTTATTGTAAACTACTATGTCTTTTATAGTGAAATCGTTTAATCTAGCGTCGGAAAGTACTACAGCAAAGCCAGAAAAATTCACATCAGTTCTATATAGTTTCCCGTTTGTTGTACCAATAAAGACATATTGTCCTATTTTTTTTATTGTAGTAATTGACGAAGTGCTTACTGGAAAACCTTCTATTTTTGTAGTAGTATTGTTCAGTGTGTTCAATAGAAACAAACTATTGGCATTACTAAAAAGAATTGAGGAGTTGATAGCACAAATACTAAAAAACGCTGGGTTAACAATTTCATTTAAAACGTATTGTTCACTATTCCAAGAGCATTTCCACAAACCATTATTGGCCGAAATCCAAATTACCCCCTTATTGTCTTCAACAATTTTGCTGACAATAAATGAACTCGTTTGACTTTTGGCAGAAACCAAACGAAATTTGTCTTCTTTAGCATTATAGACACAAAGTCCGTTTTCGGTACCAATCCAAATACGCTGTTTTGAGTCTATAAAAACAGTTAATATCCGATTATTCACTCCTTCGGGTAGTCCGTAATATTTATTATATACATAGGAATCTCTGGAGTCGTTTCTAACCACACCTTCTTCGGTAGCAAGCCAAATTGATCCATATTTATCCTGAGCTACAGCATAAATAATACTTTGAGTAATATCATTGTCGGATTTTAGTTTTTCAAATACGGCATAGGATTGGGCTTCCAAATTACATATTTGAAAGAGGAAAATGAGAAGTATAAATAAATGTTTATTTGTCAAAACGGTACTTTTGAAATTATTTTTTGTTCATTTTTCTAAGTTGTATCAAATATAGAATTTATTGTGGTCAAATTAGTAATAAAATAATGCCTAAAACCAAATTATTTCATAAATGATATCTGTTGCAAACGGTAAAGAAAAAAATTAGTTCAATTGGTAAATTTCAATTTATTGTCAATTCAAAGCCTAATTCACAACTTTCTTACTTACTACTTTACCTTCCGCTGTACTAATTTTAAAAATCAGTACCTGCGGTGAAATTCCTACCGCATTGAAGCTATACGATTTGCTTTTGATGTTTTTGTGTTGCCCTATTTTTCTTCCTTGAATATCAAAGATGGTAATTAAATCCAGTACTTCAGCACCTGAGTTGACATAAAATACGCCTTTGTCTTTATAAACCACAATCGAATTGGAATCGAAATTCGTCTGATCGATTCCCAATGTTTTAGCATACACTATCTTAAATCGATCCGAAGCCACCGAGGCAGGAACACCGGCATCAACGGTGAAATTATAATTCAAGTTGCCTTCTTGGGGTATTTCGGTAGTGGTGTTGGTGTAACTGTCCTGTAGGTACGGATTGGCTCCTGTCAATGCACTAGCATCGATTTTTAGCGTATAATAAGTTCCTTTGTAATTATTAATGCTCAATGGAATTTGATCCGCTTCAATTGGAATTGCTCTTCTTTCGATAGACAATAATTTACCGCTATTCGAAGTCGCCATATTTTCATCGAAGTTGGTTAACTTGACTGCATCATTTTGATTGACCCCATTGCTTTCGTTTGCACCAAAATCAACAATCAAACCATCTAAAGGATAGCCATTTTGTGCTAAAGTGGCGGTTTCATACAATGCTAAACGAAGGCTAGAAACGGTATTGGCCGTCTTGAAAACCGAGGTTTGTGGTGTACCATCATATTTGTTATTTTCAGCAAAAGAAAGCGTAGGTGTTGCCGTCGGTACAGCTACTGTTTTTACAAAAGCTCCTTGCCAAGGTTGCAAATATCGATTCGCAGTCGAACCGCCAGTATTGGTATTAGTTGCCACATTAACGGTAACATATTGTCCTTTTGTACCCATTTTGGGCTCTAAAACATAATAAAATGAGGTATTCAAATTGGTTGAAGTTGATAATACCGCTTGCATATCTACTTGTGCCTGATAAGGATTTCCAATCGCACTAAATCCATTCGCCGTAGCATTTAAATTGGGAACTGCAACTGTTCCAATTTTTAAAGCTCCCGTTGCTCTTAAAGTCGTAGCATCATTGCCCAAGGTCATAATATTAGTGGCTTGACGGCTTCCTCTGATATAAATTAAATATGGCAATCCTGCTGCAAGTGTACCAGCGGTAGTTGTCATAGCCGACCACGACGCGGGAGCTCCCGTATTGTTATGGGTAAACAAAGATGGGGCATTGGAAGTGGTAGCGTCAAAACCATTTACATTTCCTCCGCCTCCAGTTATATGCGTTCCGTACCCTGGATTTGGGTTTGCGTTCAGGCTATTTTCTTGCCAATTCGCTTGAATTGAAGTCGAAGTCGTAACTGGTGAACTCAATAAACGATAAGCTCTGAAACCTGCAGGAATATAGCGTTCTACAATTACATTTCCGTTTATCGTTCCCACAACTGGGGCAACAACAGCGGTTTGAGTTGCTGTGGATTTTAAAGTTAAAAAACCGTTTGTTACCAGCGAACTTCCCGCATTAATTAAATTTAAAGTTAATTTACCAGAAACGGTAACAGGAGCAGAAATTGTTTTAATATTGAATCCACCGCTGCCATCATTAATACTCAAATTAGCATAATCCGTTCTTGGTGATATCGTTTGTGCAGATAAATTACCACTTCTAAAATATTCGATAGTACTTCCCGCCAAAATTAGACTTGTTCCTGCAATTTCAGCTCCTTGAAATTGAACCGGTGGATTAGTAGTATTCGGACTAGCAATTCCAAAAGCTACAAAACCAGAAGCCCGGGCGGTTCTGAACGTGCCGGCAATTGCAGCTGTTGCCCCTGAATTCAAATAACAGTAGGATGTATTATTTATATTTAAAGTAGAACCAGAAGAAACATTTAAGGAAGTTTGTACCACGAAAGGGGTTGTAACAGTAAATGACGAATTATTTTCGAAAAATATTTTTCCAAAAGTAGCATTTATAACATAAGTAGAACTTGCCGCCTGAAAATGAACTTCTGATGTACTATCTAATGTTCCAAAAGTGGGCAAAGTGGTAGTTTGCAAAACAAGACTATTCACCGCTGAACTAGCCGCAGTAACATCGATAGTTCCTGTTATTGGAAAAGTATTCGCCACCGTTAGACTAAGTCCCGGTTGAGAGGAATCGCCAACCACTATTTTAGAATTGGTTCCTGAAACCGTCCAAGGCGCGGTAGTTGTCACCGCTGTGGTATTTCTAATGATGAATGTCTGTCCGTTCGCAGTAAAATTTGAAGGATTCGTTCCCGTTCCATCTGCATTAGATCCCCAGTTAGTTAGTGTGGTCAATGGACCTGAACCATCGTAATAAAAAGTTTGTATGTCGACCTCAACTACTGTAACCGAAAAATTTCTTATATCGATAAAGTTATTTACATTTCCAGTAGTAGAAACTATATTTGAGTTACCCTCAACAACTCCAGTAACATAAGGAGCGTCCGAATAATATTGAGTCATTTTGGGTTGGGACGAAGAAGTAAATAAATTACTGAATTGAACCTGAGTGAAATTAGTGTCACTTGTATTGATTAGTAAGAGCGTTTCCTTTTTGTTGTTTTTGAATTTATATCCGTACAATGATTTCACGCCATTGACAGAAATGGGATTGGTTCCGAAATTTATTTCTTGCATTTCAGTCATATCGGCCGAAGCTTTGGCAACTAATTTTGCGGCAATGCCAATAGGTGCTAGTTTCATAGGATTGCTGGGTTGTACTACATTGCTGTCGGAAATATAATGATAATCGAGTTGACCCACTTTATCTCCTCGAGTAATCCAACTTTGCACTAAAGCAGCGTATCGAACTCCAGAAGCCCAAGTGAGATCGGCATTGGTTTTTGTCACTCCATATTCTGTGAACCAAATTTTATAATTGGAAGGAACCAAATTATAGTCTGCTTGCGAGTCTATTGGATATTGTATACCTTCGGCAATAGCTACTTTTGCAGTAGCATTAGTGTTGATTATAGTTTGATCTCCGTAAGTATCATTAAGATAATGATGCTGTGTAACTGCATAAATACTATTTTTTAATGCCGTATAATTGGGGTTGGTGTTGAGCCCATCAAAAATGGTATTATTCCAGACTTCTCTTGCTTGCGCATTAGCCTCCAATTTAGTGGTGCATAATGCAAACTTCATATTAGGATATTGGGCTTTTATCGCAGCTACCACTCTATTGCATTGCTCTAAATAAAGATTTGCTATAAATACAGTGGCGTCCTTTTTACTATTCGCTTGAAAAGGTTTACTATTTGCAGCATCCCAACCACCATAGTAAATGCTTCCAACTTGTGTAATTTCATAAATGCCACTTTCTGTATTACCAAAGTAAAACTCATTACCCAATTCAATAGCAAAAGGCAATTTACCTTGCGCTCCAAATTCGGCTAAAGCGGCGAGCATATCCGTTATTTTCAGGTCTAAAGTTGAGGTACTTTTGAGTGTAGCTTCACTAGCATTGACATCGACTCCAGTTATTGGCGTAGGCCTAGCCATATTAACCACATAAATGATTTTGGTTCGATTGGGAAGCACACTCACAAATTGTGGAATTTTAAGCACCTCGGTATTTGCACCCCAAGTTTTATCGGTATTGTCGATAAACTTTCCTGTACGCCAATCCCAATAATTGGCTTGGGTTCCAGCGGGATAGCGCACCACATCGGGGTTCATCTCAGCAACTAGATTTTTAAAAGAAGCATCTGTCCACCAAATTCCACTATCAGATCTACGATTAAATCCTATGTCTAAATTTGCTTTATCTCTCACTGTTGGGTCTAAAGTCGTGTTGACTACCTGAGCGTTGGAGTAAAAGGAAAGGAAAGATAAAAATAAAATTACTTTAAGGTAATTTTTTGTTCTCATAATAAATTATTATTTTGTTACTATTACTAATGTTAATTTAATTTTTACTTTATCGGCTTTCATATTCATCTAAGAAGCCTTAATAATAAGTCCGGTGAATCAATTTGCTCTATTTAATTTTTTTAAGCTACTGACTTCTGAAGGCAAAATACTAAGCTGATACTTTTCATTTGAACCTGCATTTTTCTGAACTCCCGTTTTAACCGCGTTTATGAATTCTATATGTTTATACTTCTTTTTTACAGGAAAATTTTTCCTGTATTGCCTTCCATTTTTTAACTGAACTAGTACCGCAAATCTTCTAAAATAATTTATTTTTAGAAAAAATGGAAAAACGGGAAACAAGGCCATAAACATGGTTATGTCTAGTTGAGCATACTCAATAAAAAGGAAAGCAAGTAGCACTGGAAATAAGATCGAAATGTTTTTAAGTTTTGATTGGTATACTTTGATATAAATTTTATCAAGATCCGAAAACGGAATTTCATTCCACTCATTTTTCTTGTATTGTACAACTAAGCCATTCTCGGTCATAAGTTGCTTGTCGAATTGGATTTCATTGGAATTAGTGGAAATAATTTTCATCCTATCGTATTTTAAAGCTTAAATCAAATTGTTTAACTGTTCTTATGTTAATAGAGATCTATAATTTGGTTTAATTATTTACTGTATCATTATTTAATTCACAACTTTCTTACTGACCACTTTACCTTCCGCTGTACTAATTTTAAAAATCAGTACCTGCGGTGAAATTCCCGCTGCATTGAAGCGATACGATTTGCTATTGATGTTTTTGTGTTGCCCTATTTTTTTTCCTTGAATATCAAAGATGGTAATTGAATCCAGTACTTCAGCACCTGAATTGACATAAAATACGCCTTTGTCTTTATAAACGACGATTGAATTGGAATCGAAATTCGGCTGATCAATTCCCAATGTTTTAGCATATACTATCTTAAATCGATCCGAAGCTACTGAGGCAGGAATACCGGCATCAACGGTGAAATTATAATTCAAGTTGCCTTCTTGGGGTATTTCGGTAGTGGTGTTGGTGTAACTGTCCTGTAGGTACGGATTGGCTCCTGTCAATGCACTAGCATCGATTTTTAGCGTATAATTAGTTCCTTTGTAATTATTAATGCTCAATGGAATTTGATCCGCTTCAATTGGAATTGCTCTTCTTTCGATAGACAATAATTTACCGCTATTCGAAGTCGCCATATTTTCGTCGAAGTTGGTTAACTTGACCGCATCATTTTGATTGACCTCATTACTTTCGCTTGCACCAAAATCAACAATTAAACCATCTAAAGGATAGCCATTTTGTGCTAAACTAGCGGTTTCATACAAGGCTAAACGCAGGCTAGAACTGGTGTTGGCCGTCTTGAAAACCGAAGTTTGTGGTGTACCTTCATATTTGTTATTTTCAGTAAAAGAAAGCGTAGGAGTTGCCGTCGGTACAGCTACTGTTTTTACAAAAGCTCCTTGCCAAGGTTGCAAATATCGATTCGCAGTCGAACCTCCAGTATTGGTATTGGTCACCACATTAACGGTAACATATTGTCCTTTTGAACCCATTTTTGGTTCTAAAACATAATAGAATGAGGTATTCAAATTAGTTGAAGTTGATAATACCGCTTGCATATCCACTTGTGCCTGATAAGGATTTCCAATCGCACTAAATCCATTCGCGGTAGCATTTAAATTAGTAACTGCCACAGTTCCTGTTTTTAAAACTCCCGTTGCTCTCAAGGTCGTAGCATCATTGCCCAAGGTCGAAATATTAGTGGCTTGGCGGCTTCCTCTGATATAAATTAAATAGGGCAATCCTGCCGCAAGTGTACCAGTGGTAGTTGTCATAGCCGTCCAAGAAGCGGGAGCTCCTGTATTGTTATGGGTAAACAAAGATGGGGCATTAGAAGTGGTAGCGTCGAAACCATTTGTGTTTCCTCCGACGCCGGTTATATGCGTTCCGTACCCTGGATTTGGGTTTGCGTTCAGGCTATTTTCTTGCCAATTCGCTTGCACTGAAGTCGAAGTTGTAACTGGTGAACTCAGCAAACGATAGGCTCTAAAACCAGATGGAATATAGCGTTCGACAATTACGTTACCGGTAATCGTTCCCACAACTGGAGAGACAACAGCAGTTTGAGTTGCTGTGGATTTTAAGGTTAAAAAGCCTCCTGTGGTGAATGTACTTCCTGCATTTGTTGACTGACTTACGGTCAATTTATTTGTTACTACAATAGGTCCGTTTATTGTTTTTGTTGTGGAGCCTGCCGACGGTACCTCTGAAAACGTGAGATTTGCATAGCTAACAGTTGTGGGTAAAGTAGAAATTATTTGCGTTGAGGTTCCTGATGCTGTAGACCTTGAATACTCGATAGTACTTGCAGCACCAAGTATTAAATTTGGATTTGCATCGAAAAATTGAATGGACCCTTTTGCTAAATCTGCTGTACCCACACCAAAACTAAAAATCCCTGCCAATTTTGGGCTTTTCACAGTACCATTTATAACAGCTGTTGCTCCTGCAGTAAGGTAAACATAATTTGCTGTTGCAAATGCTAAATTCAATATGGAACCACTAGCAACGGTCAAGGAAGTTAGTACGACAACTGGAATGGTGGTACTCGAAAAACTAACAGAACCTGAACCATCTATAAACAATTTCCCAAAACTAGGGCTAGTTACAAAAGCATAATTAGTTCCTGAAGCGAGTTGAAAATGAACTTCTGAAGTACTATCTAATGTTCCAAAAGTTGGCAAAATGGTACTCTGCCAAACAAGACTATTCACTCCCGAACTGGCCGCAGCAATATCGATAGTTCCCGTAATTGGAAAAGTATTCGCCACCGTTAGACTAAGTCCCGGTTGAGAGGAATCGCCAACCACTATTTTAGATCCTGCACCCGAAACCGTCCAAGAAGCAGTAGTTGTAACCGCTGTGGTATTTCGGAGAATAAAAATTTGTGCATCGGCAGTGAAATTGCTTGGATTTACTCCTGTTCCATCGGTATTCGACCACCAATTGATTGTATCGGCTACCGAACCTGAACCATCATAATAATAATTGCCATTTAGAACAGTTGTAGCCGAAAAATTATCGAAATAATAATCTCCTGCATTCAAACCAGAAAGAAGCTGAAACTCCAATGAAGTCGTGTTCGGCTGAACCGTGTACGGAAAAGCAAATTCTTGATACGCATTGGTCAAAGTCAAATTCGGTGAAGTTTGGTATGCTTCAACTCCGTTGATGACTGCTTTTATGCGAATATTGAAAGTTTGGTTGTTATTTCCTTTGGCAAAACAGCGAAACGAATAATTAGCACCTATGGTAAAACCGGTGGTTGCCGTTTTATTATTGAGAATAACACTTTCGGGATTTGTCCCCGCTGTAGCAACATTAATTTTTATGGTTTTGCTATTGTTGTAGCTTTCCGCAGTCAAGGCATTGTTTCGGCTGGCTACTGCCCCATTTTGTGTGGTTAATCCCCAAACGAAATCATAATTACACTCCAAATCAGCATTGTCTATAATTCCTGAACTACTGCATTGGGCATTCAAAACGGCATTTCGTACATCGACAACCCAATCTTTATTGGTTACTTTATAAATGGTTTTTCCAGATTCATCGCCCGCATCCCAAACCGCAAAAGAAAAACCCAAATCAATGGCTTTCTGTGCCAAATACCTATGAAATTCCGCTCTGGAAGCAGGATCCGGTCCACCATTCGCGCCATATTGCCCCGTGCTGTAATTAAAACCGCCTTCATTGTCAGCACCAAATTCTCCTAAAAATACGGGAACGCCAACAGTCTGTGACCAATTTTTTACTAGGTTGAAATGAGCATCAACATCCAATTTGTCCTGTACAGTTCCCCAATCGTTATCGTTATTTGTAGCATCGGCCGAAGCTGTAAAGGCTCGAGGCAAATAGTAATGAAAAGTCGCGATGAGATACTTATCATTGTACAAATAATTGTTGTTATTAGGATAAGAAACTCCCATTTGCAAAGGAGATTCATAAGAATTTTTCTTGCCTCCGTTTACGATGACATTTCTAGTAGGATTGGTCGCCCTGATAATATTCAAAATATAAGTGTTGGTGTTATCTACCTCTGCCTCATTCATCGAAAAATAAGCCTCATTCATTATTTCGAACAATAAATTCTCCGATTTATTTTGAAAACGGGTCGAAATGGCGGTCCAGATGGCTCTGAAGCGATCTTCTGCAGCTAAGCGATCTGCCCCTGTTTTGTAATCCGGATTTGGTTGACCTCCAATAGTTGCTCGGTAACTCTCCCAAAACCAATGATCCCCGTGAACATCAATAATGGGGATAAGTCCTTTAGCCAAAGCCCAATCTACCACTTGTTCTATACGATTTAAATAAGCAGTACTCACCGTATAATCAGATACATTGCCTATATAATTTCCATTTGCATCTTTGTAAGTCACACTGGAAAACGGAGTGGTATAGCTGTCAAAACGTATTGGAATCCTAACGGTTTTAAATCCCACTAAAGCAATATTGTCAAAATAAGATTCTTGCACCGGTGGCGCCCAATTACCTTCGATAGGCGCACTGAGCACATTCCCAAGGTTGATTCCTCTTCCCATTTTGGCTACCATGGCATTGGGCGTGATTTGGGCTTGCAATGACAAAATGGAAAGATGGTGCAAGACTACCAGCAGAATGATTGATTTTGATTTCATATTGAATTTCTTTGGTTTTCTAAGACCTTGGTGCAATTTGATTACGATTCTAAAAATGCTATTGAAACTAACAAACAAACCTACTTGGATTAGCTCTCACTCTTCTCCTTTTTAAGCCGACATCAGTCTGTTGGCTTGGTAATGCAAATGTTCACAATATACTTTATCCATTATACTAACACTTTCTGACTTCAAATGAAGGGACACTCTTTTGCAATGCGTAGTTCCATCTTTGAGTCGCAGTTTTAGCACATACCATTTGTAATTGTGCACCGCTATGAAAACAGGAAAAATGGAAAAGAAGGATGCGATAATGAGCATTTCGAATGGAGCGTACTGTAGGACAATATAGATTAGCAAAAAGGGCAAGCTGATCAGCATTAGTTCAATAATGGGGTTCAAATTATTTCTTTTAATATAAATCTTATCCAATTCAGAATATAAAATTTCTTTCTCGCTTTTTTTTCCGCTATTCAAAATCACACCATTATTGACTAATGTCAGGGTGTTAAATTGATGTAGAGCGAAGGCTTTTCTAATAGTTGAAATAGTTATCATAATGTTGTTGTTTTTAAGCGCATTTAATTAGGACTAAAACCAAAACTATTTCTTTGGTTTTTGAACCTAGCAAGCCCTAGCCACCTTGGGTAGTGCCATGCGTTTTGAATTTAGTTTGTTGTCACTAGAATTTTTAATCCGTAGTTTTCAATTGATTTCGCTGTGCATCGAGGCAATAATTTATTGTATTATTTTTTAGACTTTACAACAATAAAATGTGCAGCCTTTGGGTTGTATTTCGGTTAGTTGAATGAACAATACTCTTTCGTTTTTCCTAAAAACGACTGTGTTTATAATTAGTTCTCCCCCCGAAGAGTATCGGGGGATTTTGAACTAATTTTGAACCTCAATTTTTATTCTTGAGTCCTGCTTTCTTGCTGAGTCATCGCTCTGAATCGCAAGAAAACGAATACTAGACCTATCAACCCCATCACCCAAACGTAGTCGTCAATGGGTGCTGCAGGTTCGTCAACTGGAGCGTCAGGTAAATCTGTTGGATCTTGAGCAAATGCTTCTGGAATAGAAACCATCATAAAAATAACCAACAATAGGGTTTTGTTTACTATCGTAGAAAATCTATTTGTATTTTTCATCTTTTCTGTTTTTTTAATTATTCTACAATCCATTTCGTTGTTGAGGTTTTACCTTCCGAAGTCAAGCTAACCAAATATACTCCTGCAGTTTTCACATTGGCTACCGTAATTCTTTCTGTAGCACCCGCCTGTAGATCATTTTGAGAATACAATTTTTGTCCCAACAAATTGCTTACGGTTAGCGAAGCTTTAGCATTGCCTTGAGGAATCACAATATTGAATGAATTTGCTTTGGATGGATTAGGATACAAACTAAATCCTGCTGTGGCATTGTCTATTACTTTCAATGTTTTGGCGTAAATCAATTTGAAACGGTTGGCAGCCGAAGTAGCCGTATTTCCCGCATCAACAGTAAAAGCATAATCTACGCTGCCGTCTAGTGGAATCTCCGTAGTTGTTCCTGAGAACGTATCCAACAAATAAGGAGTTGCTGTCAATCCTGTACCTTGTAGTTTCAATGAATAGGATGTTCCTCTGTATTTAGTGATATTCAACGGAATTTCATCAGTAGCAGTTGGCATCGCTCTTTTCTCGATAGCCAATAATTTACCGTTGTTAGAAGTAGCCATACTTTCATCAAAATTGGTCAATTTAGACGCATCATTTTGGTTTACAGCATTGGTTTCACTGGCATCAAAAGCAATTTTCAAAACATCCAATCTGTTTGAAGCTGCATCAAATAAAGTTAAATCAAGTCCTGATTGCACTGAATTTTTCACCTTGAATATGTTGGTTTGCGCCGAGGCCTCTGTTTTATTTGCCTCTGTAAAAGTTAGTGACGCTGGACCTGCAGCTAGAGTTTGAACAAAACAAGCCTGTCCTGGTTGTAAATTTTTGCTAATTTCTGCGGTTGCAGCAGCAGTAACATCTACAGTAAGATAGCCCCCTTTGGTTCCCAAAGCGGGATCGACTACATAATAGAATCCGTTGTTTAGATTTGTTGCACTAGCTAATACTGCTTGCATATCAACTTGTGCTTGATACGGATTTCCCACAGCACTAAATCCGTTCGCAGTTTCATTTAAACCATTAACAGTAACATTTCCTGTAGTTAAAACACCGGTTGCACTCAAAGTTGTGGCATCACTAGCTATTGTTACCGGTGGAACTTCTGCAACAACGGTTAGAGAGGCAGTTCTACTTCCTCGGATATAAATAAGATAAGGAACTCCCGCAGTAAGAACTGTTGCATTTGTATTGCCAACTGCTACCCAAGCAGGAGTCGTATTGTTATGTATAAACATCGACGAACCATTACTAGTTGTTACATCAAAACCATTGGTAGCTCCGCCAGTACCTGTAATATGAGTTCCTAACTGCCAGTTGGCATCGATAAAAGTACTAGTAGTCACAGCTGGACTCAATAAGCGATAGGCTCTTTGACTTGCAGGAATATTACGTTCTACAGTTACATTACCAGTAATAGAGCCTAAAACAGGAGCTACCACTGCAGTTTTTGTAGCGGTTGATTTTAGGATTAAACCATCACCAGTAGCTAAACTACTTCCTGAACCAATAGTTAAAGATGTTGTAACATTTTTTATTCCTGCTCCAAAAGTTACTGCACTAGAATTGTCAATAAATAATTTTCCAAAAGTAGGAACCAAACTAAATGTGAAAGTGGCTGATTTCTGAAAATGCACTTCTGAGTTTGTATTTAAAGAACCGAAAGAAGGAGTTGTTGCATCTTGCCATAAAACACTGTTCGATCCAGTACTTGCAGCAGTTACATCGATAGTTCCTATAATTGGAAAAGTATCTGCGACAGTTAATGTAACTGCTGCCGCTGTTGATTTTCCAAAAATAACTTTGGAGCCGACTCCTGAAACGGTCCAAGATGCATCTGTTGCAACAGATGTTGATATTCTATAGGTAATTCCATCCGCTGTGAAATTGATTGGGGCCGCACCTGAACCATCTTCTTTTGAAGACCAGCTAGCTAAACTCGCTAAAGAACCGACACCTTTATAATAATAAGTTGTTGGATAAGTATAGGAAAAAATAATACTGTCAATTTCTATAGTCCCTGCATCTGAAGGTTTTCCACTATTTGTTGAATTTGCAAATCTTATTTTAAAAGAGGTAACCGAACCTGTCCAACCTGCATTTGCTGTCAGATCGATAACATAAGTTTGATATCCAGCATCGCTAGTGGTTATTGTCGTAACATTTCCAGTTGTAGCTCCAGCGATTATTGCCAATTCGTTTGTGGTGGCAGAATTATTTTTTAAAACTAGCGTTACTTTATTATAATTTGCCGAAGGTATAGGAAAATTAAGTAAACTAAACCTAGCAAATTGATTTGCTGTAGGTGTCAAAGTAGCAATGCCTCCAGAAACGGAAGCTGTTAGTTGAGCAGCATCTGGTGCCCAACCTTCTAAATCAGTACCTAAGTTATAATTAAAGGCATAATTAAAGGCTGGATCAACAATAAAATTTGCAGTTACCGTCTTATTAGTAGTACCATCTAAAGGTACACTTTCTGGGTTTGTAGTTCCCGTAAGATCTCCAGACCAGGTACTAAACAACCAATGTGTTTTTTGTATAGCATTTACTGTAACAGAACCAGCAGTATAAGAAGGTTGGTCTGGGCTTTTAGTTACCGTACCTCCACCAATTACATTTGTAGTTAAAATAGATCCTGCAGGAGGGACATAAGTAAATGAAACATCATCTATATAGAGAGTTTTTGAACCAATTCTGTCTAGTATTCTTAGTGTCATATTTGTTCCTCCAACAACAGTAACTGTTCGCGTTACAAGTTCGAAGTTACTTGTAAGCAAAGTATAATCTGTACCAACAGAAGCAGATCCTTGAAAAATATCTAATCTTACTTTATCTCCCGCTGTACCTTTAATGTAAGCAGAAAAGATGTAATTTCCAGCTATTGTAGGTGTGAATGTTGGTGATTTTGCACCAGCTGTTATAGCTGTGGTTACAGTCTTTAATGAGCCAGAAGCATTATTAAAAACAGTCCCATCCCAGCTAACTGCAGAAGACCCTTGAACGACCCAACTTTGAATATCTGTTGGAAAATTCCATGGTCCTTGCGCGAATCCCACATTAGCACACAGCAGCATCAAGCACAAGCTGTACAAGAAGGTGGTTCGTTTTTTCCGATTGTGTAATCGTTTTTTCATAATAATTGTTTTTTGGTTAATAAAATATTGAATTAGTAATTAATAATAGTATTCTCTTTTGGTTTGTGTTTTTGGTTCAGGGGCAGTTTAAAATCTATAAAATAATCTGCCTTCTGCCTTGTACCCTTTATGCTATTATCACAATCAGGACCTCTTTTATCCCCACTATTCTTTATAGTTTTAGGGTAAAAAAATACGATTCTGTTTTTCGAGTCCAAATCAGTAAACAAATCGTTTTTATGATTTTAAGAACTTTAGGCTAATAAATAAACCATATCACTAAAATTATAATGCCAAAATTAGCGTTACTACAATTGTATCGGGTTTCATAATAATCATAAAGAGTATAATTTAAGTCCAATTAAAAAATTCCTCTTTTTCTTTTTTTAAACCCAGAATCCGCGTTAAACTCCGTGAGTAAGCCGTATTGTTAGCAATACCGAAAGCCTCACGGACTATTTTTGAAGATATAATTCAATGGTATGTGGAATTGAAAAATTGAAGAATCAAACGAAGCCTATCTTGACCTCCATAAAATAACTCGTTAGGTGTAAATTATTTTTGATGAAGGTTATTGTTAATTATACCCACCTGCTTAAAATAGCCATTTGAACTAGGTCCTGAATTTTACAAATTGCAAGGCAACCTAAATCGAAATCCTGCATAAAAAATGGTTTTACTAGAAATGTTGTGAAGTTTTTTTACCACATAGTTTTTAGTATGGTTCCGATAGCTAGCAGAATGTAGATTTCATTTATAGAAAGCATTGCTTTTGCATACTATTCATTGCACTATGGCAAAAAGAATTTTCTAGGTCAATCTTTTCAACAATTTCGACCACTTTTCTATGTGGTTTAAATTAATTTCAAATTTATTCAAAACCCGGTAGAACCTAAAAAATTAGTGTCCTCCACTAATTTTGGTATCAAAATCAATCCCTTGATTTCTTAGAATACCACTCACTTTCCAAGCATAAAATGCCAAATAAGCAAAACATATTACCCCGACAATATAACTATTCTGGATTCCTATGCTATCCGAAACAAAACCTTGCAACCAACTTACAATTCCACCACCCATAATCATCATAATCAAAAAACTACTACCTTGACTGGTATGTTTTCCTAATCCACTTACCGCCAAAGTAAAGATACAAGGCCAAAGCGTGCTGCAAAATAATCCAACACTTGTAAAAGCATAAACACTTACCATTCCGCTTGTTGCCATTCCTATAAATAAGGCTACAATTCCCAATGAAGCAAAAATCAGTAACATTCTGGCAGGATTCCCTTTACTAGCCATATCGGCAGCAATTAACACCAAAATAATCAATCCATATACGTAGAAAGGAGTCAAGTCGTGTTTTGCAATGGCATTAACAAGCAAGAAAATACCAAAAGCCAAATACGGTGCCAAGAAACGCAGAATTTTTTGAGTGGTCATATTATCGGTAAAAGCTTCGACAGCTCCAGTCCAACGACCAATCATTAAACTTGCCCAATACAAGGAGATATAAGGAGCAATATCACCGATGGCAAAACCCAATTTGGTTTCCATATAAGCCGGTAAGTTGCTTGCCGTAGAAACTTCGACACCTACATACAGAAAAATGCCAATCATCCCCATAACCAATTGAGGATATTGTAAAGCAGAGCTTTTTGCTGTAGCTGCTTCTTCTGAAGATTCTTCTATGGTTTGAGGATGTTCTGGCAAAGAAGAAAATTTCAACAATACAGCAACTAACAAAAAAGCCAATCCTAAAATTAAATATGGAATTTTTACACTTTCGATACTCATATTCGTGTTTCCGGTAGCAGCAGCTCCAAAAATGGCAAAACTTACAATTAGAGGACCAATAGTAGTTCCAAAATTGTTGATTCCTCCAGCCAACGTCAATCGTTGCGAACCTGTTTTTATTGGCCCCAAAGCAATCGCTAGTGGATTGGCAACCGTTTGTTGTAACGAAAATCCTAACCCAACAGTGAATAATCCAGCCAACATCAACGGATAAGAACCTGTATTGGCAGCTGGATAAAATAATAAAGTTCCAAGAGCAGAAATTACTAATCCTAATGCCAAACCGTTCTTATAGCCTATTTTGTTGACTAAATCTTGTTTCATCAATAAAGAAACTCCCATATATATCAAGGAACCCACGGTATAAGAAATGTAAAAAGCGATGGAAACGAACTGGCTTTGACCTTGTGTCAAATCAAAGGCTTTTTTGAAAACGGGGATTAAAATGTCGTTACTCGCGGCAACAAATCCCCAAAAGAAGAATACGGTTACTAGGGGAATAAATTGTCCCCAATTGGTTTTTGAACTTTCTGAAGTCATAATTGCAAAATGGTTAATGGTTTAATAAAATAAGTTGGATGGAATAGAGCTCAAAAGATGTTTTAATGGCTAAGAAAATTGTAGTTCATAAATGGTAGCATCAAAATAGCTGTGACAAAATTATCCATATCGAGTACTCAATGGGTTTCAAAATAATCACAATAGGTATGATTTAAAACATATTGCTAGTAACCCAAGTTCGATTAGTAGCTTTTAATTAGATCGTTTATGGAAAAATAGGACTTTCAAAATTTTTAGTAGGAGTCTTAATGACTAAGACCTAGTGGGTACAAATTAATTTCAAGGCTAGTTTTTCACATAAGTCAGAAAACAAAAAATATAAATCCATCAAGGCTACTTATTAAAAAATAAAATCCGCAATACCATCCAAAGCAACCCTTAACAATTCTATATCAACCAAACCCTTAAAAAAAAACCGCTCCAGCGCCTGAAACGGTTCAGGTGGCTAGCTTATCCAATAATGTAAACGTAAAATTTCGTTGACTGCTTATTTATAATATGGTATTAAACAAAGTTAAACATTGTGTTAATTTTTTATTTAAGATAAATATAATTTTAGTTTTTTTTATAAATTTGAGTTAATAACCGTTAAAACAACTTATTATGAAAAAATGTTTAAAAAGAATGGGCTTATTTGTAGCAATTCTGGCGTTGTTTCCAGTTGCCACCTCAGCTCAAATTATTACAAAAAAAGTTTCCTTCCCAACGGGTAAATCATCAACAGTAATCAATGGTACTATCGTTGGTGAACAAACTATTGATTACACAGTAGGAGCCAATGCAGGCCAAACTTTAAAAGTAACCTTAAAACCAACCTCTAAAAGCAGTTATTTTAATGTGCTTCCGCCTGGATCTGAAGGGGCAGCTGATTTCATCGGGCAAAATGAGGGCAACACTTGCAGTCTTAATTTGACTAAAAGTGGTACCTATAAAATCAGAGTGTATCAAATGAGAAGCTCTGCCAGACGCGGTGAAAAAGCAACCTATAGTTTAAGTATCAGTATTCCTGCGAGCAGCAACAGTGGTGACGCTAAAGTTTCAGGAACCAATTATAATGCAACAGGCGATTTAAGAGCTGCAAACGGTTCTAAACCTACCTCGGCTAAATTTGGAGTTATTCGCTCTAATGGCGGTGCAGAAGTACACGCTACTATGCCTGGTAAAAGCAAACGAGTATTTGTGTTTTCGCAAGGAGAATGGACTTGCAAATCAACCAACTGTAAATTATCTTTTGCAAAAATCAGCTCAGATGAGTGGGAAATTATCTGCAATGGAACTGAAAAATATTATATTCCAGATGCTGTAATTTACGGTGGATAGTAGGTTGTAAAACATTCTTAAGTTCAACTTACGAATTCATAAAAAAGACCGATACAAAAATTTTGTATCGGTCTTTTTTTTTGGTTTTACTGGAAATGTTGTGAATTTTTTTTACCACATAGTTTCTATTTTTAGAAAGCTATGCTTTTGCATAGTATTCACAGCACTATGTGCAAAAAGAATTTTCTATGTCAATCTTTTTTAACAATTTCGACTACTTTTCTCCTATGTGGTTTAATTTTTTATAATCCATTAATTGAAATTTTGGTTCTACCGAAAATGTTGTGAACATTCATTTTATTTCAAATCATTAAGAACATTAAGTTAGCTTCGCTAGTTTCATTAAGCATACTCAAAACCTTAATTTTCTCAAACCCTTAATGGTTTCAAGAGAAAAGGAACATTGTTTATTATAAACTAACTAAATTGCATAATTTGGTATTAGTTAAGGATAGTCAAATATTATTATTTATACACAAAAAGGCTGCGATTTGATTTCTCCCAAATCAATCTTTTTTGACTAACATCGTCCAAATGGAACGTGATGGATAGCGGTTTTTATACACGATTTCTAAAAAAATTACTAAGAGTATTATTTCGATTGTACTGAATACAATCAAACGATTCACACTTGCTATTTCAGCGGCAAAAGGAGCAATCGAGGTCACTGCATCGCCTTTCGAAGCCACAAACAATGCCAAAAAGGAATTATTGCCAAAATGAAGACCCCAAGCAAAAAATAAAGAACCCGTGCGCCAAGCAGCATAAGCAAAAGCACTTGCGTGCAAAAAATACGGAACTCCTGCCATAAAAGTATCGCCCCAAGCTTTGACGTTGCCAATATGCAACTGACCAAAAAGAAGCGCTTGAAGCCCAATTACTACCGGCAAAAAAGGAATTATTCTGTAGGTAGCTTGCATCAAATAACCTCTGAAGTAGAGTTCTTCACAAGAAGTTTGTATCAAATAACCTACAATGGTTATCATCAAAATAGGAATCTCATTTCCTAAATTTTCTTTAAAACCAATGTAAGAAACTACCTTTTCCGGCATAACGATTACAATTAAAACAATAAAAGTAGCCGAAATTAACCATTGAAATAAAACGCCAAGGCCAAAATCCTTCCAAAGCATTTTTTTAGAGGGACCATAAATACTGAAATAAGGTCTTCCGAAAACGAGCCAACCAAAAAACAGTAAAAAAAATAGTGGAAAAATAAAAGAATACAAAACACCGATTGTGGATAAAGGGTCTATGTTCAAATATTGATAAATAATCATCGAAGGAATGCTTCCCAGCTGTAGAAACAAATACCCTAAAACCACCATAAACAAATAGATCAATACCGAATGTCTACCTAGTTTTGACCAATCTAAATAATGTGCTACTTCTTTTATGGAATCTTTCATTTGCTATTTTTTAAAATATTTTTTGACCTGTAATGGCAAATTCAATTAGCCAATAAATAAACATAAAAATGGTTGAAAACAGCATCCCCAACAGCACGGACAATGCGGTTCTTGAAAAAATACTCAGCTTACTATAGATTTTGTTATCATAAAAGAATTGGTATAAAAACCACACAGAATAACCAAAAACAACGTAGCCAAAAAGATCATTTACTATCTTTAAGAAGGTTAAATTTGAAGTTAGTATAGAAAGCAAAGTCACGATTTTAGTAATAACCAAAACTGCCGATGCTTTATAGACATTCATAATTAAATGCTCCGAAAAATTGAATTTACTTTTCTTAAAAAATAGAAAGGTAAAAACTGAAACCACTGGTATTGTTATAAAAATAAAGGTTTTAGGATTGTCACGAACAAATTCGTAATATTTACTTATTGCCTTAGCACTATCATCATCATTTGTATTTAAAACAGCTTCAGTTACCTTGGCATATTTGTCCAAAAATATTCCAGCAGCCGACAGCAACAAATACAAACTCATATAGTTCATATGATTTACTCGCTTTCCTTCGATATATTCTCGAACAGAAAAACCAGGTCTAGTGGCCAATTCTTTTAAGGTAAAAAAGAGGTCATTTTTGAAAAAGGAATAAAATTTATTGGCAATATCGGTTTTGAAAATGTGCTTAAAAGAAAAACGCGTGGTACTAGTTTTTTGTCCACAATTATAGCAATAAGAACCCGTA
This sequence comes from Flavobacterium nackdongense, assembly GCF_004355225.1. Lineage (NCBI taxonomy): Bacteria > Pseudomonadati > Bacteroidota > Flavobacteriia > Flavobacteriales > Flavobacteriaceae > Flavobacterium > Flavobacterium nackdongense. The sequence continues at coordinate 4,028,770 of NZ_CP037933.1, read as the reverse complement.
GTTTCGGAATTACAATTCAAACAATTCATAAGTGATACTTTTTTAATTATTATTTTTTTCTAAAAATTTGAACTACCGATATGAGTATAAAAATGAGGAGTATTGGGTAAATTAAAGCGAGATCGGCTCTGATGACAGCTGTTTTCTCGGTGGTAGCCCAATATTGAACCACAATTTCCCAAATTAGGTACATTACCAATAATACGACTGTAATCTTCTGTACTGTAGTTAGTTTCATTTGTTTTATAATTAAAGTTAACGATGAAATTATATAAATATTCTAATTAATACTGCTATCTCCGGGAAAAACGACGATTTACTTACACAATGCAGTGGTCCAATTTTCATTATTGGGATTTCTCCAACATTTGTAAGCTTCTTTGATCGAAATTATTTTTTTTCCATTACTGGCATTTTCCAAAACCATTACCACTTTTTGTGCTTTGAGCGCATCGTCCATTAGGCCTTCTTCTATCAAAGTAAGTTGTTTTTTGTTGGCATCAATTTCTTTTGTCTCAATTTCATAACTGTAATTGCCCTCGGCATAAATGTCTTTGGGTTTGTACAACCCCATAATTTCGGATTCCGTTTTGATGTTTTCTTCAATGATTTCTCGATTGAGTCGAGTGACTACAGAATCAGCAACGACTTTGAAATTTTCATCCTGGCTTGCTAAATTTTCCTTAATTTCAGTTGGAGCTTCCTTATTTTCTAGAGGTTGAGTACTGTCTTGTTTGTCTTTGCAAGAACCCAAAAAAAGCAACAATAGAACGGTAATTTTCAAACTGTTTTGCATCATAATACCTTATTTATTACATTATAATTAAAAGCTATTTGGTCTATTTATTCTAATTTACTTAAAGTGTATTTTATGTGTAGTTTTTTTTTAGCCCTAGAATATTCTAAAAATATAGTTTGGTACTACTGCAACTTAATAAAACCGATTGCTAATATAAAAAAATATTCATAAACGGCATTGAAAACCAGTGATTTCTATTGAAAACCCTAACCAGAATTACTCTACTGATAATTAATCCGGTTCATTATTGGTAAAAGTTAGTCCGATACTAAATACAAAATGATAAAAATGATTAAGCATTATTAGATTTTGATAAAAATCAGAATGATAAAAAAAGAAGCCGTCCTCAATGGAACGGCTTCTTCGTATTTTATCAATCTCGAGAGATCTGAAGTTGAATCAATTTTCCTTCGCTATGGAATCTATGAATAATAGTGCTGCCGCTTCCTTTCTGGCTATTGCAATATTATGAAATTCGCAAACGCAACAACTTAATCACATCCTACTCGTGTACTTGACTTTATAAAGATTCTTTTGAAAAACAAGACCATTTTAGTTTTTTCTTCGAAAAATTCTGTCTCATTTTTTTTAATAAATCCAATGGATTACTCTTAAATACTTATCAATAATTTACAATTGGATGTATTGATAAAATTAAATCTTTTCCTTAAGAAAGTACAAGGGCACAATAAAAACACTATTAGTAGTCATTCAAAATAGACCTTGAAGCGCAACAAAATAAAATGTTAAAAAAAACTCCATTTATTTTATAAATCATTGGAAATTAATTAAGTTAATGGGGTTTTAGTTATGAAAAGGAACTGAAATAAAAAAGTTACCACTTAACCCATTGGGTGTAATTAATATACTTTTAATTAATCGATTGAATAAAAAATTAACCACATTGTTCCGATCGCTATGTGAAGTAAGTGGTTAAAAAACTTTACAAATTGAATGCCACCCAGAGGTTTAAGTTGTTGCTATTCAATATTTTATTCAAAAAAATTCAATGGTAGCGCCCGCGAAGGGAGAAGGGCAATTACTTTTCCAATAACGACCATATCTTTTTTCGTTCGGTGGTAAAAAGGACGTTTTACACTTTGATTGGCACTCCTGGCCAACGCTCCTAAAAAAATTGCTGTCACGGTTTTTGCCCAAAAACACGTACACTGCGTGACTCGCGCCAGCAATTTTTTCCCCAAAGCTGTTTTACATAATTGAGTATTATAGTTCATCACAAAGCGTTTTTATTGTTTTTTGGTTTTTGCAATGAAGCTATAATATCAATTATGTAAAACAGCCGCACGGCCAACGCTCCGGTGGTTTGCTCCAGGACAGCTTTTTGAGCAACTCAAAAAAATAATCCAATCTTCAAGCATTCGTTGTGAGCTGCTCAAAAAGCCGCCCTTCACAAACCACTACTATTCCCCCCGATGAATGCATATCTTAATGTAACGATGTTCTCTCGCTGTTTACTTATAATGGTCTTAGCAACTTTGTCGTTATATAGGAAGTCACTAGTGTCCACTATAGATTAAAAAAAGTTCTTTGAAATTATTGTAAATCTGTATTTTAAGTATCATTTTAGAGCGTGACGATTTGAAATGAATCTATTATGTTCGTAAATTAACTTTACGAATATGAATCACGGAAAATATGTCTTTTCTCAATTAGTTGAATTTCTGCCCCAACGTGTTTTTGATAGATTTGTAACAAAGTATGATGGTAACAAAAAGGTTAGACATTTTACTTGTTGGAACCAACTTTTATGTATGATTTTTGGTCAATTATCTTCTCGGGATAGCTTGAGAGATTTGATAATTGTTATTGAAGCACATCAATCAAAATCGTATCATTTAGGTTTTGGAAAAAATGTAACTCGAAGTAACTTAGCCAAGGCAAATGAGAATCGCAATTATAAAATATTCGAAGACTTTGCTAATCATTTAATATTGATTGCTCAAGAAAAAAACAGCAATGATAGTTTTGAGATAAAAGGCAATATTTATGCTTTTGATTCTTCAACAATTGATTTGTGTTTGAGTGTGTTTTGGTGGGCTCATTTTAGAACAACCAAGGCAGGAATAAAACTTCACACACTTTTTGATATTAATACACAAATCCCCGTATTTATTCACATCACCGAGGCAAACGTTCACGATGTTAATGCAATGGACTTAATCAATTACGAACGTTTTGCTTATTATATTTTTGACCGTGCTTATGTTGATTACTTAAGACTTTATCGAATTACAAAATCTTCTGCATATTTTGTTGTTAGAACAAAATCAAATTTAAAATTTAAAAGAATGTATTCCAAGAAGACCGATAAATCCTCAGGAGTTATTTATGACCAAACAGGAAAAATAGATGGCTTTTATACTTCCAAAGATTATCCTTAAAAGATAAGAAAAGTCAAGTTCTTTGATGATGAAAACAAAAAAATGCTAATCTTTTTGACGAACAATTTTGATTTATCAGCCCAACAAATCGCCTTACTTTATAAACAGCGTTGGCAGATTGAATTATTCTTCAAATGGATTAAACAACATTTGAAAGTTAAGACCTTTTGGGGAACAACAGAAAATGCTGTTCGCATACAAATTAACATCGCAATAATAACTTATTGCTTGGTATCAATCATTGCGAAAGATTTAAAAATCAATCGTTCAATCTACGAAATTCTACAAATTTTATCAGCATCATTACTCGATAAAACACCTGTAAATGAATTACTTATGAAATCAGATTACAATAATGTCAATGAACATATTACTAACCAGCTGGTTTTCAACTTATTTTAAGTGGACACTAGTGATAGGAAGTATTTGCATTGATTTTGTAAGTAGCAAAAATGGCTTTGGAGTGCTGTTGATTTGCCTATGGTAAAACCCATTTTTGCTACCCACAAAATCAAAAAGCCAGCAAGAGTATCGTTTTTTTATTTGCCATAAAATCCCCACTAATTGCTTTTCCTGAAAAAGCAGTTGCCACGCCGTTTAATAGGACAATTTTCTGCAAACTGTTCAACTGCAAACTGAACACTTCTTCAGGCACCAGCTTTTCCAAAAAAGCAATCAGAAAACCCCAATAAACAAATAAAAAAAACAATACCCTTGCCTGCGCTACTGCCCCATCGCACTAGGTAAGATAATGCATTGTTTTTGTGAGTGCAGCCCATTACCACCACGTGGATTGATAAATTTAAAATTCCAATAAAGTAATGACCTGCACCCACAAAATCAAATCTAGGAAAGAGTATAAATTTTTAAAACAGAAAAAGATTTGGAATGGCAGTTATAGTGTTTTTCAGTTTTAAAAATTCATACCCTTTCCACAACTATCCGACTAAAAAAAACACTCTTGAATAGGAAAAACATAGGAAGTATTTTCATTGTTTTTGTGAGTGCAGACCATCACTATCACGTTGCTTCCTAAACTTCACTTCCAATAAAGCAATGTCCTGCACCCACAAAATCAAACGAACAGCAAGAGTATCGTTTTTTCATTTGCCACAAAATCCCCACTAATTGCATTTGCGAAAAAGCGGATGCCAAAACGTTCTATAATACGATTTTCTGCAAACTAAACAACTGCAAACTGAACACTACTTCTGGCATCCACTTTTTCACAAACACAATCAGAAACACCCCAGTAAGCAAATAAAAAAAACATTACACTTGCCAATACCACCCGACCTTGAAACAACTTTTTGAATAGAATAAAAAAGAATTTTTGTTAACGAAAGAAAAATAAAAAAAATAAAAAAAAAGAAAGTAAAGGTAAGCTCCAGTTTCAAGAAAGTAAAGTTCGAGCCTCCTGTTTTTATAAAAAAATCTCCACCCTCATCATTTCACAACAGCTTTTGATTATAGAATCGCTCCTCCGTTACAGCAGACGCGTGGGGTAGTATTTTTTTATAAAAAAACTTGACTTTCTTGAAACCTCCGCTTGGGAGATCACTTTCTTTTTTTTCCTTTTTTTTCTTTGAAAAAATTTTATGGTGCGAAGCGCAGCGAAGCAAACCAGTAGTGCAAAGGAAAATTAGCTAAAAATGGAAAAGCCAATCAATTTTAAATCCTAAGCTATGACCAATTTTATCATCAAAACCCACCGAAAAGACACCCTGTACACCAAACCCCATTTATTCATCCTTAACAAAGGGATGAACAGCGGCAAGCCCCAAAAAGAGCCATTTACGAACAGTTTTGTCATCATTTTTTCAAACGAGGAGGACCTTGAAAACATCTTTCTGATCGCTTACAGCTTGTGGCAAACCAAATTTTGGCACCCATTTTTAATCGGTTCCGTGATTCCCTTTTTACGCCTCCCGGACTTCATCAAAGAATTCAACCCCCAATCCAGTCTGATGATGGTCGAACACGAGCAGCACCTTAAAAATGTGGCAGCCCTCAAACTGCTGGAGCAAAAAGAAAACCAACGCAGGGAAGAATTAATGCTTATAAACGACCTCCGCAAGGCTATTTTATACCGCTATTGCAGGAAATAATTTCTTTTTTAACCTAATCACGTCAACTATGAAACTGTTTATCCTTTACCAAACCGACATCTGGAAAACCAAAATCTCCAGAGTCTTTTACGGAATCTTCGACAGCCGCCCAAAAGCCCTGGATTGTGCCAAATACAATGGATTATATTCCAGAAATGCAAAAGTGGTTATTGAGGAAGTGACTTTGAATATTTTCGAAGAAATCTAAAACGAAAAAAGCCCAAACCGCACGGTTTGGGCTCATTTTGTCTAATCCAAAGGTCACCACTCCCGAAACTTCGGGATAGAATTAGACTATTTTTTGTGCTTCTTGATGAGGTATTTGAGTAGCATTGATATTACAAAACTGACAATCGCTCCAAGAGCAGCTAATAGCATCGTTTTTAAAACATCTTCCGAATGTAAATTCGGCAATACACTCAAAAAAGTACCTCCGGCTGTCCCCATTAGAGTATGATTACCGTTAGTCATCTTCTTTGGTTATTCCCTCTTCGGGAATCTGTCCCGATTTTTCGGGAGTTTCCGGATTGGTGGTCAGCTGGCTCACCGCCGAGACCACTCCACCCGCAACAGCCAGATAACCGCCAACAGTTGTCAAAACAACTGGCAAAGCTACTGGCGCAGCCAGAATCGTTCCGCCAATGGCAGCCATAGCCAATCCAATATTTCGAAGCACTTTAAAAAATTTAGGCGTGGGAGCTTTCACTCGTTTTATAATAGTCATCTTTTCTCTTTTTTTCATTCCCGCGAAAGCGGGAATCATTCCTCTCTGTCATTCCCTCGAAGGAGCGAATCTACAATCAATTCCACACTTTCTTGTCTGTCCAACACTTTATAAACCAAGCCTTTCAGCTTGGTAAAAGCTTTTCGAGACATCAGACCCAATCCGGGCCCAGAAAGTTTTGTTACTGGAGCAATACATCCATTCAATTCTCTTAGTGCATTATTGGCTGGGTGAAACAGAATCAAACTTCTGTTTTTTACATCTACTATTTCCAAATGCCATTGGAACTTCTTGCTGTACCGCTTTCTGATAAAATATTTCCCCTCCGGAATACAGGAAACCTTCGTTTCGTTATTCTTCCAAGGCAATTCAATCGTGTTACAGATGAATTTGCCCTCGCATTCGAGTTTACCATTGCACCCTTCAGGGAAATAAGTTCTAGTTAAAAATAGGATCATTACTGAACACTAAAAACTGATCACTGATGACTTTCTTAAACTCCGCCATCCACTTGCACCAACGCCAATGGATTGTAAGCACCATTTTTCAACGGGTACATTTGACCGTTCACTTCTTGGTAAAACTCAATTCCCAAAGCCATAAACAAAGGCTTTGTGCTTGCTGGAGTAACAGTATTCACCTGATTGATGGGTACTGTATCCACTGCATCCCAAGGAAGAATGTCACTTTGTGAATGAGCTTCAACGAAAGTTTCATTCTCAAAATCAATCTCTGCTCCCGCAGATATGATTTTGTAATGCGTGGTTCCAGATGGAGCCGCAATCATATTGATCGGAACAAACGAATCCAAATCAACAGTGATATCACCAGATACTCGGTCAATTCCCGCCACAAATGGCGCAAATAAACTGGTGCCCAGTTTCCCTCTGATATTGAATTCAAAGCCAGCTAACAATTCAGCTTCGCCATCAATCACATTTCGTAATCCTCGAACGCTAGTAACGTCAGCTTGAATTACTTTAACCATTTGTTGAGTCAAGCGGCTCACCATTCTACCGTCAGCAGAATTCAAGAGTAAACCTCTCAAAGCCGTTCTCAAAATCTTGCCAGCGTTCCCTGCTCTTCCAAACTCAGACCCATTCTCACGAGTTCTCTGAAACGCAGGATCATTTTTGATTCTGCTGGCGTCGATGCCTCCTTTTTCGCGAGCCAAATGCCCGTCCTGGGTTTTGTAAAAGGTAATATCCCCGATAGTACCTTTCAACTTAATTATGCCTTTTTGCCTTGCCATAATTCCTAAAATTTAAATTATTAAATCATTTTCTCTCCCTCATTCCGACTCTTCGTTGCAACTAAACCTCGTATGATTTGAACACAAAGTTTAACCGATTTAACAGAATAAAAAAGCGTGCACAGTTCCATATGTCTGAAAACGACCCAAATGACTTAAATCGACACAAATGCGCATAAAAAAACACCCCAGAGAGGTGTAACTTGCATTTATAAATTGTAATCTAAAAACAGTTATATTTGTATATCCACGGTAGGATTAATTTATTAATTTGTATAGTTATTTTAGGATCAGGCCTCTGGCACTTTAGTGCTAGTCAAAGCCTAGTCAAAGGCATAGATAGTGTATGAAAAATGAAAAACAGAGGGTTTGCATTTACCCGAAGGACATACAGCGCATCACAGGCAAAAGTTACCGCCAAAGTACCAGATTAATGCAAAAGGTGAAAACCGACCTCAACAAGCTCGAAAATGAGTTCTTAACGATAGATGAGTTTTGCTTGTACACAGGAATAAAATATGAACAAGTAGCTCACTTGATTTTTGGATAAAATTAGAAAATACTTGTTCAAATTTTAAACCATCGTAGATAAAAATGGTTTTTAATAACTAGTTCATTTTTTAGTATTCTTTACACTTTAAGTTATGATTTATCTAGTTAATTTTGTATTTTTACACTTCACAAGTTAATGGAATTCTAAACGATAAAAAAGGGGGCAAATTCGGTTACCCAATTTTCAATTCAATTATATAATACTGCAATTCAACACCTTATAAACAAGAGCCTAGACCCTCTTTCTCCGCTGAATTAAAACCCTAACAATTGAAAAGCAATTAGTTAGGGTTTTTTATTTGTGATATATCTTAATCAATTAACCCGTTGGGTGTAATTAAATTGTTTGATTCTTAATATTATTTATTGGTCTATCAAAAATAAATTTATTGATGAATTGAACCAATGTTAATGCCGTTATTTTTGCTAAAATCCGTGTTTTAAATCCTTCAAAAGATTTAGCATAATTGTTTCTAATTTTGAACTGGTCACACAATTGTGAAAATAATGTTTCAATTCTTTTTCTTGATTTTCTAAAGACAGAAGGTTGAGGCGTATAGTCTTTTTGATTTGTTCTTTTTGGCGTTTCCAATTTGATATTTACTGTTTGAAATAAATCTAACTGAATTGATTCAGATAAATATCCTCTATCGCCAAGAACCACACAATCAGACATTTGTTCTTTTATATTTTTTAAAAAATTGACATCGTGAACTTCAGCTTTTGTAATATCTAATGAATGAAAAACACCATTTATTGAACAAACACCGTGAAGTTTATAACCATAAAACCAATTGTTTTGTGAGGCACAAAATCCTTTAGACGGAGCAGTTTCAAAATCTTTTTTACAGATTTTAATTCTGTTATGACGAGCAAATTTGCATATCTCCAATGGCATACTATCAACAATAAAATAATTTTCAAATTCTAAAAAATGAGAAGCAAGTTTTACTCTAACTTCCTCTAAAAAGAAAAATAATTTTCTCCTTCTTTTATTGAACTGACTTCGGTCAATTAAGTTAGGAATTTGTTGTTTATTTATCTCTTTAAATAAAGAATTTTCACTGTCAATTGACATAAATTCCGCAGTTAAACTCAATGCAACTATCTCTAAATCAGACATTTTTTGTTTTCTTCCGACGCCAGACTTAAATTCTAATTCACAATTTAAAGAACTTATAACTTCTAAAACTCTTAAATATTTTTTTACTATATTTGACATAAATATTGGTTTGTTTGGCGACTTCAAGATACTGAAATTCAGTATCTTGACCAATATTTATTCAATTTATTTTACTTCAAATAATTACACCCAACGGGTTCAATTATTAATTTTTAAACAAAAAACCACCTTTTATGGTGGTTTTGAAATATGAAATAGATAGAATTTATTCAATATAAAATTTCTAATACAGAAACTTTAATTACGGCAACTCTTTTATTTTAATATTTTTAAAGAACACTTCATTTCCGTGGTCTTGCAATAAAATATTTCCTTCGGCGGCATTGCCAAATTTAGGCCAAACACTATATTTACTGTAGTTTACCAATGCATTCCACATTTGTGTGCCTCGTTCATATTCAACAGTTATCTTGTCGTTCAAATAATGCGTTACTTTATTTCCTTTTACCACAATTCGGGCCGTATTAAAATCCGATTTACGGAAAAACTTGTCTGTTGGAGCCGGAATTAAATCATAAAGTGAGCCTAACATACGGTTTCCTTTGACGCCCAATTTGGCATCGGGATGCAGTTTGTCGTCCAAAATTTGAAACTCACAACCTATGGAAGAACCTTCGCCTTTGTTCAATTCGGTGTCCACAAAATACTTGATACCGCTATTGGCACCGTCGGTAATTTTAAAATCTACCGTCAATTCGAAGTTTTTATATTTTTTTATGGTAACAATGTCACCACCATTAGTTGACTCGGCTCCGTTTGAATTCAAAACTCTCAAAACTCCATTTTCCATAGCCCAACCACCAGTAGGGAAAGTAGTCAGCTTGGCACCTCTCCAACCGTCAGTGGTTTTTCCGTCCCACAACAATTTCCATCCTTCTTTTTGTTCGAAAGACGAAATGGTATTGTCGTTGCAATTGGCTTGATACACCTTTCCATTGTCAGGAGTTTTGGCTTTTTGAAGATTCGCAGTGCAAATTTTTATATTTTTCCATTGCACGGTTTTTCCTTCGTCTTCCGGTTTGTAGATTTCGTGAACTTGCAAGGCGATAAAACCATTGGCAGCTTCTGGTAAATCATCGATTATATTGGCACAAGGAACACCGTTCAACCAAGTTCTCACGGTAGAACCAAAAGCTTCAATACGAATATGATTCCAAGCCGAAGCTTTGTAAGCTGACTTGGCAACTGGATTTTTTTCCATAGTATAAAGCCATCCTCGTCGTTGCTCGTCATAAATTCCGCCGCTCCAAGCTCTCGCAGAAGGATCGAATTCGAATTGGTATCCGTGTACACGACCGTTTTTGTATTCTGCTTTAGATTGGCTACGAAACTGAACTCCAGAATTTAGTCCGTCTTCTATTTTATAATCCAATTCCAGAATAAAGTCTCCATAATTTTTATTGGTTGCCAAAAAAGTGTTGGGCGTACCCGACTTAGACGTGCCGATAATTGCGCCGTCTTTTATGGCATATTCTGCATTTCCAGCAATCTTGGTCCAGCCATTAAAATCTTTTCCATTAAAAAGCATTTCCCATTTTTCTTGTGAAGAAACGGGAGAAAAAACTAGGGAAAGCAACAGTAAAGTAAAAACTTTTTTCTTGGTACTCATTTTTGTATGTATTAATCGTTAATTTAAAAGGGGTTTTAAAGACAAGTTCGTGATTATTCTGTCAGTTCAAACTTAAGGCGTTGATCGTTTATGGTTACATAAAAATCGCCACTTTCCAGGCGCATCATCCCATTTGAATCGGGAAAACTCAGGTCTCGTTCTGGATCAATTTCAAATTTAAATGTCTTTTTTTCTCCTGCCTTCAATTCCAATTTTTCGAAATATTTCAACTCTTTCATAGGTCTCGTAATCGAGGCAACAGGGTCCGAAATGTACCAAAAAGCAATTTCTTTTCCAGTTCGTGTTCCGGTATTAGTAACTTCGACTTCTGCCACTAATTTAGATTTTTTGTTGATTGTATTGGAAGATAATTTTACCGTTCCATAAGAGAAATTCGTATAGCTCAAACCGTGTCCAAACCAATATTTAGGTTCATTAGAAACATCTTTATACCCTCCTATTTTAGGTCTTGCCGGTTGACGCATACTATAATAAATTGGTATTTGTCCAGTTACTAAAGGAAAAGTAATCGCCAATTTTCCAGATGGATTTAAACGCCCCGAAACTAAGCCTGCCAATGGCGTACCTCCAGCAATTCCGGGTTGCCATATTTCTAAAATAGCATCCGAAAGTGATTCCATATCTCCCAATTCAACGGGTCTTCCATTGGATAAAACAAGAATTATTTTTTTGCCTGTTTTTTTCAATTCCGCCAACAATTTATGTTGAATGGCAGGCAACCCAATCGAGGAACGTGAGGTGTTTTCGCCACTCCATTTTTTCATTTCTCCCATACATAAAACAACTACATCCGATTTTTGGGACATCTGAACCGCTGCTGCAAAACCACTTTCATCGGTACCATCAAATTCACTTCCTTTAGCATAATTTATTGTAGCCTTTCCAGAAAATTCTTTGGAAAAACCTTCAAAAATAGTTTCAACAGCGGTGGCAACTCCTTGTCCTTCCCAAGATCCCATCATATTGATGCTGTCTTTTACCATAGGCCCGATTAATGCAATTTGTTTTATATCGTTCGAAAATGGCAAAGTTTGATTGTTGTTTTTAAGCAATACCATCGATTCCTCGGCCATTTGCTGCGCTACAGCCATACTTTCTGGTTGGTAATACCTGTCTTTTTCTGAAAGTTCCTGAACGTAAGGATTATCAAACAAGCCTAATCTAAATTTCAAACGTAAAATTCTTCGAACGGCATCATCAATTTTACTTTCCGGAATTTTTTTCTCCTGAACTAACTGAGCCAGATTTTCAACATACACATTATCGACCATATCCATTTCGACCCCTGATAAAAAAGATTTTAGCCCTGACTCTTTTCGGTCCTTTGCAAATCCTTGGGCAATTAAATTTTCGACAGACCCCCAATCCGAAACTACAAAGCCATCGTGTTTCCATCGTTCTTTCAATATTTCGGTAAGCGTATAATGATTTGCCGATGCAGGAACACCACTAATGTCATTGAAAGCACTCATCAAAGTCGCCGCACCTGCTTTGACACCGGCGTGAAATGGTGGCATAAAAGTTTCCCAAAGTGTTTGTGCTGACACATCACTAGAATGATAATCACGTCCGCCTTCGGATAAACTATAGCCAATATAATGTTTCAAACAGGCTGCAATCGAAAAAGGATCGGACAAATTTTTACCTTGATACCCATTTACAGAAGCCACGCAAAAAACAGAATTAGCATAAGGATCTTCACCAAAACCTTCGGCTACTCTACCCCAACGCGGGTCACGAGCCACATCTACCATCGGTGCAAAAGTCCAATCCACACCTGATAATCGAGATTCTTTTGCGGCAACTGCACAAGCTTTTGTTACCAAATCAGTATTCCAGGAACAGGCTTGCGCCAACGGGATTGGATACACTGTTCGATAGCCGTGAATGACATCAAAACCCATTAATATTGGAATTCCAAGACGGGATTCTTCCATTGCTTTTCGCATAATTTGGTTGCGATACACTGGACTAATGCTGCGATAAATGAGTGAACCTATTTCGGCACGCACTCCTTTTTGAATGGATTCGATATTGTTTTCATTGGCGTTTTTACCGTAGGTCCATTGATTGGTTTGAAGAATTTTTTCTTCCAATGTCATTCTTTTGAGCAAATCGTCAATTCGTTTTTCGATGGGGGCTTTTTTATTTTTATATATTGGTGTCGATTGCTGTGCCAACAGAAGAATTGGCATCAATAAACTTAAAAAAATTGCTGATAATTTATTCATAATGGTAATTTAAAATATATTTATTGGTTACAAAAATCTTTATTCCTTGACCTTAACTTGGTTTACTCTTTCAATTTAAAATCCAAATAATCGTAATTCATATTTCCGTTGTAAACAGTTTTGAGTGTCAAAACGTGAGTTCCTTTCTCTAATTTGAATGAAGCCAAGTTATCGATACGGTTCCAGTGATGCCATTGTCTCCAAGCAACGGTTTCTTTGTTGTGTCTCGTTGAAGGAACCACTATATCTGTAGCCAATTCTTTTCCATCCAATAACAAAGAAATTGCTCCGTCTCCACTTGCCGTAAACATCAAGCCAACAGTATATGTTCCCGATGTATTTACATTTACAGTATAATTAATCCATTCGCCCGGAATCATCCAACCGGCATACAATTCGTCCATAACTGGCTCGACAACATTGTAAGGACTGTTGTCTATATCCCTCGATTTTGTGTAGGAGATATCAACGGCTTCATTAATTCTAAATTCATTAAGAAAAGTACCGTTTGCAGGATTCAGATTTCCGCTTCCGCTGTTGCTGTTGTCGCTGTCGTGATAAGCAATTCCTTCCCCTCCCAAATCGTACCATTCGCATTGAACCTTTCCTGGGATTTGTTGCACTTGATCGTTGTATGGTTTTCCCTTATAATTTTTAAAAAAATTCACATCGCTAGTCAAAGTTGTGGCTGCAAAAATCACTCTGAAACCAACGCTGTTACTAAAATGCTTTGGCTTATTTCCGTAATGTGCCAAAATTTGCGAAGGTTGCTCTCCCGCAAACCAACTTCCGCCCATGTGCACACAAAAATCATCAGCTGTTTTTAATTCGTCATTTCGGCACCATTCCCAAGCATTACCGCTCATATCATAAATTCCTAATGCATTGGGTTTCTTCTCTCCTACTTTATGGGAACGACTATCGCTATTGCCTTTGAACCATCCTACTTTTTTTAGGGTATTGGCACCTGAATATTTAAAATTTTTATTTTTTATTCCGCCATTTGCAGCATAAATCCATTCCATTTCTGAAGGCAAATTGCTGCCTGTCCATTTACAAAATTGTAGTGCTCCATAGTAATTGACCATAACCATCGGATGATTCTCGAATCCTTTTTTAGGTTGCCATTTCCCGTTTGTGAATTCCAATTGCAAATCATTGGAAGCCACATTAATCAATTGGATTTCTTTGAAAATTCCATTGGCACCAACCTCAATTCCATTCAGAAAAAAAGCATATTGGGCATTGGTAATCTCGTATTTTGAAATTTCGAAACTGTTTACGCTAACCGGCTTTTCTTTGTATTGCATCGTTCCGCCTTGAACCCAAATTTTTTCAATGGGAGTGGCTTTAACATTGAAACACATCAATAGCAAACACGCAATCAGGCAAAAAGAAAACTTTTTCAACATTATACCTACTTTTAAAATTAATTTTGCGCAACTACTTCAAATACATCCGACAGGTAGTCTTTTGAACTTTTTCCTATCTGTACTTCAAATTCTCCCGGCTCGACAATACGTTTCATATCAAGACCGTAAAACTGTAATTTATCTGGCGTAATTACAAATGAAACTGTTTTTGTTTCTCCTTTTTTGATAGCTATGCGGGCAAAATCTTTTAATTCGTGAATAGGACGTGTCACGGAACTTACCTTATCACGAATGTACAACTGAACGATTTCTTCGCCATCTCTTTCACCTGCATTAGTCACCTCAACAGATGCTGTAACGGATTGATTTGGATCTATTTTTTTAGTATCCAATTTCAAGTTGGCATACTTGTATTCAGTGTAACTTAATCCGAAACCAAAAGGATACAAAGGTGAATAAGGTCCATCAATGTAAGGACTTTCATGTACATAGGGTTTGCTGTTGTAATAGACTGGCAATTGCCCCACGTGACGCGGAATGGTTACAGCAAGTTTACCTGTTGGATTCACATTCCCGAACACGACATTGGCTACAGCCTCACCTTGTTCTTGTCCTAAATACCAACCTTCGATAATTGCCGGGGCTTTTTCGGCTAAATAATTCACTGACAAAGGTCTTCCGTTGATTAACAGAACAGCGGTTTGTTTGTTGAGTCCCAAAATGGCTTTTGCCAAATCGTCTTGTCGTCCCATCAGGTTTAAATCGTAATAATCTCCAGAATGATTTTTCCAATCTTCGCGGCAGGTCAATTCGTTGCCACCCATTACCATTAATACAGCGTCGCAAGTACTTGCCAAAGCCACGGCATCTTGAATGCGCTTGTTCTCTGCTTCGGTAGTTTTCTCGGCTGCCGTTATGGTGCTGTCATTTTCATAAATTTTATATCCTTCGGAGAAAACGACTTCAAATTTTCCTTTTCCAAAGTCGGTCAATCCTTTCAAGATACTTGTTCCCGGAGTTTTATCGTTCGAATACGTTCCGTAATGCACCTCATCGGCATTGGGACCAATTATCGCCAAACGTTTGATTTTATTTTCATTGAAAGGTAAGGTTTTATTGTCGTTCTTCAACAAAATCATTCCTTGTTCTGCTGCTTTCAAGGCGATTTTTTTGTGTTTGATTTGGTCTTCAAATTTGATTTTATCCGAAACTGATTTGATGTACGGTTGTTCAAACAAACCCATCATAAATTTATTTCTCAATACACGAGTTACAGAAGAATCCAAGTCGGCTACTTTCACTTCACCAGATTTTATTAAGGCTGGCAAAGCACTAAAACAATAGTTTTTCCAATTGCTTGGGCATTCAAAATCCATCCCTGCAGATATGGCTCTTTTTCCGGCTTCTGTTTTGTCCAGACAAGCATGTTGACGCGTTACCATTCTATTTACGGCATCATAATCAGAAATTACATAACCTGTAAATCCCCATTCTCCGCGAAGTACATCTTGGAGCAACCATTTGTTGGCGTGATTGGGAATCCCATCAATTTCGTTATACGAAGCCATCACGGTGCGTACATTTGCTTTTTTTACCGCCATTTCAAACGGATAAAAATGATTTTCGCGAAGAATTCTTTCGGAAAAATTGGCTGGAGCCAGATTGGTTCCCGCTTCAGGTTGCCCGTGTCCCGAAAAATGTTTGGCGCAAGCAATCACGTGATTTTCATCAATAAATGGAGTTCGTCCTTGCAAACCAAAAATAGCTCCCACACCCATTTGAGCCACGTGATATGGGTCTTCGCCCAACATTTCGTCCGTTCTTCCAAAACGGGGATCTCGCATTAAATCGATTACTGGAGTTGCTGCATGAGTGATGCCATAACTGCGCATTTCTTTGGCCACAGCCCCAAAAACAGATTCAATTAATTCCGTATTCCAAGTGCTTCCCAAAGATGCTGAAACAGGAAAAACAGTTGATTTATTTTCGTTACCCACAAAACCATGACAGCCTTCACCATTAGAAATAGCTGGAATTCTGAGTCGAGTATTCTCAACAAAATATTTTTGGACAGCATTAAAACGGGCGCGATAATCATCTCTATTCATTTCGACTTTAAACTGCAAAAAACCAATGCCATTTTTCACAGTATCACCTAAAGCCATAATTATTTTATTCAATTCTTCTGGTTTGCTTAAATCCACTTTGGGATGCCAAACATCAATTTGACGGCATTTGTCTTCCAATGTCATTCTGGACAATAAGTCTTTGATGCGCGATTCGATGGGCGCTTTAGGATCTTTGTACAATGGTTTTGCAATTTGCTGCGCATTGGACGATACGCTGATAAGAAAAAAAGAAAAAAGGAAAAAATACTGTCTCATAAACTTACTATTGAATGAATTTTGCAATTTCTGTTGGAATCACTTTGCCATTTGGAATGGTCAACTGTCCTTCACAACTATTGTTTTCTTTGATAAGATCATCACTTTTTGCCACTTCAACCTTGGCCGTAATATTGAATTTTCCGGCAGTTGCAGTCCAGTTCACATTATTTGATCCTTGTGCGCAAGCTTGTTCCATTCCGCCAACAGGTATTGTAATTGATTTTGAATAATAGTGCGCCACTTCTTTGCCATCTACATAAAAACGAATGATGTGATCGTCTCCTATTTTTGTTTCGCCGGTTCCGTTATTAATCAAAGATACCATAAAAACCAATGGTTCTCCTACTTCTGGAAAAACAGGCATTGTGCGGATATTGACCACTTGTAAATCGGGTTTTGGGCTTGCTGCTGCCAATGAAAATGAAGCTTTAAGCAGCAATTTATCAGATGCTCCACCCACTTGAACGATATAATCTCCTTGTGGAACTTGGTAAGAATTCGTTTGTTCGTTATAGACATACAATTCTTCTGGAGTCAGTTTCAAGGTAATTCTTTTTGACTCTCCGGGGTTTAAAGCTGTTTTTTGAAAACCACGCAATTGTTTAATTGGCATTGCCAAAGCAGGAAGAATGGTTCCTGTGGAAAGATAGAGTTGTGCCACTTCTTCTCCAGCTATTTTTCCGGTATTTTTTAAATCGAAAGATACTTCGATTAATTCGCCAACTTTAGCTTTTGGTTTATTGATTTTAATATTCGAATACTCAAAAGTAGTGTAACTGATTCCTGCTCCAAATGCAAATTCAGGAGTTAATTTTTGGCTGTCAAACCAGCGATAGCCAACGCCTTTGGACACCATATTTTTAAAATCGGTACTGATAGGGATAATTTGGCTGTCATCTTTTGGTATCGTAGCTGGTAATTTCCCCGATGGATTGTAATTGCCAAATAGCACATCTGCAATGGCTCTTCCGCCTTCTTGTCCCGGGTAAAAAGCATACAGTAATCCTTTTACGTTTTTTAGAACAGGTGTAACGCTACAGGTTCCACCCGAAATTACTACCAAAATAATATTAGGATTTACTTTTGCAATTTCGTTGATTAATTCGTTTTGCATTCCCGGCAACAATACCGTTTGTGAAGGTCTGTCGGGACGGCTTAAAACTCCTCCTCCGTTTTCGTCGGCTTCTTTATTGATAAAATAACCTTCGCCTTCGACCGTTTTGTCAAGTCCGGCAACAAATACCACATATTCCGATTTTTTTGCAGCTTCGATAGCGGCGCTAAATTGGGTTTTATCGGTATCATTGATGTTGCAACCTCTGGCATAAACCACTTTCTCTTCGCCTAGAATGGTTTTGATTCCTTTTTCTACCGATATTTGATAGGAAGGAATTACTTTGGAACTACTGTTTCCGTCCAATGGCAATTCGGCTACGTTGGGTCCAATAAGCGCTATAGATTTTACCTGATTTTTATTTAAAGGCAAAATGTTTTTTTCATTTTTCAGCAAAACCAAGCCTTTCAAACCACTTTCATACACTAACTCTCTGTGTTCTTTACTGTCAATCATCGACTGCGGAACAACAGGAACTCCGTCCATCATTCCTGAAATAATTTTGGTACGTAAAATATTTCTGGTAGCGCGATCTACCAAATTGATATCGTAAAGACCGTTTTTAACTCCGTCTGGAAGTTCTTTGATATACAAATCGTTTCCTTCACAAAAATCAAGTTCCGCAATTAATGCTTTTCCGGTTTCTTTAAATCCTCCCCAGTCGCTCATAGTGTAATAATCAAATCCCCAATGATCGCGCAACAGCGTTTTAATCATATATTTATTTTCGGCACATTTGTCACCATTCACCCAGTTATAAGCGCACATAACAGACATAGCACCGCCAAATTGAATGGCTCTTTTCCAATGCAGTCCCCATAATTCCACCAAACTTCTTTGGTCACTTAGGTAATCATTGGTTCTACGATTGATTTCATAAGTATTTAAATTATAATGCTTAACAGACCCAAAAACCGAAGTGGTATTTTGTCCCAATATAAAAGCAGCCGAAATTCTTCCGCCCAAAAAAGGATCTTCTCCAATGGTTTCTGGCGCACGACCAATTCTGGGATCGATAAGCATATCGAGTGTTGGTCCCGCAATTCTGTCTTTGCCACGAGCAGCTTGTTCTTCGCTTATAGCTCTACCCACTCTTGTAATTAAATTAGGATCCCAAGTAGCTGCCATAGCGATAGTAACTGGAAAAGAAGAAAATCCTTTGGCGTTATTCCCGATTCCGTGAGGGCCGTCACTTCCTGTAAACTGCGGAATATTCAATCGTTTGTTGCCGTCGGTTAGGTAATATAATTGTTCTATTTTTTCTTGGGTAGTCATTTTGGCGAGCATTTCATCCAATCTTTTTTCTAATGGATTGATAGTTTCAACGGATTGGGCAAATGAAACATAACTTTGCAACGATAAAATGGTTAAAACGAATACTTGAAGATATAAAGAACAAAATATTTTTTTCATAATGCTTTGAAAATTTGATTTGGTTGGTTGAAATTCTATGTTTAAAGCTCCTGCTAAATTTCTCGGTAACCCTTTCGATAATCGTAGTGAAGCTTTTTATTAAGCTTTCTTTTACCGACAAAAGTTTGAGAAACTGGATTCCATTTTAATTCTTGTTGCAATTCATTGGCAATATTCCCCAAGGTACACACTGTACCTGAACTGTGTCCAATTTCTACAGGAACAAGAGGTTTATTTCGTGAAATGATTGAATCCAAAAAATTCTTGTGATGACCAACCCAAGTTTTAGAGCTGTTGGCATCCTTTACGTAGGAAGATTTCAATGCTTCAGTCGAGGCGTCAAAATGACCTCTGGCCACTTCTATCCAGCCGTTTTTTCCCCAGAATTTCACGCCTCTCATGTCTGCTTTTATGGGTTCGAGAACCATTTTTATTCCGTCGTCATATACGTAAGTCAAATATTGATTTCCTTCGAATCCGGCAGGTTGAATTTTTACTGGACCACTTTTGTCCCGCTTCAATCCCCATTGGGCAATATCAATCATATGGGCACCCCAATCGGTCATCAATCCGCCACTCATTTGCTTGTACCAGCGCCAAGCTCCCCATACATTTTCATTCACAGGCGGATCAATAGAAATAGGCGGATTGAGTTGATTATTGAATGCTACTAAGGGTACTGGACCAATCCATTTTTCCCAATTTAAACCATCGGGAAGAGTTTCAGCTGGTAAATCATAGGCTTTTGGATGAGGATCTTCTCCTACCCAAACGCTCACTTTTTCGATTTGACCTATTCGCCCATCTTGAACCAATTGTACAGCGTGTTGGAAAATTGCTTCGGAACGCTGCATACTTCCCACGGCCAAAATCACTTTGTTTTTTCGAACTGCCTTCACTAATTCCTGTCCTTCATGAATGGTAAAAGTGAGTGGTTTTTCGAGGTAAATATCTTTTTTGGCGTTACAAGCATCTATAGCCATTAACGCGTGCCAATGGTCTGGACTGGCAATTACAACAGCATCAATAGTAGGGTCTTTCAAAATATCTTGATACTCTTCAAAAACTTTTACACCCGTAGTTATGCCTTTGCTTTGATTGAATGTGTTTATCTTTTTCTCAAAACGAGTGCGTTTGGATTTATAAACATCGCAACCAGCCACAATATTGACATTTTCAAATTTCAAAAACGAACTGACCAAATAAATTCCTTGTCTACCCAATCCAATAAAAGCAACGTTTATCACCTTGTCCTGACTTTTCAGCACGAACGAAGGCAATACCATCATTCCCGCAACTCCAATGGCTGACATTCTAAGAAACTCTCTTCTTGAATGGGTATTCGGTTTTTGATTTTCCATTATAATGAAATTAAATTAATAACATTTTGTAAAATAGTCCGTCAAAGCAGTATTGGTGATAAATGCAATTTGTTTTCCGTCAGGAGACCAACTTGGGACATTGATTGTGCCTTGTCCTCCATATAAATGAGCCAAGATTTTCACTTCACGAGTTTCAATATCCATCAAACGAAGCGAAACATGTTTGTAGAAAGGGTGATCACCAGGCAAAACATCATCTCCAAAAGCAAGGTACACTATCATTTTTCCGTTTGGAGAAACATGTGGAAACCAGTTATTTGATTCATCATTTGTGATTCTTTCCGGATTGCTTCCATCTGGGTTCATACGCCAAATTTGCATTTTTCCGGAACGAACTGAATTGAAATAGATATACTTTCCATCAGGAGAATATTCGGAACCATCATCTAAACCTGGGGAACTAGTCAAACGTGTCTCCTCCTTGGTTTTGATGTTGATGGAATAGATGTCGAAATTGTTTTTTTCTTCTCGACCGCCGGTAAAAATCATGCTTTTCCCGTCAGGTGAAAATCCATGAAGATAAGAAGGTCCTTTTTCGGTGATCAATTTTGGGGTTCCTCCTTTGGTGGGAACAATAAATATTTGTGATTGTCTGTCTTTGTCATCTTTATGATTACTCAGTCCCAACATTTTCCCATCAAATGAAAGGACGTGGTCGTTGTTGTTTTTGATAGCAAATTTTGTATCGAGTACAGAAGGTTGTCCTTTTTTCAAATCAAAATTATAAATCTTCCCTTCACTATTATAAATCAAGGTTTTACCATCCTTAGTCCAATTGGGTGCTTGAATAGAATTGGGCGCTGTGTAAATTATTTTTCGGTTACCACTAGCAATATCCATAATTTCAAGGTTGCTACCAATGTAGTCTTTGTATGGTTTGTAATCTGCTTTGGCAGGAATTGTAATTCGAACGTTTTTGATTACAGCTGTTTGCAGATCTGAATTGTCGTGAGAACAAATAAACATTCCAACCAATGCGTTGTCGTTGATGACTTTATCGTTATCTACCCATTCAATTGTTTTGAAATCTTCCCCTTTAATGGCAGCCGAAAAAATATAACGGTTTCCACGACGCTCTAATTGAATGATGGTATTATTTTCCAATTTTTTCATTTTCAATTCCATCGTATTGGCTCCTTTTGTCAATCGGTATTGAATTGAAGTCAATCCATCATTATGAATGGTTCCGTTTACGTGAGGTGAATCGAATGAATTGTCATTTCGCACCATCCAACCCACTTTGCGATGCGCCGCTTTAACTGGTGATGTAAATTTGAATTCAAACTGTAGGATAAAATCACCTTTCATTTTTTTGTACAAAAACTGAAAAGCATCTTTTCCATACCACATATTATCTCCAGAACCTGACATAGTATATTCTTGTTTATCAGAATTGTAAACAGACGAACCTTTTACAAGACAGGTTCCTATATCTTCACTTTTGTCGAAGATGCCAAGATTTGAATTTTGCGAGGAAGCCGTTTTGGAAACTCCTAAAATCACAATGAGAGAGAAAATTTGAAAAACAATCTTTTTTGAAGGATTAAGTTTCATTTTGCTTGATTTTTATTTTACAATTAGTTTTTTGGTACTTCGCCCGTTGCTATTATTCACTGATATAAAATACATCCCCGGTTGAAGTGACTCATTGATGGTCAATTGGAGTTTTATATCTTTTGTCGATTTAAAAAACACTATTTTTCCGTTGGTATCGTAAATACTAATTTCATTATTTTCATAATTAGCATTCGGTATATCTATATTGACAACACGGTTCAAATTTGTTGGATTGGGATAAATGGTAAAGTCATTGGCTTTAAACCTGTCTAATACAGATAAGTTATCACCCACTTTAAATTGCAGTGTGTACGTTTTTGTGTTAGAACCATCTGCCGAGGTAGTTTTAATCGTTGCCACTCTGTCTGAATCCAAGGCTGACAAAACATTCACTGGGTTTGTAACCAAAACTTGCATCGCAGCGTTTGGCTTAACAAAGAGAATCGAAGGATTTGCGGTTGTTGTTAAAGGCAACGTAATGTTATACGATAAAATATCTGGATGAAATGCCGCCACTCTTTTATCTTGCACAATTAATTCCGATAATTTATCCAAATCTGCCGGACCATCAGGAGCATTTTGCGAGATTTCAATTCTTGGTCGTAAACTTACCGTTGGATTTTCTCTTGAAGCGTATTCCAATTGTGAAACAATTTCACTCACCGCTGAAAGCTTGATGGATAATTTTTTATCTGAATTTACGGTCTCTACGAAGGGTGTTTTTACATCCAACTTAACATCTAATCCATCTGCCCATCTTCCAATTTCGTTATCATTGGTAGGATGATTCGCCATCGTGATTCCACCTTCTGTCCAAGAGTCATCCATTAGAAAATCGGCTTTGTAGACTTTTCCGGGATCTCCGGCTCTTAGAACAGACAAATACAAATTCACGTCACCAACATTCGTACCTTGACCGGTTAAATCAAATCGTAAAAAAGCTTCGCGCATATTTCCATAAGGACTATTCTTGATTCCCAATCGGTCATCAAAACCATAATTTACTTGGTCTTTGTAGTAGGCATCGGCCTCAGGATAAATAATTAGCGGCGGAAATTGAGATTTATAATCAAAGTAGTCAATCAAATTATAGGTACTTAGATTAATTTCTTTCATTTTTTGAACCAAATCAGTGTAGGGTTCGTAATCTATTTTAAAAATTCCTTTGTTTCCATCAATGTTAGATGGATCGCCGGGCATTGTTGGATCATTGTCAAAATATTTAAACCAATGCCAACCCACACAATATTTTGATTCCAGCAAAGCCAAAGTGTAATTTTGATATTCATACCCTCGGTCTAATTGTGTTTTTACAACCCAACCTGCTCCAGAGGTATTCCCTAAACCTGAGTCTTCTCCTTTGGTATAAAATTTAGTAACCATAAATGGTTTATTAAGATTTGTTCCCCAAGCGGTCATAAAAGCACTATTTGGCGTCCATTCTCTGTAATAATTTATGGCAAGAATATCGACGTAAGGACCAACGGCTTGCATAAAATAACTATTGGCACGCGCTTCTTCTTTATCGACTCTTGGTCCCAAACTCATATGATTAGGATCGTACTTTTTGATGGCATTGTACACAATAGAAAAATAGGTTTTTCCAACAAAGCCTAAGAATTTTTTTTGGACTTCCGTGTTTGTAGCATCGGCAGTAGTGTAGCCATTATCGGAAAGCCATTTCACTGCAGCCAAATAATTTTCATTAGTTGGTTCTGTAGTTCCTAAACCCAAGTAACCTGTTAAATTAGCATTTTTGAACGGCAATTCATTATCAGTAAAATAACCAAAAAGGTTTTTATCATATTTATTGGCCGCCAAAGCTTGTGCTTTAGTTTCGCAATAATTGACAAATCCTTGTTCAAAAACAAAGATACAATCATTGGGATATCCCATATGACCGGATTGTTGCACCGTACGACCAGCACCATAGCCACTCATCCAATTCAGGATAATAGTGTACGCCAACGGATTTGAACCTTGTGTAGGATTTGAAGTTATGGATGAGGTAGTTGACCAAGCTCCTGCCGTATTAAAACCAATTCCTTTGAGAAACACCTTAGTGTCTGTCATCCATTTCGTATCACTGTTTAAAAATTTAGTAGCAAAAGCATTCGTTGATGTCGTGCCCGTTCCTTTTGATATGGCGTTTACCGCTCTACAAATGTTTAAATACCCATCTGGATCCACAACCCACCAACGACCATCAATCATTTTGGAATAGAAATAGCCTGTGGCCGTTGTTCGTTTATCGGTTCTACTGCCATAAATATTGGTTGCAATTACAGGAGCATTTTCGTAAAATTCCGGTAATTGACAGATCGTTCTGGTGCTTTTTGCAACATAAGTTCCTGAAGGCGTGGTTTTATAATCCACTTTAAATCCAGTGATAGAACAATCGTCTTGCGCTTTTACGGTCAATGCCACAAAGAAGATTGAAAGAAAAATTATTTGTAATTTTAAATCGTGTTTCATCATTTTTAATTATTATTTTTTGGATATTTGAATATCATTTTCGGAAAGAATGTGATTATTTATCAAAATAATCAATCAGGTTATACACGTTTAGATTGAGTTCCTTCATTTTTTCAGTCATTGGTGTATAAGGCTCATAGTCAATTTTCAAAAGACCTTTATTGCCATCAATATTTGAAGGATCACCGGGCATCGAAGGGTCGTTGTCCATATATTTAAACCAATGCCAACCCACGCAATATTTTGATTCTAACAATGCCAAAGTATAGTTTTGATATTCATAGCCTCTTTCTAATTGGGTTCTAACAATCCAGCCAGCGCCAGAAGTGTTGGCTAAACCCGAATCTTCTCCCTTGGTATAAAATTCGGTAACCATAAAAGGCTTGTTTAAATTAGTTCCCCAAGTGGTCATAAAAGTGCTGTTTGGTGTCCATTCACGGTAGTAATTTATGGCAAGAATATCCACGTAAGGGCCAATGGCTTTCATAAAATAATCATTGGCGCGAGCATCTTCTTTATCGACTCTTGGACCTAGATTCATGTGGTTTGGGTCGTACTTTTTTAAGGCTTTGTGCACAATAGAAAAATAGGTTTTCCCAACATGACCTAGAAATCTTTTTTGTACTTCGATGTTTGTAGCATCTGTTTCGGTATAATTATTATCCTTTAGCCATTGTATTGCGGCCAAATAATTTTCGTTTTTTTTAGGCTCTTGTTGTCCTAAAGCCAAATAACCCGTCAGATTAACATCTTTGAAAGGCAATTCGTTGTCCGTAAAATACCCGAAAAGGTTTTTGTCGTTTTTATTGGCGGCCAATTCTTTTGCTTTGTTTTCGCAATATTCTGCAAAACCTTTTTCAAACACAAAAATACAATCGTTGGGATAGCCCATATGGCCTGATTGTTGCACTGTGCGACCTCTTCCGTATCCACTCATCCAATTCAGTATAATAGTATAAGCCATTGGTTTTTTTTGCTGTATAGGGTTGGATATAATCATATCATTTGATGACCAAGCACCCGCTCCGAAAAACCCGATCTCATTCAAATATTCCATAGTTTTGGTCATCCAAGTTTGGGAACTA
The DNA here is from genome assembly GCF_004355225.1 of Flavobacterium nackdongense. Taxonomy (NCBI): domain Bacteria; kingdom Pseudomonadati; phylum Bacteroidota; class Flavobacteriia; order Flavobacteriales; family Flavobacteriaceae; genus Flavobacterium; species Flavobacterium nackdongense. Next base: position 4,003,103 of record NZ_CP037933.1, on the reverse strand, counting down.
CTTCCAAATTTTGAGGCCGAAGCAGTAATAGAAATCTTCCCTCTTCCTTGTTGAATGTTGTTAACGGCTCTGCAAATATTCAGATAGCCTTCTGGATCGACAACCCACCAACGACCATCAATAAATTCGGTGCGAAAAAAACCGGTTGCCTTAGTTTTTTTGTCTAAACGGCTTCCATAAATATTAGTAGCAATCACTTTGTCCGCCTTAAAATTGGGCAGTTTGCTTACGATTCTGGTATCGTAAGAAATGTACGCTGAAGTGGGTTTCTTTTTAGCTTCAACTTTAATAGTGGCCTCTTGTGCAGTTACTAAAATTGGCAGAAGAATCATTGAAAGTGAGATACAAAAGCATCGGAATTGTGTTTTCATAATGGTTATATTATAAATTTATTTGAATGTAAACGCAGCATCAAAACCTGTTTTTGATGGCTGATTTTTTCCTCTAAAAAGGTTCATTTTTTTATCTATTCTTTACTTAACAAAGTGGCGACCCGATTAAAATATTCAACCGACTCTTTTACTTCCTCGAGAGAATTCTCGAAATGGTATTCGTATTCAACCGTAATTGTACCTCGATAACCTTGACGTTTCAACTCGTGCATCATGCCTGAAAAATTGCTAATTCCGGTTCCCCAAGGAACATCGCGATATCCATTGAAACCCTCTTTTGAAGGAATCAAATCTTTAGCGTGAATATCGAAAATTCGTCCTTCGTATTTTTTCAAAGATTCTAATGGATTGAGACCTGAACGCAACCAATGCCCAAGGTCAGCGCAAACACCTATGTATTTATTCCGATTTGCAACCTGTTTCATTGCAAATTCAGGGTTCCAATATATAGAAGGTTTTGGGTGATTGTGCAATGCGATTTTGATTTGGTATTTTTCGCACATTGGCTCAATGAAATCGAGTTGTGAAGCAGTGGCTTCGGTAACTATTGTCTGAATTCCCATATCTTTAGCAAATTCAAAAATCTTAGTCCATTGTTCTGGAGATTTGGCATCAACTACTCCATAATTTAGAAGTTTCATGTTCTTGGATTTGATCAGTTCCAACACTTTTTTGCGAGTAGCTGAATCCATCACAAAAGAAGTATTACCTTCTATTCCGCCACCAATTTTCTGATTTGGAAACATTTCGATATTGTTGATTCCTGCTGCTTTCATTTTGTCAATTGCCTCGGCGAAAGTGAACTTATTGAAAGTCCATGCTTGTGCTGAAAGTTGCCAACCTAATTGCTCTGCGGCATTATTATGGGCAAGAAATCCAGCCTTTGTAACCGCCATTTGACCTTCATTGGATAGAAGAAAATCAACAAAAGTTTTTGTTATCCCTTCTGGTTGACCATTTGTAATGGCATTCAATCTTCTATGAATAAAATAAGTTCCGTTGGCAATGGTTTCTTTTGTAGGTTGAACTCCGTCGAAAGACAAACTTTTTACCGCCACATTTTTTTCTCTATAATTATTCAAAATTTGAAGTGGAAAATAGGATATTGCGCCAGGAGTTTTTAATAAAATTTCCAAAGCTAAATCATCGGTTTCAAGAGCTGTAACGACAGTTGGAACCCAATTTTCTTTTCCTTTTTCACGATAAACAAGTCCGCCTTGATCCTCTTTGGATTCTAATTTCATGAAATCGCAAAAAAGCATAATGGAATCATAGGCTTTAGTTCTCCCAATTAATACAATAGGTAAATCAGGTCCTCCGAGTTCTTTCCAATTGATAATTTTTCTGGTCCAAATCGCTGAAATTTGTTCAAACGTGAGATTGGTAATAGGGTTTGAATTGGAAACCACTATGGCAAGTCCGTCTAATCCAATGGGAGTTCCGACCAATGTTGGACATTTTACTTTTTCATAATCTTTCAAATTGCGAGTTGTAATGGCAACCTTAGATTTGCCTGACATCACTAACTCTACCATATCTCCTGTTGGGCCAACAGTTGAAGTTATTTTTGTGTTACTCATTGAAGTTTCAAAAGCAGGTTCAACCAGTCTCATAAGTAATTTCGTAGTAGTGGCCACAGCAACTTTCAGCGAATCTTTACTTTCGACTAACTCACTTCCCTTTTTATTTTGGCAAAGGTTCGAATCGGTTTTTACAGAAGATGTTGTAACCATTCCAGACGATTCCAAAGGGCCTAAATTTGCACTTATCAATGCAAGAAACAGAACCGAGCGCAAATCAGGCAGTATTTTTTTGTTGAATTTTTTCATTTATTTATTTTCATTTTATATAAAATTACTAGATTGCTGCTTTTGGCATTTTAGGCACCAACAAACTAAAGAATGTCCAAGCAATAAGATAAGCTAGTGCGCAAATGATGAACATGATGTAATATCCGGTCTCAATACTTCCAATGGCGTCATAATGATCCAATAACAAACCAGCCGTTTTTGCAATAATAATTCCGCCGAAAGAACCAATCATTCCTCCAATTCCTACCACTGAGGCAACAGCTCTTTTTGGAAACATATCCGAAACGGTTGTAAAAATAGTAGCGGACCAGGCCTGATGAGCCGATGCGGCCAAACCGATAATTAATACAGCATACCAATAATTGAAAGTTCCTAACCATTGTGCTGCAAGCATTGGTAAAGCGCAAATAGCAAAAATTAGCAAGGCTGTTCTACGAGCTTTATACAAAGGCCAACCCTTTTGTATAAAATATCCTGAAAGCCAACCTCCTCCAATGCTACCAAACATTGCCATTGTATACACAACTGCGATAGGAAATGCGAGTTCCATCTTGGTCATTCCATATTGTTTGTTTAAAAAGGAAGGTAACCAAAACAATAAAAACCACCATACTGGATCACTGAAAAATTTTAATGAAGCAAAAGCCCAGGTCTGTTTATAGCCCAATAATTTAATCCAAGCTATTTTTTCAGACTTATTTTCTGTAATTACTTCGTCAGCATCATCCGAGTGAATGTAATCGTACTCTGCTTTTGATATTTTTTTATGTTTTTGAGGACTTTCATAAAACAGCCACCAAAATAGTAACCAAATAAGTCCAATAGCACCTGTAATAATAAAAGCCCATTCCCAACCCATTACTCCGGCGATTAACGGAACTGTAAGTGGTGCTAAAATGGCACCAATATTTGTCCCTGAATTAAAAATCCCTGCCGCTAATGCGCGCTCTTTTTTAGGAAACCATTCGGCTACCGTTTTTATAGCTGCCGGAAAATTTCCTGCCTCACTAAAACCTAAAACTCCTCTGGCAGCCATAAATCCAAAAGTAGATGTTGCAAAGGCATGTCCGATTGAGGCTATACTCCAAATCGTTAACGAAAGTGCATATCCTAATTTTGTTCCAATCTTGTCAATAATAATACCCGAACCCACCATACCCAATGCGTACGCAATTTGGAAAGCGATTACAATATTGGCATAATCCGTTTCGTTCCATCCAAATAATGGCTGTAGATAATCATCTTTTAACAAACTGATAACCTGACGATCAAGATAATTGATGGTTGTCGCAAAAAATACTAATGACAGTATTATCCATCTGTATTTTTTCCCTTTAGCCGTATCAGATTCCTTGTTTAATTCCATTTTTATGGTTTGGTTTAGTGGATTTTATTAGTTCAATCAACTGCAGTGTCAATACTACTTAGATGATTTTCTTTACGTATTAAATATTGCAATCGGGATTTCAACACCATTTTGCTCTGCAGATAAATATGCGGTGTAGATTGTAGCAATAACATCCGAAGCCAATTTACTGTTGCTCTCTATCGGTTCACCAAAAACTAAGGATCTATAAAACGCATCCATCTCGTGTTGATACCCATTGAACCAAGCTTCGTCAGGAGATATAAACGACCAGCCTTGTTTGGTTCCCGTTTTTTCGACCACATAAATATCGTTGAAGTTTTCTTCTATTGGATTATAAGTCATCATAGCATCATTAGGTGCTATGTTACAAAGGGTTCTGTGATTGTTGGCGTGAACTTCGACAAAGTTTTTGACTCCGCCTTGCAGCAATTCACTGGCAACGATATCTGCAATGGTTCCGTCTTCAAAAACGATATGAACCGTTGCATAATCTTCAACATCAGTGTAGGTATTTCTTAGGTGTCCTTCGTTTTTAAAGCTCGGCATTCTGGTGATGGCATGTGTTCTTGCCGATATACTTTTAGGTCGAATGGGCTGACCATTTCTAGCTCTTCCCTCGACATGTTTTAAATAAATAGAGGCCGTCAATGGATGACTTCCTTTACCCATTAGTGACCCTCCGCCTGAGAGATGCCACTTTCCATAATCCATTGAATGGGAACCGGAATGGGATTGTTGGGCTTGAATCCAAAGGATTTGCGCACCCGTTTTTTCTATGATTTCGCGCTCTTTTTGAATGGCGGGAGCATAAACCCAATTTTCGGCATACAGAATTGAACCCTCACTTTCTGCTTCTGCTTTCAGCATTCGTTCAATACTTTCCATAGCCAACTTCAATCCTTTTTCCCTTGGAAAAGTATCGCCATTAAATTCAGATGAACCGTCACCAAAATACCCTGTGAATGGTTTTTCGACAATCACGTGTTTTCCGCGTTTTAAGACTTCTATCACCAATTGTTCGTGTGTTGATGGTGGAGTACAAACATGCAACATATCCGATGCATCGATTAATTCCTCCAGACTATCAAAATTTTTGATGTTCCTAGGAACTGTAAAATCAAGTAATCCATTGGTTGAAAACGCTCCTGCAATTTCTACTTTCGTACTAAATATTCTTTTGATGGCTTCATAATGAAAATTGGCCGCAAAACCAGAGCCTATAATCCCTGCACGTACTATTTTCTCCTTCATTTTATTTTTTCTTAGATGGGATTAATGCGTTTAATATTTCGGTTTTCCATTCGTCCTTTTCTATATCGTAAACAATAAAATCGGAATCGAACTGCCAATAACTCCAGCTCCAATTTCTAATTTCGGCTTGTCTGGCAATATAATTGGTCCAACAAATTCGAGAGGCCATATCCGCTTTTTCATAGGCACCAAATTCGCCCAAAGTAAGTGGTCGGTTATGCAATTTTGACCAATCTTGAGCTATATTAAAATCCTGGTTCACCGCTTCTTGTTCACTTTTGGACTCTGTCCATTCAATACCGCTTAAATCCTTATTTTTTTTAGACCAAGGAGCACCTTGATGTGTAAATTGAATTGGACTGTAATAATGAATTGCGACAATAATATTTCTATCCTCTTCAGGTAGCGTAAGATCATTCAAATGTTTGATCTGATTACCATTTATGGTTCCAATAAGTAATGTTCTATTAGGATTTGACTTTCTTAAAATGGCATAAGCTTCTTTGTGCATTTGATTCCATATTTCAGGTTTCATATTTGGTTCGTTACATATTTCAAACAAGACATCATTCGAATAGTCTTTGCAATGGTCAGCTATTTGTTTCCACATAGATAAAAACTTCGCTCTTGTTCCTATCGGATCTTTTTCGATTGTGTTGTGTTCGTGAAAATCAACAATTACCATCAAATTATTTTTCAAAGATTCCTTTATAGCATAATCAAGGGTTTTAAAAAAACTTGGGTTAACGGTATGGTTGGCGTCATTCATTGAAAATTTGAATGGACCAATAACAATTCGGACATTATCAAAACCAGCTTCCTTAATTAACTTGAAATGTTTGTCTTTGATTCGGGCTTTGGAGGCATCTTTCCAAATAGGGTCATATCCGATAATATTTATACCACGACCCAGACGTTTATTTTGTTCAAAGGCATAGTCTTTCGACATTTTTTCCTGAGCTGAAATTAAAAAAGTACTTATTAAAAAAAACAGCATTACATATATCATACTGCTTGTTGTGGTTGTGTATTTCATCATTTTATATTTAAAAAAACCCGTTGGGTGTAATTATTAAATTATTAGAAATAAAAAAATTGAAACGCATAGAATCATAGAAAAAAGAGTTGGATAGCCCAATTCTTGGGTTAGCATAGCTATGATTTACTAAAATCAAGCGGAGCGTCTTGTTAAAAATCAATAAAAAACTATGATTCTATGCGTTTAAAAAAATCAAACTTGAATTACACCCAACGGGCTAAAAAACTATTTATATACTTTATCTCTAGCAACAGTAAGTTCCCCTATCAATTCAGGAACAAGAGCAAACGGATCGTATGGTGTGTCTTTAATAAGAATAGTTTCTATTGGAAAATAACCTTTAACTCCTGTTTTCTTAAAAATTTTCATCAACCTTTCAGAATCGGTTCTTATGGGACTTCCAATGCCAAATGAACTCTCTTTAATTTGCCAGTTTACAGCAAATGGAGCCGTAATTTCGATATCGACATACGGATCTGCAGTTTTAAAATTACCAGTATCTACAATTAAACCAGCCCATTTGCTATCTACTCCTTTTAGCACTTTTAGACACTGATCAGCCGTTTGAAGCATATCGCCGTGGTTTTGAATACCAATCTTAACGCCATATTTTTCTCCTTCAACAGCACATTGTTTATAACAATCTATCATCCACCCGGCTACTTCGTCCCACTTATTTTCATATCCTTTAGGAATTTCACCTGCAAAAGTTCTTAAAACCGGAGCGCCTAATTTTGAAGCAACTACTACCCATTTTTTGGCCAAAGCCACATCGGCGGCTCTTACTGCTGGATCAGGCGAAGCAAAATTGTTGCGAATTCCTGTCCCTGTTATAACGATGCCCAATTGTTTGGCTTTGTTTTTTAATTTTAAAATATAGTCATCTGAAGGAACTTCAGGATACCCTGGGAAATAATACCCCGTTAAATCTATTCCCTGAATCTTTTGGGTGGCACACCAATCCATCAAATTGAGTAAAGAATATAAAGTCTGCTTATCTTTTGAGTGTTTTGCTGATAATAAGTCGTTAAATGAATACGCATTTAAAGTTACAATTACATCTGGCTGTTTTGGTTGCGACTTTTGCGCCAAAGAGGCATTATTTATAAGAAGAAGTGTTGCAACTACGAATAGTAGTGAACGATGCAGATTTAGATTTTTTTTCATAATTTTTAAAATTTTAATTTAATGTACTACAAATGTCAAAAATCTATGGCCTAATAAGGGGGGCAATAATTTCTCTTTAGGGGTACGTTTGTGCTCCTTTGAATAGAATTCAAAAAAAACCCTGTCCAATTAGACAGGGTTTGCAAAATAGTGGACAAAACCATTTTTACTTTAACTTCTTATGCTTCCTTGTTTGCTAAATGTTCTTAGTCTATAGTAAACAAAAAACAAACCTATCAATGCCAAAACCCAAATAGAACCGTCTATTGGTGCTGCAGCAGTATCATCTGGTGCGTCTGGTAAATCAGTTTGAGCATGTACCACAGTTGAGAACAGCATCCAAACCAATACTGTAATTTTCACTAAAGAAGCCGTGTTTATATATTTTTTCATTTTTATGTGTTTAAATTATTCTACAATCCATTTTGTTGTTGTTGTTTTTCCTTCTGAGGTCAAGCTCACCAGGTAAACTCCTGTAGTTTTTACATTGCTGGCGATTACATTTACTGTGGTTCCCGATTGTAAATCATTTTGTGAATACAATTGTTGTCCCAGCATATTGCTTACCGTTAGTGAGGATTTACTCATACTTTGTGGAACCGTAACACTAAAGGAATTTGTTTTGGAAGGGTTTGGATACAAAGCAAAATTTGTAACAGCATTGTCAATTGTTTTCAATGTCTTGGCATAAATCAATTTGAAACGATCCGCCGCTATCGAAGCTGGAATAGCTGCATCCACAGTATAGGCATAATCCACGCTTCCGTCTTGTGGAATTTCTATAGTCTTGTTGGCAAATTGATCAAACAAATAAGAAGTTGATCCTGTTAAGCCAGCGGCTTCTGCTTTGATGGAATACGATGTTCCTCTGTATTTAGTGATATTCAGTGGAATTTCATCTGAATCGGTTGGCATCGCTCTTTTCTCGATGGCCAATAATTTTCCACTATTTGATGAAGCTAAACTTTCGTCAAAATTTGTCATTTTTGAAGCATCGTTTTGATTTACATCATTGGTTTCGCTAGCATCAAAAGCTATTTTTAAAACATCCAAACGATTCGAAGCAGCGTCATAAAGTGATAAACCTATGCTAGGCATTGCTGTGTTTTTAGTTTTGAATATCGTAGTTTGTGCAGCAGCTTCCGATTTATTGGCTTCAGTAAAAGTAAGTGAAGCAGGTCCTGCAGCTACAGTATTAACAAAACAAGCTTGCCCTGGCTGAAGATACTGGCTGATATGTGCTGAAGCTGGAGCAGTAACATCTACTGTCAAATAAGCTCCTTTCGTCCCCAATGACGGGTCAACAACATAATAAAATCCTGAGTTTAAGTTTGTGCTTGCAGCTAATACAGCTTGCATATCTACTTGAGCTTGGTAAGGATTTCCAACCGCGCTAAATCCATTGGCTGTTTCATTTAAACCACTTACAAGAACATTTCCGGTTGTTAGCGTACCCGTTGCACTCAAAGTGGCGGCATCACTAGGTATAGAACCTATTGGAGCAATAGCTAGAGATGCTGCTCTGCTTCCTCTGATGTAGGTCAAATATGGAACACCTGATGCAAGAACTGTAGCATTTGTATTGGTTACAGCATTCCAAGCTGGAGTTGTATTATTATAGGTAAACATCGATGGATTATTGCCTGTTGTAGCATCAAAACCATTAGTTGCGCCTCCTGCTCCCGTAATATGTGTTCCAGCTTGCCAGTTGGTATCGATAAAAGTTGTAGTAGTTACTGGAGAACTTAAAAAACGATAGGCTCTTTGTCCCGCAGGAATGTAACGCTCTGTAGTAGCATTTCCTGAAATATTACCTGTAACGACACCAACAACTGCTGTTTTTGTAGCGTTTGATTTTAAGGTAAGAAAACCTCCTGTTGTCAATGTTCCAGCAGTCAACGATAATTTGTTGTTTACAGCTGTAGCGGCTGTTAAAGTAACTCCAGCTGCATTATTAATTGTTAAATTATTCAATACCGATGCATCTACCGGAATTTCTTGACCTGAGCTAATAGCGGTTGTGCCATTATAAGTAACATTTACAGAGCTACCAAATGCAGGAGCTGCATCGAAACTACCAGAAGTTCTTAATATAGTAGCACCACTAGCTAGTGCAATATTTGCTGAACCTGTTATTGTACTTCCAAATAAGTGATTAAGGGTTAGTACTCCTGAAACGGATGTAGGTCCAGAAATTATTTTGTTTCCTGCCGCAGGGCCAAAATCAGAAATAGTAAGATTGTTATAGTCCGTTCTTGGAGCTATAGTTTGAGTTGTACCGCTATTTCCTCTGGAAAACTCAATGGTACTTCCTGTCAATACAAGACTCGCACCTGGTGTTTCCGCATCAAAGAATTGCAAAGCTGGACTTAAATTACCATCAGCTATAGGAATTGCTCCTATACTAAACCCAACTAAGCCAGCTGGTTTAGATGTTTTTAAGGTACCATTTACAGTAACAGTTCCTCCAGCGTTGATATAAAAATAGGAATTACTACCATTACTAAAATTGATAAACGCACCAGTAGCAATCGTCAATGAAGTTTGTATTGTAGCCTTAATATAATTTGTTCCAGCTGAACCAACAGATACATTGGATGTTGCTTCGAAATATAATTTTCCAAAAGTAGCTGTTAAAGCTAATACATTAGTACTTGTAAATTGAAAATGCACTTCAGAACTACTATGTAAAGTCCCAAAAGTAGGTATTGTTGCATTTTGACATACAACACTATTCGAACCTGAACTTGCAGCAGTAATATCTACTGTCCCCGTAATTCCATAACCACTTACAATGGTTAGTGCAACTGCAGCTGATGATGCCTCTCCTACAATAATTTTAGAACCAGAACCTAAAGTCCAAGCAGCGTCAGTACTCACTGCTGTTGTGTTTCTGATTACAAATGTTGCATTTGCACTAGCTAAACTTGAAGGATTAGTTCCCGTTCCATCCGTATTGGTTCCCCAATTAGTTAAAGTTGATAATGGGCCTGAACCATTGTAATAATACGTTCCTGAAATACTACCCGTACAAGAAACTGGCAAATTAGTTGCTCCTGTTGATGATAATTGCAATGTTTCTGCGTAAGTCCCGTTTGACAATCCTGCTTTCAATCGGGTATAAACAGTACTTCCTGAAGCTACAGTTAGAATTGTAGATTGAAATGTTAAATTATCTGCTGAAACTTCAAAATTTGCCGATGGAGTTACCCCAATATCAGCAGTTAAGTTACTACCACCTACTACAAATGATTGAACTGTTGACGGACCACTGCCAACATTGTAATTAAATCCTGTTAATGTTGCCGGAGTAGATGTAATAATTGGAGCGGAAGCATTCATTTTTGCAGTTATTTCATCCGAGTAATTGAATGCTTTATCAACTGCATACACTTTATAATAATCGTTTCCTGATGAAGATCCTGCAACAGCATCAGTAAAAGATGTTGCTGTACCTACGTAAACCACAGTTCCAACTAGAGAACCCGTTCCGTTAGTAATCGTGTTACTTGAAGCATAAATCCCGTTTTGATTAGGATCATTGTCCAGGTTTGGATTTGTTGCATAACGCACCACTACATAACCCCCACCATCTACTCCACCCGCAGGTGCAGTCCAACTTACACCTAAACCACTTACAGATAGTGCGGTTGGTGAACTAGGCGCAGTTGCATCTAAAGCTCCGGCATAAATTACAAAGTCGTCAATAGATATATCCCCTATTGTTGAACCGGCACTTAATCGGACCGCTCCATAGGTAGGAATCGATGCTGCTGTTACAGTTACATTAACTTTGAACCAATCAGTAGCATTTATCCAAGTAGTAGGATTTTGACTTGAAGATACAACTAAAGTAGATGCACCACTGTATAATGCACCTCCTAAAGTGGCTAAGGGAGACGCTGCAGCTCTTGCCCAATATTGAACTGTATATTGAGTGGCAGCAAATGTAGTTGCCACAGTTGGACTAGTAAACCTAGAATTCAAGGTTGTACTTGCTGTAAATGTTGCAAATTTTGACCCTGAACGTGAGCCACCAACGGTATTTAAAATTGCTTTCGTAGTACCACAGTTAGTTGCAGTCCAAGCTGTGGTGCTTGTAGTACTAATAGCTACCGTACCTAAAGTTTGTCCCTCCATTCCACCATCCATTGTGGGAAATGTACCAATGGTTTGTTGTCCCCATCCTACATTAGCACACAGAAAAAGTATGCATAGGCTGTAGAAAAGCCCTGTTAGTCTTTTTAGACTAGGTAATTGTCTTTCCATAGTAATTGTTTTTTGGTAATGTGTTAGAATTAAATTATTTATGGCAAATATTATTATTTTGTTTACTAAAATGGGGGGTAATAATTCTTGTTTAGGGGTTTGTATGTGTTGTTAATTAATTGTAGTCCAATAATAAATCTCCTATTTAATTTTAATTTTTTTTTTAGATATTCAAATCAAGTAGTAAAATACCAAGTTCGCAAAAACAGAAACAATTTTGCAGAAAATAGGAATCACTTGTCTTTGGCAGACCTACCTTCACTTACTCTTTGAATATCTATTTTTTAAATTAGCCTATTTAGATGTTTTTCTTTTGTAATTAAGAATATGCTTGAGCTATAAACGTCCTAATTTAGTGGGTCAAACATCCCTATTTTACTATTTAAAATATTGACTTAGAAGTTCTATTTATATTTGTTTGTAATTAAAATATAGAACTAATGAAAAACAAATTACTTAACAAAACTGCCGGTTTTAATGCCAATTATAAAGGTGCTTACAAACTTTTACTTTTAACTTTTTTAGGTCTTTCTTTTACCAGTTCGCTAGCCCAAAGCACGGACAAATTTTTCGGAATGAATTATTGGGAATATGCCGAATGGTCGCCTGGAGTTATTACTGATAAATTCAAGGATTATATGCCGGAAACCACTACTTGGAATTTGAAAATGATTCGTATTGGTGGAAATTATAATAACACTACCAAGAAAAATGATACAGATAAAGATTGGTATGTAACTGCTATAAACAATGCTAAAGCAATTGGCGGTACACCTTTAGTTCAATTGCCTATCACACTTACAGCAACTCAAGTAGGAGAATGGATGGATTATTTTAATGTAACCAAGAACTTAGGTGTTATTTATTGGTGTATTGGTAATGAGCCAGATCCCTCAAATAATTATGATGCTTGGTATGCTGGGACGGCTACCGCGGACGGTTACACTTTTCAACAATGGGCTGCACAATTTAAAATTATAGCTACAAAAATTAAACAAAAAGACCCAAACAGTATTGTATGCGGTCCAGATTATAGACATTGGTGGGGCTCAGCTACAACAGGTCCGTTTGGGACTTGGTATAAAGATTTTCTTTATAACGGTCTAAATGCTGTTTGTACATCCTCCTACAATGGGGATCAATTGGTCGATATTTTTGTTTTCCATTTTTATGGTGACGGAGGTTCAGGTAATTTTGATGAGGGTGAACTTAGCGCAAAGTACGCAACTATGATGACCCTTATAAACACTACAAATGCATCAAGACCTGCCGATCAGCAACTTAAAATAGCCGTTGGTGAGTACGGAGATAATTTTAATTACACTGGATTTAGAGTAGGACAACGAATGGCAATTATGGCCAAACAGTCGTTGAAAAATAATGCCGTGTTTTTTACCCCTTGGGCATTATGTGAAGGTGATGCCTGGTCTATGATTAATAAGACTACTGGAGCGTTTTATTCAGCTGCTCACCATTACAAAATGCTTGCACAGAACCAAAGAGGGAATTATATGAGCGGACAAATAAATGATAATCAATCCAATGACTTAGTTGATTTTGGTATGCAGGATAGTAATGGATATACTATTATGTTGATAAATGAAAACACTACAACAGATTTTACCTATTCTGTAAAATTTTCAACTACTGCAAATGATTATTCTGCGAAAGCTTCAACCATAAAATTCAGGTTTAATGCTACGGAAAACATTGATTTTGATGGTACTATTTTAAAAGCTTCAACTTTAGTATTCACCTTTGATGCCGATGGAAATTTGATTAAACAAATGGAGTATAAATCAACCGATACTAATGGACCTGTTACCATTCTTAATAATGTTCAGGCTTTAAGCATTAGTTCGCCGCTAACAGGAACAAATATAAATCAAGGAACTACCTTAACTATAAATGCTACAGCCACGGATATTGCCCCAGTTACTGTAACTTCAGTATCTTTTTATGATGGAGCAACTCTGTTAGGTACAGATACTACTAGTCCTTATTCTTTTAATTGGTCTGGAGCTTCAGTTGGTTCTCACTCTTTAACAGTAAAATCAATAAACAGTAATAATGTTGAACTTACATCGGCTGCTGTTACTGTTACTGTAAATGCCGCACCTGATGGGACAATAGGAGAATTTTCAGGTATGGATGGCGGTTTCGAAAATCAAGCACTTGGAGCAGTAGCCTCAAGTGTTGTAAGTGCTACTGCTTGGACAGCTACAAACACTGGTACAGCCGGAAATGCGTTAAAAAATATTTTTGACACTGTTGGCGGAGCTCGTTCTGGAAGTAAATTTGCAACTTTTACTTCAAATAGCACAGGAGGTACATCGGGAACTTCGAGGTTTACAAGTCCAACCACTACTAATTTAGTAGCTTCTACTCAATATACTATTCAGTTTTATGCAAAAGCAGCAACGGATCCTACCAACAAACTTGCAGGTGCTTTGTACACAAATGCTACTACATTTAATGTCACGGGAAATGCATCACCTACGCCAATATTCACTGATAGTAGCTCTTGGATAAAAATAACAACAACATTAACATCATCAACAACAGCTCCCACTTTTGCGGCAGTTAGATACGGTAGTTCATCATACGTAGGGGATGTAAGTATCGATGATTTTGTAGTTTATGCTGGGCCTTTAGATGTTACTGCTCCCGATGCACCATCATCCCCAGCAGTAAATGGGTTGAACATAGGATGGACAGCACCAGCATCTGGTGTAGATGGAGGTGGATATATGGTAGTTCGTTACGCTACAAATCCAAATGCAGATAATGATCCTAAACAAAATGGTATTTATAAAATAGGAAATACTTTGACTGATGGTACAGGTTCTTTATTAGGGACGGTTGTATATGTAGGTGCTTCCACATCATTTACAGATGGGGTTGCAGGAGCTGTTGTTGGCAGTGATTACTATAAAGTTTACACCATGGACAAGGCATATAATTATTCTGCAGAAGCTATTTTGAGTACTAGTCCTTACAAACTGCATAGCATTTCATTGTATCCAAACCCTTCTAAAACGAATTCCTTTAATCTCATTCTTCCAGATGGTATAGATGATTTAAATGTTGCAATATACAATATGGTAGGCCAAAAAGTCTATTCAGAAAGCGAATTGACATCAGGAAGTTCTAAAAAGATATGTCCAAGTAATATATTGCCGACAGGGCTGTATTTTGTCAAACTCAGTTCAAATGAAGAATCTACAATAAAGAAATGGAAAGTAGAATATTAAAAAAATATTGACTAATCTATCAACATTTGGAGATTAATGCCATTACAAAAAAAAAGCGGATAGAAATTAGATTAATTTTTATCCGCTTTTTTAATCATATCTGCTGAAATTTCGAAAAATTGGAAGAAATCCTTTGACTTTAATCTCATTTATAATAGGTGTTTACAATGGACTAGGACTATTTTTAGTATAACTTTTTTATAATAAAGTGGCTGCAATTTTGTCAAAAATATAAATCAATATCACTAAGACAAAACTCCATTTACTAGCACTTTATTTTTTTTTTTGAATTAGCCTAAAGACTGATTCTAGAATAGATTATATAACAATGACTATGCCTTAAAACAGCTTGTAAAACACCTAAAACCAAATAATACAAACTTGTACGACGGTAAGCATAAGATAGATAGATTAAAAATAAAACCCTAGAATATTAGCATACAAAATGTATTTATAGGTAATGCAAAAAGTAAGTTTATTAAACACTTCAACTGAATAACTCATAGAATAAAACTAAAACAGCATCAAAAATAATTTTGATGCTGTTTTATAATGGATATTATCTTATCCAAAGAATATTAGGACTTAAATTAATTTTAATCAAATTAGTTTTTCATTAATTTTTGAGTCATTGAATTTCCGTCAGCATCTACTTGAATTAAATACAAACCATTTGCGAATGAAGATACATCAACAGAAGCTTCCACTTTGTTTGGTCTTGATTCGAGCATTTTTTGTCCTAATGTATTGAAGATAGTAATTTTGTCTATATTGTGAACTGATGTTACTTTAAATTCTCTCGAAGCAGGATTTGGATACAAACTCACTTTATTTGTATTAAATTTTGCAGTTCCCAAAGTTCCTCCTTCAGCAGAATAATTGAACGCTTTATCTACAGTATACACTTTATAGTAAGTCCCAGCCGCAGTATCAGTAAAAGAAGTTGCGGTACCTACATAAGCTACAGTTCCCACTAAAGAACCTGTTCCGTTTGTTATTGTATTACCCACGGCATATATTCCGTTTTGATTTGGGTCATTATCTGCATTTGGATTTGTAGCATAACGAACCACTATGTACCCACCGCCATCAACACCAGTTCCCGGTGCTGTCCAACTTATACTTGAACCACTAACTGTAGCAGCAGACGGAGCTTCTGGAGCAGTAACATCAGCGTCACCTGCGTAGACAACAAAATCATCTACAGATAAATCCCCTAATCCTAATGTAGCATTGTTAGCACTAAATCGAACTGCTGCAAAAGTAGGAGTTGTAGCCGTAGCAGTAATTGTTACACTCACCTTAAACCAAGTGTCAGCAGTCCAAATAGAAGTTGTTGGTGTTGCACTGACGTTTATTGTAGTCGCATTAGAATACAAAGCACCACCCAATATTGTTGTAGGGTTCAAAGTAGATTTTGCATAATACTGTACCGTATATTTAGTACTTGCAAGAAGTGCTGTTGTTGTAGGACTTGTCAATCTAGCGTTTTGATTTGTAGCTGGAGAAAAGGTAGCAAAGTTATTTCCTGAACGCGCTCCACCAACAGTATTAAGAATATCTTTTATACCACTACCCGTACTACCCGCAAGGCCCGTATTTGTTGCTGTCCAATTTACAGAACTAACAGCACTAGAAGTCACCGGTCCTAATATTTGACCTTCAAAACCTCCATCCATAACAGAGAATTCACCTATAACCTGTTGTCCAAAGCTAAAGTTGGAGCATAGTAATACCATTGTAATACCTGCTAAAATTGTTTGACTAAGTAAGTTTTTTTTCATTTGTAATTGTTTTTAAAATTGTTATTATAAGGTTGTTTATAATTACAAATTTGGGTGAATTTGCACACTAAAAAGGGGGACAATAATTCCTATTTAGGGGTTTGTATGTATCACTTTGATTAGTAAAATTAGACCAAAAGAAGTTTTTCAAAAAATACTCTAATCTCCCAATTCAAGTAGAACAAGCAATAAACAAAAAACTATAAAAAAAATATAAAAGAACTGCTTTCGATCAATGTTCAAAAGCTGACCTCTTTGAGGTTTTGAAATTGCAAAAAAACGGACTAGATTTGCCTGAATACATTGCTAGATTTAGTATAAAAATTAAAAAAAATGTTAAAAATTAACTCCTTCTTTTTTGTTTGTATTTTGTTCTTTTTGTGTTCTCATCCTATTTTGGCACAGGTAAAAAATGACACAATTGGACTTTCGGAATTGATTGTAAAAAGTTTACCCATCCAAAGTTCCATTCAAAATTCGGCGTCCTCCGTTTCCATCATCACCGAAAAGGAAATCAAACAAGCCGATGGCGTCATTCTTACCCCAATTCTCAACAAAATCCCGGGGGTATATATGCAACAAGGTTCTTTGAATACCAACAAGATTACCATTAGAGGCATTGGTTCAAGATCACAATACAGTACTACTCGAATCAAAGCCTATTTTGAAGAAATTCCGCTGACTAGTGCCGAAGGAGAAACCACATTGGAAGACATCGATTTAGAAGCCATAGGAAGTATCGAAATAATAAAAGGTCCCAATTCAACCAGTTTTGGAGCCGGACTTGGTGGCGTAATTAATGTATTGGCAACTAAAACTCCCAATGAAAATGCATTTGTAAAAACCGGAACAACCTTAGGCAGTTTTGAGTTGTTAAAACAGACCATTACTGCCGGATATAGTGATGAAAAATCTAATCTTTACGCCAATTACAATCTGCTACAAAATGAAGGTTATCGGTCAAATAGCAATTATGATCGTCAGTCATTCAACTTGTTCGGAAAATATCAAATTTCTAAAAATGGTACTTTGTCCCTTTTTGCTATTGGCACAAAACTTAAAGCATATATTCCGAGTTCTATAAACGAAACAGACTACAACACTACTCCCGAAATAGCCGCTCCAACTTGGGAAGCTGCCCAAGGATACGAATCTTACGACAAAGCATTGATTGGATTGGGATACCAACATCTTTTTTCAAAAAATTGGGCTCTGAATACTAGTGTATTTTCTGCTACCAAAAACGGATATGAAGCACGCCCTTTTGATATTTTGGAAGACAAAAGTAGTGCTCTTGGCTTTCGAACCAAAGTCAATCATACAACTAGCCTATTTTCATTTCCTACCACTTTTAGTATGGGAATAGAATATATGTCTGAAAATTATGATTATGCTCTTTATAAAAATCTATACAAATCACAACCGGGGCAAGGAAGTATTCAAGGAGATCAATTTAGTGCAATCGACCAAAAAAGAAGCAACTCGAATGTATTTGTGCAAATGAATATGCAACTACTAAAAAAATTATATTTAGAATCTGGACTTTCCTATAATACTACTAATTATGAACTTAATGATGTTTTTAATGCCAATATTACGGAGGAAAAGAGTTATACTTTCGGCACTATTTGGTCGCCACGCTTGGGTCTTTCTTACCAATTATCGAAAGGGAAAAACATATTTGCCTCCATCAGCAAAGGTTTTTCGACCCCAACCGTTGCCGAAACATTAACACCCGAAGGACAAATCAACACCAATTTAAAACCAGAAATAGGCATTAATTATGAATTGGGTTTCAAAGGTAATTTTCTAAATTCCAAACTTTATACCGAGCTGGTATTTTACAAAATGTTTGTCGAAAACTTATTAGTAGCTCGCAGGATTGCAGAGGATCAATATATGGGAATAAATGCTGGCGAAAGTTCCCATCAAGGGATTGAATTTTTGGTGAATTACAAATGGAATCCAAATACATACCTCCAAATGCAGCCGTATTGTTCCGGAACAATAAATAATTTTATGTTTACCGAGTTTGTTGATAAAAGCAACGACTTTTCTGGAAACGAACTTCCCGCCGTACCCAATGTTCAATGGAATTCAGGGTTTGATTTGAGCACTAATTTTGGTTTGAACTTCAATGCCAATTATGGTTTCTTTGGTAAAATGCCTATGAATGATCCCAACTCAAAATACACCAAAAGTTACCAATTATTGGATGCAAAAGTGGCTTATACTTTTACATTCCTAAAAAAGTTAAAAACAGAAATAAATACTGGAATGCAAAACATCTTGAACGAAAAATATTCATCTAGTATTTTGCCTAATGCGGTTGCTTTTGGAACTGCTTTACCACGATATTACTATCCTGGAAACCCCAGAAATTTTTACGGGGGAATAACGTTTACTTACCTTTTAAAATAAATACCAAAAACCTTTCTAAAATAGTAATTTCGACTGCTTTTTTAAATACAAAAGAAATAGCAGCAATACTACTATGTGATTTAAAATAACTTCTGATAGCTGTACATTGAATCACAACGATCCTAGCATCGATTCTAGTTTATTCACATCATTTGAGGTTCAAATTACGATACGATGTAACTTCTTCACCATTATAATTTAAGCTAACTCGAAGCTGGTATTTACCAATAGTATTGGGCAATTCTATAATTGTGTTTTCAATTTTAACGGTATTGTTTAGCACTTCTGAGGACATATTCCAGTCCTTGATTTGTGTTTCATTACTAAATAAGGCAATTTTTAAATTCCCTTTCCAAGTTTTAGAATCATCATTAATTATATAAATAGGAAGGTCTAATTTTTGTCCAACTTTGTATTCTTTCTCCGAAGTATCTACCATAATCGCCACTTTGCTAAAGGCTGGCTTCACATATTTCAAGAAATTTTCATTGAATTCGAGACTTTGTAAATCTTTAAAACAGTCACTTGTTTCGCCTCTTGGCTCATGAGGCCTTGAATAGGTCAATCCGGCAAAATGCAAAATTCCTGCTACTTTTTTATGTGCTCTCCAATATTCGGTTAAAGCTGCCATAGTTTGGGAATAGACCACAAAATGATCCTCGGCGGTTTTTGCTTCTTTGAATACTAATTTATATACATTTTCTGAAAGAGTCGTTGGACTACCATCCCTGTTGAGCCATAACCAACCGTATTCATTCAATAAAACCGCATTTTCATATCGTTTGCCATCTGCTGAAGGGTCTTGTTCGTTCGGGTCATTTGAGGGCATTCTGACTTTTCCAAGAAGGGCTTTCATAATTCCTTCTTCGGGAACTTTGGCATCTTTTAAATGGTAGGGATAAAAAAGATATGGATGAGCCTCAATAATATCTGTTTCACGCATTGGCTTTGTATACCCATTATCCCAAGGTCTGTTCGAATGATCTAATCCTCGTACTTTTTCTATCGCTGGCCCCGTAATTCTTGAAAGCGTTTCATTTTGAGCATCAAAAATTACAATGGATGGATGATTCCAACGGTCACGCATCCAATGCTCGTATTCAAGAGCAAGTTGATCGGTTGTAATTTTTTTATCCAATGACGAAAGCCCTCCTTTTCCGTACCATACGGCGTATTCGTCTTGAATTAACAACCCCATTTCGTCTGCCAAATCATACCAAAAATCGGGCGCTGGTCCAACGTGAAAACGAAATGAATTCCAATTCATAGATTTGAATTGTGTAAATAATTTTCGAACCCAGGCTTCGTCCCAAGGCAAATAACCTCTGTTTTCATCTTCAAAAAAACGGTAGGTGGCCACATTGGTCCCTAACATAAAGTACGGTTTGTTATTCAGTAAAAATTGTTTGTTTTTATTATCGACAGAAAAACTTCGCATACCAAATCTTGTGGTTTCGGTATCAGCATCTGAAGATAATTTTAATTCGTACAGAAATGGATTTTCGGGACTCCAAAGTTCAAAATTTTCGAAAGGGATTTCTAATTCGAAAGTGTTATTAGCTATCAAATCGTTTGAAATTTTAGCATTTCCGCTTTTTACAATTTTATGCGTTTTATGTTCAACTATTTGATAGTTGATGCTAATTGGCGCTGTGTTGTTCCGTTTTATTTCTACATAAGCACGCACTTGATTCTTATCAATATCGGGTACAATTTGTACGTTTTCGATATACGGGGAGTTTTTAAGCAAAAGACTAACATCATCAAATATACCCGGAAAAAAGGTCTTTTTTTCAAAATCTGCTCCACTAATTACAGTGCTAGGTAAATTTTCACGTGTTCCAATTCTGATTATTAGTTCGTTTTTTTCATTACCCTTATTTAAAAATTCTTTAATATTCATTCGAATAGAGGAAAAACAAATATTTTGAACTCCTACTTTCTTGCCATTGACAAATACATGAGCGCCGTATTTTACTTTGCGCAATTCAAGTTCAACACGTTCTGCATTTTTATGGTCAACTGTAAACTCTTTACGATACCAAAAATAACGAGAACTATCTTTTGGGAAGTTTAATTTTGGAAATGCGGGTTGAGCCAAATCTATAAAAGAGGGAACTTGAATTGTACTTGGAAATGATTTTGGAATTTCTTCGCCCGAAGCAGTTTCAGTTATCTGCCATTGACCATTTAAGGATTGATTGCTTAGCACTATTTTTTTGGTGGTTGAACAGCCACACAAAAAAAACAAAGACAGAATACTTAATACAATTAATTTGTTTTTCATTCAGTTGGTTATTAGAATCTTAGACCATAGTTGTAATTTGGATAGCATTCCAAAATGCAGTTTCTGGATTTTTACTGCAATTCGCATACGTAGAGTATTCAATTTGAAGTTCAAAATTAATGTTTACTAATTAGCAACAGCTTTAACTTCTTCTACTGTTACCATTTTCTTTTGCTTATTGCTCCACGAATTCATAACAAAATTTAAAACATCGGCTACTTCCTGATCTGAAAGTCCTAATAGAGGCATTATGTTGTTGAACTTTTTGCCTTTAACAATGACTTCTCCCGTTTGTCCATATTTGACTGCATGAATGCTTTGTTTTCGCTTTTTGACAAGCCAATCTGAACCGTCAAGTGGGGGGAAATTAACCAAATCGCCTTTCCCTGTTGCCAAATGACATTGCATACAGAAATCGGTGTAAACCTCTTTGCCTCTAGTGATGCTTTTTTGTAAATTTGATTTTTCCTGGGGAACTACAACTGCTGTATATTTATTATCAATACTTCGGCTTGAAACCGAATCAGATATACCTACATAAAGAAACCCGATTAAAAATGGGCTAATCAAAAAATATAATTTATTTAAAACCATGCATTAATTAGGTATAATTTTAAAGATTCCTTTTTGTTCTACAGCTATATAAATGTAACCGTCATTAGCTTGGATTACGTTTCGCAATCGGCCTATTTCTGTTGCTATTTTTTGTCTGCCGATTACTTTATTGTCTTTCAATTTCAGTAATTCCAGGTATTTGAATTTCATAGCTCCCACAAGCAAATTCCCCTTCCAATCAGGGTAGCGATTACTTGTCACAAAAACCATCCCACCTGGAGCAATTGATGGAAGCCAATAATGGATGGGTTGTTCCATGCCTTCTTTTTCAGTGATGTCACTTATGATTTTGCCATCATAATCAATTCCGTAAGTGATTACTGGCCAGCCATAATTGGCCCCTTTTTTAATAATATTGATTTCATCGCCACCTTGTGGTCCGTGTTCGTGTTCCCAAATTGCACCAGTTACAGGATGTTTTGCCAATCCCTGCGGATTGCGATGTCCATAAGAAAAAATAGCTTCTTTTGCTCCAGGTTTACCAACAAATGGATTATCTGCCGGAATTCGACCATCATCATACAAACGATATATTTTTCCTCCGTCACGGGTTATATCTTGAGGATTTTCGAATTTTTTATCTCTTTCACCAATACTAAAATAAAGATAGCCCTCATTATCAAAGGCGATGCGCGAACCAAAATGATTCGGACCAGTCGTGTTGGGTGTTGCTTTGTATAATTCTTGAATTTCGGTCAAACCTTCGTCAACTAATTTTGCCCGGATTATCTTTGTATTTCCTCCCTCTCCCTCAACATCTTCTGATGAAAAGCTGATGTAAATCCAACCGTTTTTTTCGTAATTGGGATGCAAGGCAATATCCAACAATCCTCCTTGTCCTCTTTTGTAGACTTTCGGAACATTTTTAACTGCTGTATTTACACCATTTTTGACATGAAAAAGAGTGCCGCTTTTTTCTGTCACCAATAAAGTGCCATCAGGTAACATTGCCATTCCCCACGGAATAATGATTCCAGAAGCGACCTGCTCGATTTTGTAATTTACAACTTCATCTGCAATAGGTAAAGGGCTAGGCTTATCTTGAGCATTACAGATAGTAACGATAACAAACAGCATAAAAAAAGGACGAATTTTAAACATAGTTTTATTTTTTTTTACAATATTAATTCATTCAATTGAATTAGTGTTTTGGGAATTTAAATATTTCAAATATTTAGTAATTTGTAGCGTTCAATAACTTCATTTTTTTAAGGCAAAATCGTAATGCGCTCTTTCAATTTTATATCTTCAGAAGATGCTCCAATCTTGATTTCAAAATCTCCATGTTCTACTGTCCATTTCATATTTTTATCCAATAACATCAAGTCAGATGGCTGTAATGTGAAATTGACTGTTTTAGTTTCTCCGGCTTGAAGCGTCACTCGTTCGAATCCTCTCAATACAGAATCATAAGTTACCACACTAGCAATCTTGTCGCTGATGTACAATTGTACTACCTCATCACCAGTGCGTTTTCCGGTATTGGTAACATTTACTGAAACTTTTATTTCAGCTTGGGAATTCAATTTAGTAGGCGTTACTTTTAAATCGGAATAGCCAAAAGTAGTATAACTCAATCCAAATCCAAATGGATACAATGCACCATTTACACTTGTTTTTCCAAAACCGTTGGGTCCTTCATTTCCTTGCGTGTTATGAGAACCTAGTTTGTAAGGGAAATTTAATTCAATTTGCCCCATTGATTTTGGGAAGGTAACGGTCAATTTTCCTCCCGGATTATAATCTCCAAATAATGTGTCGGCAATAGCTTTACCTCCTAAATGACTTGGAAACCAAGCTTCCAAGATTGAAGGAACGAATTTTTGCGCCCAATTAATGGTCAAAGGTTGTCCGTTTATTAGTACCAAAACCACTGGTTTTCCAGTAGCATACAAGGCTTCCAATAATTGTTGTTGACGTCCTGGCAAATCAAGACCAGTTCTGGATTTACTCTCGCCTGTGGTTTTTTCGTCTTCGCCAAGAGCCACAATAATGATGTCATTTTGTTTGGCCAATTGCACGGCTTGATCAATATCACTTTTTTCTGTAGTGGTCAAAGGAAAATTTATCAGTTCGCTTTCGGGAAAATTAGCATCAACGGCATCACAACCTTTGGCATAATCTACGGCAACATCCTTACCCAAATATTCTTTGATTCCGTCAAGAACGGTTGTATTTTTGAGCTCTTGAGGTCCGTAACGGCTCACCATATAATTTTCTTCGGCAGCTAGAGGACCGGTAACTAATACTTTTTTGATTTTAGTTTTATCCAATGGCAATAAATTACCCTCATTTTTAAGCAAAACCAAAGATTGTTTTTGGATGTCCAATACAAAGTCTTTATTTTTATCGGCGCCAACTATTGCATCGGCAGCTTTTGGATCTGCTACATAAGGAGTATCGAAGAGTCCTAGTCTGAATTTCACTCTCAAGACTTCGGCAACTCTTTCATCTATAAGTTTCATAGACAACTTTCCTTCATTGACAAGATTTCGCAAAGGAAGAATATAATCTTTGGGTGGGGTGAAATGGGTTCTAACATTCAATCCCGCTTCAACAACTTGTCGTACCCCATCTTGATAGGTTGGAGCGATTTGGTGTTTGGTATAAATAAATTCAACCGCTTCACTATCACTCACTACATAGCCTTTGAAACCATATTCCCAACGTAATAGTTGTGTCAGGAAATAATGACTTGCAGTTATTGGTTCTCCATTCCAATCGTTGTAACTACTCATCACACCCATAGGTTGTGCATTTTGTATCACTTTTTTGAACGGATAAAGATGTATTTCGTGCAATTCACGCGGATTAACATGCGGATCGGTTCTGGCATTTCCGTCACGACCTCCTTTTGGCATGCTGTAAATAGCATAATGTTTTAATGTGGAAGCTACACCTTGACTTTGAATTCCTTTGACCATTTGGGTACCCAAAGCCCCTACTAAAAAAGGATCTTCTCCGTAGGTTTCTAAAACACGACCCCATCTTGGATCTCTGGCCAAATCTAAAATTGGTGCATAAACATTGGTATAACCCAAAGCCTTTGCTTCACGACCCACAATTTGGCCCGCTTTCAAAACCAAATCTTTATTCCAGGTGGAACCAATTCCTATCGGTGCCGGAAGTGGTGTAGCTTTGGTATGATTCAAACCGTGAATGCCTTCGTTTGTAAAATCTACTGGGATGCCCAATCGCGTTTCTTCGATAAACCAACGTTGGGTTTTGTTGATAGCTTCGGCGTGGTTGCTGAATGGATAAATAAGATTTTTTGAAACAACTGCATTTCTACCTTTCGATGTCAAAAGTCCAACACCGTTTAATTGTTCGTCGATATTGGCAATTCCGTCTTTCCAGATTTCATTTTTCCAATTTGGTGTTGGCAACGAATCTTTTAAAACCCTTTTATATCCATACAAGGTCGCCATTTGACAGGTTTTTTCGTCCACGTTCATTTGGGAAATCAAATCCTCGACTCTTTTTTCTAAAGTCGCTTTTGGATTTTCATAGACATCCATAATTCCATTTTTATTGAAATCTATCCAACCTTTTTTATAGATATTATCTTTTTGTTGCGCATTAGACAATTGACCTGCAAACGCGATTGTCAGTGCTATATATTTTATTATTTTTTGTTCCATTATGATTTTGTTAGTTGTAAGATATCATGAAAATTCTTTTAAAAATTGAACTATTTATATTCCATTTCCTTTTTTTTATACCAATCTTTCATTACATAAAAAGCTTTCTTTTTTATTCCCGAACTGGAAATTAACCCTTTACGATTAAAGAAATCTTGGATTCTAGGTAATTGACGTCTGGGCGATTTAAAATCAACCAATATCCACGGAGAAATACCCGCCAATCCATCTATACGATCAAACATTTGTGTGTTTTGTATGTATAATTCTTCCTGATATTCTTCTGTCCAACGTTTCGTTTTGTCTCCATGCAATCCTTGTAAAGCCTCCCCGCCAAACTCACTAATAATAACTGGTTTGTTGTAAGGAATAACCCATTGCATCAATTTACAAGATTCATTGGTTCCTCTGTACCAACCTAAATAGGAGTTAAAACTTATGACATCTACAAAATCGCTCATGTTATCCTTAAGTGTATTGATATTATTATTGCTTTTTGTTACTTCCATCGCCATACTTATCAAGCGAGTACTGTCCTGTGTGCGGGCATATTTTGCCAATTTACTCAAGAATATATCACGGTCATCGCCATGTGGAGTTTCATTAGCAATAGACCAAATCACAACTGCGCAACGATTTTTATCTCTATAAATCATGTCGTGCAATTGGCGTTCAGCATTATTATAAGTATCTGTATTTGTCCAAGAAATAGTCCAATAAACAGGAACTTCCGACCAAACCATCAATCCCATTTTTTCTGCTTCACGCACCATTGTCTCATTGTGTGGATAATGAGCCAAACGAACATAATTACAGCCCAATTCTTTGGCCCAAGTTAATAAAGTAATAGCGTCTTCTTTAGACCAAGCTCTTCCTTGGCGGAAAGGAGCCTCTTCGTGAATACTTATACCGCGCAAGAAAACTTTTTTCCCATTCAAGAAAATTTCTTTACCCACAGTTTTAATAGTTCTAAAACCAATAGCATCTGTTATACTATCATCAAATTTGCTAATGCTTATATCATACAGTTTAGGCGATTCAGGTGTCCATAAAACAGGATTCGCTTTTAATTCGAAATAAGCCATTCCATTCGAATCCGTAACAACTTGTTTTTTAATTTTGAGCTCCGGAATTGATAGGGTTATTGTTTGTTTTGCAACGACTGAGTTGAGTTTTACCCATCCTGAAATAACACCTTCCTTAGTTTTATCTAATTGAACCAAATAATCTTCAATATAGGTAATTGGCACTTGAGAAAGTACAACTTCACGCGTAATTCCGCCGTAATTCCACCAATCCATATTTACGGTAGGAACGTTGTCTTTATGGCGTTTGTTATCCACTTTGACAACCACAAAATTATTTCCATCTACCAGAACATTGGTTACATCAAAATTAAAAGGCGTATATCCACCAACATGGTTACCAACTAACTTGCCATTGACATAAACTTTGGCATCATAATTAACTGCTCCAAAATAAAGAATTCCTTTGGTTGAAGCCGATTTTTTGTAGACAAAATCCTTCTTAAACCACACAGTTCCTTCATAAAAAAACAACCTGTTGTCTTTACTGTTCCAATCTGAAGGAATATCCATTAAAGGCGAAGTATCAAGATCATATTCTTGTAATTCTGCGGTATTAAATTTTTTATTTTCGAAAAAACCATTGGTTTGAAAAGGCATCAAGCGATAGTCATAATAACCATTCTCCAATGGATCAACAACATAATTCCACTTCCCATTCAGGTTGATGTTATTTCTAGCAAAAACATTGGTTACTAATGGTACCTCTTGAGCCATAATGGTTCCTACCATAATTAAGGCAAAACATAAAATAATCTTTTTCATTTTTAATTTTTTATTGACGAACTTTAAATTCTTTTGTTTCAACATTATTTCTTTTTTACAAATCCTCAAATTAATGTTCGATGCAAAGCCACTCAGGGAGCACTTGCACTGGAAAGTTGCCGTTTAATCTTTGCAAAGCGTTTCAGATCTACATTTGTTATCCGTTTCTTTTAATTTTACTTTTGGTGTACAGATCCGTATTGGGATACAAATTTTAAAAAATACAGCGCCACAACGGATTCTTATAATTTTTCTTTAGGGGTTTATACGTACTTTTTAAGTCAAATTACAAAAAATTTGGCTAATTACTGATTTTATTTTGATTTGGGCTTCAACTACACATAGTTGAGTACTACTTCCTATACTACCACTTTTTGAGATAAATTATTCAGAGTCACAATCCAAAAAACTAATTTATGACTTTATTAATTTAATCATGTTCATCATAAATACCTTAAACTAGAAAATATTCTATAGCAAAAAACAGCCGAACATAAAACCAGATGTAATAAACGTCCTCAAATCATATAACAAACGTCCTTATTTGCTATTTACTGTTTTAAGATCAATGAAAACCGAATAAATTTGTGATTAAATTAATTGATTTAGCATTTAAATACTAAGAAGCAAATCTAATAAATGACCAATAAAAATTATTAATACATTTGAATCTATGAAAAAAATCATTCAAAAATTAACCTACCTTCTAGTAGGTCTCGCAGCTATCCTAAATTCTTGCAGTAGTGGCGGTGATTCTCTACCTACTACAGATACCAAAACACCATCCAATCTTTTAATTACAACTGAAATTGCTGGCGCAACGACAGCTAATCCTGGTGGTGATGGAAGCGGAACAGTACTATTTAAAGCAACTGCCACTAACGCTACTACATTTCAAATAACGGTCGAAGGAAAAACATTGCCAATGACTAATGGACAATTATCCTATACTTTTTCTACTGCTGGTACTAATACATTTACCGCTACTGTTACTGCATTTAATTCCGGAAAATCAGTCAGTGCATCTACGACAATTACGCTTACCATTCAAGGGGGGGTAACAGCAATCGATATCACTAAAGCAATGGGACCTGGATTCAATTTGGGAAATACTTTCGACAATGGAGCAAATCCAACGTCTATTACCTCAATTAAATCTATTATCGATATTTATACAGCTGCAGGAATGAAGCATGTACGAATACCGGTAAGCTGGATGCAAAGTGTAAGTGGTTCTACGCTAGCTAATACAGGAACTGGTAAAGTGGATTTTAACCACTCCCGTTTTCTTGAATTAAAAGCAGCGATAGATTACGCGATTAGCAAAGGATTATATGTTGTGATCAATACGCACCACGAACATTGGTTAAAAGATTATTATGATGGCTCGGCAACATACAATACAAAATTTTCAACTTTGTGGAGCGATATTGCAACCTATTTTAAAGATTATTCCAATAAGTTAATTTTTGATATTTTGAATGAGCCAGAGGGCACCATGGGGCAATGGGGAGCTGAAGCAGGTTTTTCATTCCCACAACCAACCAGTACTACAGCACTTAATCTTACAAGACAAATCAACAAAGTTGGTTATGATGCCATTAGGGCTACTGCTGGCGGAAACGCAACTCGAATTATCATGGTGGAACCCAACGGCCAAGGAAATCAGGGAATGATTGAAGAGGTATATCCAACCAAAGCAGATCTTCCAGGCGGTGGAACCGATAAATATCTTGTTATTCAAGTGCACACTTACGATCCTTGGGCTTTTTGTGGAGAAACGGGAGCCGATTCCGCTTATCCTGGAGCAACATCCATTGCTGCTGCCATAAATAAAGTCGCTGTACATTCAACACTTTTAGGAGTGCCTATTAATTATGGTGAATTTGGAGTGGGAAGAACTTCGGCTGCAAGAAATACGTCTGTAGTCTATGAATATTATCGTACGGTGAAAACAACCACTTTAGCTAATAATATGTCATTTTCAGTTTGGGATGACAGAGGCTGGTTTGGACTTATATCTTCACCCGACAAAATAACGTACAGTTTATCGACGAACAATATTGTTGTTGAAATGATGAAATAGCAATAATTTAAACTTTTATAAATACCCTTTTTGTAATTAGATAATAGCAAAAAGGGTTTTTTTAATGATAGTCGCTACGGTTTATATAAGGTCTGCCATAAAACTGCGAGAATTTGTTCGTGGGATTGATGGACCATTAGCTAACGCTCGTTTGAAAATACAATTGAGGCAACAACAAAAATTTAGATGTAAACACTTTAAAAAAATACTTAAAAAAATGGAAAACAAAGAAATGCTAGCAATCATAAACCATATTTTCAGCTCAATTGAAAAACTAATTCCTACTTACTTAGAAATCGATGAAGATAAAAATATCTCGAACGGAAATCTAGCCGTCTGCATCATTGATGAAAATCAAAACGTATACGGAAAAATGTTTGGAACCAATCAACCAAGTCTAAGAAATTCCTACAAACTTGCTTGGACAAAAGCCAGCCAAGTGTGGCTTACAGGAGTTAAAACAGGTGAATATGAGAGAATGGTTTTTACAAAAGAGGTAGATGAAAATGCAAATGGTATTCTTGCTCCTGATCTGATTGGATGGGAAGGCGGGCAACCTCTTGTTATGAAAAACGGGAAAAAACTTTCAGCTGGTTTTAGCGGTTTCCGCGGTACAACTGATCTTGAAATAATGGTCAAAGCACTTGCTTTGGCAGAACAGTATTAATACATTTACCGGTAATCTCATTTATTTATTTAATTTCTAAAACAATATAATAATGCAATACATAGCAAACCCAGATCGATATCAAAAAATGGAATATCGAAGATGTGGTAACAGTGGATTAAAATTACCTGCCATTTCGCTTGGTCTATGGCACAACTTTGGCCAAATCGACTCCTACGAAAATGCTCGAAATATTTTGCAAGTGGCCTTCGATAATGGAATTACCCATTTTGATTTAGCCAATAATTATGGTCCGCCAGCGGGTTCTGCAGAGGAAAACTTCGGAAAAATATTCAAACAAGATTTCATACCTTACCGCGATGAATTGGTTATTTCAACCAAAGCCGGTTGGGGTATGTGGGATGGTCCTTATGGAGATTGGGGATCCAAAAAATACTTGGTAGCGAGTCTTGACCAAAGTCTAAAAAGAATGGGGCTGGATTATGTGGATATTTTTTACCACCATCGCCCAGATCCCGAAACACCCCTTGAGGAAACTATGGGAACACTAGATTTGATGGTACGTCAGGGAAAAGCACTATATGTTGGAATATCTAGCTATGAACCCGAAGAAGCTGCCAAAGCATTTGAAATACTAAAAAAATTAGGTACGCCTTGCTTAATTCATCAACCGAGATATTCGATGTTTGATCGTTGGGTCGAAGATGGATTATTGGATTTATTACAAGAGGAAAAGGTAGGTTGTATCTCGTTTTCACCACTTGCTCAAGGATTATTAACCAACAAATATCTTAAGGGCATTCCAGAAGGCTCAAGAGCTGCTAGAAATCGTGGTAACGGTGCCATCGAAGAAGGTCAGGTTTCGGAGGAGAGGATCAACAAAGTGCTACAATTAAATGAAGTAGCACTTGAACGAGGACAAAACCTAGCACAAATGGCTTTGGCTTGGATATTGAAAGACCAACGGATTACTTCTGTTCTTGTGGGCGTAAGCAAATCGGAACAACTTTTAGACTCCATACGTTGCATTGAAAATTATTCGTTTACAAATGAAGAACTCAACAGAATAAATAACATATTGAAATAGACTAAATATCGCGTTTACCAACGGAATTTGATATAAAAGCTGCGATCTGTTTTTAAATTTGATAGCAGCTTTTCCTATTTCTTGAAATTTACTTTACTACAAAATCAAATGTTAGATTGGCAATTTGAATTTGTAGTATTGCCCCATTTCTTCAATAAATACTATTATAAGAGAGTTGTAATCTCTAATTTCACAAAGGTTTTTTTAGCTTATTGTACCAATCTGTGCATTGAAGGGTATTGGTTGAAAGTTACCAATTACAGGGCTCAACACCCAAAAAATCATATAAAAAAGGACAAATACACCCCTTAAAAAGAAAAAACAGAGACATTGTTTTATTTTCATTAGATTTACCTTGCATTGCATTAAATTATTCATCGGCGATCATCCTTTTTAAATATTGGATTCGAATTAGACGTAATTTAAGTGCCAAAAATTCATTTTATTTTTATGAAGAACATTAGTTTATTCTTAGTAAGCAGCCTTCTATTAATCACCAATTCCTTTCGTTCCCATGCTCAAAGACATGATTTGTACTTTGAGCATATAAATTATGATGAGAGTTTTTCACAAAGCATGATTTCAAGCATTCATCAAACCAAAAAAGGATTTATTTGGATGGGAACTGCCAATGGTTTGATAAATTATGACGGATACAATTTTTCAAGATATATCCTCAACAAAGACGATCAGAAAACCATCAGTAACAACCACATCAATGCCATTTTAGAGGATAATGAAAAGAATTTGTGGATCGGAACTAATAATGGTTTAAATTTATTTAACGAAAAAGAAAATAATTTTACACGCGTAGATATTCCTCCCATTAAAGGGGGTCGAAATTATATATCCTCCATCATACAAGATGCTGATAATAGAATATGGATTGGAACTTTTGGAGGGGTAAAACGCCTCGATAAAGAAAAATATTTATTGAAAGAAATTTCTAATGATCCCAATTCCCCATTCAAAACTAGCCGGGTTCTCTCTTTATTTTTTGATCCTCAATATGGCGTTTTAGTTGGCACATCTAAGGGCCTGCAATGTTTTGATCCAAAAACAGGTGCTCAGAAAAACTTACCAAAAATTTTAACAAACAGCGCATCTTTTCTTAAAGCTAAGGTATGGAAAGTGATTAGAGAAAAAAATGGGGATTTATGGTTTGCAACAGAAACCAACGGCGTTTTTAAGTATTCAATATCCAAAAATCTATTAACCAATTATTTACACAATTCCAACAACAACAGTTTATCATCTAATTGGGTCAATGATATCGTGGCTATTGATAACAATACCATTTGGTTTGCCACTAAAAATGGCCTTTGCGTTTACAAAAAAGATAAAAATCAATTTATTAAATACAAACACAACCCGCTAACTAGCTTCAGTCTGTCTGACGACGATTTAAAATGTTTCCTAAAAGACCGACGAAGCGATATATGGATCGGAACAACGGGCGGTGGCGTGAACTTATTTCAAAAAGCAAATGCCAATTTTATTAATATTAGAGAAACCATAAAACCCAATTTTGGGCTAAACAATGGATTGGTAAATGCGGTAGCCAAAGAAGCTGATGGCTCCTTATGGGTTGGAACGAATGGAGGTGGATTGAATTATTTAGACTTCAAAAACAACAAAAGCTATGTCTATACTATAGATTATTTTGATAATGAAAAAACAGTCAATACCATTACGGCCATTGTTCATCAGAATGAAGAAAATTTGTATTGTGGAACCTTTAACGGATTGTTTAAATTCAATAAAAACAATAAAAAATTTACTAAAATACCGCTTTCGCAAAAGGATTCCAAAAGTGGAGAACGACCCATAACTTGTTTAATAATGGACAATGGAGACCTTTGGGTTGGAACCAACGGAAGTGGAATCAAAAGAGTTTTGCAAGATGGAACAGTCGAAAGCTACTCGGCTGATGGTAAGCAAAGTTCTATTAGTGATAACTTTATAACCGATATAGCCAAAAGAAATAACGGCTTGTGGATAGCAACACAGTATGGATTAAATTTTTTTGATAAAAAATCTAAAAAAGTTACAAAAACATATAGAACTGCAGGAAAATTGAGCTTATCAAACAATAGCTTAACAGTCATTTTCACTGATTCAAAAAAAAGGTTTTGGATTGGCACCGAAAGCGGAGGAATGGACTTATTCGATGAAAAATCAGGACGATTTTATGGAATCAATCAATCGATGGGGTTTACCAACGAAACAATAAAAAGTATATCGGAAGATTCTAATGGCGATATTTGGGTTAGTGATAATGATCTGTTATATCGAATAAAAACAAAGATTTTCAAACCTGTTTTTAATATATCTAATTTTGAAATCACCTCTTATTCGGCTAAAGATGGCTTGAAAGTAAAACAATTTTCAAATAATTGCAGTTTGCAATTGAGTACTGATCAGCTAGTATTCGGCTCTTCAAAGGGGGTCATCATTTTCAATCCATTAAAATTGATAAAAACCCAAAATGAAAGCGAAATAATATTTACCAAACTTATCGTCAATAATGAAGAAATAAAACCAGGTAACAAAAAAATTCCTTTGGATAATTATATAACTGAAACTTCAGAAATTAGCTTGAGTTATGGTCAGGGATATATCGGGCTTGAGTTCAGTGCCTTGAATTTTGTAAATCCACAAAATAATAAATATGCGTACAAGCTAGAAAGTACTTTCAATAAAGACGATTGGCACGATATCGGTGGTCAACACGTTGTAAATTTAACCAATTTAAATTCAGGGACTTACAAATTGATGATTAAAACATCAAATGGAGATGGCGTATGGAATCCCAATATTAAAACTTTAAAAATTACGATGCTCCCACCTTGGTGGAAAACATGGTGGGCTTACCTATTCTATTTATGTTTACTCATTACTACTGGTTTCTACCTCAATCGTTTTATCAGAAATCGAGAGAAATTGAAACAAGCTTTATATTTAGAGCATCTTGAAAAAGAAAGACAAGAGGAATTGTACAAAATGAAATTGGATTTCTTTACCAATATTTCTCATGAAATCAGAACCCCTTTAACCCTTATAAGTGGTCCCGTTGAAGAACTACTTACCGGTGCTGAAAAAAATTCTAATCTCGAAAATAAATTAAAGACCATCAAAAATAATTCGGATAGATTATTGAAATTGGTCAATGAACTCATGGACTTTAGAAAGGCCGAAAAAGGAAGTATGAAAATATATTGTGAACAACAGGATATCGTTCCTTTTTGTTTTGATATTTACGAATCGTTCCGTGGTTTTGCTGTAGAGAAAAAAATCGACTACAAATTTGTCTTGAATATCAACACTAGTATGATTTATTTTGATAAAAACCAGATGGAAAAAGTAATTTATAACTTACTAGCCAATGCTTTTAAATTTACTGCTAAAAACGGCAAAATTACTTTATCGGTAGATCAAAAAGATAGTGATTCAGATACAATTGATATCAA
The DNA here is from genome assembly GCF_004355225.1 of Flavobacterium nackdongense. Taxonomy (NCBI): domain Bacteria; kingdom Pseudomonadati; phylum Bacteroidota; class Flavobacteriia; order Flavobacteriales; family Flavobacteriaceae; genus Flavobacterium; species Flavobacterium nackdongense. The sequence goes on along the minus strand of NZ_CP037933.1, from coordinate 3,968,682 downwards.
AATAAAAGATAACGGTCTTGGGATACCCGATAATAGGAAAAAGAAAATATTTAAAAACTTTTTTCAACTAGACGATCGTGGCAGTAAAAACTTAGGAAGCGGAATAGGTCTAGCTTTGAGCAAAAGCATTGTAGAGTTACATCACGGTGAAATAAAAGTACAAACTGAAACAGATCCAAATTTCAATACTATATTTATAATTACCTTGAAAAAAGGAAAAGACCATTTCAAAAAATCACAAATTGTAGAAAACGAAATCACGACAACTGATTTAGCGAATCCTATTTCGGATATTAAAACAGAAATTATTCCCCGAGAGGCGGTACCTTTTGATGAAGAAAATAGCAATTCAAAAAAGACCTTGATTATTATCGATGATAACGAAGAAGTCTTGTCTTTTGTTAATGATATTTTGCGTGACGATTATAGAATTTTAAAATTCACCAATGGTCAAGAAGCTCTTGATTATATGGAAAAAGAAATTCCAGATCTTATCATTAGTGATGTTATGATGCCTGAAATGGATGGTTTTGAACTGTGTAAGATTTTAAAAACCAGCCAAAACACCAATCATATTCCAGTCATTTTATTGACCGCAAAATCATCGTCAGCAAACAGGATTGAAGGACTTTCTACGGGAGCCGATTCTTATATTTCAAAACCCTTCAGTATCGAGGAATTGAAACTTAAAATTATAAACCTACTATCGGCTAAAGAAATAATGCGCATAAAATATAGTGAAGGATTTATTAAAAATACCGAAGTTGAAAACATCAATACGCCCGAAAGCAAATTCTTGAAAAAATTAACTCAAATTATCGAATCAAACATAGATAATTCAAACTTTGACGTCAACGATTTGGTCAAAGAAATTGGAATGAGCAGGACTGTACTTTATAAAAAAGTACAAACACTCACTAACCAATCTGTAGCTGGGTTTATAAAAAACATGAGATTGAAAAAGGCTGCAAGTCTACTGATGAATTCCACTTACCCAGTATCTGAAATTACTTACATGGTAGGTTTTAATGACAGAAAGCACTTTAGTCGGGAATTTAAAAAACTTTACAAGTTCTCTCCAACGGTATACAAAAGTGAACAAACCAAAACAGAATAAAATAGTTTACGGAAGATAACCATTTTGCTGTATTAAATACTTGTTATAAAAAATGCCAATGGCTGTTTTTTTTAGCAAGTATTTTTTATTTACATCCATTTGAAAAATAAATTAAAACCAATTATAGACCATTTAATTATGTGTTGTATAATTTTTATCTTTTTTTTCAAGAATTCCATTTTTAAAAGGCTAGAAAGGCGTAAACAAAGAGATAAAGACATTCGTACCCCTAAAAACGGCTGAATTTCGCCCCTAGAATCCTCAGTAATTAATCAAATTTGCACTATAAATCACCAAAGATTTATTTAACCAAACCTAAGTAACAATAAAAATTTTAACAATGAAAAACAACAAACATGTAAAAAAGCTTTTTCTTGGAGGAAACTTTTTAAGAATTAGCCTGATTTTGTTTCTGTGCCTCTTTTTAAACAATGTTAGTGCACAACAAAATTTAATTTCTGGAAAAGTCGTTGACAATGCAGGATTACCAATTCCTGGAGCCAACATTCTTATTAAAGGAAGTAAGAAGGGAGTTCAAACCGATTTCGATGGTAAATTCAGCATCGATGCTCCTTCAAAAAGTACCTTAATTATTTCCTATGTTGGTATGGATAATGCTAATGTTGAAGTAGGTAACAAAAAAAATATAAACGTGGTGCTTCAATCTAGTTCTCAATCCTTAGAAGAAGTAGTCGTGGTAGGTTATGGAACCAAAAAGAAATCTGATGTAATCAGTTCTGTAGCTTCAGTAAAAACTAAGGATATGCTAAAAGTACCTACATCGGATATTGGCGAAATGCTTAGAGGTAAAGCTGCAGGGGTTCAAGTAACTACCAATAGTGGCGGGCCTGGATCCTCATCTACTATTAGAATTAGAGGAGACAGAACCTTGAGCGGAAATGATGATCCAATTATAATCGCAGATGGCGTTGTTATTGGGAGCATCAATGATGTCAATGCTAATGATATTGCTTCACTAGAGATTTTGAAAGATGCAGCTGCTCAATCAATATATGGAGCCAGAGCATCAAATGGAGTAATTTTGATTACTACTAAAAAAGGGAAAGTAGGCAAGCCAAAAATTTCTTATAATGGTTTTTCAGGAATTCAAACTATGAATAGAAATTTTGACATCTACAGCGGTGAGGAATTTGCTCAATTAAAAAGAGAAGCTGCTAGAACAAGTAACAATGGCGTTTATCAACCAGACAATGTGGTTTTTTCAAGTTTAGAATTACCTTCTGTTCAAACAGGAGATTACATTGATTGGGAAAAATATATGATCAAAACTGGTTTTACCAACAACCATAGCATAACAGTATCTTCTGCAACCGATAACACAAGTATTTATACTAGCCTTAACTATATCGATGTAAAAGGGATGATACCCAACTCTGATTTTGAAAAAGTATCCTTGAGAGTCAACGTAGACCAAAAAATTAACAATTGGTTAAAAATAGGATTGAATACTTCCATTCAGTTTGATGAATCACACGATCCAAACAAAGACGATAATGGTATTTTGATCAATTCAATAACTACATCACCATTAGGTCAAATTTATAATCCTGACGGTTCCTATCGCTTAAACCCGGGAGGAATACAAGAAACACCGAACCCATTAATTGACATCTATGAAACTACTAAATTTACCCAAAATAGAAATGACAATATTAATTTATACCTAGACTTTAATCTTGCGAAAGGATTGACCTATAAATTAAATACCAATCGAAGATCTTGGAATTACAAAAGACAATCGTATAACAACGGAAAATCTGTCTCTGGTCAAGCAAATGCGGGTCAAGGTTCAGGTCAGATCCAATTTCAAGATAATGTTGAATATACAATGAGTAATATCTTCAACTATAACTTTGCAGTGGCCGATAAGAATCACTTTGGTGTTGTGGCAGTTCAAGAAATGGTATCATCTTCCTACAATAATTTTCAAAATAATGCAGATAGAATCCCTAATGATATTCTTGGAATTTATGGACTAGAGGCCGCTTTTTTAAACACTCCCAATATTAGTGGATCAGAGGAAACTTTACTGTCTGGTGTGGCAAAAGTTGAATATGATTACGATAATAAATACTATTTTACATTATCAGGAAGAGCCGATGGTTGCTCAAGATTTGGTATAGAGAATAAATGGGGATTCTTCCCTGCCGCCAATGCAGCATGGAATGTTCACAAAGAAAGATTCATGCAAGAATATGTACCAGTGGTTAATAACCTAAAACTAAGAGCCAGTTATGGACAAGTAGGAAATAGACCCGAAAACCCATATTTAAGTCAGGCAACAGCCGATCAAAGAGATTATATCATCAATGGTGTGAAAGTATCAGGATATATTCCAGGTAGTAGATTATCTTCTCCAGATTTGAGATGGGAAACCTCGACACAATTGAACCTTGCTGTTGATTTTGGCTTATTCAAAAACAGACTGAGCGGAACGGTAGAAGTGTATGATACTAAAACTACTGACATGATCGTTAATGCCGCTATTAATCAAACAACTGGTTTTTCGAATCAATATCAAAACATTGGAGAAGTAAATAATCAAGGTATTGAGGTTACTTTAAATTCTGAAATAATTAGAAACAAAGATTTCAAATTAAATTTAGGAGCTAGCTTTACCAAAAATAAAAATAAAATCGTTTCGCTTTACGGTGATAAGGATGGTGATGGTGTTGAAGATAGCGATATAGGCAACAGATGGTTTATTGGACAACCTATATCTGTCTACTGGCAATGGAAAGGCATTGGGATATATCAGGTGGGAGAAACTATTCCTGCTGATGCAGGTACAGGGTTAATTCCTGGCGATATCAAACTATATGATGCAAATCCCGCTAATGGAGCTAAACCAGAAGATGCAGATAGAATTCTAACCCCGAGATATCCAGAATGGTACGGAACTGTTTCGTTAAATATGGAATACAAAAATTTTGATTTCTCTGCCGATGTATACACCGTGCAAGGGATTACAAGAGACAATCCATTTTTATACGGATACAACGAAGGTGCCTCCTTGCGTGGCATAAAAAATGGCTTGAAACAAAATTATTGGACACCTGAAAATCCATCAGGAACTTGGCCAAGACCAAGAGTAGGTAACGACCCACCAAACTTGAATACCATAGGATTGCAAGATGCTTCTTATATCAGATTGCAAAACATATCCTTGGGATACACTTTGCCAGCAGATTTAATTAAAAAATTAGGACTGGGTAATTTTAGAATGTACGTAACAGGCAATAACGTAATTACAATTACAGATTTTCAATCGTATAGCCCAGAAAAAAATGCTTCTGATTATCCTGAACCCGTATCTTACGTCTTTGGATTACAAGTTGGTTTTTAATACTTAATTTAAAACGTTTAATCAATTAAATAACAAGATTATGAAAAATAGAAATTTTTTATTTGTTTTGGCTCTCATTTTTCCTCTTGCATTTTCTTCCTGCGAAGATTATTTGGCAGAACCAGTGAAAGACTCAATTTCAACAGACTACATATACAACTCCCCCGCGGGGCTCGAAGTCGGAGTCAATGCACTTTACAACCGCATGCGACAATACAATTTACCTGCAGGCGATAATGCAGATTTGTGGGCTAATGTGTTCTTTATGGCATGCACGGATTTAGGATTGCATAGGACCTGGAACACACCCTACGGCACAAATCATACCCCAGCCAATTTTACAGGTTCGAAATGGTCTAATGGGTATCGAATTATCGACAGATGCTCAGCTATTATTACTGCTGCGCGAACCATCTCAATGGACGCGACTGCTAAGAAAAAATTAGTTGCTCAAGCCAGAGTGATTCGTGGCGAAGTATATTTGGATTTGAAGGAACAGTACAATACTATATTAATTGATACTATTCCAACCACTCCAGAAAACCTAAATGATCCCGTAGAATACAAAGTAGCAACTGATGCCGATGTTTGGAAACTAATCAACGACGATCTTGACTATGCCGTAGCAAATTTAGATTATAAAGTACTACCAGGTCGGTACGGACAAGGTGTGGCAAGGCACATTCGAGGTAAAGCAGCTATGTGGCAAAAAGACTATGCAGGCGCAGCAGCCCAATTTGAAGCAATTATCACAGAGGGCACACACGGCTTAGTAAATCTAACTGAAGTATGGGGACAAAACGCCAATCACAAAGAATCACTGTTAGCCTATCAAAAAGATTTTTTGCTGGGAGCTAGTAATGAACTCGCTGGTGGTGGAGGTTCCTGGTTGACTGGTGTTTTTTGCCAACGATTGTACGAGAAACAATCTGGTGCGGTAGCCGGACAGTTCGAGGTAATTAATGACATCAATTACGGAGGGCAGTCTTTAGGATGGTTTTTTCCAAATAATTACTTAAAATCGCTTTACGATCAAGCTAAAGATTTAAGATTCTCGACGTACTATTATCCAGATAGCTATTTGCTATATACAGTCAATAATCCAAAACACCCAAGATTTGGACAGCCTATTACCAAACCTGAAGATAATGCAAGAAGATTTCACTGGAGCTTGAAAAAATACCACGATTTAGAAAAACTGATTGGTACAAACGACAGCTACAAGGATATCATTTACTACCGTTTTGCCGAAACATTGCTATTGGCGTCGGAAGCGCAGCATTATCTAGGCAATGATGTCAAAGCACTAGAATATTTAAATAAAGTTCGACGAAGAGGATATACTGGCCTTTCTGCAAGTACTTCAACTGTGAACGACATCACCACTTGGACCCTAAATAATTATCTTGATGAGTCCGCTCGAGAGTTGGCTTTTGAGCATAATAGATGGTTTTTGTTAAAAAGATTAGGATTATTAGTTGAAAGACAAAATCTATATTTTCGATCTAGTACATCTGGTACTGAAGCTGGACAAGTACATTTAGATATGAAACCGTGGATGGTCAATATGCCTATACCACAAACTCAAATTAACTTGATGGGTAATCCTCCAGGATTTAATGTAGGATATTAAAAATATTTTGGTTAGTAAGTTGATTGAGATAATCGAGGTTAGATTTTTCTGGCCTCTTTTATCTTTTTCTGTGATTTAAAAAATGAGATTAATTTCAAATAAAAGGCCTATTTTTTATTTAATTTCTTGTTTTATTGTTAAAATTTACTTAAAAAAATCGAGCTATGATCAATAAATTTTTATTTTTAAGAGTATTAACTCTAATATTAATTACTTCTTGTTCTAATAAATCTCTTACAATTATAAATCCGAACAGTAAAAAAGATTCAAGCACAAAAGCGGTTTCAGAAATCCAAATAAGTCCCATTCTGGTCGGCAATAATGTTTGGTATAAAAATCCAACTCCTCAAGTTTGGGAACTAACGGCTCAATCTGGAGTGACTTCCATTCGGATTGGTGGGCACGCTTACGACGTGGAAATGCCCTCAAAAGCTGAATTACTAGATTGGGTAAAACGGATTCAAGCCACGGGCGCCGAACCTATAATGCAAGTTTCGCAATACGATTTAGCAACTTCAGCAGCAGATTTGGTAAAATATTTTAATGTGGATTTGGCTAGTGGTAAAGCTATTAAATATTGGAATATCGGTAATGAACCTTGGCTGCAAAACGGCAAACCAGAACTTTCAACTGTTGGGGCGATGGTGGAAGCGTATTTTAAACCTCGATCAAAGGCAATGAAAGCGGTTGACCCTACTATCAAAATATATGGCCCCGATGAATGCTATTATATGGAAGAAGCAATGAACGATTTGTTTGGTGGAAAAAATGATATCTCTGGCAAAATTCCTGGTAAAGACTATTATTATTGTGATGGCATTAGTTGGCATCGTTATCCTCAGGAAACGAATATCAATTTGGCTTACGAAGGCATTGAAGATTTCAAAAAATCAATCATAAAATGCAAAGCCAAAGTTGATTTTGTTAATGCTATGCACAACCGTTCTGGTGATGATGCCTTAGGTTGGGGAATCGGAGAATACAATGCTAAAGCTGGTCCACAAGTTCACACTTGGGAAAACGGACAAATGTTTGGGGGAGTACTCAATTTATGTATGAAATACGGAGCAACATTTGCCACGACTTGGAGCATGTTTGAAAATGACGGCAACAGAAAAGGCACCGATTTTAGTTCTATAGATGGAGCTAAAATGACTCCTAGACCAAGTTATCGCCATATGCAAATGATCGCCAAAAACTTTAAAGGGATTTACGTTGAGGGAAAATCTTCATTGCCAGATATCATAACTTTCGGGGCTGTTAATGGAACTACAATAAGTGTGATGATAATGAACAGAGCAAATACTCCAGCCACATTTACATTACACTTAAATAAAACGGCAGCAACTGTCAATGGGAATGTACAATTAAATATTGATGCAAGTAGCACCATAGTTTATACCGGTGCAATTGAAGCATTGGCTACACACACCTATGTTTTCAAAAACAATGAAATAAACAGAACGGTTTACACCAATCAACATTTCATTAACGAAAAAGCTCCAGATGAGTCTAAATTGTAGTTTTTGAAAATCACAAGACATCTAAATCACAATAAATCCGAAGGAATAAAAGCGTAATCACTTAGTTTCCTTCGGATTATTTATACTTTCAAATTAGTGGTTGGCTACTACTAATTGAGTGCAATGTACTACAATCAATTGATACCACGAAAATAAATTTTGATCGAAATAATGAAATTTAAAACTGTAGTTAATAAAAATCTGAGTAAAACGATTAAACCTTATTAATAAATTAACATCTTAACTGAAACCTAAAAACAAATTCTATGAAAACAATAACGAAAAAATATGCAGTAGCAATGCTAATTACTTTAACTATCATTGCCAGCTGTAGCAATGACGACCATACTTCCACATCCACCACAACGCCGGTTGTAACAGCGGTACCAACTGTTTACAAAAAAATATATGGCGCAACAAGCATTACAAATGATGGCACTTACATAACCATAAAAACAAATGGTGTACCCGACCATAAAAGTACCTACTACCCTACTACTAATGCGCTATACGAAGCGTATGCCGGTACAACATTTGAAGGCAATACATTTAAAAAAAACCCAAATGTAATTGCTACACAAACTCTAACATTTAAAATCCCAGTAAACCCAACAGCTGCCACAAACCACGCTGCTACTCCCTTGGGAGCAATTGGTGTTGCTCTAAACGGTGTTGCTTTATACAATCAATATGCGGGTCCAAATAACCAAGTACTCACATCAGAAATTGCAAGTTTTGATCAATATTATGGACACCCACAAGCTACAGGTCAGTATCATTATCATGTTGAACCATTATACTTAACAACAGTAAAATCAACTAAATCTGGTTTGATGGGTTTCTTATTGGATGGATTTCCTGTTTATGGTCCGCAAGAAGAAAATGGAACCACTGTTACTAGTGCAGGATTAGATGTATTTCACGGACATACTCACGCTACAATTGACTTTCCAAACGGTATTTATCATTATCATTTTACTGCCGATGCACCTTATTTGAATGGAAATGGCTATTATGGCACAGCAGGAACCGTAACTCAATAATGAAAATCTTACCCGTAATCATAACGCTTCTTTCGATTTGTTCTTGCTCGCAAAAAAAATCAGAAGAAGTTGTTTTTTTTAATCACCTAGTTCCCAAAACCTATATTTTACTGCCTTCTCCAACCATTCAAATAAAAAACGATACTGTTTTTGTAAATAATAAAAAATATTCAGGCTTTCTGTATGAATTGCAGTCAAACAACAAAGATACTATAAGCATAAAAGGCTATTATAATGGCTTAGAAACTGGTGTATCAAAAAAATGGTATGCAGATCGAAAAATAATGGAAGAACGATATTATTTAGATGGCAAGAAGAATGGAACGCAAATTGCATTTTGGGAAAATGGAAATAAAAAATTTGAATTTAAAGCCATTAATGATATTTACGAAGGCGAAATGAAAGAATGGAATGTTAATGGAAAATTAATTCACCTCGCTAATTATAAAAATGGTCAAGAAGAAGGAAGCCAAAAACTTTGGTATGATAACGGAAAAATTAGAGCCAATTATGTCATAATTAACGGCAGAAGATATGGACTTTTAGGAACTAAAAATTGTAGAAATGTATCGGATAGTATTTTTATTGTTAAGTAGTGTTTTGTTTTTAAGTTGTAATCAGAAAAAAAATGATGCAATCAAATTACCGTACTATAACGAACCCACATTTACACCTATTTTCAAAAAAGAAAATGTAGATTTAAAAAAGCAAATACCACATACCATTGGCGATTTTTCATTTTTAAATCAAGACAGTATTTTAATTAATCAAAAAAATATTGAAGGTAAAATACATATTGCCAATTTTATATTCACTTCGTGCGGCAGTATTTGCCCTACTATGACAAGAAATTTGAAAATTGTAAATGATAGCCTTATTGATTCAAAAAACCTTGTTTTCTTATCTTATTCGGTTACACCTTGGATAGACAGTCCTACTAAGTTGAAAAAATACAAACAAGACAACGAAATTAAAAATCCAAATTGGCACTTTCTAACGGGAACAAAAGGCGCTATTTATCAATTAGCTCGACAATCGTATTTTGCAGAAGAGGATATAGGATTCAGTAAAGATAGCACTGAGTTTTTGCATACCGAACACTTTATCTTGGTAGACAAAACTAAACGAATTCGTGGTATTTACAATGGAACTTTGACTCTAGAAATGCAACAATTGATTGATGATATTAAAACTTTGCAAATTGAAAAATAGAAGTAAAATTGGCTAATTAATTTTATTGAAAAACAATCAAGTGGTTCGATTTAATATTTATATTCTGTATTTTTGAAAATAATAAAAAATCAAGATTATCCTTTTTTGAAATTGTTAAAGGAATTATATAAATAAGCAGAGTAAAACATTCTTTTATAAACATACTTTATAGGCAAAACGCTTCCCTTTTGAACAAAGACGTTTTGCACTTCGATTACCACTCCTGCCCCACGCTCCTAAAAAAATTGCTGTCACGGTTTTTGAAATAGCTTTGCAAAAACTATTCTTCCTTCCTCCGGAAAATAACCAGTTCGGGAAAACAAACACGTAAACTGCGTGACTCGCGCCAGCAATTTTTTCCCGTATGCGGTGCTACATCATTGAGTATTATAGTTGATCACAAAGTGCTTTTATTGTTTTTTAGTTTTTGAACGGAAGCTATAATATCATTAATGTAAAACAGCCCCTCGGACAAAATACTATTTTTCTTAACCAATATTGCACCAATTAGTACGAAAAGAGCGCTATTTTAATTTCAAAAAAAGCCTAAAATTTGCATTAATCAAATTTTAGGCTTTTTTAATTTGTGATAATTTGTGTTGAAAATGATGAGAACAGAATTCAAAGCATTTATTTAGCCGTTGAATATCGGTAGATACCGCCAAACTTCAATAACAACCAAGCTAAAGGATGCAAGAATGCCATAATCAAAAACCACATTGCATATCCTTGTCCTTGTACCGCATTCAATATGGGATCTAATACAACGTGAAAAGCGGAATCTAAAAAGCCAGCGGGTTTATCAGAAGGCCCCGTTACCATAGCTGCGACAATCATATTCATCACAATTCCCCCTAAGGTACTTCCTGCGGCAACGACGCTAAATACTGTTCCTAAAGAATGTTTAGGTACAATATCTACGATTAAAGAACTAATATTAATCAACCAAGCCAAGGCAGCAATTACTGTAAACACTGTTAATGTTAGCGAAGCGTTTAATCCTGTGGCAGAGGCGATAAATGGAGACAAAGGCATTAGAATAGCACATCCCAACATCACCCACATTCTACTAGCGACGGGTAGAACGCCTTTTTTTACAATTTTACCTGAGATGATTCCACCCAGTAAACTGCCAATACCAGCAGCGGCATAAACAATCCAAGTTATTTTTAATTGATCCTGACTGAGGTCTCTATCGGCACTTAGATATTTAGGAAACCAAAACTGGTAGAAATACCACACTGGATCGGTAATTAAACGTGCGATTAACAGTAACCAAGTCCCTCTAAAAGAAAGCACCTGTTTCCACGACCAAGGATCAACATTCTCTGTACTTTTGCCTTGCTCGGCAACTGAATCGGTTTGTAACATAGTCAATTCAGCAGACGTAATCAATTTACTTTTTTCTGGACGTCTGTAAATCAACAACCAAGGTATCAGCCAAAGCAAACCAGCCACACCCGTTAATATGAATGCTACACGCCAACCCGTGCCTTGACCCAATGCGTGAGCAATTGCCGGTGCTACTAAAGAATAATTGTAGGTCGCCAGTGGAATTACGATATAAGGAGCTACAGTAGCCCCGATTGTTGCACCCATCGTATATAAACCAATGGCCAAAGCGCGCTCCTTGGCAGGAAACCATTCTGATACCGCTTTTGAAGCTGCAGGCCAAATGCCTGCTTCACCCAATCCTAGTCCGAATCGATAAAAACTTAATGATGTCACACCGCGGGCAGCAGCCGTGAGCATATTGAAAACAGACCACCAAGCTACGAAAATGAACAAACTGGCTCGTGTGCCTATCTTATCGGCCACGCGACCTGAAATAAGATACGCTATTGTGTACGCTATTAAAAATATATTAATTACGTTCGCATAAGCCTGATCATCCATTTCTAAATCTGCTTGTATCGTGGGGGCAAGTGCAGACAAGGTTTGCCGATCGATGTAATTCAAAACGGCGGCAACAAATAATAGTACAATAATCCACCAGCGCATCCCTTTAATTTTCATAAGTAAGTTTTTAAGCAGTTAAATATTTGATTTTTTGATAGTATTATTTTTTGGCTTTCGTCGCATCAGGCCAATCGTCTGTTCTAAAAGAAGATGCTGGCAAAAGATTGGTGTTTAACAATGTTCCTTTTACCCAATTGTTCCAATCGTATCTCACAGCAACAGGATTGGGAACTTTGTCACTAATGACCAAGACAGCTTTTCGGTCAATAATTTTAGCATTCGCGGGATAAAATACTTTATCGCTTCCTGCAATTTCGAATCCTTCAAGACCATTGTGGGCATAAATACCAATTTCCTCATTTTTAAATTTTAGCAACAGCCCTCCCTCCTTCTCTGTCATAGAATCAAAAACTGGTCCGGCAAAATTTATTGATTTAAGACCATACGTCTGATTCAATGCGTTGTACAATAATCGATCGGCAACTTCTTTCTTTCTTGGCGGATGAATTGGACTTTCCGCGCCTAAGTCCATTGTTATAGCGATACCTGAATTTGGAATAATGTCCAAGCATTGCAACTGAACTTCTCGGAAAAAAGCAGAATTTTTATTTGCAGCAGTTAAGTCATTTCCTCCGTAAAGATAAGGGGCAATTTGCACATAATAAAAAGGGAAATTACCGATATCCCATCGTTTTCTCCAATCCTCGACCATAGCCGGGAACAATTCTTTGTACTTGGCTGGCTGATCAACGTTTGATTCTCCTTGATACCAAATAGCACCTTTGATAGTGTATGGAATTATTGGATTGAGCATCGAATTAAACAGGGCAGTTGGAATCGCGTTGGGTTTTACTGCAATATCCCTGTTAGTTAAATCAATCGTCTGAAATTTGCTCAATGCTTCGTTACTCATCCAGGCTTGCACGCTACTTCCGCCCCAGGAACTTAATATAAGACCTACTGGAACATCTAAGATTTCCTGCAATTGTTTTCCGTATAAATAACCTACTGCACTAAATTTTAAAACTGATTCGGGGGTAGCTTGTTGCCAAGGCGAATACTTAATAGCATCTTTTAACGGAGTTTTGGAACCACTAACACGTGTTACGGAGAAGAGACGTAAATTTGGATTATTCGCTTTTGCGACCGCTTCGGCAGATCCAAAAATGGGTTGGCCAGCATAACCTTTCATTGGCATTTCCATATTAGACTGACCGGAACACAGCCATACTTCTCCGAACAATATATTTTCTAACTTAATATTAGATTCTTTACTTTTAATGGTTATGCTCTGAGGTTCTTTGCTATTTGTGGTTTGCGCTATACATTTCCAGTTTCCTTCCCCATCAGCTTGAATTGAAATTGATTTTTTTAACCAGGAGGTTTTGATCGTAATCTTCTCATTGGCATCGGCCCAGCCCCACAATTTTACGGTTGTATTGCGCTGTAAAACCATATTGGATGAAACAATAGCGGGTAGTTTAACCTCCGCATAAACAGATTGAAGTAGCGCACAATTCAATGCAGCGACTAATAATAGTAAGGTGATTTTTTTCATTTTTATATTTTTGTAACTCTTACATATGTTTTACTAATCCACCTTGATTTCGTGCGACCAATCGCTTGTAAAACCAGTTTGTTTCTTGGTACGGATTCTGAAATATACAGGTTTACCCTCGGGTACTTTAGAAAGTCGTACAACGCCTTGATTTTTGAAAGCTAACTTTCGAGTGTACTCTTTTGTGTTAAAACCATATTCTATTTCATACATATCGTCTTTGGGTAACACCTCAAAACCTATGAAAATATTGGTTTTATTTCGTATCGCATCCCAAACTGCGGGAGGTAAATCGTTTTCATTCATCGATGTTACAACAGCATCAGAGGCTTCACTTTGTCCAGCATTATTGTACGCAATAAGAGAACAAGTTAAATTTTGACCTTGTTTGATTTTCTTGTCATCAATTTCGACAAAATCATTGATGGTTTTCTTGGTAGTAAAAGTAGAATCTTTGTATTTATACTGAACAGCATATTCGTCGGCACCGGCAATTTTGTCAAAAACAAAACGAATTCCGTCAATAGCCTGATTAATGTGCTTAATTACTGGTTTGCTCGGTTTTGCAAAATATTTAATTTCAGTTAGAACGACATAGCCTTGAGGATCAATAAATTCTACTTGTAAACCATTGGCTTGAGATAAATCTGTTTTTAATGCTATCGAAAATGATTTGTCTCCGGGATTAATGGTAGGAAGTATTTTTTCACCAACTTTATTTACTTTGAATGCTTTATCCAAAATGCTCCATTTTACTTTGAAACTTTTCAAGATATTGGCTGGAATATCTAATTTGGTTCGAGGAGTAATATTGATTTTTGCCGTTCCTTTTTCTATATTTACTTCGGATAGTGACAATTCTTTTATTGGAGCATATTCCTTTTGAGTAGTTTCGTAAATACGTTTCGGGCGATTCATTGTCGTTATAATTCCCCAAGTTCTGTTTTGAGAAGGTGGCGTTGTCCAAGATGCGGCCGTTGGAGGCTCAGCATTGTACTTACTTCTATAATCATTTAATGTCCAGAGTGATAATCCCAAAACATATTCTTTGTTTCGCATATCATCCATCATTTTTTTGATGTTGAAAACGCCTAAATTCGGATCATCTGAATTTAGATTGTTACCAAATTCGGAAACAAAAATCGGTTTTTTATGAAATCCCCACGATTTATCAACGCCTGAAAATCCGCCGTATAAATTCAATAAAATCAAATCTCCGTGAATTGCCGCATCGTCTTTTTGACTTTGTGCAGTATTAGATGCATAGACAGCGAAACGATTCGGATCTAATGTTTTTGCCATTTCAATAGCTCCTTTGATATATTCTTTATTTCGAGGATTGTTCTTGTCGCTTCCAATTTCGTTTCCAATACTCCAACCAATAATGGATGGGTGATTGTATTCTTTTTTTATAATTCTTTGCAACCATTCTTTTGGCATTGGATGATCAGGATCTACCCAACGGTCTTTGCCCCAAAGTCCTACTTCCGAAAAAATCATAATCCCTTTTTCGTCCAAGTAATCTAAATAGGCTTCCGGAAGTGTTACGTGAGCCAAACGAGTCAAGACAACGCCCATATTTTTCATCCTATCGACATCGGCTTTGATTTTTTCTAAAGGAAGAGTTGTACCTGTGATTCTATCTTCGGCCAAAACGTTAAATCCTACAGCGCGGACACTTTCGCCATTTAGTAAAAATTGAGTGCCAACAATTTCTACTTTTCGGATTCCAAATTTATTAGAGATGGTTTGAGTCGTTTTATTTCCTTCATTTATTGTTACATAAGATTCATAAAGTACCGGAAAATCATAATGCCATAAAGTTACTTTCGACTTCGGTAACGCAAATGCAGTTGACGATTCGTAATCGATGGTATTGGCTGGTATTGTCGCATTTATTATTTTTTGAGCAACAGTTTTACCGTCTTTTTTCAGGAAAATGGTGTAAGAAATAGATTTTTCTGCTGCTGTTGTATTCGAAGCTACTATTTTTACTTTTACTTCGGCAGTGCCTTTTTTCAAATCGGGTACTGCGGTAATGTGTTGGTAATCTATTCTAACTGGCGCTGTAATTTCTAAAGAAACTGGACGGCGAATGCCACCCCAACTCCACATTGCTCCTTTTTTGAACATATTATTTACCAATACTGTAATTCTATTTTCTTGGTTATACATAATATGCTTTGAAACATCAAACTGAAAAGGCATAAATCCCAAATGATTTTCGCCAATAAATTTTCCGTTTATCCAAACTTTGCAATCATTAAAAACAGATTCAAATACCAATCGAACCAATTGATTTTTTTGAGATTCCTCTACTTTAAATGTTCTTGTGTACCAAGCATCTCCAGAATATTCAGAATATAAATTGTGTAAATTCCAATTGCCTGGCACTTCCATTTTCTCCCAATGCGAGGCATCAAAATTTTGCTTCTCGAAGCCTAAACTTTCGCCTTGAAATTCGGGATCTATTTTAAAAGACCAATCGCCGTCTAAAGAAATGTTTTTAGATTCTTGAGCGAATAAAGCAAGGCTGAAAAAACAGCAAATAGCAATGAGGATATTTTTTGGATGCATAGTTTAAATTTAAAAAACAATAAAGTAACGTTAATTTATGGTGATTCTAAAATTCTTTGATAATCTTAAATAGTTATTTATTTGTCATTCTGCCGAAGTAAGAATCTCAAGTTTGTTGCATAATCTTGATTGGATTCTTCCTTCGTCAGAATGACAAACGAGACAATTACATTCGTAAAAAGCAGTTTGACTCAAATAATAACAACCTAATTTATGAAATAAAAATCTCAAATACCGATACTGGAATGTCACTATTTGACGATTCAAATTCTACGACTAATGTATTGGTTTTGATACTTTCGCTTAGTTCAACTGTGTTAATTGTTTGATGATTTGCTTTAGTTTCATAAACTACATTTCCGTTTTGATCAGATATTTTGTAGCCTCTTGTACAAAAAGGCATTACACTTTCAGGATGTCCCATTAACGAAGATTCCATTGCGTGGTCATAATCGGTGTCAAAAAATAATTTGATGTTTTTGATTTCTTTGGTTTCGTTCCATTCAAAAGTCATTTTCGGATTGGCATCAGAAACGGAAGCTGCCCAAGCATTCGTACCTAAATAAGGTCGTACGAAACCATTCGTTATATTTTCTGTGCTGTATAATTCAATAGCTGGACTTACTGTCAATGCAAAATTCTGTCCGTTCGGTCTTCGTTGTGGAATCCAAAATTCAAAAGAGTCAAGACCCATATTGTCTGGCGGTGTTTGTTTTCCTAGGTTATTTACGGCTTTGTTCACGGCATTAAATACAGACACTAAACCGGTAGCTCTTTGTTCAGATTGACGAATGGAAACTAATTCATTAGGCAAAAAGGTGATAAAAGCGTATTGTTTTTCTGTTAAAACGCTATCAAAAGAAAAACTGATTTCTTGTTCGCCTGCCTGCAATTCTAGTGTTTTAGTTTCTAAAATAGCATCTGGAGTGTAGCTTCCTAATCTTTCTGAAGTTCTTAAATCTACTTGAATCGTAGTTTCTTTTTCGGCAGAGAATGAAAAAGTATAGTCGTATTTAGTATGTGCTTCTAATGGAAGTAATTGCGCTACACCTATTTCTAATTTAAACCATTTTCCGTTGGCTTGTAAATAATCTAATTTAAAAGTAGAAGATGAAGAAATAGACGCACTGCTCAACAAATTTGCTTCTTTATCAATAGCAATCCCAGGGATACTCTGCCCGTTTAAACTCAGCGTTTGTTGTAATTCTTTAATTTGATTTTGTTCCAACAATTGAGCCGGTTTAATTTTATTTTTGATACATTGTGCAGCTCCATAACCCACCGCTTGTCCGCTCAAAGCAGTTGTAGCCATTACTCGAGTAGAACCAAAAGCCACGTGTGTAGCACTGATCAATCGTCCGCCCAAAAATAAATTAT
Source organism: Flavobacterium nackdongense (assembly GCF_004355225.1). NCBI lineage: Bacteria > Pseudomonadati > Bacteroidota > Flavobacteriia > Flavobacteriales > Flavobacteriaceae > Flavobacterium > Flavobacterium nackdongense. The sequence continues at coordinate 3,951,316 of NZ_CP037933.1, read as the reverse complement.
TGATGTTTTTACTAATCATTGTACTCATCGGAATTTGATACACGCCTTTTGAATGGTATTGTGTACAGCCCGGCTTGCTGTCATAAACTCCATCTGATGGGTGCAAATCTACTGCCCAACCTCCAAAAGAAACTGCATCGTCAAACTGCGATTGTAGTACTAAATCTTGTTGTTTAATCATATAATGACCTTCAAAACGGCGACTTTCTCTCTTTCCTGGAATTGTCCCAACCCATTCTAAAGTTAAATTCTCGGCATCTGGAAATTCGCCTGAATTTTTGATATAATCCCAAACGCCATAAACCACTTTCCATAATTCCCATTTAATATCTTCCGATTCGTGAATGGTATCTCGTCGTCCGCCATATTCCAACCACCACAATCTGCAACCGAAATCTTTATCGTTTAATACTTTGTAACGTGGTATTTTGGTAATGTCTTTCAAGGCAAATTCTGGAGCCACGTATTTTACTGGTGCGCCAACATTTTTGCTATAAAAATAAATGGTATGTCCTAATAATTCGCCATAAGCAATGTCTGGAGCAAAAAGTTCTCCAAATTCTTCCACCGTTTCGGCACCCATTCTAAAGGCAGCACCTGCCTGAAAACCGACAATTCCGTCGCCAGAAGCATCACAAAATAAATCGGCATTTAGTTCATAAGTAGTTGAGTTCTGACTACAAAAAGCAACTACTTGACTAATGGTATTCGGATCAGATTTTTTAACATCATACACAGAAGTGTTCAACAACAAGGTAATATTTTTTTCGCTTACGACTTTTTCTAATAAAATAGTATCAAAAATCAAGGTATTTCCCTCTTTGTTTCGGTACATATTTTCAACCAAAATTTCATCAATGATTCCACCTTCGCGAGACCAACGATTGTTATTTCCCATATGCGATGTTGCACCTAAAGTCCATAAACGAACTTCACTAGAGGCATTTCCACCCAAAACTGGTCTATCTTGAACTAAGGTTACGGTTATCCCATCACGAGCTGCAGCAATGGCGCAACAAAGTCCGGCAAGCCCTCCTCCTACTACTACTAAATCCGATTGAGTTGTTATTGTTTTATTTCCTCTTGTAACTTGGCTAAATTCTTGTACTAGCATAATTATTTGTATTTTATTTTTTGATAAATTGTAAAGTTTCTGTGTTATTTACTTTTATAAAATAGATTCCTGCGCATAACTCTGAAACATCTACTGTTCGAGTAGCCTGTTTTGAAATCAAAACCTTAGCATTGATATCAAAAATTTCTACTGATTCTATTTCATTTTTTCCTTCGATAAACAGAGTGTTCTCAGCTGGATTTGGATAAATTGTAAATTTATTAATGTACTTGCTGTTTTCATTGACCCCAAGAGAGTTGAATTCCTTTCCATACACCTCGATTTCATAGAGTCTAACTATATTTGCTGCTGTTGAAGTCACATTCAATCGCAGCTTATTCGTTTTTACTTCTGTAAAGCTTTTTCTGTACAATGCTAATGTATTGTTGGTTTCAACTACTGCATTGACCCATTTGATACCATCCCAATATTGGAATTGAAAATTTGTAATTGGACTGTTATAACCTTGATAGCCACAATATAAAACAAGTTCGTCTACTAAATAAAAATCTTTTAGATCAATTTCTAGCGTTGCAGGAAAAGTACCAGCACTACTAACCCAACGACTGGTATCTGATATGATATCGTCGTCGACAGCAAGTTTCCCTGGATAAGAAGATGAAGTAGTTGAACTTACCTTTATATCTTTGAAACGTGCTACATTTTGTCTACCACCCGGCAGAACATCTACGATTGTAGAAACAGTTATGGAATTGCCGTAAACTGGGTGTATTGAAGTGATTTTGTACTTGTACTTTCCGAAGCCAATTGTTTCAACAGAATCAACATAAGTAGTGTTTGTCCCTCCGATAGTTGCAACTTGTGAAAATGCCCCACCATTAAATGATCTTTCTAGACTAAAAGTACCAGGTGTATTATCCATAAAATTTTCCCATACTAATCTAATACTGATGCCATTAATATTAGTACCTTTTAGGTTTTGAGGTGGTACCATTTTAAATGGAAAGTTTATTTGCTCTGCCGGATTAAATGCCATTGTTGTGACTTGATCCCGATAAGCTATCCCAATAGGAGTTATTTCATAATTTGGAATTGCTGGAGTTTTAAAAACAGATTTATTAAGAGGAAATTCACCATCTCTATTTAATTCCTCATCAAAATTAAAAATAGCATACCTTTCAATAATTCCTTCCTTGTCATATCTGTCTATTATTTCTGCTATTCGTTTTGCACTTTCTTCATAAGTACGAGGGGTTTTTGTCCAATTTCCGCCCCAATTGAATTCAGTTATCCAAATAGGTCTTTTGGTACGATCATAAACTCGTTTACAATTTCTATAAAATGATTCTGCTGTACCATCACCGTAATCGTGAATACAAACAAAATCGACTCTGTAATTCAATTCGTCGCACTTATCCATAAATTCAAAAAACTCATCCCAATTAGTAGGTGCTGGAGACCCCAAACGCATACCTGATTCCATAAATTTTGGCCAGTATTTTAATTGCTGTTCGACCGTCATATTCAATGGTCCAGCATTATTGGGTTCGTTATATCCTAAAAGGTGACTTGTATAATTTAAATTATTTATTTCTTGCCACTTAACATCGGTAGTTGAACTTGCATACGATTTCATTGTGACAAATTCAAAATCGGTTAAATCTTCATTTGAAGGAACTCCCCAATTATAAAACCAACTCGAGTTTGTCAGTTGTGCAGGTTTTATACTTCTGTTGAAATCAACAAATCCAGACCCAAAGCCTTTTTTTCCTGTATACCGCCACGGAAACACTCTAACAAAAGAAACTAGATTATTCAACCCAAGTGGAAGCATACTGATTTCGATATCATCCTTCTCGGCAATATATACTTTGCTGTAGCCTGTTCCATTTTCATTTTGGGCAAAAGTGGCCATATAGCCTTTTTTGAGTTTGAATGAAGAAACTGTATTATCAAAAGTTCCTAAATCGGCAATTTTATAATATTTATAGGGAATACATTTCATTTCATCGCCTACAAAAGCCTCATCTTTAAAAACCGACAATGCTTCATAGGTAGGCGAATGAGGCAGTATCACGCAACCTTGCAGGTAATTCGTTACTCGAACATTTACCTTATTTACTGCTGGCTGTCCGTTTACCGTGATATAAGAAAGATGGGATGCAATCGCTACCGATGGTAAAACACCCTCTAAAATAAGCCAAGCAGCATCGCTAGTGAAATTTACTTTACCAGTAAATGTGGCCGTAGGGCTACTAACCAGCAACTCTCCTTTATTTTTTAGCTCATAATTAGTACCAGCTAACGAGGCGATAGTTACTTTTTGATTTTCTATAATTACTGGATTTTGGGCAGTAAGCTTATAACCACCATTAACCAAGATAAGAAAAAGTAAAAATATTCCATTTTTCATAGTACTTGCAGAGCATTATTTTTTTATAAAACGGAATGTTTCTTTATCATTGATACGGACAAAGTAGGTTCCTGCTGAAAGTTCGGATACATCAACACTTTTGGTGTTTTCCTCTTTCAAAAGTGTTTTTGCATTGATATCAAAAATAACGATCGAATGTACCGGATCATTTCCTTCTACTGTTATAGCTCTTGAAGTAGGATTTGGATAAATGGTAAACTTATTTACGTATGGCTCATTTTCTTTAATAGAAAGACTGGAAATCTCCTTTCCGTATACCTCAATTTCAAATAGTCTAACCATAGCGCCCGTCGATTCATTAACAAATAACCTAACTTTATTTGTACTTACCTCAGGAAAGCTTTTTCGGTATGACGTTAGAGTATTTGCTGTTTCACTGATAGCATTTACCCATTTAGCACCATCCCAGTATTGAAATTGAAAGTTTATAATTGGACTACTATATACATTGTTAAGTCCGGTATAAAAAACAAGTTCATCAATTACGTAAGTACCGTTCAAATCAATCTCGATTGTGGCTGGTATGCTATTCGCCCTGCTAACCCATCGACTTGCATCTAAACTGATTCCTCCATCAACGGCATTGGTACCTGGAAAAGGAGCCGAATGTGTTGAACTAACTTTTACATCTTTGAAACGTGCGACGTTTTGTTTCCCGTTTGCAAGAACATCTACCATATTTGAAACCGTCAGAGAGTTTCCATATACAGGATTAAGACTTGTAATTCTATACGTATATCGTCCCAGACCACTCGAACTCACATTATCGATGTAAGTGGTATTGGTACCAGCAATTACGGCAATTTGAGTAAAAACGCCGCCGTTCAAGGAACGTTCTATTCTAAAAGTGCCTGCGGTATTATCCATAAAATTTTCCCAACGCAATCTGGTATTTGCAGCATCGGTATTAAAACCCATAAAATTAACTGGGGCCACTTGCTTAATAGGAATATTTATTTGCTCCGCAGGATTAAAAGCCATCGCCGAAGTCTGATCTCTATAAACAACGCCTAAAGGTGTGATTACTAAATTCTCTACAGGATTATAAAAAACAGCTCGGTTTTGATCTGCTTCGTCAAAATTAAAAATTGCATATCGTTCGATGATTCCCTCCGTGTCGTAACGCTCAATAATTTCTTTGATTCGTGCTGCCGATTGTTCATAAGTTGGTCTACCTGCTGTCCAAGTTCCGCCAAAATTGAACTCTTTAATCCATATAGGCCGCTTGGTTCTATCATAAATAGCCTTGCATTTATTGTAAAATGCTTGGGCTGTTCCCTCACCGTAGTCGTGTATTGCTACAAAATCGACTCTGTAATTCAACGCATCACATCTATCGATAAAAGCGTATAACAAATTTAGGTCGCTAGCCACCGCGGGAGACCCCAAACGCATACCTGATTCTAACATTTTAGGCCAGCGTCTAAGCATTAATTCTAAAGACATATTGGCTTGCTCTTGACCGTCTGGTTCATTAAATCCTAAAAGATGATTCGAACTGTTATTATTTAGGATGGTTTGCCACTGTGTATCAACGTCATTATTAGCGGACCATTTGCAAGGCACAAACTCAATATCAGTAGTACTTTCTGTGGTTGTTGGTCCCCAATTGTAAAACCAACTGCCTCGCAAAGTTCGAATTGGGCTATTGATACTCCAACCCATACCCTTTTTTTCTGTGTATCTCCAAGGGAAAACACGCACAAAAGAAACCTGATTATCTAAACCCAATTGAAGTGTACTGATTTCTACATCTGCCTTTTCTGCAATAAAAACTTTACTGTAGCCTGTTCCATCTTGATTTTGCGCAAAAGTGGCCATATAGCCCTTTTTCAATTTGAAGGAGGAAACTTCATTATTGAAGGTGCCAAGATCGGCTTCTTTGTAATATTTATAAGGGAAACATTTTAGTTCCTCTCCTGTATATCCAGCGTCTTTGTACATGGTCAAGGCCTCGAAAGTTGGCGAATGTGCCATGATGACACAACCTCTTAAATAATTGGTAACTTTAACATTTATATTATTCCGCGCTGGTTGACCATTAACTCGAATATAACTTAAATGCAAATTAATAGCACGTGATGGTAAAACACCATCGAGAATTAACCAGCCCGAATCGGCGGTCAAATTTACCGTTCCATTGCCAATTACAGGAGCGGTAATTAGTAATTCGGCATTGCTACCAACTGTGTAGTTGTTTCCGCCTAAATTCACTACTGTTACTTTCGTGTTTTCAACTAAAATATTGGTCTGAGCAGCCAAATTCGCACTTATCAAAACGAAGAGAAACATCGAATATTTAGCAATTCTTTTCATGATGGGGTCTTATTAAATGTTATTTTTAATTTTCAATATGTATTAACTAGTATCTCTAAAAAAATAATAGTAAATACGTTGGGTGTAATTATTAAAATTTCAATTAATGGATTAATTAAAAAATTAAACCACATAGAAACATAGAAAAAAAAAGAATTGGACAGCCAAATTCTTGGGTTCACATAGCTATGTTTTCTCAAATAAAGTGAAACGCCTTTTAAAAATCACAATAAAAATATTTCTATGTGGTTAAAAAAAATTACAAATTGCATTTCACCCAACGGGTCATAATAAGTAAAAATACAACTCCTTTTTCAGCTAGGATTGACTATTAACATTTAAAGGTTTCGGAAACGTTTACGACCACAAAGTATTTAACGGAAACGTTTTCGTAAATTAACCTTTTGTAAATAAAAAGTAAAGTTATCAATCCACTTGTACCCGATGATACGCCCAAAACCAGGGCGTTCTACGGCGGTGTTATTAGTTAAGCCAAATTGTATGCAAAGTCCTCTAGTAAGCAAAAAAATGCAAAGTCAGCATTAGTAAAAAACCAAGTTCGCTTTACTCTATAACTATTTTTACAGTTTGGTTCAAATTAGTTCGTAGAAAGTAGAACCCCTTGGCTAAAAATGACAGGTCAATTTTATTGGTAAAATCTCCTTGAAAAACTACTGCCCCATTTAAGTCAAAAATCTCAATTTTTTTGGGCTCATCTCTCTTTTTAATATTTAATATCCCCTTAGTAGGATTTGGATAAACCATCAAAGTTGATCCATTCTGATTAAAATCGGAAATGCTCAGCGTTCCTCCGCTCTCGGTTTTGAATGGCGATAAAGGCAAAGGCAAAGTATCGGTGGTAAAAACAGAAACTGTTGGGAAATTTAAAAAGGCATAACGGGCAAATGCCGGGTTGGGTACCGTGGCGTTTGTTAGTTTTATTCGATTATCGGCCAAGAGGGTTGCTGTGGCTGGTTTGTAAATTTTATCTGAGCCAGCAATTTCAAATTCTGTTATGGGTTTTATTGCTGTCAAACCACTCCCTAGATTATCAAAAGATAATATCATATCAGCACCTTGAACTTCGTGGGATTGATAAATGGGTGATTTGTGCGTTATTTGTTCGCCATAGACTAAAGCACGAACCTGCACCAACATTCTTTTTGCCACCGTATATTTATCAGTTGGATGAATATTCGTCGCTTCGCCCAAGTCAATAGTAACAGCCATTCCTGTGTTTGGGTCTTCTTTCCATACTTGAAGTTGAATATCACGGGTTTCGGCCCAAGTCAATTTAGTGGCATCTCCACCTGGGTCAAACGATGGCAGTTGCACAAACAACCAAGGCAAAGTAGGCTCGTTAAACTGAGTTCTCCAATCCTTAATTAGGCCTTTAAAAATAGTTTTATAGCTTTGCCAAAAAGATGCATTTGCTTCCGCTTGATACCATAAAACTCCTTTAATAGGATATCCGGCCACTTTCGAAATCATCGCAGTGTACAAGGAGGAAGGCGATTGATAATAACTAAAAATTCCAGTGGCGTTTGGTCGTTTTGCGGCGTCTAAAACCGGATCATTAGCATAGGCCTCTGGCGATATAAAGGCATCCGATGGAGCGCCACCGTGACTCACATTGATTAATCCTATTGGTACATTAAGGTGTTTATGCAAATCGCGACCGACAAAAAAGGCTACGGCTGACCAGTTAACAATTCGATCTGGTAGTGCACTTTTCCAAGGATTATCTTTGGCATTAATTAAAACCCCGCCACTCACAATTTTAGCTACTTCAAAAAAACGTAAATTAGGATAATTCGCGTCGGCTTTAGCATTTGCCACTTGATCTGCGTTCGACCCGCTGACATACATGGCCATATTCGATTGTCCGCCACACAAGTACACATCACCCATCACTATATTTTTATAGGTTAGGATTTCGTTATTGGCAGCAACTGTTAGTATATAACTACTCGCAGAAGCGCTTTTGATGGGAAGAAGCGTGGAGAATTTTCCGTTGGCATCACACTGTGCGTTGTAAGTCTGTCCGTCAAAAGTGATTACAACAGGTAAATTTGGTAATACTTCGCCATATACTTTGATTGGCTTATCACGTTGCAATACCATATTGTCCGAAAAAAGCGTTGGCATTTTTATTGTTGAATTTACTCCTCCGTTAGTAGGGTCTTCATCTGACAATAGTATTGTTGGACTTAATGTAGTATTCTCGCTCATAGCAAATCGCAATAAAGCATCGTTTCCAGCTGTAATTTTTATTACATAGGTCACTTTTTTGCTTGCAGTAGCCAAAACAGCCGCTAGACTCGAAGATATATCACATTCTAGCCAAGTATTGGCGTGCTCGGTTTGATTAATCAAGAGAGTCGCAATGGCAGCAGGAACCGCAGGACGTGTTGTCCAGGTTAATCCAGTTGTTTGATACTCTGGCAAACAATAAACGGAGACTGTTAGATCGCCAAATTTGTCGAAAGATTGACAAAAAATCTTCAACTTAGCCGATTTCGCAGCGATAGTAAGAGTTGATAAATCGTAGGTTAAATAGATTTCTCGGTTAAATCCGCTTCCTCGCTTTAGTTCTGCGGAAGTAGAGATGGCATTAAAATTTCCTGATGATTGTGCAACAAAGCCATCTAGAGTAGGTTTTATTTCTTCCTCAGTGAACTGGATTGTTTTGGCACGAAAGGCCGGTGAAGCGACCTGCGCGTTTCCGCTATCGGAGAGTACAAAAGTTACTACTGATAAAAATAATATTCTGTAAAAACTCTTAAAAAAAAGGATAGGCATTTGTTTCATAATTGAATAAATTGATCGCATTCTACGTCCATTTCGGTGAAATCTTTACAATTTTCGACAGTATTGAAACACAGAAGAATTTAAAACTACATAAGTTTTACTAGAATAGAAACCACTTGAACCTAAATGACATTCGTAAACGTTTACGGAAGCGCGATATTTTTACGATAACGTTCTCGAAAAAAGCAGTTTTGGGTAAATAAACATTGAAATCCTTGCGTACTTGTTGCTAAAATTGTACTTTTATTTTTATTTAATTCTATTCCATTTTATAAATGCCGTTGCGAATAAAAATAGAGCTTTTACCCACTTCATACCGAAATAATCTACGATGATTTACATTACTATAAAAGATATAGCCAAAAAATTAAATATTTCTATTGCCACAGTTTCGCGTGCTTTCAACGATAAAAGCGATATCAAAATAGAAACTAAAAATTTAATTTTAAAAACAGCCAAAGAAATGGGATATCGTCCGAATCCTATGGCTAAAAAATTAATACAAAAAAGATCTTTAACCATTGGAATTGTCGTGCCAGAATTTTTAAATAGCTTCTTTCCAGAAGTGATCATTGGCGCTCAAGAAATATTATTCGAAAAAGGCTATCAAGTATTGATTACACAATCCAACGAAAATTTTGAAACCGAGCTAAAAAATGTCAAAGCCCTCGAAGACAGTATGGTCGATGGCATCATCATTTCGCAATCTAGTGAAACTAAAAATGTGGATTATTACCAAAATTTAATCAACTCCGGATTTCCAATTGTTTTTTTTAATCGAGTTTGCGATACGATATCGTCCTCTAAAATTCTGTTTAATGATTATAAATGGGCTTTTTTCGCTACCGAACACTTAATCAATCAAGGGTATAAAAACATATACCATCTCAAAGGAAAAGAGTCAGTTTCCTTAACAAACGACCGTTTGAAAGGTTTTATGGATGCACACGCCAAACACAAACTAAGCGTTTCAAAAGAGCAAATTGTGCCCACAGGATTTCGCATAGAGGATGGTCAACGTGTGGCTCTTGAAATTATTGATAGTGGTAAAATTCCCGATGCCATCTTTGCTTCGAATGATCCTTCTGCCATTGGAGCGATGCAAGTTTTTAAAAAGAAGGGTTTCAAAATCCCTCAAGATATTGCCTTTGTTGGATTCACAGAATCGAGGATGGGGGCTATAATTGATCCTCCTTTGACCTCGGTTTTGCAACCTGCCGCCGCGATAGGCCGAGAAGCTGCCCGGATTTTGATAGAACAAATTGAAAATCCTGAAACCTTTAAACCTCAAATAGTGGTTTTAAATGGTGAATTAAACATTAGAGATTCTTCTGTTTTAGAACCTAAAATCATTTGACAATCTTCCGGACACCTCTGCTAGATTCTTTGGAAACCGAAAAATGACTAATTGATGGATTACCGTTTGATTTTAGAATTTTTAATTTAATCTTTTCTGCTTTAATCTCCGTCGGTAGTTTTATTATTTTGGTGGCTCCGATTACATCTCCAGTATAAAAAGTATCCCAAGCGCCATTGGAATAAGACAATAATTCATATTCCTGCACTTTAAAAGTTCGAATTTTAGAAAAATTATCGCCCAAGTCTTTCATCACCGGTTCTTCAAACAAAACCACACGATCAAAAACTACTTTATTGTCAAATGTAATCTCTAAATCGGCAACAGAATCATTGGCGGTCCAGAACGTTTCTATACTATAATCGTTTGCTTTTTCGGCTTCGAACTTGGCTGTTTCACTACTGGCTACTATTTTTTGTTTGAAGGTTAAGTTGATTGGTCCTGTTGGTAATTTCCCTTTTCCGCCTCTAATTCCTAATCGGTCTGCCAATTCAAAAATTCTATTCTTTTCGTTGGTTCTAATTTGTCCTGTTTGGTCTGGTGGAACATTGATAATCATAATATTATTATTGGCTGTTCCCCAATAAACGAGTTCTTCTAGTTCATCTACTGGCCTTGCTGCAATTGCTTTTTTCTTCTGGAACCAGTTCCATCGATCCGAAAGACAAATGGTGTGTTCGAACGGCAGGTAGTAAAGCGTTTTATCAAATTCATAATATTTAGGGTCGTCCCATCTGGCAAAATTTGGGTCTTTTATTCTGAAATCGATCGGAAAGTAGCGAATTGGGTCTCCGTATTGATAATCTACAGGATCTTTTTTAGAAGACCGATTTTCAGGTTTGCCAATGCAATGATTTACGGTCAAAAGACAGTTGGGTTGCATTTCTTTTACATATTTATAAACCGCCGGAATATCCCAAGAAGCTTCTTTTTTGTCCCAACCACCATCGAACCATAGTTCACAGATTTCGCCATAATTGGTCATCAATTCCGTCAATTGATTTTTCATATACAAATTATACTTTTCATCGCTTTTGTATCCTTTGAAATTTCTATCCCATAAAGAATAATACAATCCTAGTTTAATGCCGTATTTTTTACAAGCTTTAGAAACTTCGGCAATAATATCCGTTTTTACTGGTGATGAAGCTACATCATAATCGGTATATTTACTATCCCAAAGGCAAAAACCATCGTGATGTTTTGTAATTAAAATTACATATCGAAATCCTGCTTCTTTCGCTGTTTTTATCCACTGATCGCAATCTAAATTAGTAGGGTTGTAGGATGTTGCAGGCAGATTCCCTTTAGACCACTCGATTTCGTTGAATGTGTTGATACCAAAATGAATAAACATACCGTAGCCACGTTCAATTTGGCTAATTTGTAGCGCATTCATTTCTTTCTTTTGGCTTTGCGACCAAAGATTTAAACTAAGACTAAGAAATAGTATAAAGAAGATGTGTTTTTTCATTTCTTTTTAAATTATTTAAAACATTACTTTTTTGGACACAACGCTGTTATTTTCACCTGTAATTTTTACAATCAAGACCTGATTTTCGGTGTTCAAATTTTTGATTGTAGCTGTATTGGCTTTTAGGTTATTTTGTTCAGCAATTAATCGTCCTTGAATGTCAAATACTTTTACATTATAAATCGCAACTGCACCTGAATTAACATAGATAGTTCTGTTGTTTTTATACACTCTAACACTATTTTCGTTAAATGCTGTTGCATCCACTTTCAATGTTTTTTGGTATTTCAAAGAAAATCTACTATTGTCCACACCAGAAGCGGTTGTAAAGGTATGACTTGCAACTTTTAAGTCTACTTCAGCGCCTGTTTTGCTGTCTACTAAATACACATCTTGGCCATTGGCAAAAACGCCATCTAAATGGTCTAAAGCGATCGTGTATTCTCCAGCGACATCTGTTTTGAAGTTTAAAGCTACGATATCGCTCGGGTCAAATGAAGGACGACTCTGAATCGTATATTCTTCGTTGTTAATATTCGAGGTCAAAGCAATTGGACTATCATTAATGTATTTGCCATCAAAATCATCCACTCCCACAGTCGCATCATTTAGATACCCTATTAAAGCCTGGCTGAAAACTCCTGTTGTCGTGGTAAGATTTAACCAGAGACGGTCTTTCGTTTCTTGTCTCGTTTTGAAAAATTGTGTACTGGTATTTCCTAAACGCATTTCATTGGTAAAAGTTAAGGTCTGATTAAAGGAGGTAGCGAGCGGGTTAGTTCCAGGTTTAGCTCTTACGAAAAATCCTTGCCCCACCTGAATATTACCATTAGGCACTTCACTTCCAGCACCAGAAGCTGTTCCGCCAATACTACTATTCCAAGTTGCGTAGGCAGAACCTAATGCGCCATTCGTTTTTCTCCAAAAATACAAGGTACTTTCAATTTTTGTAGCATTTGCAGTGATAAAGGCAAGCGCATTTAGGGTTGATGGATATGGGTTTCCTATCATGTTATAACCGAAACCAAAAGGAGCCACATTTTTATAAGTCACTACCCTGTTAATAGAACCATTGTTTGGTATTCCTGTAAAAGTTCCGTTCCACACCATTGGAGTGGTTGGATGTGTATTGGGCATACGAATTAAAGTACCGCCAGCTAATCCAAACGCTGTTGTAGATGGATTGGCCACTGCATTGTATAAATTGCTCGTTTCGTTATAGTTGTAAAAACGATTTAATGAAGTTTCTGGTGAGAAAGCTGCTAAATTTTGCGATTCAACAGGCGAAGACCATATCGTATAATCCAAGCGTTGCAATGCGCTGCTACTCTTAGTAATATTAACATTACCCGTATTTGGGTTAAATTCTTCTCCCTGCAATAGGTTGGAATTGTTTGCTATATTCATAGTTCCTTCATTGTCAATGGTACCTTTAACGGTAAAGTTAGGGGCAGTTACTGTTAAGGTAGCTCCTGTGGCAATGGCTAAAGAATTTATAGTGGTTGTCGTCGAAATTGTCGGTTGAAAAGTTGCCCCTCCAGCAATTAAAACATTAGAAAATTGATCTGGAACGATTCCTGTTGACCAATTCGTAGCAGTAGTCCAAGCAGCGCTTGTTCCTCCTGTCCAAGTAGGATTGTTCTTCAAACCATACACTTCGAGCTCATACATTCTGATATAACCACTGTCATAGTGTCCCGTAATTAATAGTCTTACTTTAGTGGTAGCGACTGGTGTAATCGCTCTAAAAGTCCCCGCTGGCGTATTAGCATTATTTGTAACTGCTAAAGCGGTTGACCAACCACCTGCACCGGCGTTTAAGGCAGGATTCCAAACTTGGAACTCAAAGTTTCTTACTGCATTTGCTCCTTCAAAAATGCGGAAACTATCTACGGTAAAACTACCTTGTAAATCTACTTCAAGCCAAGCGGGTAATGGTTTGGTTGCAAATTCTACTAGCCATCGTGAATCCGTACTAGTTGTATCACCATCTACGGCATTGGAAGCAATATTGGTAAGATATACCGAACTTGATGTAGCAGGTTTATTAAGGGCAACATTTGGATTATTGGATAAATCTAGATTATTATCTTGATTTAAAGTCGGTTCAGGAACCGAAGGACTAGAATTTACAGGCGTTGTATTGTCAATATTTTTGTAAATAGTACCCACTAACGATGGAATTGTATTGGTTGGTACACGGTTAACTTCGTCCCAACCTGTAGTAAAGTGGGTACCCGTATTAAAAGGAAACCAACAATATCTTTCGATATAGTCTAAGCTTTCTAGATAAGGCAAAGCCAATTCTAAAAAGCCTGCATTAATAGCTTGTGAACGGGCAGGATTCGCATTAAATTCTGTTATCCAAATAGGTAAGCCGTATAAATTATGCACATTAGTAAGATAGGCTTTAAATCGGTTAAAAACTTGAAGAGCTGTAGGATTGGTATTAACAGTCGGATTACTGCCCCAATCGTACCAATGCACAGCGATAACATCTACTCTAACATCTTGAGCTGTAACCTTGTCGTAAAATGTTTTAAGCCACCCAAAAGGGGCTTCTTCTCTACCCCCAGGAGAAACGATTCGCATTCCTGTTTTCATCAAGTTTTTATGATATCCTACGGCGACATCTGTTTGGCACAAATTACCATACTGACCAGATTGTCCGTCGCAATCGTCAGGTTCGTTAAATGACATTACGTAAGGGCTATTGTATTTATCAACCAATAATGTAATATCCGCAGGATCATTTGCACTTGTATGTCCCCAAGCCATTGGTGCAAATTCGTGATCAATTGTTGTAGCTTGATTCGGATTCCATTGATAGCGCCAAGAAGCATTAAGGTTATCATCAACGGGTGCGTTAAAACCTTTTTTAGTCACCCAGTTCCACGGCATTACTCTAATAAAAGAAATTGCATTTTGTAATGTTTGAGGAAGTACATTTATTACTAAGTCGCTTTCGGACGCAATAAAATTTTTACTTTTTCCTGTACCATCATTTTCTATTGCAATCGTAACCATAAAACCTTTTTTAAGCACAAAAGACTCCATTTTGTTGTTCATCGTATTGGCAATGGCATCGCCGCTATGTATTGTATTGACTGTAATTGCAGCCGAACTGCCACCCAAATTAGCACTGTCATAAACAGTCAATGGTGTCGTTGCAGCCAAATTTGCTCTTATCACGCAGCCGTTGAGGTAGTAATGATCCAAACGTAAATTATTGGCATAAATAGCATTAATGTTATTCACTTTTATCTGTCCAATGTTATTATCGGAAACGGCTCGGGCGTTATAATTTGGTGTTTTTATCCATCCAATTCCTGATGTTAGGTTGATTTGAACATTATTAAGAAGCGGAGTAGCACTGCTCAATGTAACATAAGCACCATCATTTAACGTTACGGTTCCTCCTGAAAATGATGTAGCGGTAAGGTCTGCAGAACTGATGGTTAGGCTTCCACTGCCAAATTGAATTGCCCCACTTGTAATAGTAGCCGCCGCACTATTTATTTGTAATGGTAAATTGATATTTGCACCCGGATTGATTGTATTTGCAGCCGGTACAATATTAGTCACTGAGTCTTTCCAGTTGGCTTCGTTAAAGAAATTATTATCGGCAGCAGCACCTGTCCAAATTGTAGGTATTGTAATAACAGTATATACTAAATTAACTGCTGTAGGTGAAACATACGATAATGTCCATCCAGGTGTTAGACCAGTTACACTTGCAAAAGTACCTGAAATAGTGCCTGTTCCAGATGCAACTACTATTGGAATTACGGCACTGCTGCTTGGTGTGTATAAAGATGTAATTTCTAATGTTGCAGCTGATATATCAAATCCTCCATTAGTTCCGGAATTGGTAATTTGGTCGTAATCAATACCAGCAGATGTGTTACCTGAAACTTGTATAGCCAATTTTCCTAAAAGCGTGTTAGAAGCTCTTGCAAAATCCGTAATACCTTTTCCTGATGCTCCTCCAGGAGCAATAATACTATTTGCATCAAGTGTTAATGTAGCTGAAGATATCGTATTTAAAGCGAAACCTCCTCCTTGAGCTGTACTAATTGTCCCTGAATTTGTAGTATTATTGGATATTGCAGTTGTATTTATTCCACTAACTGCTGAATAATCAATAGTTGCGTCTCCAGAACCACTTACAAACGTAAGAGTTCCAGTTGCAGGAATTGTTGCAATTGGAGCTGTTTCGGCAAGTATTTCCAAACCTGTTCCATTAACTTTAGTAGTCCGTATGGTATACACATTTAAATTTCCATCTCTATAAGTCGATCCTACAGTTGCGGCTGCAGTTGCTAAAACCGTAAATATAGCTTGCGCTTTACCGAAATTAATACTCGCACCTATATTGTTAGTTAAACCGGCAAAACCAGCTATTGAATTATTTGAATTTACTGTTCCGTTATTAGTAAGTGTAAAACCTTGCGGAATAGAATTTATTGAACCGTCAATATTTAAAATACCAGTACTATTGTTGGTGAATAAGGTAGGCATACGCTGACCTGCTCCTGAACCCCAAATAGCATACCCAGATAAAGCTACCGTAGATCTATTTCTTAGGGTTACGCTACCATTGTTTGTAAAGAAAACACCTGCTGAACCCGAATGACCCGCCTGACCTTGTCGATAGGCTGCTTGACCTGACCATACAAATCCAGTTGGATTAGTTACTGATGGAGTAACACAGGCTAAATCAACATTTATAGTACCACCGTTTACGATATTAATTCTTATATCTTGAGCATTTGCAGTAGTAGTTACACCAGCACTAATACCGCTTCCGAGACTTTCTCCAAAAATATTTATTGTTCCATTATTAGTAAAATTTGTAGGAATACCAACAGCATTACTACCTAATACAATACCAGTAGTTGTATTTCCAGTTGCACTATTCATTTCTAAAGTAGTTCCACTATTAATGGTAAAGTTACTTTGATTACCAACACTTAATAATCCTCCTCTTACTGGAGTAGAAACACTACCCAATGTAAACCCAGCTCCGCCAATAATCACTGGTGACATTGCAGTACCACCTACTGTTCTTATAGCATATGATGTTGCAGTTGTACCAAGTGTAAAGTTAGTAGGACCATCAAATAGAAATTTATAGGTAGTAAAAGCATTAAGAGACGTAACATTTATAGAGGCGCTATTTGCCGTAGTTGAAGCACTTAAATTAACGTTCAAAGTACCAGAACCTGAATAAGTATATTCGTTTGTTCCAGAAGTAGGCGGAACAGTAGGAACTATACAATTTATACCAGTTGAAGCAGCAGTGCTAGTAGTAGTAATGCTCAAGGTTCCATTGTTTACGATATTACCCCCTGCATTTGAAAAAGGAGATGCAGAAACACTAGTTACTGTTAGC
This sequence comes from Flavobacterium nackdongense, assembly GCF_004355225.1. Lineage (NCBI taxonomy): Bacteria > Pseudomonadati > Bacteroidota > Flavobacteriia > Flavobacteriales > Flavobacteriaceae > Flavobacterium > Flavobacterium nackdongense. The sequence continues at coordinate 3,934,454 of NZ_CP037933.1, read as the reverse complement.
ACTCCTCCATTATCGATTGTCAAGGTTGGCCCTGAAATGGAACCAAAATTATTACGCAATAACACAACATTGGCTACTGCACCTGTAGTACTAACTACAGGACTGCTAAGTGCAGCGTTATCAATAACAGCAGTAGAAGTATTAGGCGAGGTACCATTATTAGGGGCATTACCCGATTTCAAATACGTCTGAATAATTGACGCTGTGCCTGCAGCGGTAGTTGGCTGACTAAGCGTGATAGTTGTTCCAACAGCAGGAACGGCGCTAAAAGCTGTAACAGTTGTACCCACGGGAATTCCTGGGCCAACAATGGCATCACCCACCGCTAAAATTGTAGAAGGCGCAGCACCTTGAAGATTGGGAGTAACAATGATAACATTTGTATCTCCACTCGCAAAAGTAGCTGTGTGAATATACCTACCTGTTTTTGACCAGTTTCCGGCCGTCGTCCACGAGGTATTGACACCACCACCCCAGAAATAGTTAACGTTCTGCCCCATCGCAGTATTCGCAAAAAGCCCAATTAAGAAAATGAATACGGTTAAGAAGTGTCTTGTTTTTTTCATAGTAAATACTGTTTGGTAGTTTGTTTATAAAATGCGGTAAATTCTAGTTGTAATTAATCAATAAATATTGTTTTCCAACCGTCCAGGAATCTGTCCGGAATGGTGAGGCTGGTAAATCTTCAGTGTTAAATAATTTTTCACCTGCAGGGTTTTGCCCCCAAGCATAACGAACAGCTACTGGATTCGGAATGGCATCATTCCAAACAATTACTTTGTTTCCTTCGATTTTGGCTTGAGCCCAAGAAAATACTTTATTGCTTCCGGCAATGGCAAAATTGGTATGAGTTCCTACTGCTGTCCCAGTTGATTTGAATTTCAAGGGACTTCCCAATGTATTAAAAGTGAGCTCAATAGTATTTCCCACAATTTTCACAGATTCATACATTGGTCCAGATGAAACTAGTAGTGGGTTGTTGTAAGCAACTCTTTCAGCGGCAAGTGCCAACCTGATTCCTACTGGTTTTTTCCATACAGGATGAAGATTATTAGGATCTCCCACATCAATGGTTGTGGCCATTCCTGTGTTGGGAACTGCTAAGGTCTTCAATTGTGATTCTCTCAATAGCGCCCAATTACTTTCGACCGGATTCGCTACGGCCGCCTGATAATTGGGCAATTGAACATACAAAAAGGGCATCGTTGGATTGGCAAAAAGGCTTCTCCAATCTTCGATCATCGAACCTAAATAAATGGAGTACTGGCTTGGTTTACCGGTATTCCCCTCGCCTTGGTACCAAATTGCTCCTTTCAGCGCATAATTTTTCAAAGGTTCAATCATCGAATTGTATAAAGCGGTTGGTTTCCATAATAAATTCACGGGCGTTGGCAGTGTTGCCATAGCATAACCCACTTTGGTTTTCCAACTGCCTTTTAAATCAATGGTTTCATTCGTACCTATTAATTGAAAAATGGAGCCATAAAATCCACCTGTCAAACTATTATTTACAAGTCGAACCGTAATCGTGTTTTTGCCTTCGACCAATGTATTGGCGGGAATGTCATACTTTCTTATGGCATATTGATTATTGGTGTGTCCAACCAGTTTTCCGTTAATGTAAGTCGAATCTGCTTCAATAAGAATGGCTAACTGCAATAGTGATGCGTTTGAAGCGGTTTGGCTACTAACCATAATGTCCTTTTTATACCAAACCGAACCGATATCCTTTTTGGTAAAACCTACTGTAATATCCGACCAAGTCGAAGTATCTGTCGCGTTTGATTTCCAATTGTTTTTTATCCCTAAGTCATTGTTATTTAAAGTAGTATTCCAGTTATTTTCAAGATTGATATCGTTTTGGATAATAGTGTTCACGTAAGTTGGATTTTTCAACAATTGAATTTCAGCAATGGTCTCTGGAAAATTCTTCAAAGCTTTTTCGCTCATCCACGCGTGAATAGGCGTTCCTCCGTAACTGGAATGAATCAAACCGATTGGAACAGATGGATTTCTTGCGTAAAGTTCTTTTGCAAAAAAATAGGCAGCAGCCGAAAATTGCAACACAGAAGTCGGATTGGCTTTCATCCAATAGCCATCACTTAAATCGGTTCTAGGTGTGGTAAATTCGAATTCTCTGGGGACATTAAAATTTCGAATTTTATCATTGGTAGCATTGCTCACATCGGTCGGGTAAGTACTCGCTACACCTGACATTGCCATTGCCATATTCGATTGACCGGAACAAAGCCAGACATCTCCAACCAAAATATCATTGATTTCAATCGTGTTACTCGCTTGTATTTTCATAGTATAAGGACCACCCGCTGTTAAAGCAGGTAATTTCAATTCCCAATTTCCTGATGCATTGGCAGTAACCTGATAATCTGAATTGATAAAATTTATTGCAATAGCTTCATTCGGCGCAGCCCAACCCCAAATCTTAAGATTGGCATCACGTTGCAAAACCATGCCATTACTCACCAACTTTGGAAGTCTAATTTGAGCAAAAGATAAGGTCACAAAGAGCAACGAAACTAAAAGGGCACAGTATTTTATTACTATTTTCATTCTTAATAAACTATTAATTGACTAGGACCTGTTTCCAGGATTTTTCGGTTTCATTCTCCAATTCAAAAATGTAAAGCGCTTTCGGTAAATCAGTCACATTTACTTTTGCCTCGAGGCCATTATCATTAATTTTCACCGTTTTTACCAATGCTCCTGCTTGACTGTAAATAGTAACCCTAGATAAATTTGTTTTGGTTTTAATAAACACTTCGCTCGAAGATGGATTGGGATATAGTATTACTTTGTCATCAAATGCGACCTCTTCTACCCCTAAATTAGTAGTAAAAGTAGCTGTGGTAGAACCTCTGTTTGGATTGGGAGCAGTCGCAATAGCAGCACCTGAAAGTGACCAAACCAAATCAATTGAATTTGTTGCGTCAAAACCCAGTTGAAAATCATTTAAATCTGAATTGGTTAAGGTTCGTTCCAAGGTTACTGTTCTTTTACCAGCTGCCACGGTATTTGAGATCGTCTTCCATTGCTCTGTTGGGGCAGATGACATATTGATATTGGTTGTAACCGATGCCGTATAGACATAAACATCTCCACTCGTCGTTGACGAACTTGTCCCCAAGCTTAATGACGACCATTTATCGACAGGACCTGTCACTACTAAGGTCACTTTTGAACTTGGATTATCCAACGTCAATTTTGCCGTCATATCGGCATTCAACGATACCACTCCTGTTGACTTTGATTGGGCGTGACCAGCTGTAAATATCAATAAAAAAAAGAAAATAATTTTTTGCATACCTTTTCAACTGTTTCTGTTTACATCCCATATCAGACCGATGTTACTCTCGTTTTGATTTAAAAATTAAAAAAAGTGAATTAACCCCGTTGTGTAGTTAGTTCTTGATGATTATTTTTTGTCAGTTTTGAATGATCCCACAATGGAGCAGGATTGTATCGAGAACAGGCAAAATTTCACTAAAAACAGTTCTCGATACACTTTTAAATAATGACGCCCATTCTTACATCAAAAAATTACTTTTTGATGAATTTGTAGCTGTATTTATTATTGATTTTTAAGAAGTAAACCCCGGGTGCCAAATCGTGAACCGATAACTGACCATTTTCATAAGGCACATTAATTTTAGCTCCCAAAATGGTGAAAACAGCAACAGACTGAACTTCTTGCTCGCCACTAATATTTAAAATATTATTTGCCACTGGATTGGGATAAATGCTAAACTTTTGCCCTTCAAATTGTGGTGCAGCCAGAGTAGCCGCTGGCTTGCCGAATACTTCTAATTCCACCATTCGTATTAAGGTTGTACTGTTGTGCGCGGTAATATAGAGTCTCACTTTTGTAGTAGTTACAGGATTTATAGTTTTGTAGGTAATCAAGGGTGATGCTGGATTTCCAGTTACGGTTAAGGCATTACTCCATCCTCCTGCTCCTGCATTTAATGTCGCATCCCAGACTTGAAAATTAAAATCCTTTACTGCACTTGAGGTTTCAAAAATCCGAAAACTATCTACAGTGTAACTTCCTTGCAAATCTACTTCAATCCAAGCGGGAAGCGGGGTATAATTAGCGCTTCCGGTATTACCAATATTAGCAACCCATAGCAAAGTACTCGAAGTGGTATCACCATTTACAGCCAAAGCTGGCAAATAAGCGGCCGAAAATGAGGTATTGGCCGTTGCCGGTTTGTTCAAAGCAACGTTCGGAAACTGCACTAAATTGAGATTATTATTTTGATCTAGAGTAGCCTCCGGTATTGATGGTGAAGAGGCAACAGGTGTTGCGTTGTTGATATTTTTATAAATGGTACCCACTAGCGAAGGAGTTGTATCGCTCGGCGCGTTGGTCGCCTCGTTCCAGCCCGTAAAGTGGGTACCGGTATTAAAAGGAAACCAACAGTATCTTTCGATATAGTCTAAGCTTTCTAAATAAGGCAGAGCCAACTCAAGAAAACCTGCATTGATGGCTTGTGATCGCGCAGGATTAGCGTTAAACTCGGTGATCCAAATAGGCAAACCGTATAAATTGTGCACATTGGTAAGATAGGCTTTAAAACGATTGAATACCTGAAGCGCTGTAGGATTCGTATTGACTGTAGGATTGCTTCCCCAATCATACCAATGTACTGCAATCACATCAATCCTTACATCTTGCTCAGTTGCTTTTTTATAAAAATCTTTAAGCCATCCAAAAGGAGCTTCTTCTCGCCCACCGGGAGAAATCATACGCATGCCTGTTTTCATCAAATTTTTATGCCATTTAACCGCTTCGTCTATAACACACAATTTTGGATTACCATATTGACCTGATTGTCCATTACAATCATCAGGCTCGTTAAAGGACAATAAATGTGTAGTGTTGTAAAGTGCTATAAATTTTGCTACCCCAGCATCGTCTGCAGTTCCTTGGCCCCACGACATCGGGACATATTCATTTTGTGCAGGTGAATTCTCAAAGGAATTCCATTGATAACGCCAGGATGCATTAAGGTTTGAATCTACTGGTGCATTGAAACCCTTTTTAGTAGTCCAATTCCAAGGCATTACTCGGATAAATGAAATAGCGTTTTGCAAAGTTGCTGGTAATATATTAATTACCAAATCGCTTTCTGAGGCGACATAATTTTTACTTTTACCGGTACCAGCAGCTTCATCCGCTATGGTAACCATATACCCTTTTTTTAATAAAAAAGATTCAATTTTGTCATTCATCGCTCCTGGCAAAGCAGCTCCACTATGTATAGCGTTTACTGGTATTCCAACCGATGCCCCTTGCAAATTGGTTCCGTCGTAAACTGTCAATGGTGTTGTCGATGCCAAATTGGTTCGAATCACACAACCAGTAAAATAATAATTATCTAAACGCAAATTGGTTCGATACGCTGAGTTAGCTCCATTCACTTTGATTAGCCCCAAATAGGAAACTGAAACCAATCTAGCACTAACATTAGGCGTTCTGATCCAAGCCAATCCTGAAGTAAAGTTAATTTGAACCTGAGGAGTAGTGAATTTAAATGGTGCAGTATCTGATAATTCCACATAAGCCCCTTCGTTAATGGTAAAAGTACCACCAGCACCAGAAAAAGATTGAGCCGTAAGGTTTGCCATACCTATCGCAAGACTGCCTGAACCCAGATTAATTTCGCCGTTGGCGATAATCGTAGTAGTGACATTGTCAATTCGCAAGGGCAAATTTACAGCAACGCCTGGATTGATTGCGTCAATGCTTGGAGGTACATTTGTCACTGAATTCTTCCAGTTCCCTTCGTCAAAAAAATCATTGTTTGCAGCGCTTCCTGTCCACACTATATCTTGTGCATTGGCAAAAAATCCAATACACATCATAAACATTGTTCCTAGTTGTAAAATTCGTTTCATATTAAAATATTTTTATTTATTGAGGCAGGCTCTATTTCCGCTATTCTGCAATTGTTAAACTAAAATTTAATCTACAAATATAATCATCCTAGTTCAAAATTAAATTGGGCAAATATGTCAATTAGTAGGTGTATTAGGTCGCGAACCCATAATTAAGCACCTATTTTACCCATTTACTTACAAAATTAGTCTGGAACGACTCTTTGAAAATTGTATGTTTTGAAGACGTTCGTAGCTCGGTTTCATTGATATACCCTTTTAGATTTCACAAGTATAAAAAGACAACCGCTCTTCAAGGGATCCGGCTTTGGGCAGGGATGGTATCGAGAAACATTCAACAGCAGAGTTCCCAATAAGTTTTATAAAAAGTAACCGAATTTTTTAATAAAATCGAACACTAGTGTCCACTTAAAATAAGTTGAAAACCAGCTGGTTAGTAATATGTTCATTGACATTATTGTAATCTGATTTCATAAGTAATTCATTTACAGGTGTTTTATCGAGTAATGATGCTGATAAAATTTGTAGAATTTCGTAGATTGAACGATTGATTTTTAAATCTTTCGCAATGATTGATACCAAGCAATAAGTTATTATTGCGATGTTAATTTGTATGCGAACAGCATTTTCTGTTGTTCCCCAAAAGGTCTTAACTTTCAAATGTTGTTTAATCCATTTGAAGAATAATTCAATCTGCCAACGCTGTTTATAAAGTAAGGCGATTTGTTGGGCTGATAAATCAAAATTGTTCGTCAAAAAGATTAGCATTTTTTTGTTTTCATCATCAAAGAACTTGACTTTTCTTATCTTTTAAGGATAATCTTTGGAAGTATAAAAGCCATCTATTTTTCCTGTTTGGTCATAAATAACTCCTGAGGATTTATCGGTCTTCTTGGAATACATTCTTTTAAATTTTAAATTTGATTTTGCTCTAACAACAAAATATGCAGAAGATTTTGTAATTCGATAAAGTCTTAAGTAATCAACATAAGCACGGTCAAAAATATAATAAGCAAAACGTTCGTAATTGATTAAGTCCATTGCATTAACATCGTGAACGTTTGCCTCGGTGATGTGAATAAATACGGGGATTTGTGTATTAATATCAAAAAGTGTGTGAAGTTTTATTCCTGCCTTGGTTGTTAAAATGAGCCCACCAAAACACACTCAAACACAAATCAATTGTTGAAGAATCAAAAGCATAAATATTGCCTTTTATCTCAAAACTATCATTGCTGTTTTTTTCTTGAGCAATCAATATTAAATGATTAGCAAAGTCTTCGAATATTTTATAATTGCGATTCTCATTTGCCTTGGCTAAGTTACTTCGAGTTACATTTTTTCCAAAACCTAAATGATACGATTTTGATTGATGTGCTTCAATAACAATTATCAAATCTCTCAAGCTATCCCGAGAAGATAATTGACCAAAAATCATACATAAAAGTTGGTTCCAACAAGTAAAATGTCTAACCTTTTTGTTACCATCATACTTTGTTACAAATCTATCAAAAACACGTTGGGGCAGAAATTCAACTAATTGAGAAAAGACATATTTTCCGTGATTCATATTCGTAAAGTTAATTTACGAACATAATAGATTCATTTCAAATCGTCACGCTCTAAAATGATACTTAAAATACAGATTTACAATAATTTCAAAGAACTTTTTTTAATCTATAGTGGACACTAGTGAAAATCGAACTAAAAAAAATCAAGAATACTTCAGCATACTACTCTTAACAAATCAAAGTTGTTGTTTTAGATTGACTTGACTACCCTTTTCAATGCACCTACAATTACAGTTTTTTTTTACACGTTTAGAAATGCATTATTCCTTGATAATTTTGGTTGGTTTCAAATTTTCAACTTGAACAAAATAGACTCCATTCTTTAACTTACTGAGGTCAACTTTAGAACCATTGCCTGTAATAAATACTCTTCCTGAGACGTCAAATATCTTAAATTTTGGGTTGCTATTCGAATAGTCAATAGTGAGAACATTTTTTGCAGGATTCGGATATAGTACTGTCGCATCCTGTTTTTGCACTTTATCTACAGCCAAGTTAGCAGTCAATTGATACACCCGTACATAATCAACTATATACTGTGTTGGGAAAGCGAGGTTATTGACACTTCCTCCTGAAGAACCAAGTGCCAAGTTGAGTAATAAATAATGTTTTTGTCTAAAAGGATTTTGACCTGAGCAATTAGCAGTTCCATTGATGGTCGTGTTTAAATTTACCTCATTTAACAAAACACCGTCTAGGTAAATACTCATTTTATTGACATCCCAATCCATTGTCCAAATATGAAATTTACTAAGCCAGTCGGGATCTTTGCTTACAAAATTCGTCATCGTATTTAGTCTCACAGTATCCCATTTTGCATCCCATCTCGTGTTGGTTCCCCAAGCAAAATTCGCTAATATATTGCCACCATAATTTTCCATAATGTCTACTTCTCCATTCGATGGCCATTCGCAATTATTGCCCAAGGTCCAGATGGCTGGCCAAGTACCCGTTAGGTTGGTTACCTTGGCTCGTATTTCAAATCTACCGTACAACCACGATTTTTTTCCGGCTGTTTTTATACTCGACGCGGTATAATTGATGTATTGACGGGATTTTTTCCAATCTGTTGAATTAGGATCATAGTTAGGATTAATCCTAGTATTTACAAGGTTTTCTTTTCGCCCTTCGATAATCAAATTGCCTCCTTGCTGGAAGGCATTGTCAGATTGATACCATTGCACTTCCTCATTTCGGACAAAACCGTTTTCGAAACTCCAATTCGCTGCATCTACTATTCCGGTTCCATTAAATTCATCGGTCCAAACTAATTCATAAGGCGTTTCTGCAGTTTGTACTATCGAAAAAGTATCGGCAGTCATTTGATTACTACCACCGGCTGGATTACTACAATAAATTACCGCTGATGTATTGGCTGGTCCAGTGGTGAATTTAATCGATAATTGCGCATAGGCAGTCGAAGTCGTTGGCGCAGTCAATTCATTTCCTCCATGCCATTTAACGCCCAATTGCACCGGACTGGCATTGCTCGATTTCAACCAGCCCGTCAATACATAAGTGGTGTTTGCTGAAAGACCAGATATGGTTTGGGTAGCTTCGCCGCCGTCAGGAGCAGTTATTGAAAAACTTCCAGATTGTGGATCCGAAGCTATTCTTGTCGCTCCAGCTGAAAGCATCCAAGCCGTTGATCCATTTTCGAAACTTCCATCAACGACGAGGTTAGTTTGCGGATACATACAACTTGAAAAAAGAAGTATTCCTAAAAACAATAATGAATAGTTGAATACATTTTTAAGAATATTATTTTTCATTTTTTTAAGATGTCGTTGATAAATACGTTTTTTTTTTGTTTGGGTTAAATGCGTTAAAATACATTCTATATTTTTATGTTTTGTTGACTAAAAGAATATAACGCAAGTACATCAAAGATATCAGTTTCAATATAAATGCTAGGGGTTATATCTGTCATTTACGGGGTAATAATAAGTCGATTTAGCGCTAAAAGGTGGTTTATATGACAAAAAAAACATTGATTTCTCAGTACAGTATTACAGAGAAATAATCTGCTATCAAACTTCTTTTATTGTCCTTTCTTTTTGAAAAAAAGTCTATTCACGCAAGCGTATACGGGGCACAAACGCTATGACACTACCTTAACCGCAAAACTGTAATTTCTGACATTAAAAATGCCAAAATGCAATGCTAAGCTGATTTTGATTGATTTACCCCCACTAATTGCTTGATTTGACATATTTTAATCGGGAAAGAATATTTAATTTTACAAAGTTGCAAACGAAATCGATATTGTTAGAAATGCATTTGTTTGATATCGAAAATAAATAAGAAAGCTAGTGCCGTGAATGACAACAAAAAACGATTGGATTTTTCAAAATTCATGAAATGGTTTAACTTATGAATTTAATAGTTGAAAATAATTTAAAAAATGAACCGCGAATTCTCCGCCAAAAAAAACATTATTATCAAAGGAATAGAATTTGAAGCCCGTTTTTTAAAACATTAAAATAAGAAGAACCCGATGTGTGTAATTTTTAAAATTTCAATTAATGGATTAAATAAAAAAAATTAAACCACATAGTTCCGATAGCTATCGGAACATAGAAAAAAAGAATTGGATAGCCCAATTTCTTGGGTTCACATGGCTATGTTTTCATAAATAAAGCGAAACGCCTTTTAATAATTACAATAAAAATATTTCTATGTGGTTAAAAAACTTTACAAATTGAATTTCATCCAAGGGTTAAGAAGTATTTAATTGTAGTATATTCAAATAAGTGTTTTGCTGTAGAAAATTAAAAAATAAAATACCAATATTGAAGAATTAAACCATCAAGTCATTACCTATAAAATGAGCATAACTGAAAACTAGTCGTTAAACCGCTATAACTAATGCGACTCGAGCTTTAGGAAACAACCTAGGCAATTACATCTGACCAATAAATAATAAAACAATTAAAATCAATATTATGAAAAACAATTACTTGTCGAGCAAAAATTACAAAACGGGTTTAGTAATCCTCTTTTTGCTCTTTTGCGGACTTTTTTCGAATGTAGCTGCAGCACAATCAGCATCGGCAGCCAATGACACCTTCATCTGGAATGGTTCTAAATCATCTGATTGGGCTGATACGGCCAACTGGACCATTTTAAGAGGTACAACAACCCCAGGCACCAATACATATCCTGGCGAAATAGGAGTAATTGATTTGGTCTACATCAATAAAAGCGATACACCGTTTCCGGCTATCTATGATGGGCAAGTACTGGATATCGCTCGATTGTATATTGCTAACACTTTTGGTAGCGAAGCAGGGGCAATTTTTACGATTAACCCCGGAGCGATTCTCAATGTAGGGAATGTTGCCACACAATCTAACAATGTATTTTTGAATGGTGGAAGTATTGTAAACAATGGAACCCTCAATATAAAAGCCATAGGAGCTGGTTTTACCAGTTTTCCTGCAATTGGTATTAATTGTGGTAATCCAAATGTTTTACCGACTATCCCTAGAGAATATACTTATTCCGGAAGTGGTATGCTGACTATTGACCTTCCTAGTGCTAACTTTGCGGGTGCCGCTGCAATTGCCGTTCTTGGTAATAGCGGATCCACTACAACACCTACCAATAACGCCAACGTAACTTATAAATTTATTCTGAATAATCCAGAAATTACTTTTAATCAAGCTACTCTTCTTGGCATAGGTGCTGTCAGAGCGGCTGGAGGAAATAATGCCAACAAATTGATAATAGGAGGTACAGGATTTACTATAGGAACTGTAGGAAGTCCGTCAATAGGAGGTCTGATCAATTTAGGTGGAGGTACTAGCGTAACGGTAGAAGCTGGAACAACTCTTACCTTAAATAGTGCAGCCACAAATCTTAATAGTGCCATTGGAGGATTTTCAAGTAATAGTAACGCCACTAATTTTACCAATAAAGGAACAATCATTATCCAAGGCGCTTCTGCACGTTCAGGGATGGGTTTCAGCACGGGTGCTTCTGCTACTGCAAGTGTTTATAATATCAATAACGAAGGCACTATAAATATAAACTTAAATGCCGTGACTGCTGGTCATTCTGGGTTAAATATCGGTAATGGCGGTGGTGGTACTGCAAATGCAGGTTCTGTAGTAAATGTAACCAATACTGGCACAATGACTTTGAAGAACACATCAACTACGGTTGGAACAGGATTTGCAATTTTCACTGTCACTGCTGGCGAGGCACCTCGTTTAGTTTTATCTAATAGTGGCACTTTGAATTTAGAAGGCAGTACCTATAATTTAGGTTTGAAAACAACCCTAAACAATACCGGTATATTAAACACTAATAGCGAATTTAGAAGTTTTACTGCAGTTAACAACAATCTTGGAGGTAGTATTAATTTCGTTAGAACAGCAGCTACCGCAACCACCAGACAGGTTACTTTTACCGTTACTAACTTAGACACATCAGGTTCTGTAGGTTCTATTTACAGAGATAGTAACAATAACGATTATGCGGTTGTAGCACAAAAATTTGGGGGTGCTAGTGATGGAACAAACCTTGTTACGAATGTATTATCCACTGCTACTGTTCCAGCAACAGGAACACTTACTCGTATCACTGGAACAGGTACGACACCATTGCCTTATACAGCAGCAGGACTTCCTGCATTAAACAATGCTGCAGGAAATGTAAACAACTCAGGCACGATCAATACCGATACAGCTTCAAACCTTAATATTTTATCTTTGCTTTCCACTACAGCTACAAGTGTATTGTCACCGGGAGGTAACACTGGAAAAGGAATTCTAACACTACCAGCATTTCCTGCAGCAAATGCAAATCTTTTATCACTACAAGGTACCTTAAAAATACAAGCTAGCGGAAGCGCCACTGCGGGTGTCGATTATGATGCAATGCAAGTAACAGGATTGCTTGATGTTATAAATGTCAATGGAGCAACTCTTGATGTAACAGGTCTTTATACACCAGCTGTTTTTACTACCATAGATATTATTACTACTAACACAACAGCAGGTTCTGAAGGTTCGGTTGTTGGACCTTTTGCTAATGTTATTGGATTGCCTGCAAAATGGGCAGTAGTGATTAACCCTGGGTTAGGAAACAAGGCACAATTGGTTTATGACCCATCGCTAGGAAATGCCCAATTTGCTGATTTCAAATTCAGTGTGTATCCGAATCCAACAAGCGGACAGTTGAATTTGTCTGCTGCTCAAAACATCAGCAAAGTCGCACTTTTCAATATCTTAGGACAAAAAGTATTGAGCGAAACTATAGAAGCCAACCAAAGACAACTCAATATTTCGAATTTACAAAAAGGATTATACGTGATGGAAGTAACCATAGACGATGCAACACAAACCTTTAAAATTGTGAAACAATAAATAAAAAATTACCTCTGGGCTTTTTTAGTCCAGAGGTTTTTTATTACCCTATTTTGAACTAACCGCAGCGTTTTCTTTCAAAACTAGGTTCCTCGCCCCCAAGCAAATCCAACCTACCGACTGAATCTTCACCAAATTGTGAACAATACTTATCCAACTCGTATTTTGAGCTGGACAGGGGTTTTTATTTTAAAATTCAAAGGAAAACTTTGAGACATACTATAACAATACCAACAATAAAACCGCGGAATGCCTTGTAAAAAAGGTGGTACAAATTCCATTACTGTTAAAAACCAATTAAAAACAAATTACCTATGAAAAAAAACAACACGATTAAAAAACAAAAAAAGGGCTGGATAGTCCTGATGATAATCCTGTGTGGATTATTTGTGAATACGGCGATGGGGCAAAGAACATTTACTTGGAACGGATCCGTTTCAACTGACTGGGCAACAGCTGCAAACTGGACTCCAAGCGGAAGTGGCAGTACAAGTACTTATCCAGGAGAATCAACACTTACAAATGTAGATTGGGTGGTTATTAGTAGTAACTCAACTCCAAATGCACCGATCATTACGACAAGTCCTCCAAGTTCTGTAGCTAGAGTTACTATTAGCAATGCAACAGGAACAATTGCAGGTCCTACATTAACCATCAATTCTGGCGCTACTCTTTTAGTAAGAAGTGCGTCGATCACCAACGTTTCTCTTACTGGTGGAAAGATAGTAAACAACGGGACATTAGATATTTTAAGTACTGCAACTGCTGGAGGAGGAATCGCAACTACAGGGATAATTTGTAATACTCCTACGCAGCCTCCGACCAGTAACACGACATATGGCTACTCGGGTAACGGAACCTTAAATATAGATGTTAGTGCATCGACTACTGCAGCTAGTGCTGCGATAAGTGTTCCTTCTGCGAATGCATTCGCTATCTATAGTTTCCTAATTAATGCTACACCTAGTTTAAAGCTTAGCACAGGGACAAACACTTGTTTTGCCGTGAGATCTTCAAATATCTCTCCTGTAATTATAGGAGGTACTGGTTTTACAATCGGAAGTGCAGGAATACCAAGTAATGGCGGATTATTGGGTTTAGGAGGTGCTTCTACCGTAATTATAGAAAGTGGTACAAATCTTACTTTTTATAGTAAAAATACCAACCTCGCACGACAAATGAGCGTGTTTAATTCAGCTTCAACAACGACAACTGTAACCAACAGGGGAAACATTAATATCCTTGGAGATACTACAAATACCCCTATATTTATGAGTACTGGAGCAGGAACCAATGCACCAATTTTTAACTTAATTAACGAAGGTACTTTAAATATAGACCTTGTTTGTTCTAATATCGCTACTGGACCATTAGGTACAGGAAATGGTGGCGGCAAATCTACTGGCACTGGCGTAGGATTCTTCATTACTAATAGTGGCACATTAACTTTGAAAAACAGATCTACAACTGTGGGCAGAGGCAGTGCTATAGCTGGTTCAAGTGCTGGTGAAGCTCCACCGCTCACCATTACAAATAGTGGCGTTTTAAATTTGGAAGGGTCTACAAGTCACGCAGGTTTTAAAACATCCATAATCAATAATGGAATTATCAATTCAAATAGCGATTTTGTTAGTTTCAGTTCCATAGTTAATAACACCACAGGTACTTTCAATTTTAAAAGAACAGCTAGTTCTAGCACCAATAAACAAGTTACTTTTACAGTTGCAGATACAGCATTATCAAATGCTGGTACAACTTATACAGCTGATGGATTTACATTTACAGTTACCAATCAAAAATTTAGTTTTCCGCTTCCTAATCCACTTATCACCAATGTAGTGTCTAATGCTACTGTATCCCCAACGGGAACGCTTACATTGGCATCAGGTACAGGAGATGCGTCAATAGCCTATACAGCTGTAGCTAATCCAACCGCAAATAATGCATTTACTAGTGGTATCACAAACAATGGTATTATTAATACAGACACAGGTTCTAACCTTAATATTATTCCAGGTGTAACAACTACTGCTAATAGTATAATAGCTCCTGGAGGTTCTGCAGGGAAAGGAATCGTTGATTTTGCAAAAGGAGCTGCAACACTTAGCGGTAAAACTATTTTGCAAATTTCAGGAAGTGCTGCAGCAGGTGTTGATTATGACCAAATTACCAATAGTGCCATTGCAGGAACGCTTGCTGTTTCAGGAACATTAGATATTACTGGAATATACACACCAGCTGGACCGGTTACTATAGATATTGTTACCACTGAAGCAACTGGAGATCTTTCAGGAAATTTTGGAACTGTCATTGGTATAACTACAGGATGGTCTGTTGTGGCTACTACTGGTGTAGGAGGAAAAATACAATTAGTTTATGATCCATTAACTCCAGCTACAAGCACTACTTGGACAGGGGGAACGAGCACAGGTTGGATTAATGCACTAAACTGGTCAAATGGAGTACCTGATCAAAATTCTGACGTAACGATTGCAAATGGAACATTTCAACCCTCACCTTTTGTCAATGTAAGCATAAAGTCATTGACTATTGATTCTGGATCAACATTAACTATTAATTCAACTTATAATTTTACTGTAAAGGAAGCTATTACAAACAATGGAACCTTAACTGTCCTAAACAATGCTAACTTGATTCAAGTAGATAATGTTTCTAATGGAGGTGCAGGTACCACTACTGTGAACAGAAATAGCAATGCGTTAAGCCGTTTAGACTATACCATTTGGTCTTCTCCGGTGACTGGCACACAAAAATTAACAGATTTTTCGCCGTTAACGTCACAATCACCAAGTCGTTTTTACAATTATGCTGAAACTGCAAATCAATATACAGCGATTGCTAGCCCTACGACAACCACTTTCGCTGCAGGATCAGGTTACTTGATTCGTATGCCTAACGATGCTGTACCTGCACCTGCGACACAAACTTTTGCCGGTGTATTTTCAGGTGTGCCGAACAATGGAACTATTACAAACCCGATTACTTACGGTGGAGCCGCTTTAGGATACAATTTGGTAGGAAATCCTTATCCATCGACTATCGATGCACAAGCCTTTATCACTGCCAACACTACGAACATCGAAAGCAGTTTGTATTTCTGGAGAAAAATAAATGGGGCGACAGGTTCATCGTATGCGGTGTATAATCCATTGGGAGCAACTACTGCTACACCAAGTAGCGCGGTGCCAAACGGAACAATTCAAGTAGGACAAGGGTTCTTTGTAAAAGCTAAAAGCGCTTCGAACGTAAGTTTTACCAATGCCATGCGAGTTGCTAACAATAGCAATCAATTCTTCAAAACCAAACAAGTTCAAAAAGACCGTTTGTGGTTGAATTTGACAGGTGCAGCCGATGCTTTCAGCCAAGCTTTAGTAGGATATACTGCTGATGCAACTTTAGCTGTTGATATGTATGATGCAAAATACATTAACGACAGTCCAATTGCTTTGACTTCTAGTATCAACAACGAAGAATACACTATTCAGGGTCGTCCAGCATTTGATGCTAGCGACGTAGTAGCTTTAAACTTCAAAACTGATTTAGCTGGAGATTATACAATCGCTTTAGACCATTTTGATGGTGTTTTTGCAACGGGACAAGACGTTTATTTGTTAGACAACACCACTGGTGCAGAAACCAACTTGAAAAATGGTTCTTATACCTTCAATGCCACTGCTGGAATAGACAACAGCAGATTCTCTTTGAAATACCAAAAAACATTGAAAGTAGATGAACCAAAATTAAATGAGAACACTATTAGAGTATACAAAAATAATGGAACGCTTTATGTAAATTCAGGTTCGATTGCCATCAGTAGCATTAGTGTTTTTGATGTTCAAGGAAGATTACTATCCGAACAAAGAAACGTGAAAGCGAACACGGCTACAATCAAAGACCAAAGAGCCCTAAACCAGGTGCTAATTGTAAAAATTGTTGGTGAAGACAACTCAGAGGTGACCAAAAAAGTATTGAATTAAAAACATTAAAAAATTAAAAAATGAAAAATAACTTAGTAAAATTTTATATCACTGCTTTTTTCTTTGTGTGTACATTGGCCACTTTTGCACAACCAGGATCAGGGTCAGATAACGGAGGAATAGATGATAGCGGTACTAGCGATACAACCCCCGCTGCACCCATTGACGATTCTGTTTGGATTCTGTTGGCAATCGGACTAGTATTTGCCTTTCTTAGATTTAGAGCTGTTTATAAACAAGTATCCAATTCTTAAGTAAGAGTACATCTTGTTATTATTTACAGACCCTGTTCCATCTTGGGGCAGGGTTTTTTTTGACTTAAATTTTAAAAAAAACTTTGCTAAAATCCCTTATTATGATAGAAATCAATTGTATCCCCCTTTCTAAAAACTCGATTCGAAAAGCTAAATTTGATCAACTCACTTTGTCCGAAAATGGACTGCTTTTGAAACATCAAAACAAAGCCGAGCAAGAAATTCCATTTGCCCAGATCAATAAATTGTACATCAAAAAATACAATTTGCATCCCGCAATGGAACTATTTGGGATTTCTATTCCATTCTTGTTTATAATCGCAACCATTCAATATTTAGATTTATACCTCGCAACAGCAGGAAGTATGATCCTCGCTTTATTCATTATTAAAACTGTGATGAATTTCAAATGGTATCGTTTCTTTATAGTCCTAAAAGACGGCACAGTATTTTCAAAGAGAGTCCATATAAATAAAAAATCGGAGAATATTTCTGTATTAGAAAAAGTATATGCACAATATTTGCATAGTAATTTCAGTACAGCGAGCGCAGCATAAAACGATTGGAGTTCCGATTTTGCATATTAACATCCAGTACTGCTAGCAAGTATTTAGCTGTTTTAGTATAATAAAAAATAGCCCTAAAGCGAAACTTTAGGGCTATTACTAACAAAAAAATATAAAAATAACTCGTTGGGTGAAATTATTAAATTTTTAGAAATAGTAAAATTGAAACGCATAGAATCATAGAAAAAAGAGTTGGATAGCCCAGTTCTTGGGTTCACATAGCTATGATTTACTAAAATCAAGCGAAGCGTCTTAATAAAATTAATAAAAAACTATGATTCTATGTGTTTAAAAAAAATTAAATTGAATTACACCCAACGGGTTAAAAATAATAAAAATCTACAAATCGGTAATTGGGGAATATTTAGGCACCAATGATTTCATTATAATCCATCCGGTCAAATAACAAACCGAACAAATGGAGAAGATAATAAAGTAGCCTGCTTCGATTCCTTCAAATCCCATAAAAGCCATATTGGTTTCTTTGGTATAGTCAAACAGCAATCCTGAACCTTTGTTGATCAAGGTCGACCCTAAGCCGCCTGCTAAACCGCCAATTCCTGTGATGGTAGCAATTGCTTTTTTCGGGAACATATCACCCACCGTAGTGAAAATATTTGCAGACCAGGCTTGATGAGCCGCTCCAGCAATACCAATAATAATGATGGGCAACCAATAACTAATATAGCCTAACGGTTGCGCCACAAGTGCCAACAAGGGGAAAAAGGCAAAGATCAACATCGATCTCATTCGCCCTTCATAAGGATTCATTCCAACCTTTTCAACAAAATAAGTAGGCAACCATCCTCCAATAATAGAAAGTAAGGTTATCATATAAAGGACAAATAATGGGAAAGCAGCCTCAGTAGAATCCATACCGTAAACCGAACTTAAATAAGCCGGAGTCCAAAACAAGAAAAACCACCAAACACCGTCGGTCATAAACTTGCCACAAGCGAAAGCCCAAGTTTGTTTGTATCGAAAGCACTCCTTGAAAGTCACTTTATTGGTAGTTTCTGGCACATATCCAACTAATTTACTATCTGCGATATCGTCTTGTTGGATGTATTCGAGTTCTGCAGCCGTAACTCTTTTATGGTTTTCTGGCTTGTCATACATAAAAATCCAAAAGCCCATCCAGATAAAACCTAAAGCTCCAATTATAATAAATGCCATTTCCCAACCAAAAGCTTTGGCTATAAACGGAATAGAAATTGGAGCTGCCAATGCCCCGACTGTGGCACCAGCATTAAAAATACTAGTAGAAAATGCTCTGTCTTTTTTAGGAAAATATTCAGCCGTAGTTTTAATTGCCGCAGGGAAATTTCCAGCCTCACCCACCGCTAAAACAAAACGGGCAAAAATGAATAAACTAACACTCACATTAATCACTAATCCGGTATCATTTACAGTACTAAGCGCCTCTTTTGCACCTTCAAAACCAACAAACCAATTTCCAGTGATCCAGCCAGATGTTGCAATTCCTGCAAAAGCGTGTAAACAGGCTCCTACTGACCACACTCCAATAGCCCAAAGAAATCCTTTTTTGGTATCCATAAAATCTACAAACTTCCCTGCAAATAATAATGATACCGCATAAAATATCGAAAATAAAGCCGTAATATTTCCATAATCATTGTTGGTCCAATGGAATTCTGGGGCAATAAAATCATTCCAAGTCAAAGAAAGAACTTGTCTATCGAGGTAATTGATGGTCGTTGCAAAAAAGAGTAAACCACAAATGGTCCATCTGTAATTTCCAATTTTTGTTGTTGTTTTATTCATATCATTTTGGTTGTTTTTGGTTGGTTAAAAAAAATATTTGGAATTAAATAGTTACTTTGAAATAGGTCTTGGCATTTTTATAACAAATGTCTTCTACCATACTTCCTATGAGATTCAGGTCGTCGGGCAACTCCCCTTTCTCGATTTCATCGCCCAGAACATTGCACAAGATACGTCTAAAATACTCGTGTCTCGGAAAAGAAAGAAAACTTCTTGAATCGGTTACCATTCCAACAAATTTGCTCAATAATCCAAAATTTGAGAGTACATTGAGTTGCTTTTCCATACCATCTTTTTGGTCTAAAAACCACCAAGCGGCACCATATTGCATTTTACCAACCACAATTCCATCATTGAAATTGGCAGCCATCGAAGCAAACATCTCGCTGTCTCGTGGGTTCAAATTATAGACAATGGTATTGGCCAATCCATCGCATTGACTTAGCTTGCCGAAAAACTTGCTCATATTATCCGCCATATTCAAATCGCCGATAGAATCATATCCTTGATCAGGACCTATGCTTTGCAGCATCTTTACATTGTTGTTTCTAATGGCTCCAACGTGAAATTGTTGCGCCCAAGATCTGGATTTATTCATCAAAGCCAGTTCAAACAACACCGCCGATTTGTACTTATTGATTTCAAAGCGTGAAATTTTTTCGCCTTTTAAAGCTCTTTTTAAAATGACATTGATTTCAGTTGTCGTGTATTTTTCACCATAAAAAGTGCTATGACCGTGATCGGATATGCGACAACCCATTTCGTGAAAAAAGGTATGACGCTCCTTCAAAGCTTTAATCAGCGAATTGAAATCAGAAATTTCATAATGGACAGTCGATCCCAATTTTTGAATCCACTCGACAAAGGCTTTGCCCTTTTCTATTTCGGTGGCTTTGTCCGGTCTGAAGGAAGGCAAAACTTTGATTTCGAACTGATCGTCCTGCAATTGTTTGTGATAACGCAAATCATCGGTAGGATCATCCGTAGTTCCCACCACTTTTACATTCATTTTTCTAAGAATATTTCGAACACTGTATTCTGGTTTTTGTAACAATTCAGCACATTGATTGTAAATCGACTCCGCTGAATCTGCATTCAACAAGTTGGTTATTCCAAAATAATTTTTGAGTTCTAAATGGGTCCAATGGTATAGCGGGTTCCTCAAAGTTGTAGGAACCGTTTCTGCCCATTTCATAAATTTTTCGTAGTCGCTGGCATCGCCTGTAATGAATTTTTCATTCACACCATTGGCACGCATCGCTCGGTATTTATAGTGATCGCCATCCAGCCAAATCTGGGCTAAATTGTCAAATTGACGGTCTTCAGCAATGTCTTTTGGAGATAAATGACAATGATAATCAAAAATAGGTTGATGCTTTGCAAAATCGTGATACAGTTGAACTGCCGCTTTACTGTGAAGCAAAAAATTGTCGGTGATAAAATTTTTTTCTGACATTTTTTTAAAATAAACTTTTCTCAATTCCCATTTCCAAACCGCGCAATTCTGCTAAGCCTCTTAAACGGCCAATTCCTGAATATCCCGGGTTGGTTTTTTTATTCAAATCGTCCAACATTTGATGTCCGTGATCGGGACGCATTGGGATGATTCTTTTGGTTTCTTTTTGCTTTTTCAGAATAGCTTTTACCACTCCGTACATATCGACATCGCCTTCGAGATGATTGGCCTCATAGAAATTTCCTTCGGCATCGCGCTGTGTACTTCTCAAATGAATAAAATTCATTTTTTCTCCGTGACGATCTACAATTCCCGGTAAATCATTTTCGGCAATCACGCCGTAAGAACCGGTACACATACAAAATCCATTCGATGGCGAATCAATTGCATTCAATAATTGTATCAAATCAGCCTCGGTACTAACCACTCTTGGCAAACCTAAAATGGGATACGGAGGATCGTCAGGGTGAATCGCCATCAAAACGCCAACACTTTCTGCTACCGGAATAATTTCTCGCAAGAAAAAGTACAGATTTTCTTTTAATTTATTGGCATCAATTCCATCATAGCCTTGAAGTACTTTCAAGAAATCTTCTACTGTATAGGATTCTTCAGCACCTGGTAAACCAGCGATGATGTTTTGTTGCAATTTAATTTTATCGGCATCGGTCAACTTTTCGAAAGTGGCTTTTGCTTTGATTTTTTGAGCTTCGGTATAGGTGTTTTCTGCGCCGGGTCTTTTTAGAATAAACAATTCGAAAGCCGCAAATTCGTTGACATCGAAACGTAAAGCTTTAGAACCATCTGGCATTTCATAAGACAAATCGGTTCTGGACCAATCTAAAACGGGCATAAAATTGTAGCAAACAATATTAATTCCACAAGCGGCTAAATTTCTGATGCTTTGCTTGTAGTTTTCGATATAGTTTAAATAATCACCGGTTTGCTTTTTGATATCCTCGTGCACCGGAATACTTTCGACAACTGAAAGTGTCAATCCTGCGGCTTCCACCTCATTTTTACGCTTCATTATCTCGTCCACTTCCCAGACTTGCCCATTTTTTATATGGTGTAAGGCAGTGACAATTCCGGTAGCTCCGGCTTGTTTGGCGTCAGATAATTTTACTGGATCATTGGGTCCGTACCATCTCCAAGTTTGTTCCATAATTGTATATTTTAATTTTAAGAACTATTGTTTTAAACTCCGCTAAACGCACTAAAACCTCCATCGATAGGAATAACAACGCCGGTCACAAAAGAAGAGGCATCGTCGCATAAATATAGCGTGGTGCTGATTAAATCTTCTGGTTCGCCAAATCTTCCCATTGGTGTTTGTCCGATAATGGTATTTCCTCTTGGAGTCAATTCACCGTCTCCAGTGGTCAATAAAGCACGGTTTTGATCGGTTAAGAAAAACCCGGGAGCCAAGGCATTCACACGAATTCCTACTTTAGAAAAATGAACTGCCAACCATTGCGTGAAATTAGAAACAGCCGCCTTTGCTCCGCTGTATGCCGGTATTTTTGTCAAAGGAGTAAACGCATTCATCGAAGAAATATTCAAAATGCTACAGCCTTTTTTACCAATCATATCTTTTGAAAAAACTTGCGTTGGCAATAAAGTTCCGATAAAGTTCAAATTGAAAACGAATTTTATCCCTTCGGCATCTAAATCAAAAAAAGTTTTGAAACCTTCGGTGGTGTTTAATAAATCTTCCTCTAACAAAAATGGATTAGACGTAGTTCCCAACGGATGGTTTCCTCCTGCTCCATTGACTAAAATATCACAGCTTCCCAATTTTTCATTCACTTCTATTTTAGCTGCTTCGAGCGAATCTCTTTCCAAAACATTTGCTGCTACACCAATCGCTTTTCCACCCGCTGCATTAATTTCGTCGGCAACACGATCTGCTGCTTCTTTTTTTAAATCCAAAACCGCAATCTGATGTCCTTGCTTCGCCAATGCTTTCGCTAAAGTACCGCACAAAACGCCTCCCGCTCCTGTTATTACTACTGTTTTCATTATTTCTTTGTTATTGAATGAATTAAATCCAACACTTTTTTAGTTTCTGATTCGATGGTTGCATAATCTTTGTCGGCCATCAATTGTTTGCTGATGAGTTTGCTTCCCATTCCCACAGCAGAAACGCCTGCTTTAAACCATCCGCTAATATTTTCGCTGGTTGTATCCACGCCACCAGTAGGCATAAATCGTAAGTTTGGAAAAATATCTTTGATTCCGCTCAAGAAATCGGGTCCTAGCATATTACCAGGGAACAATTTAATGAATTTTACTCCCGCATTTTCAGCAGCGATAATTTCCGTTGGCGTCATACAGCCTGGGCTATACAAGACCGATTTGCTTTTCAAGAAAGTAGCGACTTCTGGCACGAACCCTGGGCTGATAAAAAAATCGGCACCAATTGTAAAATATTCTTGTGCTTGTTGTAGGTTTTTGATGGTTCCAATACCTAATAATAAATCGGGCATTTCGGCATTACGAACTTCGACCATTTTAGCAAAGTTGCTCATTGCGGTTTCGCCACGACTGGTGTATTCTACTGCTTTTACTCCTGCTCTATAAATGGCTCTTAACACTTCTATGGTTACGGCCTCGTCTGCATTAAAGTACAAAGGAAGCATTCCTTGTTGTACAATTGCATCGGTTACTGATTGTATTTTACTCATTTTTTTAATTTTTTTTACATTTATCAACCTCAAAGACGCGAGGTCGGGAGGTTTTATATTTTAATTTTTTGTTTGATAGATTTGACAACTTTTAAAAAGTTGTCAAATCTGACCTTTATGCACTGCGCTCGCGTGAGGGATGGCAGTGGAGCTCTTTTTTCTTTTGAATTGCCACGGGTTTAAACCCGTGGCAATTCAAAAGAAAAAAAGCGGGAACGTACAGCCCGACCCGCAGTTTTTACGGAGGGGCACGCCCAAATTATGATTTAAATTTTAACTTTAAATACTAACTTTTTGATTTCAGCTTCACCAATCATTGGCGCGTGAACGTCCTCTGGATAAAAGATAGCAAATTGACCATCTGTCAACTGAAAAGACATATCTGGCGCATCACTGAAAAAACGAACGTCTTTCTCTGGATTATAATCTCCGTTTGGAGTAACGCATTTTTCTCTTGGTTTCCAAGCAATGGTTTCCAAACCTTTTACGCAGACTTGAATGTCGATGTTTTTGTCGTGACATTCAAATTTGGCCAAACTTGCTTCGGCTGTTTTTCCGTTTCCGGTCGCCACAATTAGTTTTAATCCTTCGGCAATTTCTAGGACGCCGTCAGGAAGGTTGGCAATGTCATTTTGATTGATAAACTCAAATGCTTGGGCAAACAATGGATTCAATCCGATGTATTTGGGTGCGTTGGCTACTGTATCTATGATCATAAGTTCTTTATTTATCGTGCTACTCGACCCGAAGCGTCACCGCCCATTAATTTAGAAACTTCATCGACCGTTACTAGGTTCGCATCACCTTTGATGGTGTGTTTCAAGCAAGAAGCCGCTACTGCAAAATCCAAAGCGTTTTGGTCATTCCCAGGATAAGTCAATAATCCGTAGATTAAACCTCCCATAAAGGAATCACCGCCACCTACTCGATCCACGATATCTGTAATTTGATATTGACGGGTTTGCAACATTTGTTTTCCATCATATAAAACCCCAGCCCAAGTGTTGTGTGAGGCAGAAATAGAACCTCTAAGAGTGGTAATTACTTTTTTGGCTTTAGGGAATTTAGCCATCATTTGTTGGCAAACAGACAAGAACGCTTCAGCTTTGACATCGTGTCCGTGTGTTTGAACTGCCGCGCCATCAGGTTTGATGCCAAAGTGCATTTCAGCATCTTCTTCGTTGCCTAAAATCACATCGCAATACGAAGTCAACTCAGTCATAATCGCTTCACGGTCGCCACCGTATTTCCATAATTTAGCGCGGTAATTCAAATCCGTTGAAATTGTGATTCCTAATTTGCTCGCTGCTTTCACCGCTTCTAAACAAGCATCGGCAGAACTTTGAGAAATTGCGGGTGTAATTCCAGTCCAATGGAACCATTCTACACCTTCGAAAACTTTTTCCCAGTTAATCATTCCGGGTTGAATTTCTGACATTGAAGAATGCGAGCGGTCATAAACCACTTTACTACCTCTGCTCACGGCTCCGGTTTCGAGGAAATAAATCCCTAAACGTTCTCCACCCCAAACAATATTATCTACTCCAACGCCTCTTTTACGCATTTCCATCATAGCACATTCGCCGATATCATTTTTGGGTAAACGGGTAACGAAATCCACTGGGATTCCAAAATTCGCCAAGGAAACTGCCACATTCGATTCGCCACCACCATAAACAACATCAAAATTGTCTGCTTGTGAAAATCTTAAAAATCCTTGAGGTGCTAATCTTAACATTATCTCTCCAAATGTTACTACTCTTTTTGCCATTTTTTTGTGTTTAAATTATTTACTATTCTATTTTATATTTGTTTCCAAAACGTGTTCGCACACGCAACTAGTTAAAATTATCGTGATACGCGTCCCCCGCCAAAACCACTCATCAAAGCATTGATTTCATTTACGGTAGCCAAATTGATATCTCCTGAAATCGAATGTTTCAAGCAGGTGGCAGCCACCGCAAATTCCAAGGCCATTTGATGATTTTCCGGCCAAGTAATCAATCCGTAGATTATGCCCGCCATAAACGCATCGCCGGCTCCAATTCTGTCTATAATGTGTGATATATTGTATTCTCTGGACTGCAATAATTCGGTGCCATTCCAAATGGAAGCGCTCACCGCATTGGAGGAAGCATTGGCTCGCATTCGATGGGTAGAAGTGATATTTTTTAATTTCGGAAAAAATTTCATCCAATTGCTAAAAACCATTTCTTCGGTATCGGATTCATTTTTGGGCACGCCAAGCACCTTTTCAGACTCATCGATACCACCGAGTAATAAATCACAATGCTGAACAAGATCGGGCATTATTTCATTTGCATTTTTACCATATTTCCACAAAGTGGGTCTGTAGTTCAAATCGGCAGAAATCGTCAATCCCATAGCGTCGGCAACTACCAATGCTTCTTTACAAAGTTCGGCCAATTCCAGCGAGAGTGAAGGTGTGATACCGGACCAATGAAACCAATCGGCATCCTTGAAAATTGTTTCCCAATCGATCATTCCTTTTCTTAAAGTCGAAAACGAAGAGTCTTCGCGGTCGTACACCACTTTACCCGGACGTTCCGATGCACCTTGCTCAAAATAATAAATACCCAACCTTTTGCCTTGCATAAAAGCGATAGGCTCCACGCCAAAGGACCGCAACATACTCAAAGAAGATTCGCCCAATTCGTTTGAAGGTACAGCGGTAATGAATTTAACAGGAAGTCCAAATTTGGCTAAAGAAGCAGCGACATTGGCTTCGGCACAACCATAATACAGGTCAAATGAAGTGGCTTGGGTCAAACGCAAATGACTGGGAGGCGATAGCCTTAATAATATTTCTCCAAAAGTTACAATTCGCTTTGCCATTTGATATTAAAAATTCGTGTTCGCACACGGACAATGCAAATATATAAAAAAAACGACTAAAACAACTATTTCAAAATAATATTAATAAAAGATTTTTTTTGCGAAAAAATTATACTTTTACAGTCTCAAAACTAAAAGTAACGATTATCATTACAATAAAGAAAATAGCCGAAATTGCGAATGTATCTGTGGGTACAGTGGATCGAATTATCCATAATCGTGGACAAGTTACCGAGGAAAACATCGAAAAAGTAAACGCGATTATTAAGGAATACGGCTATAAAAAAAATATTTTTGCAAGCAATCTAGCGTTCAATAAAAGGTATAAGTTCGCTGTCTTTTTGCCCAAAAATAAAAATGTTGAATATTGGAGAGCTCCAATAATCGGCGTAGAAAAAGCGGCCGAAGAGTTGGCCAACTTTGGCATCTCTATTGACTATCTCTATTTTGATTACAAGATTAGCTCTTTCAAAAAAACAGCAAAAAAAATTTTACAACTCGATTACGACGGTCTTCTCTTTGCACCAATTTTCTACGAGGAATCGGTTTCTTTTCTGACGGAATACAAGAAAAAAAACATCCCCATTGTAATGATTGACTCTAACCTTCCGGAACTTGAAGGTGTAGCGTATATAGGTCAAGATTCTTTTCAAAGTGGTTACCTAGGAGGGAAATTAATCAGTTACGGGATCAAGAATGACAGTAACGTATTGATTCTAAAAATCATAAGAAATGTCGAAAGTACTTCGAGAACGAACGTCTTCCTGCAACGAATCAAGGGTTTTTATGCTTTTTTTGAAGACAAACCCAATCTTCCCCAATTTAATTTTACCGAAATCAGCATCAAATACGATATCGAAAACCAATTATCTACCACGATGTTTTCGGGTATCGATTGCGTTTTTGTACCCAATTCCAGGGTGTACATCGTCGCTGAATTTCTAAAAGCCAACCATATAAAAGGCATTCGAGTGGTGGGTTACGAATTATTAAAACAAAACTTAGAATACCTGAATGACGGTATTGTCGACTTTTTAATTCACCAAAAGCCAGAAGAACAAGGCTATATGGGCATTATTCATCTGTATAAAAAAATTGTTTTAAAAGAAGCCGTGACGGATTTACACTATATGCCACTCGAAATTATTGTGGAAGAAAATTACGTAAAAACACAATTGTAAATCATTGTTGTCCGATTAAAATTGTAATGAAACTAAAATCTCCAACAAATATAGTCCCTACGGGACATTAGGGGGCGAATGACTTGTTTTTTGACTACCAACATTATGCTCCTAACGGAGCATACCTCGTAGAGGTTAAATAGTGGTAGCGAGAGGATTACGAATAGTAAATTTGTCCCGTAGGGACAATACTTGCATTTCATCGGACAACAGTGATTGTAAATAAATACTATTTGATATTTTATTTTTGGTTCGAAAAGTCGAGCGGTACTATTGATTTTAACTTAGGGAAACTACTACATCTAAAATTAGAAAAATTCACTTTCCATGTGCTATCATACCAAACAAACCAAAGTAGCTCAAGAAGTCGAAAAGCGGTTCAAAGCCCAATTCCACAACATTGGCCTGTTTGAACCTCAACAAAGCATCAATGCGTTTGAATTTCCTTTAACCCCCATAATAACCGACCAAACACCACAGATCATTTCGCACTACAATTGGGGTTTAATTCCTTCTTGGGCAAAAGAATCGGCTATTCAAAAATACAACTTGAACGCTAAAATAGAAACGGTAATCGAAAAACCTTCGTTCGCGAACTCGGTCAACAAAAGATGTCTCGTGATTGCCAATGGTTTTTTCGAATGGCAATGGCTGGACCCCAAAGGAAAAACGAAACAAAAATATGAGATAGGCTTGCCAGAAGAGGAATTATTTGCCTTCGCAGGACTGTATTCACAATGGATCAATCCCGCAACAGCCGAAGTTAAAAACACCTTTACCATTGTCACCACCGAAGCCAATCCGCTTTTATCAGAAATACATAACACCAAAAAAAGAATGCCCATCATTTTGAAAAAAGAAGACGAATCACGATGGCTGCAACACGAACCTATTTTAAATTTTGCCCATCCCTACACTATTGATTTAATTGCCAATAAAATAGTTTGAACACCATTAGGGTAGCCAATATTACTCCTCTTCTTTATTCAAATGCCAGATAATTTCAGCTATCAGTCCTGTCCAACCCGTTTGATGATTGGCGCCTAAACCTTTGCCGGTATCGCCGTCGAAATATTCAAAAAATAAATTATTAGCATTGAAAAGAGGGTCTTCTTGGAATTTTTTGTATTCGCCATACATCGGAATTTTATCGTCGGCATCTTTAAGAAATAAAGCCAATAATCTACGCGCAACGCCCTTCGAAGCCTCTTTAAGGTTCATTTCATCTCCTGAATCGGTTGGGAATTCCACTTTAAAACCTTTACCATAATAATTATGAAATTTTTCTAAAGAGTCCAATATCAAATAATTCATTGGGAACCATATCGGTCCTCTCCAATTCGAATTTCCACCAAACATATCGCCAGTAGCCTCGGCGGGAGTGTAATCTACTTGAATAATTCCGCCGTGGTATTTGAACTTGTAGGGATGTTCTTTGTGGTATTTTGACATCGATCGAACGCCAAAATCAGATAAAAATTCTTTTTCATCAAACATCCGCTTGAGAATCATTTTCATCCTGTGCCCTCGCAAAGTGGAGAGCAAACGCGTTTCCCCTTTTCCGTGCACAAACCAACTGGAAACCAAGCTAGCCAAATCGGGTCTGTTTTTCAAAACCCATTCCACTCTGCGTTTGAATAAAGGTAATTTTTCGAGCAATTCTGGGGTCAAAACTTCGACTGCAAACAATGGAATTAAACCGACCATCGAACGTATTTTCAATAATTCGGCATCGCCATTGGGTTTATGAAGCATGTCATAATAAAATTCATCTTCTTCATCCCAAAGACTCACATCGTTGCTTCCCAACGACTGCATCGCTCCGGATATATGCAGGAAATGCTCAAAAAACTTAGAGGCCATATCCTGATAAACAGGGTTTTGGAGTGAAATTTCGCAGGCGATACGCAACATATTCAAGCAATACATAGCCATCCAACCCGTCCCGTCTGCTTGTTCGAGATGACCTCCGGTAGGCAAGTCATACGAGCGATCGAAAACCCCAATATTATCCATCCCGAGGAAACCACCACCAAAGATATTATTCCCGTTTTCGTCTTTCAAATTGACCCACCAGGTAAAATTGAGCAGTAATTTATGGAAAATACGTTCTAAGAATACCGTATCTCCTACTCCTCCATTGGCTTCCTTATCAATTTCATACACTTTCCAAGTGGCCCAAGCATGAACCGGTGGATTAACATCTGAAAATGACCATTCATAAGCTGGAATTTGCCCGTTGGGATGCATATAATATTCTCGCAGAATAACCAGCAATTGCCTTTTGGCAAAATCGGGATCCAATCGCGCCAAAGGCAAGGTATGAAAAGCCAAATCCCAAGCGGCAAACCAAGGATATTCCCATTTATCGGGCATCGACAGGATATTAGAAGTATATAAATGCTTCCAAGTGCTATTTCTGCCTTCGTTTCGTCCTCGTTCCGGTTTGGGTGTAGACGGGTCGCCTTTTAGCCATTCGTATACATTATAGTAATACCATTGTTTGGTCCAAAGCATCCCTGCGTACGCTTGTCGCTGAATGGATTTGAGTTTTTCGTCAACAACTCCCTTCTGGATCTGAGCGTAAAATTCATTCGCTTCATCGATTCTATTTTGAAAAATAGTATCAAAATCTACAAAAGCATCGTCTAGAGTGCCATTGGTAAAACGGATACGGTATTCCTTTTTGCCCAATGCAGGAATAACATCATCATAATGAACCGAAGCTTTGGTCCCGGTAGCATCTGGATTTACTGCCTTCTTTTTTCTGTTGACGATGTACTCATTGATACTATCCTTCGGAAAATGTGTTTTATTTGGTGAATGGTAGAGTCGTTCGAAATTGGTTTTATTTTCACAAAACAAAAGATTTTTTGCTTTGTCAGCATAGAGATTGAATGTACCGACAATTTTATGATCGACTTCGATTAGCGATTTGCCTTTTCCTTTTAAAGTTGGAATTTCCTTATAGTTTTCGTACCCCCAACTCCAAGTATTTCGGAACCAAATAGTAGGAAGGACTGTTATGGGAGCAGCTGTATTGGATCGATTTTCAACGGTAACTTTGATTAAAATATCTTGCTGATCGGCTTTGGCATATTCGATTGTAATATCGAAATACTCGTCATTATCGAAAACACCAGTGTCAATTAATTCGTATTCCGGTTCAAGACGAGAGCGTCTCTGACTTTCAGTAATGATTTTTTCATAGGGAAAAGCCGCGTGCGGATACTTGTAAAGCATCTTTTGGTAAGAATGCGTTGGAGTTGCGTCCAGATAATAATAAATTTCTTTAACATCTTCTCCGTGATTCGATTCGGCTGGTGTTAGCCCAAAATAGCGTTCTTTCAGAATCCGATCTTTATGATTCCAAAACGAAAAAGCCAAACAAATGTGCTGTTTATTATCCGAAATTCCACCAATACCCTCTTCACCCCAACGATAGGCTTTCGATCGCGCCATATCGTGCGTTGAGCTTCCCCAAGCGTAACCACTTTGCGAATAATCTTCTCTTACGGTTCCCCATTGCCGGTCTGTTAGATAAGGCCCCCATTTTTTCCATCCTTTATTATCGGTTCTTAATTTTAATCTTGCTTTTTCTGCATTCGTTTCACCATCTCTTGCTGACATACCTATTTTCATTTATTTCCAAGTCGCAATTTATAAAAACGTCATTAAAAATAACTATAGATTTGGCAAAAATTGAAAGGCAAAACCAACAAAACAATATTTCTCAATAGTTTATACAATTTATTAGCAAAAAGCCAAAAAAGAGGACCATAAATTAGTATTAGATACTTATTAAAGCTATTGAAACAAAGCTAATCTTATCAAATCGACGCCCTTAAAATTTCAGCAAAAATTAGCTTGCAATTTCGACTATTCGACGACTATTTATAGTAATTTTACGGCGACAATTATAGTAAACCACTTTATAAAAAACATAAAATTATGGGATTTTTATCAGCCTTAATAGGCAATGCAGGAGCAGTAAGCCAAGAAAGTTTATTGAAAGACTACGGAAAATTACTCATCGAAGGTGAAGAAATTGAGCTGGGTTTCAAACTCATTCGTGATGTTTTCATTTTTACAACTAAACGATTGATTTTGGTTGAAAAACAAGGATTAACAGGTAGCAAAATTGAATACAAATCCATCACTTATAAAAGTATCTCTAGATTTAGTATCGAAACTGCTGGCACTTTCGACTTGGAGGCGGAACTTAAAATTTGGGTTTCCAGCGAAACACAGCCCAGTATTGTAAAACAATTCAACAAGTCTGTCAATGTGTATGACGTTCATTTGGTTTTGGCAACGCACGTTTTGAAGTAAATCCTAGCTAATACACCACAAAAATTCGAACCATTTCAAATCGCACTAAAGATGTTTTTTATAATCTGAGCAGCATAAGTACTCGAAATTTTCTTAATAAAAGAGGGGAAATCAAGGTGCGCATGGTCGTCGGCCACATCTGAAATGGTTCGAATAATACTGAATGGAATTTTATATTCATAACAAACCTGCGCTACTGCGGCTCCTTCCATTTCTACACAAAGTATATTGGGCAGTTGGGAAATAAGATGCTGTTTTTGCTCATTTTTTGAGAAAAATTGGTCACCACTGGCAATATCTCCAACGAATAATCTGGGTTGCGAAATATTGAATTCTATCAAATCCTGTTCTCCAATAACCGTATGCAAACTTTTGGTTTCTAATAGCGCTTTTATAGCATTTGACGCTATGGATAAATAAGATACATCAGTTTCCAAATAAGTTTTAGAGAGTAACGGAATTTCAAATCTTGGCATCAAAGGCCTTGCATCCATATCGTGTTGGATCAACCTTTTGCCCAAAACAATGTCACCTATTTTCAACTCGGCATTGATGGCTCCTGCTACACCTGTAAACAATAATTCGGTAATGTTAAATTTGTGAATCAAAGTGGTGACAGTAGTAGCAGCGGCCACTTTGCCCCAACGCGAAAAAACCACCACCGTTTCTATTTCGTTGATTTGCCCCGAAAAATAAGTTCGCTTTCCTATTGTAGTTTGGGTACAATTCGATAGCAAAGCCACAACACCTTCAATTTCTTCGGGCATGGCTCCCATAATTCCAATAACTCTGTTTTTCATTTACAGTTTTTTAAATAAATCCACAAACCACAAAGATTATAAAATTATGGCGATATATTTTTCCTTTTATTATTGTTTCGGATTGTATTTTCGTAAGTATTCCCGTGTTTTCAAACCTGATTCCTGCAGATCAGTATCTTTCCATTTTCCATTTGAATTTGCATTTGGTTTAAGAAACGAACAAGTTTCGACTTTGCTGGAAACCGACCAAGTGATCCAACTAATTTTCCTTTCTTCCATCCAATCGATGTATTCTTGCCTAGCTAATAAATTCAAAGGACCGTCGCCCGAAGCTTCCATTCCTGCCGATTCAGATACAAAAATTGGCAAGCCGCTTTTTAAAGCATCGTCCGTTCGATCTCGCAACCATTTTCCGTGAGTACCTGCATAAAAATGCATAGTGTACATTAAATTATCGAAACCTAAAATTGGGTCTTTGGCGGGCAACTGAAGGTCTTGATCCCAACTCGGGCAGCCCACAAGAATAATGTTTTTAGAATCATTGGTGCGAATCACCTGAACCACTTCTTGCGAATAAGCTTTGACTTCTTCCCAAGATTCGTTGTCCGGTTCATTAAAAACTTCGTAAATAATGTTTGGGTATTGTCCATATTTTTTTGACATTTCGTCAAAGAAAACTTTAGCCTCTTTGAGATGAATATTATGGCTGTGAAAATCAATAATGACGTAAATATCTTGCTTTATTGCGGCATTTATGACCGTTTCGATCCTTATTTTTGAAGTCTTTGGATTCTGAAGATAACAATTTTCATCTGCATCTACGCCCATCGCTGCTCTCAATACCGTGGCATTCCAATCTTTATGAAGCGTTTGAACGACCTCTTTATTATAAAATTTACCCCACCAATTGTGCCAACCAAAACTCACTCCTCTTAATACAATTGGGTTTTGATTTTTATCTACTAATTGTGTGCCTTTCACGCTAAGTTGGCCATGATTTTTGACGAATTGTGCATTTGCCACACTACAACTGAATGCGAGAAAAAGCACTATAGTTTTAGATTTGAAGTTCATCTCTTTTAGTTTTAAGGAATTAATTTCAAAGTAATTACGTCGTGAGGAACGATATCAGCAGTGAAATTCTTTTTGGTGGTTCCGACTTCTTTGTTCTTCCAAAGATCTTTGATTTTGAAAATGGTTTTGTTAAAATCGGCTTCGTAACCAAAATCAACGTCTTTGATTGAATTTTTCTTCCAATCGAAATTGATTTTTTTAGCCAGTTCGGTTCGATTTAAGAAAGTTAATGCCCAAGCCCCATCGGACAACGGTTTTACCCAAACTTCTACTCCATCTTCAACCGTTAATTTGAATCCTTGAATTCCTAGTTTATCTTGATTTATGGCAATTAAATTCTTGTTGGTCAAAATCGCCAATGTTTCTGGTTTCATTTTTCGGAAATCATTTCCAGCGATTAAAGGCGATGCCATCATACACCACATCGCAAAATGAGATCGGTCTTCGATGCCAGTCATTTCGTTACCCACTTCCATCATATCGAAATCGTTCCAATGGTCTGGACCCGAAAATTTCCGGATGTCTTTTCGCATTTCGACAATTTTCATAAATCCCCAAGACGACCAATTCTCAGGATGCTTGAATTCGCAATCAAAACAAGGGTAAATATCTCCCGAAATTCTCCACAGATTTCCGATAGGTTTTGCCCAATCCCAAGGATTGTTATCTCCCCATTCGCATAAGCTAAAAACGATAGGTCTTCCTGCTGTTTTCAAGGCGTTGCTCATAGTGGCATATGCT
Source organism: Flavobacterium nackdongense (assembly GCF_004355225.1). Classification (NCBI taxonomy): domain Bacteria; kingdom Pseudomonadati; phylum Bacteroidota; class Flavobacteriia; order Flavobacteriales; family Flavobacteriaceae; genus Flavobacterium; species Flavobacterium nackdongense. The sequence continues at coordinate 3,899,901 of NZ_CP037933.1, read as the reverse complement.
TCTGGAGCATTTATTCCGGCTGTATTACACCAATCGTATTTCAGAAAATCGATACCTAAATTGGCATAAAAACGTGCATCTTGGTACTCGAAACCTCGCGTTCCTGGATAACCGGCGCAAGTGCGTGTTCCGGCACAATTGTACAAACCAAATTTCAAACCTTTGGAATGCACATAATCGATAAGGACTTTCATTCCGTTTGGAAATTTGATTGGGTCGGCAACTAGATTGCCATTTTCATCGCGCTCTTTGGCCATCCAACCGTCATCGAGTACAATATAATTGTAGCCCGCCGCCGCCATTCCTGAAGACACCATAATATCGGCGGTTTCTTTGACTAATTTTTCGTCGATATTTGTGGCAAAGGTGTTCCAAGAATTCCAACCCATTGGTGGTGTCATAGCAAGCCCTTCGAATTTGCCAGTTCCTTGTTTGTAGCTATTTCCTTGGGCGAACGCTTGAATTGCAATTGTGCTTATAATCAAGCTGAGAAGTAGTTTTTTCATTTTATGTTTTTATTTAATTGATGGTATTTTTATTTCCGCTTTCTTTAATCCATTTGCTGTGGCTGTCAATAAAATTTCGCCCACTTCCCCTGTCGATTGCACGATGACTTGTGCCAAACCGCTAAAGAGCCTGCGTTTCCAAGTTGGAGCCGGTGTGAGGATTTGGATTGTTCCCGGATTGGTGTTGACGGTTCCCCATTTGTATTTGTAAATTAATGGAACAGCAACAATCGCCATTGTGTTTTTCCCCGCTCGAAGATTGGTTTTGTCCAATACGAAACTGTCGCCTTTTTTGTTTTCTGGAATCGCGGTTGCAATTGGTTTTCCGTTGATATAAATCGATTGTGACTGACCGATGCTATTGTAAAACAAATTGATTTTGGCTTCCTTGAAATTTTCCGGTAAATCAAAATCAGTGCGATAGACTACGGCTTTGGCTTTCTTTCCGAAAAGGGTGTCACGAGCTTCTTTAAAAGCATTGTCCCAATTCGAAACATCGAGATTATCTACTGTTTCAGCCGTTTCTGAAATGGAATTAATGATTTTTTCTTTCAGGTTCGAAATGTTGATAACCGTGTTGTTTTCTATAAATTGGTCGGATTCGACAGAGGTGGGTTTCCCGTTTCCAACGCCAATTATTTTCCCTGGACCCGAAATCGTGAAGGCCACTTCATTTTCGGAAGTAGGAACCAATAAAGCCGATTTATCTTTGGTATCGACTGTAATCATTGCGATATCGGTAGCATTCGCTTGGATCGTTTTTACATTAGAATTCAAACCAAGAGCAACGGCATCGGAAGTTGTTTTTACGGTTTCGGTTAGGAATTTCTTGCCGTTTTTATAACCAATCGCTTCTAAAGTTCCAGGTTGGTAATTGACTTTCCATTCCAAGTGGCCATTTTTTTCCATCGTTTTTTTGCCCAGACTTTTCTTGTTTAGAAAAAGTTCGACCTCATCGCAATTGCTGTACGCCCAAACATCGATGGGTTGTCCTTCTTTTCCTTTCCAGTTCCAATGAGGTAAAAGATGCAAAACGGGTTCGGTTCCCCACCACGATTTTAGGTACCAAGCATCGTCTTTGTAAAAACCACATTGATCGAGCATTCCGAAATAAGAACCTGTTGCTGGCCAAACGTAAGGAGTGGGTTCGCCGCGATAATCAAAACCTGTCCAAATGTACATTCCTGCGAGATAATTGCGAGAATCATAATGTTTCCAACCTTGTTCGATGCTATACCAATCTTTGCTTTGAGGCAAATCGTAAGCGGGTTTGTATTGTTTTTGGTTGTCCTCAAAATAGATTCCGCGTGTGGCAAAAGTGGAGCCTTCTTCAGTTCCCCAACTGGCCAAATTTGGAAATTCTCGATGGTGTTTGTCGGTAGTTTCCTTGCCGCCGTGTTTGATGTAATTGTAGCCCACAATGTCAACGGCCGTGGCGATTCCGTTATCCCAATTGCCGCTAATTCCTGCTGTAATTCCTCTGGTGCTGTCGATGGTTTTGGCAAAATCCTGCATTGTTCTGGCCATTCGTGCCCCTATGATATTCCCTTCAACACCCCATTCTTCGTTGGCGATAGACCAACTTATAATAGACGGATGGTTTCTGTCGCGGAGCATCATCCGTTTTAATTCGCCCAATTGCGTACTTGTAATTCCCATTAATCGGGTTTCGTCTATGACTAGCATTCCCAATCTGTCGCAAGCGTCCAATAACTCTGGAGTTGGCGGATTGTGCGAACATCGATACGCATTGGAACCAAATGATTTTAAGGTGGCAATCCGAAAATCCTGCAAACCATCGGGGATTGCCGCTCCCACTCCTGCGTGGTCTTGGTGATTATTGGTTCCTTTTATTTTGAGATGTTTTCCGTTCAAAAAGAATCCTTCGTCGGCATCAAAACGCAAAGTTCGGATTCCGAAAGTGGTGGTTTGCGTGTCTGTTAATTCCGTTCCTGTATAAATATTGGTCACCATTTTGTGCAAATAAGGATTGTCAACCGACCAAAGTGTGGGATTGGCAACGGATAAATTTGCTTCGAATTCTTTGGTTTCCATTGGTCGCAAACTCAAATTATCGATAGTTGCCGTGGCGATTGATTTTCCGGTATTATCGAAAACGGTTTGAACAATTTTGAAATTTTGAGTCTTTGTTCCTTCATTGATAACGGAAACTTTTGAAGCGAGTGCAGCATTGTTACTATTTAATTTTGTTGTGCTTACAAAAGTTCCGTCAGCGGGAACGTGCAACGGATTGGTTTTGTTCAACCAAACGTGGCGGTAAATTCCGGCGCCTTCGTAAAACCAACCTTCTTCCATCATCGCATCTACTCGAACGGCGATGGTATTTTCGCCACCATAGTTGACATAGTCAGTAACATCGTATTCGAAACCCAAATAACCCGATGGATTTATTCCCAAATAATGTCCGTTGAACCAAACTATCGAATTGCGAAAAACCCCATCAAAAGCGATGTGGATTCTGCATCCCAAATCGCCTTCAGGAATGCTTATATTTTTTCGGTACCAACCGATACTAGTCTCAGGAAAGGCTCTTCCAATGTTTTTGAAACCGTGACTGTAACTTGCTTTTTCGCTAAATCCTTGTTCGACTGCCCAATCGTGAGGCAAATCGAGTTTTCGCCAAGAACGATCGTCAAAATCTGCGGCAGCTGCTCCGTCTCCGTAGGCAATTTTCGCCAAATAAGAAAAATAGCCAGTTCCCGTATTGAAATCTTTGGAAGCATCAAATGGATGACCAAAGGCAAATAGCCAATTTTTATCGATGGAGATGTGTTCCCGAATCGCTCTATTTGAGGACGATTGTGTAAACCCTGAGAAGTAAAAACTAAAAAAAACAATAAGTGAAAATAGTTTTTCTGGAGAATTTTTCATTGACAAAATAGTTACAAAGTTTGGAATTGCACATCATACAATGTTAAATAAAATTCACAGATAACAATAATACTTTATTGTCAAAATAACATCAAAACTTGACAAAAAATAAAAACCAGAGGAAACCTGATTTATAAGTTCATTTACAGAATGCGTTTGAGACCCGAAAAATCTTCGCGATATTGTGTTGGGGTACGATTTTTTATAGCTTTGAAACTTCTATTAAAATTGGCGATGTTCGGAAAACCAGACTTGTAGGCAATCTCAGCTACACTCATATCTTTTTCTAGCAACCATCTCGCGGCATAACCGATTCTAATATCATTGATATAATTGACAAAAGTTTTGCCCGTGCGTTTTTTGATAAAGCGATTGAACGAAATACTTGTCATATTACTAGCACTTGAAACCTCGTCTAAAGTGATTTTTTCGGCAAATTTTTTCTGAACATACTCGTACACCAATTTCATTTTATCGTCATCATCAAAAGTGGCATAATCTACGGTGTAAGTCGAAAGAAGTCTCTGATTTCGGGAGTTTGCAAGGTCAAATAATATCGAAGTGATCTCCAGAAAATAATCCATTCCGTCTAATTTTGACAATTTAATTAGCCTTGGCGTAAGCTCATCGGCGACTTTTTTGGAGAATAAAATACCGTGAATCGATCGATTAAACATCTCCCGAATGGGGTTCATTATTCGTCTGGAAAGTAAAGAATCTGGAAATAAATTATTGTCAAATTGAATCGTGATTTCGTGGATTTTCTTGCTGGTGCATTTATTCAATTCCCAACCGTGATACAAATTTGGACCAATTAAGACTAGTTCGACGGCGTCAATTTCTTCAATATTATCGCCCACAACTCGTTTTACACCTTTGCCATTTAGAATAAAATTGATCTCAAATTCGGGGTGATAGTGCACTGGAAAATCAAAAGTATCCTTGACTCTGTCGAAAACTAAAAAGCTATCGAGAGGTGACATTGGCGGGATTTCTCTGTAAAATTTCTTCAGATTACTCATAACCCATTTTTGTTTGCAATAATATGATATTTAATTGACAAAATAATACCATTTAGAATTAGACCTTAAAACTATCTTTGAAAGATGAATTGCACTTTTATTAAAATTAACTTAAAATAAAAACGATATTCAAAATAGTCTTCGGAAAAAACTAAAAAATATTTTAGAAAACAACGAATTACCGGACACGACATCACGACACAATAAAACCGTCCTTTTGGTCAAAAATACAGTTGAAAGGGCAATCAAAAAAATAAAAAAATCAATGAAAAAAATTCTTATCCAATTCAGTCTTCTACTCTTTTTCGGTTTCACTTTTTCAATGCTTGCTCAAACAATGAATACAAAATCCTCCATTGCTGATCAAAATGCGACTGCTAAAACCAAAATTCTATTCAAAAACTTGACAGATTTATCCAATAAAGCAATCCTTTTTGGGCATCAAGACGATTTAGCCTATGGGGTGAACTGGAAACAAGTGGCGGGAAGAAGCGATGTAAAAGACGTTGTTGGAGACTTCCCCGCAGTTTATGGCTGGGACCTTGCTGGTTTGGAAAAAAAATCAGACAAAAATATTGATGGAGTGCCTTTTGATAAAATGCGACAATACATTATTGAAGGACATTCAAGAGGCGGAGTTATAACCCTTAGCTGGCATCTTGACAATCCATTGACCGGGGGAAATGCTTGGGATACTTCTCCAAAATCAGTTGCATCGGCATTGCCAGGAGGCCAAAGCCACGAAAAGTTCAAACTTGCCCTCGATGAAGCCGCTAATTATATTTCCACCTTATCCGATAAGAAAGGAAATCCGATTCCTATTTTATTTCGACCTTTTCACGAGCTCACTGGCAATTGGTTTTGGTGGTGTAAAAACAATGCGAATCCAGAAGAATTCAAGGCTTTATGGAAATTTACCTTTCATTACCTTCAAGCAAAAGGCATTCACAACCTAATCTATGTCTACAATACGGCCGATTTCAAATCTAAAGAAGAGTTCTTAGACTATTATCCAGGTGCCGATTATGTTGATGTTTTAAGTTTTGACAACTATCAATTCAACGATCCAACCAAAGACAATTCTTTTGTTGAAAATTGCCAAAGACAATTTAAAATAATGGACGAAGTAGCCAAAGAGCAAAATAAAATTATGGCCTTGGCGGAAACTGGTTATGAAGCCATTCCGTATGACAAATGGTGGACCAACACTTTGATGCAAGCCATTGGCGATTACAAAATAGCTTATGTCTTAGTTTGGAGAAACCAGGGTTGGCAAGAAAAAGAGCAAAAAATGCATTATTATGCCCCATTCAAAGGGCAAACCAGCGAAAAAGATTTTGTTGATTTCTACCATCTTGACCAAATTTTATTCGAAAAAGAAGCCGCAAAAGTTAAACTTTACAAATAACAACTAACCCAAAAAACCAAAATTTACAACCCAAAAAATGCACGAAAAAATTAAATTAAAAGAAAAAATAGGATATGGCTTAGGTGATGCCGCTTCCTCCATGTTTTGGAAAATATTCAGTATGTATCTGATGTTTTTTTACACCGATGTTTTCGGAATTGCACCCGCCGTTGTTGGAACCATGTTCCTAATTACCCGTATTTGGGACTCTTGTTTTGACCCTTTTGTCGGGATAATGGCTGACCGAACCAAAACGCGTTGGGGCAAATTCAGACCTTATCTTTTATGGACAGCCATACCTTTTGCACTCATCGGAATCTTAACTTTTTACACACCCGATTTTGACGAAAAAGGAAAAATAATTTATGCTTATGTAACCTATTCCTTGATGATGATGGTGTATTCCGTAATCAATGTTCCTTATGCTTCTTTGCTCGGCGTGCTGTCATCGGATAGAAAAGAAAGAACAACGCTTTCCTCCTATCGTATGGTTTTTGCTTTTGGCGGAAGCTTATTGGCGCTTTGGTTAATCGAGCCTTTGGTCAATCATTTTGGCGGAAGTTTAAACTCCAAAACAGGTTGGTTATACACTATAATTGTATTTGGAATCATCACCACCATTTTCTTTTGGGGTTGTTTTTTCCTAACCAAAGAAAGAGTCGAACCTATCAATGACGAAAAACCAAATCTAAAAGAAGATTTAAACGACCTTTTAAAAAATCGTCCTTGGTGGATTCTTTTAGGAGCCGGAATTGGCGCATTAGTATTCAATTCGATTCGTGATGGAGCGGCTGTTTACTATTTTAAATATTATGTAAGCAGTACGGTAAGCTACAGTATTAATGTCTTTGGCGAAAATTTTGCAATGACACCTACCTCATTATATTTCGTTTTAGGACAAGCGGCTAATATTATTGGAGTCATTGCAGCCACACCCATCGCGAATAAAATTGGCAAAAAAAACACCTTTTTCGGTTCAATGGCATTGGCAGCACTATTAAGTGTACTATTCTATTTCCTTGGAAAAAACGATGTACTGTTGATTATGGTTTTCCAAGTATTAATAAGCATTTGTGCCGGTTGTATATTCCCATTAATCTGGTCAATGTATGCTGACAGCGCCGATTATTCGGAATGGAAACAAGGAAGACGAGCTACCGGACTTATATTTTCAGCTTCTTCCATGTCGCAAAAATTTGGATGGACCATTGGTGGAGCCGCAACAGGATGGCTTTTGGGTTATTATGGATTTCAAGCCAATGTAGAACAAACCGCAGTAACCCAAAATGGAATTCAGTTGATGTTGAGTATTCTTCCAGCCATTGCAGCAGGAGTTTCAGTATTATTCATTCTGTTATATCCATTAACCGAAGAAAAACTAGAAACCATCGGACACGAATTAAACGACAAAAGAACTACAACTAAATAATATTTGATTTTAGCACTATCACTCATGAACACAACAACAAACAGCATTTTCGATAAAAGAAAAGCAGCAATTGAAAAAGAATTCCAACAATTAATAGAGAGAAAAAACGAACCTCAATCTTCGGAGGGAAATGGAATATTCGCCAGATATAAAAATCCCGTTGTGACCAGAAATCACGCTCCTATCGAATGGCGCTATGATTTAAACGAAGCTACAAACCCATTCTTGATGGAACGCATAAGCATCAATGCTACTTTCAATGCTGGAGCAATGAAATGGGGTGATAAATACATCCTCGCTGTTCGTGTGGAAGGCGTGGACAGAAAATCATTTTTTGCCATTGCCGAAAGTCCAAATGGAGTTGATAATTTCCAATTTTGGGATAAACCTTGCGTGATTCCACAAACCGAAGAACCCGATACAAATGTCTATGATATGCGTTTGGTACAGCACGAAGACGGTTGGATTTACGGCATTTTTTGCACCGAAAGAAAAGATCCAAATGCTCCAAAAGGTGATACGAGTTCGGCTATAGCCAATGCGGGAATTGTGCGCACCAAAGATTTAGTGAATTGGGAACGTCTTCCTGATTTAATTTCGAATACAGGCCAACAAAGAAATGTAGTGATGCATCCTGAATATGTAAACGGAAAATACGCTTTATACACAAGGCCTCAAGACGGTTTTATCGACGTGGGAAGTGGTGGCGGAATTGGTTTGGGTTACATCGATACTATGGAAAACCCAGTTGTACAAGAGGAAAAAATCATCTTCGGAAAACAATATCATACCATTTACGAACTTAAAAATGGTTTGGGGCCGGCTCCAATTAAAACCGAAAAAGGGTGGTTGCATTTGGCACACGGAGTACGAAACACCGCTGCGGGATTGCGTTACACACTTTATATGTTTATGACCGATTTAAACGATATTTCAAAAGTGACTCATATTCCAGCAGGACATTTTATGGCGCCACAAGATTCTGAAAGAGTGGGTGATGTTTCGAATGTTTTGTTTTCGAATGGTTGGATTGCCGATGAAGATGGCACAGTTTTCATCTATTACGCTTCGTCAGATACTAGAATGCACGTGGCTGTTTCTTCTGTAGAAAAACTAGTTGACTATGTGATAAACACACCAGAAGATACCTTTATATCTGCAGGTTCTGTGAACACCATCATCGCTCAAGTTAATAAAAACCAAGCAATTCTATAACTGTGTCAACACCAACCGCTACGCAAAGTCTACGACTTTGAGGATGTGACCAAAGGTCTTCGACCGCATTTTAAACAAAGTAGTTATTACAAAGGTGCTATTAAATGTCCTGAAAATTCTTTTTTAAACCATTAAGAGATTTAAGAAAGTTAAGAACACTTCAAGTCTTAATACTCTTAAATTTCTTAATTTTTAAATATTTAGTCTTTCATAAAAATAAAGTAGAACCATAAAAATAAAAAAGTGTCAACACAAATTTTAAATCTAAAAACCGAATTAACCACTGAACTCAACAACATTCTTGAGTATTGGTCGAAGCAAACTATTGACAAAAAAAACGGCGGTTTTATTGGTCAAATAGATTGTAATGAGTTTAAAAATTTCGAAGCCGAAAAAGGTTCTGTTCTCAATGCTCGAATACTTTGGTCCTTTTCTGCGGCCTATTCCATTACAAAAAATGAAGAACACAAGCGCCTTGCCAAAGAAGCTTGTGAGTACATCATCAATCATTTTTATGATGCTGAATTTGGCGGAATATTTTGGAGCATCAATCCTGATAAAACGCCAAAAGACACTAAAAACCAAATTTATGCTTTGGCTTTTACCATTTATGGAATGAGCGAATATTACTCAATTTCCAAAGATGAAAAAGCCTTAGAATATTCCATTTTATTATACAAAAAAATTCAAGAATACAGTTACGACCCCATAAATAAAGGCTATTTCGAAGCTTTTACCCGCGATTGGCAACCTATAGAAGATTTACGTCTGAGCGATAAAGATGCCAACGAAAAAAAAACAATGAATACCCATTTGCATATTGTAGAAGGTTATGCCAATTTGTATAAAGTTTGGAAAGACGAAACCTTAAAAAATGATATTGTCGAATTACTCGAAGTCATCGAAACCTATTTTATTGACAAAAAAACGGGACATTTAAAACTGTTTTTCAACGAAAACTGGGTCGAAAAACCAGACGTAATCTCTTATGGACACGATATCGAAGCGGCTTGGTTATTATTACAATGTGCGGAAATTACTGAAAACACAGCTTTAATAGAACGCTACAAAAAATACGCTATTCTCCTAACTGATGCCACTTTCGAAGGGATTGACCCTGTAGATGGCGGCCTTTGGTACGAACTAGAACCCAAAGAGAACCAGTTGATGGCCGAAAAACATTGGTGGCCTCAATCCGAATTAATGATTGGTTTTTACAATGCTTTCCAATTGACAAATGACCAGAAATACTTGGATGTTGTGCTCAAAAACTGGGAATTTGTAAAGGACTATATTCTCGATAAAAAAAACGGAGAATGGATTTGGGGAATCCATCAAGATTATTCCAAAATTGAAAAAGACAAAGCCGGTTTCTGGAAATGTCCGTATCACAATACTAGAGTTTGCATCGAATTGATACGTCGAACCGAGAATTAATTTCCTTTTAATATTATTATAAAAACAAAATGAAAAACCTGAAACAATACTACCTGTTTTTATTTGTCATTCTCATATTTTTCCAAGCAGCTGCTCAAGAAAATGTAACAAAACTAAGCGATGGAATAGAAATTAAGATCAAAAAACCACAACGAAATGATGCCGCTGTTGTGAGAATACAAGTAGTTTCCAATTCGATCTTGCATATTACGGCTAGCCCAACGACTACTTTTGATACTACAAAAAGTTTGATGCTCGTTGATTTAAAACCAACTGCAACACCTTTTGAAGTAATCAGCTCTAATGAAAATGTAACCCTTTCAACAGCCAATTTGAAAGCTACCGTTTCGATAGAAACAGGCGAAATACTATTTAAAGACGCTGCCGGAAAAACACTTTTAAAAGAAACCAAAGGTGGCGGAAAAACGATTACTGGAACCACATTAGACGGCAAACAATCCTACATCGTAAAACAATCTTTTACGAGCGAAACAGACGAAGCTTTGTACGGATTGGGTCAACACCAAAACGGGGTTTTCAATTACAAAGGAACCAAAGTTTTATTGTCACAATACAATACCGAAGTCGCCATTCCTTTCTTGGTATCGAGCAAAAATTATGGAATTTTATGGGATAATAACTCGCTTACCAAGTCAGTTGATACTCGAGATTTTGAGAAAATTTCTACCCTAAGATTGTATTCAGATAAAGGAGACAAAGGCTGGTTGACGGCAACGTACACCAACAAAAAAGACCCTAAAAAAGTACTTTCTCGCCCAGAGTCGTTTATCGATTACAGTTATATCCCTTCATTAAAACACCTTCCAGAAGGAATTATTTTAGAAAACACTACCGTAAAATGGGAAGGTGCTTTTGAAACCGATTTTTCAGGCGAACACCAATTCAATCTTTGGTCATCAGGCTACACCAATGTGTATATCGACGATAAACTAGTAGCAGCAAGATGGAGACAAGGTTGGAATGCCACCAACGAATTGATTCGAATCCATCTTGAAAAAGGCACAAAACACAAACTAAAAATTGAGTGGGATCCATTGGGAAATGAATCATTTATATGTTTTAATTGGTCAAAACCATTAACCGAAGTACAAAAAAACGAATTCGCTTTTGAGTCAGAAGCGGGTCAAAAAATAGATTATTTCTTTGTCTCTGGAAAAAATATAGACGACGTAATAAGCGGTTATAGAACCCTTACGGGAAAAGCGACTATGATGCCCAAATGGTCAATGGGATTTTGGCAAAGTCGTGAACGCTACAAAACACAAGACGAAATACTAAACACCGTTGCCGAATTCCGTAAAAGAAAAATTGGCTTAGACAATATTGTACTCGATTGGAGATATTGGAGAGAAGGCCAATGGGGAAGCCAAGAATTTGACCCAGAACGTTTTCCAGACCCAAAAGGAATGATGAAAACGCTTCACGAAAAATACAATACCAAATTAATGATTTCGGTTTGGGCAAAATTTTATGAAGACACCCAAAACTACAAAGATCTTGAAGCCAAAGGCTATATTTTAAAAAGAAACGTAGCCGAAAATCGTAAAGACTGGTTGGGTTTCAACAACGCCATTTACGATCCTTTCAATCCCGACGCTCGAAAAGAATTTTGGAAATTAATCAACAAAAATATTTACACAACCGGCATCGATGCTTGGTGGATGGACGCTTCGGAACCCGATGTTCACAGCAATATGCCACCCGAAGTTCGAAAAGAAATGATTGGAAACACCTTTCTTGGCGCAGCAGAAATCAACTATAATGCCTTCTCCTTAATGAATGCTAAAGGAATTTACGAAGGTCAACGCAGTGTCGATCCCAACAAAAGAATCTTTATGCTGACTCGTTCTGGTTTTGCAGGTTTGCAACGTTATGCTGCTGCTACTTGGAGTGGCGATATTGGTTCGAGATGGGAAGATTTGAACAACCAAATTCCGGCTGGTTTAAACTTTACAATGTCAGGATTACCTTATTGGACAAGTGATATTGGAGGGTTTTCTGTAGAAACTCGTTACGAAAATGCCACTGGAGAAACGCTTGAAGAATGGAGAGAATTAAACGCTCGTTGGTATCAATATGGTGTTTTTTGTCCCCTATTCAGAGCGCACGGTCAATTTCCGTATAGAGAAATTTACAACATTGCGCCCGAAGATCATCCGGCTTACAAAAGCATTTTGTTTTACAACAAATTGCGTTATCGAATGATGCCTTATATTTATTCCTTGATTGGACAAACCTATCATAACGATTACACGATGATGCGTGGACTTCCAATGGATTTTAGCTCTGATAAGAAAGTATTAAACATTGCCAATCAGTTTATGTTTGGTCCAGCAATACTTGTCAATCCAGTTACTGAATACAAAAAACGCAGTCGTGAATTGTATTTACCGAACACCAACGGTTGGTATAATTTTTACACCAGCGAATTCCTAGAAGGTGGACAAACCATTACTGCCGAAGCAAAATACGAACAAATTCCACTCTTTGTAAAAGAAGGTTCTATTCTGCCTTGTGGCCCGAATATTGAATACACTTCTCAGAAATCTTCGGAACCTTTTACCATTTATGTTTATACTGGAAAAGACGCTTCTTTTAGTTTATACGAAGATGAAAACACCAATTACAATTACGAAAAAGGAAAGTTTTCGAACATAGAATTCCAATATAACGAAGCTTCAAAAACATTGACAATTGCCGACCGAAAAGGAAGTTTTGATGGAATGCAAAAAAACAGAGTTTTCAATATTGTCTTCATTGGCAAAAATAAAAACTCAACATTCAATTTGATTTCAAATGCAAATGAAGGCCAAAAAGTGAAATATAATGGTAGCAAATTAGAAGTGAAATTCTAATACTGAATCAGCTATTTGAAAAAATAATAATTATGAAAAAATCAGCACTACTACTAGTTTTAGCTATTTTTAGTTTGGGGAATTTTTCTTGTCAAGCGCAAAAACAGCAACCCAGAATCACAGTCAAAGGAACACAATTCTTCAAAGGAGACCAACCCTATTCTTACATTGGAACCAATTATTGGTACGGAAGTTTATTGGCTTCGAAGAAAGTGGGTGACCGAAAAAGATTGTTGCGCGAACTTGATTTAATGCAAAAAAACGGCATCGATAATTTGCGAATTTTAGTAGGTGGCGACGGCGGAAAATACGATTACACTGTTCGTCCCGCTTTGCAATACGAGCAAGGAAAATACGACCAAGATTTACTCGATGGTTTAGATTTCTTGATGGCAGAAATGGGCAAACGCAAGATGTACGCCGTTTTATTTCTGACCAACAACTGGGAATGGTCGGGCGGAATGTCGCAATATTTGGAATGGAATGGAAAAGGTCCAATTCCAGTGCCTGCAATCCCACCAAATACATGGCCGCAGTATATGTCGTACACCGAAAAATTTCATAGTTGCGAACCCTGTATGGAGGCTTTGAACAATCACGTCAAATTTATTATGATCCGAACAAATGCCTATACCAAAAAAAAATATACCGAAGATAACACCATTATGGCTTGGCAAGTGGGCAACGAACCCCGACTTTTTACAGAGGAAAACGAAGCGAAATTCACGACTTGGTTGAATAATATTGTCAATTTGATGGATAGTTTAGACAAAAATCATTTGATTTCTACAGGTTCTGAAGGATTGAACAGTTCGAATGACAAGATAGAAATTTTTGAAAGAACGCATCAAAATCCGAATATCGATTATTTGACAATGCACATTTGGCCTAAAAACTGGAATTGGTTCAAAGCCGACGAGGCAGAAAAAACTTTGCCCACCACATTAAAAAATGCGGGAAAATATATTGATGCTCACATCAAAGTGGCACAAAATCTAAAAAGACCCATCATCATAGAAGAATTTGGTTTGCCAAGAGAAAACGAAAGTTTAGTTTCAAGTTCATCAGTTGCCAATCGAGATGTTTTTTACAATTATATCTTCAATAGAGTTTTAGAAAGTCACAAAAATAATGGTGTGTTGCAAGCGGCTAATTTTTGGGGATTTGGTGGCGAAGGAAAAGCAGTTACCCCAGACGGAAAATGGAAACCCGGAGATCCATTAACCACTGACCCACCGCAAGAACCACAAGGATTGAACAGTGTTTTTTCTTCGGATAAATCGACTTTGGATATTGTTAAAAAGTATAATTTGGAGTTGAAGTAAAATTATAAAAAAGGGAGCAAGTTTGAATTTGCTCCTTTTTTAATTATAATGTCTAGCACATCCGGCAACAAAAGAAAAAAGAAACAGAAACAGAATAAATTAACCCGTTGGGTGTAATTCAATTTAATTTTTTTTAAACACATAGAATCATAGTTTTTTATTAATTTTATTAAGACGCTCCGCTTGATTTTAGTAAATCATAGCTATGTGAACCCAAGAACTGGGCTATCCAACTCTTTTTTCTATGATTCTATGCGTTTCAATTTTACTATTTCTAAAAATTTAATAATTTCACCCAACGAGTTAAATTAATATATGTTTAAAGGTCAAGCTAAACTTTAAATCGTCTTATTAGTTTGATTTTTGTATACTCATTGTTTTCCTTAATATTCAAAATAATAAAGGATTCTACAATCATTTTATCATATCGCAAAACATCAATCATGGTTTCATTTTCAACTGGATAGATTGCGATTGTAAAATAGTCTTCCGGATATTTAGTTACTTTTCTTGATGGAGGCTCTTTACAGTTGGATTCACTTCCCCGAATAAAAGATTTTTTGCGGTAAAAAGTCCAATCAATCGACTCGCACAAACTTTTATGCTTTAATGATTTATATAAAAAAGCAGTTAATGTGTCTTGCTTAAAATATAAACTATCAGCATTATTAAATACCCAAGCTTTATTGGAAGGCAAAGTAAATTTGCCGTCTTGCAATTCAACTTTGCTTTCTCTAATGATTTTCCTAAGAGTTGACTTTGTGATTTTACTTTGTGCAAACAAGAAAATCGGAAACAAAAAGACAATATATAATATTATTAATTTCTTCATTTTGCTTCTAGTAAAAGAATAGTTTTAATTAGCAGACAGTTTACTTATTACAACATTTCTTACTACACGAATGCCAAAATCCCTTCAATCTTATCCAACTCCGCTTTGGTAAAATCGATATTCTCCAACGCATCAATATTGTTTTGCAATTGTCCCACCGAACTCGCACCAATCAAAACCGAGGTAATTCTATTGTCTTTGAGTAACCAAGCCAACGCCATTTGGGCTAAAGATTGGTTTCTGCTTTGAGCGATGTCGTTCAAGGCAACGATTACCTTTATTTTTTCTTCCGTAATATCTTCTGCTTTTAAAAAACCATTCGGATTAGAAGCTCTCGAATTTTCGGGAATTCCTTTCAGGTATCTGTCGGTCAAAAGTCCTTGGGCCAAAGGCGAAAAGGCGATGCAACCAATTCCTTTTTCTTCCAAAACATCCAGCAAACCTTCTTCGGGCGTGCGAACAAACATCGAATATTTCACTTGATGAATCAAACAAGGTGTTCCCAATTTTTTCAAAATAGCAGCGGCTTCGGCAGTTTGTTCCGGAGGATAATTGGATATTCCTGCGTACAAGGCTTTCCCACTTCGAACGGCATAATCCAAAGCCGACATTGTTTCTTCCAAAGGTGTTTCTGGGTCAAAACGATGTGAATAGAAAATATCCACATAGTTCAAATCCATTCGTTTTAAACTTTGATCCAAACTTGACAATAAATATTTGCGTGAACCCCAATCACCATAAGGTCCTGCCCACATTCCATATCCTGCTTTGGTCGAAATCACGATTTCATCCCGTAGGTTTCCTTGAAAATTATTTTTGAGGATTTTACCAAAATTTGTTTCGGCAGAACCCGGAATCGGACCGTAATTATTGGCCAAATCAAAATGAGTGATGCCTTTATCGAAAGCCATTTTGGCAATACTTTCGGCATTTTCGAATGAATCTACCGAACCGAAATTATGCCATAATCCTAAGGAAATTTGTGGCAATTTCAAACCACTTTTTCCGCATCTATTGTATTCCATTTTTTTAATGTATTAGAATTAAATATAAAACACGAATTTCAGGAATTTTTACCAATTAATTAGTGCTAATTCGTGTTTCTTTTTTTTATTTCAACTCAAAACTACTTTCCAAACCTTTGTCAGAGCTTCCTCCTACCCTAATTTTGAAAGTGCCCGGTTCTACTAAATAATTTCCTTCATTGTCATAGAAACCAAGTTCTTTTTCGGTCAAAGTCAGAGTGACCGTTTTGGTTTCACCTTTTTTCAATGCGATTAATTCGAAACCTTTCAATTCTTTTACAGGTCGAGCCAAACTGGCAGCAACATCGTGAATGTACAATTGAACCACTTCTTTTCCGTCATAATTACCGGAATTGGTCACCTCAACCGAAACTTTAACGGCTTCTCCTTTGGCGAAAGCCGCTTTGTTGATTTTCAAATTTTTATAATCGAAAGTCGTATAACTCAATCCAAATCCGAAAGGAAATTGTGGGGTGTTTTCTACGTCCATATAATGGGACCAAAATACGTTATTATCGGTCATAATGGGTCTTCCGGTACTGTAATTATTGTAATAAATTGGGCATTGCCCAACGTTTCTTGGGAAAGACATGGGTAATTTTCCACTCGGATTATAATCGCCGTACAACACTTGAGCCACGGCATTTCCGGTTTGGGTTCCCAGTTGCCAAGCTTCAACAATGGCAGGGATATTTTTGGCTGCCCAAGGCAAAGCAAGTGGTCTTCCGTTGTTTAAAACCAAAACAATATTTGGATTTACTTTATAAATTTCCTCCAATAATTCTTGTTGCAAACCTGGTAAATCCAAATTAGTTCTGCTTCGAGATTCTCCAGATTGATACCCATTTTCACCTAAAACCATAACCACCACATCAGCATTGGCCGCTGCTTTTTTGGCCGCATCAAAACCGCTTTTATCAGTGGTATTATAAGCTACTTCAAAAAGAAAAGTTGCTTTTTGGAGCAGTAATTCAGGGCCTTTTTCAAAGGTCAATGTATTGTCTTTGTATTGTTGCATTCCTTCTAAAACAGAAACAGCGGAGTTGTCTTCGGCAGCCAATCTCCAGCTTCCTAATGGACTACTTTTGTCATTGGCCAAAGCGCCAATCAAGGCAATTTTTTGTCCTGATTTTTTTAGGGGAAGTAAATTCTTGTCGTTTTTCAACAAAACAATCGATTTTTTCGCCATATCCAAAACCCCATCGTTGTTGGCTTTGCTACCAATAACTGCTTTTTCTCTAGCCTCATCACAGTATTTGTAAGGATTGTCAAATAAGCCCAATTCAAATTTTACGCGGAGAATTCTACGAGCGGCATCGTCAATCAAAGACTCATTCACTTTGCCTTCCTTGACCAATTTTACTAAATCGTTGACATAATTATACGATTCCATATCCATATCCGAGCCCGCTTTTACGGCCTTTTCAGTCGCTTCTGCGCTATCTTTGGCATAGCCGTGAGTAACCATTTCTTTGATAGAACCCCAATCGGTCACTACATATCCGTCAAATTTCCATTTGCCTTTTAGAATATCTCTTTGCAAAAAGCTACTGCCTGTTGCAGGAATTCCATTCAGAATGTTAAAGGAATTCATAAACGTCCGAATACCCGCTTCCTCCGCCGCCTGAAATGGTGGTAAAACGATATTGTACAAGGTCGAATTGCTCATATCGACGGTGTTGTAATCTCTTCCCGCTTCGGCAAAACCGTAGGCAGCAAAATGTTTGGCACAGGCTGCAATGGTATTTACTTTGGCTAAATCTGCCTTTGTATCTCCTTGAAAACCTTGTACTCGGGCTGTTGCAATTTTACTTCCTAGAAAAGGGTCTTCACCAGCACCTTCCATCACTCTACCCCAACGGGCATCCCTAAAAATATCGACCATTGGAGCAAAAGTCCAATTGATTCCCGATGCCGATGCTTCATCTGCAGCAATTTGTGCTGATTTTTTGATGGCTTCCATATCCCAACTCGCGGCTTCTGCCAACGGAATTGGACTCAAAGTTTTATATCCGTGAATCACATCGAAACCAATAATCAATGGAATTCCCAATCGGGTTTCCTCGACGGCAATCTTCTGAACGGCTCGCACTTGTTTGACACCGCGAACCGAAAGCATCGAACCTACCCAACCATCACGCAAATGTTTGTATTTCAATTCGGCATTTCCTCCTTTAGGTGCTGGGCCAGTTACTTCCCAAAAACCGTTGTATTGGTTCATTTGCCCTACTTTTTCTTCGAGTGTCATTTGTTTCATCAACAAATCGATGCGTTCTTCGGTAGGTTTTGATTTATCCAAATGGGATTTGTTTTGGGCCTGGGTCACGCCAAACGAGAGGAGACAAAAAAGTCCAGAGAAAATTAAATTTTTAGCAGTCATAAGTGTAAGTTGATTTCGTTTTTGTAAAATTTATTTAATTATTCAGTAATGAATGTGGAAGCAGGCAAATTCGCTTTATTAAAAAGAGTTGACTGATCGGTGTTCTTCCAAGCATAACGCACCTTTACGGGCAATTTCACTTTATCCGATTGTAAAATAACATTATTTTTTTTGATTGTTGCCTTCGCTTCATAAAATATACCGTCTGCTCCAGTAATTTCAAACAAATCCGCTTTATTGTCTTTGAAATATAAACCCTCGGCAAAATCGAAAGAAACTACCACTTTGTTTTTCTCGATTTTTATCGCATTATAAAGTGGGCCATTGACCAATGCAGTATTGGTTTTATAAGTTTTGGTCAAAGCCAAATTTGCCAAACGAGTTCCTACCGATTTCTTGTCTTTGGGGTGAATGTCATCAATGGGCGAAATATCTGTTGTTAAAGCCATGCCAGTATTGGGAACTTCTCGCAACACTTTCCGCTGAGCATCACGAATGATGGCGCCACCAAAATGATTTTCACCGTATTTGTAAGGAGCAATTTGCACATAATAAAATGGAAAATCATATTGCCAGCCTTTTCTCCAAGAGGTAATGAGTGCCGAAAATGTTTTGTCATAAACTGTCGAACCCACATTACTTTCGCCTTGATACCAAATCACGCCTGCAATTTTGAATTGTACCAAAGGATAAATCATTGCATTGAAAGCGCGTCCGGGTTGGTTTGGACCATAACTTTCTTCTTTTCTAGTTTTGGCGGCTTCAATTAAAATGGTGTCGTTTTGAATGACTTCTTCGGGCATCCAAATCTCGGCTGGAGTTCCGCCCCAATTGGAAGAAATTAAACCGATAGGCACATTTTTCAAATCGTCTTGCAATCGTTTGGCAAAAAAATAACCCACTGCACTGAAATTTTTCATTGTTTCTGGGACGCATTCTGTCCAATTTCCAGGTAAATTATTTTGAGGAGTTGTAGCTGTCAATTTAGGCACGGTAAAAAATCGGATGTTGGGATTTGTAGCATTTTTGACCACTTCATCCCCATTTTCGATTCCCCAACTGGCGTTCATTTCCATATTAGATTGACCGGAACAAATCCAAACTTCGCCAACTAAAATGTTTTTCAACACAATTTCGTTGTAGCCTTTTATCGAAATGCTGAATGGTCCGCCTTCCTTTGGTGTGGGAATCTTAATTTGCCATATCGCCTGATTACTGGCTTTGATTATATACGTTTGATTGTTCCAACTTGGCGTAATCACGACTTCTTCCTGCGGATTCGCCCAACCCCAAAGGTTTACTTCGGCATTGCGTTGCAAAACCATATTATCCGAAAGCAGATTCGGCAGCGTCACATTGGCGAAAGCCATATTTGAAAATACCAGAAAAAGTATAAATGCAATTAGATTATTTTTCATTTAAAAGTTGTTTAAAATAAGGAATTAATTGGTCGGCCATCACTTTATCATCGGCAATATTGGGATGATAGCCGCAACCTTTTGGAACCATAGGTTGGAATTCGAATAATTCAATTTTTTTATGAGCCGTATCCTTTTCGAATGCTTGAATGACTTTTTTCAAACAATTTACAAAAGTTACATTTTTATCGCCCGAAACCATTGGGCTGTTGAGCAAAACAATGCGAGTATTGGGGGCGTGTTTGTAAACAGTTTTTATGAAATTAATATAATTTGAAATGAATTTTTCTTCGTTGAATGGCAATCTCGTTTTTTTTCCGTCGCCGTCTGAAAGGTCGTTGGTTCCTACACAAATGCTTACTAAATCGGGTTGAAATTTAAAATCATACGGTTGTAAACCGTCTGTATTGAGGTATAAATTTTCATATACATCGGGGATGATCGGTTCTTCGATATGCTCATCGTTCCAATTGCGATACATGCCATAACCTGAAACTGAACTCAGCACAAAATCGAGGTCCAAGGCTCTAGAAAGTACCGGACCATAAGCCCAATAAGCGTTGTGTTGATCGTACCAATCACCTGTTCCACAAGGAATGGTGGAGTCGTCGTTTCCAAAACCACTCGTGATCGAATCACCAATAAGCTCGATTTTCTTTTTGGATTTTGGAACTGAGCTTTCTATAATTTTGGCTATTGTTCCTGAAAATAAAACCCCACCGTTGGTCGCTTCGGTCGCTTTATAAATCGAGAGATGGTGTGTTTTTTTCTTTTCGGAAACTACAATTGGAAAGGATTTCGCTTCCCCTTTTTCGATACGGATTCGTCCGATGTATTTGCCATCGAGCACAAGAGCAACATAATTTTGGTGATCGACTAGACTTTGCAAAGCAATGGAACAAGAATTTCCCTGGAACTCAAACGAAACGGAAGACGCAGGGCCAATCAAAATCACTTTATTTTGGTCGAGAAGTTCAACCCTTCCTGAAAGTGAATAAAAAGTGTTTTTTGTATCCGCATTTTGTGACCAAGCCATTACTGAAAAAGTAAACCATACAAAAGCAAGGAACAGTTTTTTGAAAATCATCATGGAATAATTAGTATTGAAGGCAGTAAAAATAGCGCATTTATAGAAAAAATAAAGATACAAAACTGTCAATTTATAATATAAAATAGTCTTGATGTCACTATTTGAGCCCATTAACACTTGGCTTTTGTTGATCACAAAAAATCCAACAAAAAAACCTATAAGCCTGCAAAAAGGCTCATAGGTCTATTATAAAAAATCAATGCTTACTAATTCAAAATGATTTTTAATACTTTTTTAAGGTTGCATAGCAACGGCTACCACTTTATAAGGGACAATGTTTTTCATGCCCTTTGTTATGGCTTCAAGATTTAAAGGAATCAAATGGTGATAGCGCTCTGAGATGGATTTTTTCAAGCCTTCAATCACATTTTCTATTTTTATTACTGGTTTTTCTTTTAAAAAACCGCCCAAAATGACCATATTGAAGATTTTTTTATTTCCCATTTCAGCGGCTAGTTTGGTGCCTTCTATCTGAAAAATTTGGATATCGGTTCTCGTGGGATGATGCGTAATGCCGTTTGGATCGTAAATTAAATAGCCTCCTGGTTTCACCGATGCCTCAAATTTATCCATCGATTGTTGGTTCAAAATAATGGCGGTATCTACTATTTTCAAATACGGAGAACTGATTCTTTCGTCACTCAAAATCACGGTAACATTGGCTGTTCCACCGCGCATTTCGGGACCATACGAAGGCAACCAACTCACTTCTTGGTCTTGCATAATTCCAGAATAGGCCAATATTTTGCCCATTGAAAGCACACCTTGCCCACCAAAACCTGCAATAATTATTTCTTCAGTCATGATTTATACTTTAAGTTTTCCAGCCACTTTTATATCCCCAAGCGGAAAGTATGGAAACATATTCTCGACCATCCATTCATTGGCTTCATTCGGCGTCATTTTCCAACCCGAATTGCAATTGGAAAGAATTTCAATAAACGATAGTCCTTTTTTTAATCTAGTATTTTCGAATGCTTGTTTAATGGCAATTCTAGCCTTTCGAACGTGCTTATGCGTATGAAGCGCGTGACGACTTACCGAATACACGCCGGGAAGATTGGCAATTAATTCCGTAATTTTCAAAGGCGATCCCATCGTCGCGATTTCTCTCCCGTAAGGCGAAGTCGACGATTTCATTCCTTCTAAAGTGGTTGGCGCCATTTGACCGCCGGTCATTCCGTAAATACCATTATTGATAAAAAAGATAACCATATTTTCGCCTCTGTTGCAAGCGTGAATCGTTTCGGCAGTACCAATAGCGGCTAAATCGCCATCGCCTTGATAGGTAAAAACATATTTCTCGGGCCAAGTTCTGACGATGGCTGTTGCCACCGCAGGAGCGCGTCCGTGAGCGGCTTGGGTCATATCGATATTCATAAAATCATAAGCCAATACAGAACAACCAACGGGTGCCACACCAATAGTATCCTCTGAAATACCCATTTCATCAATGACTTCCATAATTAAATTATTGGCCGTTCCGTGACCACAACCCGGACAATACGACAAAGCATTTCCAGTCATTAACTGTGATTTACAGAAGACTTGATTCTCTGGTTTTATGATGTCTAAAACTTCCATTGTTGATTATTTTTTGTTCTAAAGCGGCTACAATTTCCTCTGGCGTGTGAATAATTCCGCCGGTTCTCCCGAAGTGTTCTACGGGCACTTTGTGTTCAACGGCAAGACGAACGTCTTCTACCATTTGCCCCGTATTCAATTCCACGCTTAAAATTCCTTTGACTTGATTGGCTAATTCGAATAATTCCTGTTGCGGAAAAGGGAATAAGGTTATGGGTCGCAATAAGCCTAGTTTTATACCTTTGGCTCTGGCTAATTCAACCGCTTTTTGCGAAATTCGAGCACTAGAACCGTAAGCTACCACCAAATAGTCTGCATCGTCGCAATTGATTTTTTCGAAACGCAAATCCTCTTTTTCCATTTGCTCGTATTTCTTTTGCAATCGATGCACTCGAGCTTCCATTTTCTCGGATTGCAAATCGAGTGAGGTAATGATATTGCGTTCTCTTCCTTTCTTACCCGTCACTGCCCAATCGCCGTTCTTTTCGATTAATTCCGCATCGGTCCATCTTGGTTTTTGGTCTTTAAGAATTACTTTTTCCATCATTTGACCAATTAATCCGTCGGAAAGAATTAAAACCGGTGCGCGATATTTAAAGGCAATATCGAAAGCATCTTCAACAAAATCGGCCATTTCCTGAACGGATGCTGGGGCTAAAACATAGAGTTTGTAATCGCCGTGTCCTCCTCCTTTAACGGATTGAAAATAATCGGCTTGTGAAGGCTGAATGGTTCCCAAACCGGGTCCACCACGAACTACATTTACGATAACGGCAGGCAATTCGGCTCCAGCCAAATACGATATTCCCTCCAATTTCAAAGAAATTCCAGGACTCGATGAAGATGTCAATGCCTTTTTACCCGTACTTGCTGCGCCGTACACCATATTAATGGCTGCGACTTCGCTTTCAGCCTGAAGCACGACCATTCCTGTTCTGTTTTCAGGACGTTCGTTCATCAAATATTCAATAATTTCGGTTTGCGGCGTAATCGGATAACCAAAATAAGCATCGACTCCGGCTCTAATTGCGGCTTCTGCCAAGGCTTCGTTTCCTTTCATCAATTTTAATTCCGACATTTTTAAAGGGTATAATTTGGTTAAGTTGCGACTTTTACTCTATAAACCGTAATGGCTCTGTCAGGGCATACAGTTCCACAATTGGTGCAGCCATTGCAGGCTTCGGGGTTTTTCATATAGGCATAATGATAGCCTTTTCTATTCACGTCATTTGACATTGCAATCACATTTTCTTGACAAACAGGAATACAGACTTCACAGCCTTTACAAACTTGAGTATTTACGACTATTGCTCCTTGTACTTTTGCCATATCAATAAATTTTTAGATGAATCTAATGCCATAATTTTATTATTCTCAAAGTTACGACTTGTCTATTGCAATTAAAATGATAATTATCATATTCAGCAGATTTGAAAGCTAAAAAATCATTGCTTTTTTCAAAAACAGTCTTTTACTTAACTATTCTTTTTTTGATTAAAACCCAACCTAATTTTATCTCTTTTCAGAAATTAAAAAAAAAGATAAACCACTAAAAATCAAAAGATTATTTTGTATCTTTAATGGAGTCAAATTTTGAGTTATTGTCAATTATCGTAAATATATTGCCTGCCAAAATTTGACAAAATTTCAATAGTATTAATAACTGATGCTATGAAAACGATTATCCTTATAAGCGCTTTATTTTTAGCTTTATTTTCGTCTGCTCAACAAAATATTGAAAACAATACTGCCATTGATAGTAGCTTACAACAGCAATCATCAAATTATAAAAGATGGTACAAAGTTTCTTTGGCGGAAATTGGTGGTGGTGGAGCTTATCTTAACTCGGATGGTACAAATACACAAACCCAATATAGCGGCTTGATTTCATCCTCCTTATTACCTTTTGCTATTGGGTTTCAAAAACTAGGAGGATTGGGTTTCGGTACTAAAGCCATCGAGTTTTTTGAGATTCAAGAGAGAATAGATATTACTTCGTACGCTCCTGTATATGCATATTATCCGATTTACTTAAGTAAAAAAACAAAAAAAGAACCGGGATCTGACTATTATAAAATACCTTCTATGATCAATTTTTATGTAGGCGGGTCTTTATGGTGTGATACTTCAACATCAACAACTGACGTACAAGAAATAATAAAAGCCAATAAATTTTGCCATATTGGAGTAAATTATATGTTTTTTAACTTTAGTACTAATGATGGTCATCCATTAGGAAATGGAAACTTTTCTCTAGAAGCTGGAATGATATTTTTTGATATCAAAAATTCAAACCTTAAAAATATCTTTCATATTAGCTTACTTTATAATTTCGTAGGTTTTGCAATTAAACCCTACAAATAATATCATCCATGTTATTCCAGAAAAGTTCCCGAATTAAACAGAACCATCAAAATATAAAAACCCGCTAAATTTTGCATTTAGCGGGTTTATGTTTGATTTTAAAAAGGTTAGCGCAGCGCTAAAAAGTGGTCCATTATTTTGCATTGACAATGTTCTCAATATTTTTTCGGTATTCCTTGCTTTTTTGCGCGGATACTTCATACACAACTTCTTTTTTTCCTGTATTGACGACGACCTTTTTTAAGTAATGTTTCAGCGATAACTCAGGCGGGCTTTTCATATTGATGGTGCAAGCTCCATCAAAGTAGCCATCGCTTTCTATCGTTTCTATTTCAGAAACTTTTGATCCATCGCTAAAAACAATCGAAATCGTCATCACTTCATTCAAAGTTGAAGTAAAAAAACCATCCATAACCAACATTAAGTGATAGGTATTTTTCAGCTCTGGTCCTTTAAACTCGTGGCGGGTGATGTTGTATTTTAATCCTTTGGCTAAAGTTGGAAATTTAACCGTACAATCCAATTCGAAACTGGCTACATCGCCTGCTTCGTCTACTCTGGTTACAATTTTTGCAATTTGAGCTTGGATTAGAAAACTAGAGAATAGAAACGCCAGCGATAATGTAAGTTTCCTCATAAATATTTAGATTTTACTTTTATTTATATACTACTTAATACCGACGCAAATTACAAATTAAAATGATTCATCAACATTTTTTCATACATTTTATCGGGCAAAATTCGTTTCAATACAATGGAGAATTTCTGCATAAAAGCGCCAACTTTGTAATGAATTCGTGGACTGGGATTTTGAATAATTTGATACACTGCTTCTGCCATTTCATTCGGATTACTGCCGCTATCTACGTGTTCGTCCATCAATTTGAGCGTGTTTCCATACGGAATTTCGTAGGCAGAATTTTTGAGCAAAGGCGCATGAAAACGTCCCGAAGCAATATTCGTGGCAAAATCGCCTGGAGCTATATTTGTAAGTTGGATTCCCATCGATTTGACCTCCATTCGCACGGCTTCGGTGATTAATTCCAGTGCTCCTTTTGATGCCGAATACACACTTCGATACGGCAAACCCATATAACCCGCGATGGAGGTGATATTGATAATCAATCCTGATTTTTGAGAACGCATTTGTGGCAAAACCGCCTTCATCACTTCGATGGGACCAAAAAAGTTAGTCTCGAAATTATTCTTGATTTCTGCCGTTGGAATTTCTTCCAAAGGACCAGTAATTCCAACACCAGCATTATTAATTACAATATCTAATCGTCCTGAGGTAGCAATAATTTTGGCAACAGCCGCCTGAATGGAATCGACATTTCGAACATCTAAGGCCACTAAGGGGAAAACTGAATTCAAAACTCGTTCGGGATTTCGGCTCGTTCCGTAGACTTCAAAACCCTTGTGGTGCAAAAATTCACCAATAGACTTCCCAATTCCCGAAGAACCTCCTGTGATCAAAACTACTTTATTCATTGTTATGGGTTATGAGTTGTGGGTTTTGAGTTTTGAGTCGCGAATCTCGTATTGGTTGTGGGTTTTAAGCAAATCCATTTTTAACTTTTAACTCATCACCTACTACCTCCATTGCGTAAAAATAAAAAAATCACGCCAAAAAACGTGATAAATGATAGAAAAAGATTCGTAAAAACTCCGTTCGCGTTGCTCGGGTGCTTTGTACCTCACAATGACAAAAAAAAGGCAAGCGACCTACATCGCACCGCTCAACCACGTACCCTTGCTATGTTCCCATCCTGGGGGATTCTGCAGGAGCTGGTCGTGTAGGACTTGCCGGCTGCAAATATACAATCTTTTTATATTTTTGCAAGGACTTTGCAGCTATAAAAATATCGTTGTATATTGCATCAACAAAAATTCAATTTATGAAAAATTACAACTTCCTATTTATCATTTTATTAGGAATAACTTTGACCAATTGTGGAGGTACAAAAAAAGGTGAAAATTCTATTTTTACTTTCGATAATTCGAAATTTGCTGCTCAATATCAACCACAGGAAGCTATAGAATTGGGGATTTTAAACCCAAATGCAAAAGCTATTGACAGTATTGAATACTTTGTCAATGACACAAAAATCGAAACTAAAAAAGGAATTGAAAAAATAAATTTCGAATTAAAAAACCAACGATTAGGCTATCAAAACCTAAAAGCGATAGTTTATTTTGAAGGCGAAAATTCAGTAGCTACAACACGAATTGAAGTGGTTTCGAATGTGCAACCTAAAGCATTAAAATATACCATTGTAAATACTTATCCTCACGATATCGGTTCTTTTACTGAAGGTTTGGAGTTTTATGAAGACACTTTGTATGAAAGTACAGGACTTAACGGCAAATCCTATTTGAGAAAATACGATTATAAAACTGGGAAAGTGTTCAAGCAAGTTGATTTAGATTCAAAATATTTTGGCGAAGGAATTACAATTATCAACAATAAAATCTACCAATTGACTTATCAAGATAAAACAGGTTTTGTTTATAACGCTGATACTTGGAAGTTAGAAAAAACTTTTACTTACGACAAAGATATCGAAGGTTGGGGAATGACCAATGACGGAAAATACATTTACCAAACCGACAAGACCGAGAAAATTTGGAGAATGGATCCTGCAACTCAAAAAATGATAGATTACGTGAATGTTTATATAGGTGGTTCCAAAATTCCGAGTATCAATGAACTGGAATGGATTAATGGCAAAATTTACACTAACGTTTGGCAAAAAGATGCCATTGCAGTGGTTAACCCTTTAAACGGAGCTGTTGAAGGGGTTTTGGATATGTCAGGTTTGAGAAAATTTGTTAAAAATCCTGAAGCAGAGGTTCTCAACGGAATCGCTTACAACCCAAAAACCAAAACCATTTTTGTAACTGGTAAAAATTGGGACAAAATGTTTGAAATCAAAGTTTCGGAATAATTTTATTCAATTGTCGCTACTGGTCAGCTTATAAAACTTTATAAGTATTTAAAAATAAGGTCTTTTTTCATTGAAACCATTAAGAAATTAAGGTTCATTAAGTCAAAAAACTTAACTATCTTAATTTGTTTATGGTTTAAAAAAATATTTCAAAATTTTGGTTCGCTTAGAGGACTTTACTATAATTTTCAACAAAATGAAAACGCTAATCATCAACATCAAGGAATTGCTTCAAGTTCGAGATGCTTCGATATTGAAAGTTTCTGGTGAGGATATGGCGGTTCTGCCCACAATCAAAAATGCTTATTTGATTATCGAAAATGATAGCATTTCCGATTTTGGCGTAATGGATGATTTGCCCGAAGATATCAATCCCGAAAAATGTATCGATGCCGATGGAAAAATGGTTTTGCCCGCTTGGTGCGACTCGCATACTCACATTGTCTATGCCGGTAATCGGGAGCAGGAATTTGTGGATAGAATCAATGGACTTTCTTATGAAGAAATTGCCAATCGCGGTGGTGGAATTCTGAATTCAGCCCAAAAACTCAACGAAACATCGGAAGATGAACTTTACAACCAATCCAAACTTCGTCTTGAAGAGATAATGCGGTTAGGAACTGGTGCAGTCGAAATAAAATCAGGTTATAGTCTGACTGTCGAGGGAGAGTTGAAAATGCTTCGCGTTATCGGAAGATTGTCAAAAGAATATCCCATAACCATAAAAGCCACCTTTCTTGGCGCACACGCTTTTCCAATAGAATATAAGTCCAATCGAAAAGAATACATCGATTTAATAATCGACAAAATGCTTCCTGAAATTGCCCTAAAGAAATTGGCAGACTTTATAGATGTTTTTTGCGAAAGCGGCTATTTTACCGTAGCCGAAACCGAACAAATTATGGAAGCCGGAATCCGTTTCGGTTTACGACCTAAAATTCATGTGAATCAATTCAACTCTATTGGCGGGATCCAAGCTGGAATTAAATACAAAGCCCTTTCGGTCGATCATCTTGAAGTTATGAATCCTGAAGATATTGAATCTTTAATAAACACGGAAACAATGCCCGTTGCTTTGCCTTCGTGCTCTTATTTTTTAGGAATTCCATATACTCCAGCACGTGAAATGATTTCAAAAGGTTTGCCCATTGCATTGGCCAGTGATTTTAATCCTGGATCTACTCCATCGGGCAATATGAATTTTGTAGTTTCTACTGCCTGTATTAAGATGAAAATGACTCCCGAAGAAGCCATCAATGCTGCTACTATAAACGGAGCCTATGCCATGGGAATTTCAGAAACTCACGGAAGCATCACAATTGGCAAAAAAGCCAATCTTATCCTCACCCAACCAGTTTCGTCTTTTTATCAATTGCCGTATGCTTTTGGCAGTAATTTGATTGATGCGGTATTTATAGAAGGAAAAGTTTTGGCATAAAAAAAGAGGAACATCGCTGCTCCTCTTTTCTTTAAAACTCTTGAAACTATTATTTCAATGTAAAACTTGTTTTAGAAACCAATTCATTTTTGTCGAATACATTCACAAAATAAGTTCCTTTTGCAAAATCTTTTCCAGGTAAATCTTCCGATACATTTACCGTTTTGTTTTCGTATTTCACTTTAGAAATAAAACTGTAAGTCAATGATTTATCTCCAAAACTTACGGTTTGTTTTTCGCCAAGAACATTGCTTTTGCTATCGATAACTTGAACATAATATTCTTTATCACCTGATTTTGCAATTTGATTTTCAGCGATGGTAAAGCTAATTTTAAGGACATCTGCTCTACTGGCTTTTTCAGTTTCGATTTGTTTTCCGGAACTTCTTAGTTTATAGGCTGCAGTTTGCATGTTTAAAACGGTCAATTTCGAACCTTTTTCTACTGTTTTTGATAAATCTTCGTTTTGACCCACCAATACTTCATTGTATTTTTTGGCTTCACCCAAAACTACCACAGTACTGTCACGTTGATTTGTTAAAGTTTTGTTTTGCTTTTTCAAACCTTCATTTTCAGCCATCAAAGACTTCATATTGCTTTCTAATTTTAGGTATTGACTTCTGTATTTTGATGCATCACCTTTCGATTTTTCTACATCATTCATCAATTGAACTACTTTGTCTCTTTCTTTGACTAATTCTTCGGAAAGTGAAGTGTTTTCTGCAATAGCAGCATCATAGGTTGCTTTTAATTCTTGCAAATCTTTCATAACTGATTCTTTTTCAGTTAGAGTCGTTGTCAATACAGTTTGAACTTGTTTCGCTTCGGTCGATATTTTATAAATATAGGCTAAACTTCCAATTAAAAGGAATGCTAAAACTCCTATAATTATTTTCAAACTGGTGTGCGAATTGTTTTGTTGATCTTCCATTATTTCTTGTGTTTATTTTATACAAATTTACTAATATTATATGACTTAAATAACGAATTCTAAACATTTATATTATATTTGGGAATTATATTTTGATATGGAAAAACTGATCCCATTTACGATAAATGATCTTGCAAAAGTAACCAACCACCGCTCTGGCGAAATAAAATTCGGGGAAAAGATGCTGACCATTCCCAAAGGAGTTGATCCCAAGATTTTCCTATCGACTTGCGAAGCAAAATTTGTATTATTTGGCATCCCAGAGGACATTGGCGTAAGAGCCAATTTCGGTAGGCCCGGAGCTGCGTCCGCTTGGGAATGCACCATTGCTAGTATTGCCAATATACAACACAATCGGTTTTGCAAAGGCAACCAAATATTAGTTTTAGGCAAACTGAACGTAAGCGAAGAAATGAAAGAAGTGGAACATTTAAATTTCCACGATATTGATGATCGATCCAAACTAAATCAATTGGTGGAGAAAATCGACAAAGAGGTTTCTCATATCATTTTCAACATTGTAAAATCAGGGAAAACGCCCATTATCATTGGAGGCGGACACAATAATTCGTACGGAAATATCAAAGGAACCGCACTTGCCAAAGGAAAATCCATCAACGCTATTAATTTTGATGCCCATTCTGACTTTAGAATTCTTGAAGGACGACACAGCGGAAACGGTTTTTCTTATGCCTATGAAGAAGGTTTTCTGAAAAAATATTTCATTTTTGGTTTGCACGAAAATTACACTTCAAAAAACGTCCTCGATATACTCAAAAAAATAGATGACCGAGTCCGTTTCAATACCTACGATAGTATCAATATTCGCAAAGAAAAGAATTTCAACTCTGAACTTATTCAGTCCTTAGAATTTATTAAAAATGATTTTTTCGGTGTTGAAATTGATTTAGATGCTATTCCGAATATTGCCAGTAGCGCGATGACTTTAAGCGGCTTTTCGATTGAAGAATTACGGCAATTTGTTACTTTCTTTGGTATGAATAAAAATGCAGCTTACCTCCATATTTGCGAAGGTGCACCCGATTTATGTTATGACAAAAACAATCATCTCATCGGGAAACTCATAGGCTATTTGGTTACTGATTTTATAAAATCTAAAAACAGCTTGTTACCTCCAAAACATATTGTTTAGCAAATGAACCTGCGCTAAAAACACGGCATTCGCTTTTAAAAATTTTTAGCCACGAATTTCACGAATTAGCACTAATTCAAAAAGAATAAAAACAAAATAGCACTAATTTTCTCTATATTTAAAATGAATTTGTGTAATTTAAGGACATCAAAATTCGTGTTTATTCGTGAAATTCGTGGCTTCTTTTTTTCTGTTTTAAAAGCGAATACCTTGCACTAATAAGGAGTAAACTACCATCAAAAATAATAAACCTATCTTTGCAAAAGTTTCTAGACAAAAATTACTAGAGATTTAAATCCAAAACTATGTTATTCGAAGATTTATCATTGTCCAAAAGTATTCAAAGAGCTGTATTTGAAGAAGGCTACACCAACCCAACTCCCATTCAGGAGCAAGCTATTCCGCTCGTCCTAGCGGGTAGAGATTTAATAGGTTGCGCACAAACGGGCACCGGAAAAACAGCAGCATTTGCCATTCCAATCATCCATCAATTGCATCGGATTGTTGGTTCATCGAAAAAAGCCAAAGAAATACGTGCGCTCATTGTCACTCCAACACGTGAATTAGCGGTTCAGATTGGACAAAGTTTCGACACTTACGGCAAGTATACTAATCTAGTTCAACTCACCATTTTTGGAGGAGTTTCACAAGTGCCACAAGTAGATGCGCTTCGCAAAGGGGTCGATATTTTGATTGCGACACCCGGAAGATTACTCGATTTGCACAAACAAGGTTTTATAACTTTAGACCATCTGCATACTTTAGTCCTTGACGAAGCCGACCAAATGCTCGATATGGGATTTATAAACGATGTCAAGAAAATCGTAAAGCTTACGCCAAAAAACAGACAAACCTTGCTTTTTTCGGCAACGATGCCCATCGCCATTCGCGAATTGGCCGAAATGTTTTTGAAAGATCCTGAAAAAGTGGAAGTTTCTCCTGTTTCCTCTACTGCCGAAAATGTGGAACAACACGTTTATTTTGTCGAAAAAACCGAAAAAAGAAACCTACTGTATCATTTGATAAAAAATCAAAATTTATCGGATGTTCTGGTTTTTTCGAGAACCAAACACGGAGCTGATAATGTGGTGAAAGCCTTGCGCAAAAAAGATATTCCTGCCGAAGCCATTCACGGCGATAAATCACAAAATGCGCGACAACGGGTTTTAGATGCCTTCAAAAACAAAGAAGTGGGCGTTTTGGTAGCCACCGATATTGCAGCTCGAGGTATCGATATCGATCAATTGCCTTATGTCATCAATTTTGACTTGCCCAATATTCCCGAAACTTACGTTCATCGAATTGGGAGAACGGGTCGAGCTGGAAACGAAGGAATAGCCATCTCTTTTTGTGGCAAAGACGAACATCAATATTGGAAGGACATTCAAAAACTCATCAAAGTCGAGGTCAAAATAATTAGTGATCATCCTTATCCTTGGCATTCTGGAAATCCAGAAACGGCTCCAACAGCTGCGCAGAAAAACTCGAATCGTAGCGGTGGTGCGCACAAATCCAGAAAATCAAATATTTCGAAACAAAACAAAAAACGCTGGTATTAGTTCCTTTTTTAATCCTACTAACACACCTTCAATACATCTACTTGAAGGTGTTTTTTTTTTACAAATATTTATTACTAATCTTCTTATTTACAGTGTTTTAATCGTTAATTTTTTGTTATCACGAAAATAATGTATTCAAATATTAACTAACTTTAATATGTAAAAATGAGAACAATTAAATATGTAGTATTATGAAAACTTTAGTTAAAAAAGACGGATTATTTCCGTCATTAGAAAACAAATCAATCCATAATTTTTTTGATGATTTTATAACAAAAGATTTATTTGATTGGACCGACAGAAATTTTGCAGCTTTGGGAAGTAATTTGCCTTCTGTAAATTTGAAAGAAACCGATACTAAAATTGAAGTTGAATTAGCCGCTCCCGGAATGAAAAGAGAAGACTTCAAAGTAGAAATCGACAATGATATTTTGATGATTTCTTCTGAAAAAGAGGATAAAAAAGAAGAAGTTAATAAGAAAGAAAACTACATCCGCAGAGAATTTAATTATCAAACTTTTAGCAGAACTTTTAGCTTGCCTGAAACTATAGATGAAAACAAAATTGAAGCTACCTATAAAGATGGTATTCTACATGTAGTGGTTGGCAAAAAAGAGGGTATTCAAAAAAGAACGCTAAAATCTATTCCTATAAAATAGGAATTTCACTTCAGTCTAATGTATAAAAAAACGCTGTCAATAGACGGCGTTTTTTTGTTTTTTTATCTGATCATTTATCACCTGAAATAATTTTATGGGCTCAAAAGGTTTTATCATGATATCATTCATTCCCGCCTCGATCGCTTCCTCGGTTATTTCGTCCTTAGCAAAAGCAGTCAAAGCGATAATAGGAGTTTGAATTCCCTTGTAACGAATTTTTCGGGTAGTCTCGAAACCACTGATTAATGGCATATTGATGTCCATCAAAATAACATCGAAAACATCCTTTTCAAGAATAGCCAGTGCTTGATATCCATCGTCAACAATACAGCAACTACAATGGTTTTTTTCGATTATTTTCTTAATGATAGTCTGATTGATTTTATTATCCTCGACAACCAATATCTTAAAAATTTGTCCAGTACTTAAATCAACTTTTATATTATTAATAATTTCAATTGTCTTATCGGGATTATGGTCGAAGGCTATGGTAAAAATAAAAGTGGTGCCAACACCTACTTGACTTTCGAGCGTAATTTCACTTTTGAAAAGATCTAGTAATCTTTTTACAATGGCTAATCCTAGGCCGGTTCCCTGATAATCATTTTCATTGCGACCTATTTGAACAAATTTATCAAATATCTTTTCTTGATCGGCAGCATCGATCCCCACTCCATTATCGGCAATTTGAAATTCTATATGATGAGCGGAGTTCTCTACTTTAATCAAATTGGCACGCACAACTACTTCTCCGTTTTTTGTAAACTTTAAGGCATTGCTAATTAAATTCATCAATACTTGGGCCAGACGCAATTTATCCCCGATCAAATACTCTGGAATGGCTTTGTCAACCTCAACAGTGATGATATCGTTATGACTTTGTGCAATAAATGAAAGCGCATTTTTAACCAAATTGATTTCATCTGAAATATTGAAAGTTAAGCTTTCGAGAACAATTTTGTTTTCTTCAATTTTATTGATTTGAAGAATATCGTTTACTAACGATAACAGATATCGGGCAGAAAATTTGAGTGAATGCAAATGAGGACTTTCCGCCAATTCGCGATGTTCATCCAACAACAAATTCGTGATTCCTATTACTCCATAAAGAGGCGTTCGTAACTCGTGACTTATAGTCGATACAAATTGTGTCTTGGCTTGCGAAGCTTTCTCTGCATTATCTTTGGCAATCATCAATTCTTCGTTGGCGATAGTCAGCTCGTGATTCGCTTTTTTCTTGAAATTGTAATTCTTAAAAAGTGAATACAACAGCATCAGAAGAACTAAAAAAACCGCAATAAATAGAACCACTATGATTCGGGATTGTTTTAAACTTTGTGCTTGCAAATTCTTTTCATCTTCGATTTGATCAATAGCCCGTTTGTATTCATCCAATTCCAGATTAATCCCAGCTATATGCGCTTTTCTGAGTAATTCTTCATTGTAAATTTCCGCTGTAATGGTATTGTATATTGCCAAATGTTCGTAGGCAGCTTTATAGTTTTCCATTTTCAATAAAAGCAAAGAGTATTCTTGGTGAGCAAAAGCCAGATCATTTTTTTCTCCGGATATCTTGCCTAGTTCGATGGCTTTCAAAAAATAAGATTCGGCTTTTTGATAGGCTCCTTTATCCCGATTGTACATACCATTTAGCATATTCAATACGAGCAAGGTTGATTTATCACCAAATTTCGAGTGGTATTTATTGATGTAGTACAAATAGGGAGCCCCATTTTCAAATTGGCCAATATCGAAGTACGCCCAAGCTATATTGAGTTTAGTAAAAACAATTTGACTGGTATCAGCCGCTTTCTCACTATATTCCAGTGATTTTTTATAGAATTTGATACCCTTTTCGTACTCTTTTTTTTCAAAGCAATACACATTGCCTAAATTATTGTTTATATAATTTTTGATGGTATCATTCGTAACTTTATTGGCATATGTTAATCCTTTTTTATAAAAATAAATGGCTTTATCATATTCTGATAGTTCATCATAATTGGCACCTATAATATTGTATGAAGCTGCAATATAATAATCGTCTTTTTGTACTGTGGCGTATTTTAAACTAAGTCTGGCCGATTCTAGGGATTTTTCAAATTTTTCAGAATTCAAATATTTTAAAGCCAGTTTAGCCTTTTGCCGAATGGCTGCTTTTGTGGGCAGTTGGGTTTGCGCGCCAATAGAATTACTGAAAGAAATCAGCAGTCCAAAAAGTAGTAAGACAAAGCGAATTTTTTGCATATTTGAAAATAATCATTTCAAATATACACTTAAATTTTAAATTTAAACGATATAAAATGAGGTTTTTATAAGTTATTCCCTAAACTATAATGAATAAAAATAGGAATCAATGGCTGCATACCCTAATAAAAAACCCGCTCGGTATTCGAAACGGGTTGCTATTCTTTACTTTCGATTAAAATTTATTCGGAACCGGAATCTTCACCTTCCCATTTTCCAACCACCGAAGTGGCCAAGGCATTACCTAAAACATTCGTCGCGCTTCTAAACATGTCGCAAAAATGATCGATTGGCAGAATCAAAGCGATTCCCTCGATGGGGATCTTAAACATTCCGCAAGTGGCAGCTACTATTACCAAACTAGCTCTGGGAACCCCTGCAATTCCTTTGCTGGTCAGCATCAAAACCAATAACATCGTCATTTGGGTGCCGACATCCAGATGGATTCCATAGGCTTGAGCAATGAACATACTGGCAAAAGTCATATACATCATACTGCCATCTAAATTGAACGAATAACCCAAAGGCAACATAAACGAAACAATTTTGTCTTTGATGCCAAAACGCTCCAATTCCTCGGTAAGTTTAGGGAAAACTGCTTCGCTACTTGTGGTGCTAAACGCAATTATAAGCGGACTAACAATATGATTCAATAAGGATTTCATTCTTTTTCCCAGAAATAAAAAGCCTATTGCTAGAAGAAAAACCCATAAAGTTGAAATCCCAACCAAAAAGGATCCGAAAAATTTGATATAAGTAAAAACTAAATCATTCAAATCTTTTATAGCAAAAACGCCTGCAATAGCACCAAAAACGCCCATTGGAGCAAATTTCATCACATAATTCACCATTTTCAGAACGATATGAGATAACACTTCTATAAAATTGGTCACAGGCTTTGCATAATTCCCAATTGAAGCAGCCGCTAAGCCGAAAAAGATGGAGAAAATTACAATTTGAATAATTTCATTATTAGCCATTGCTTCAACGATACTTTTGGGTATAATGTGCTCGATGAAGTTTTGTGCAGAAAAACTTTTTGTATTTCCTGTCACTTCGGCAGCCGTGGATAAATCGATGTTGGAGAGATTGAGTCCTACCCCAGGTTCTAATATATTGACCCAAAATAAACCGATTAATAGAGAAATAAAAGAAGCACTAAAAAACCAAGCCAAGGCTTTTCCGCCCACTCTTCCAACCGTTTTAACATCGCCTAATTTTGCGATACCCGGCACCAAAGTACTGAATACCAAAAGGGCAATAATCATTTGCACCAAACGGATAAAAACGGTCGCTAATATTTTGATCTTGTCACTAAACTCCTTGGCAAAGGTCGCATCGTAATTGTTGTGAATATAAATTCCCAAAAATGCGCCCAAAAGCATAGCAATAACAATTTGGACAGTTAAGTTTCCTAAGAAGGATGGTTTTTTGGTTTCAGTCATTTTTTTAATTTTTCGAGTTGCAGCTTTCCTGTTGTGGGTTGTGGGTTGTGGGTTGCGGGTTGCGAGTTTTGGTTATCAAGATTGGAATTTTTATCTACTACTGTTCCCACTTCTAACTTCCCGCTTCCAACATTAATACGTTTTGTTAATCAAATAGAAATCGGCAAGAACAATCGCTGCCATGGCTTCGACGATAGGAACAGCACGCGGAACGACACAAGGATCGTGTCTTCCTTTGCCGGTCATTTCAGTAATATTTCCCGTATTGTCGAGCGATTCTTGTTTTTGCATAATTGTGGCAACCGGTTTGAATGCCACTCGAAAATAAATGTCCATTCCGTTGCTAATTCCGCCTTGAATACCACCCGAAAGATTGGTTCTAGTGGTTCCGTCAGGATTATATAAATCATTGTGTTCACTTCCTTTCATCTTCGCACCACAAAATCCACTGCCAAATTCGAATCCTTTTACAGCATTAATTGAAAGCATAGCTTTGCCCAATTCAGCGTGTAACTTATCGAAAACAGGCTCGCCCAGACCAATGGGAACATTTTGAATCACACAAGTTACGGTACCACCGACCGTGTCGCCTTGCTTTTTGATTACCCGAATGTATTCCTCCATTTCGGCAGCCATTTTTTCATCTGGACAACGTACCGGATTACTCTCTATTTTTGAAAAGTCTAAATCTTGGTATGGTTTTTCTAAAAATAGTGGCCCCACCGATGAAACGTAAGCATTGATTTTTATATCTGACAACATTTGTTTCGCAATAGCTCCCGCCACTACTCTACTGGCAGTTTCGCGAGCTGAACTTCGCCCACCGCCGCGGTAATCACGAACGCCATATTTTTTTTCGTAGACATAATCGGCATGGCTAGGGCGGTAATTGTCTTTGATATGGGAATAATCGTCTGATTTTTGATTGGTATTCGGGATTATAAATCCGATGGGAGTTCCTGTAGTTTTTCCTTCAAAAATTCCAGATAAAAATTGCACATCATCTGGTTCCTTACGTTGCGTTACAATTGTAGATTGGCCTGGCTTTCTTCTTGACATTTCAAATTGAATGGCATCAAAATCCAATGCAATTCCTGAAGGACATCCGTCAATTATTCCACCTAAAGCTTCGCCGTGTGATTCGCCAAATGTTGTTATTCTGTATAGGGTTCCGTAGCTATTTCCTGCCATTATAATTAGTTTTGAACAAATATAATATTTTAGTTCAATGTTCAAAACTTTAAAGGATGAAGATTTAAAAATCAATTCTCAACCTTTTGATAATCAGAATATTTTAACTTTATTTATAATATAAAATTATAGTAACCCTACAAAAGGTTTTCGAAAATTTCCCAAAAATCTTTGCTATTTAATGATAATTTCTTTTTTAGAATTAATTTTTACCACGCTGAATGGAGTGGTAATTTCTTGCGCCGCAGTTGAACCTGATTTCGTTTCTGTTTCTTTTATCGTAATAATGATATTTTTATCTGTTTCCACCGCACTTTCAATCCCTATTTTAGATCCGCCAGTTGCTTTTTCGCCCAGATTCAAAACAATAAAATTAGCATTTTGAATGTCGCTGGGTTTAATTTTTTCTTTTAATTTCTCGTCATTTAGCAACATGGCAATTTCATTTTCTGTACTTAATATTTCGAAAAAACGAATACTCGCGCCGCCATCGGCTTGTTGGGTTATCAGTTCGTACAAGGCATTCGTCCCTGCTGTTTTTGTAGAGGTAGCACCGCAAGAAAACAGGAATAAACTAACCAATAATAAGATTACTTTTTTCATGAAAATTTATATATCGCTTTATGATAGAGTTCTTCGTACAAAGGCAGAATGTTTTCGATGTCAAATTGCTTTGCTACTGCTAACGCATTTTCTTTGAATTTATTTAAAGTAGCTGTGTCTTTCAAAATTTTCAAGGCGTTTTCGGCCATTTCATCAACATTTCCCTTATCACTCAAATATCCTGAAACCCCATCAAAATTCACTTCGGGTAAACCACCAGAATTACTCGAAATGACAGGAACGCTCCAAGCCATTGCTTCGAGAGCTGCAAGACCGAAACTCTCGGTTTCAGAGGGCAACAAAAACAAATCGGTATAACTCAATATTTTGTCAATTTCATTGCTGTTACCAAAGAAAATAACTTTGTCTAAAATGCCTAATTCTTGGCATAAATATTCCGCTTTTTCTTTTTCGGGACCATCGCCTACCATCATCAATTTGGCCGGAATCTGCTGCTGAATTTTATAAAATATTTGAATCACATCGGGTATTCGTTTCACTTTTCTGAAATTACTGATGTGCGTAATAATTCGTTCATTTTCGTCAGCCATCACCGAGCGACGGCAAGAAGTCACGGCTTCGACTTCGTGCTTATCCAATTCGATAAAATTCGGAATCACCTGAATTTCATTTTTAATTTTGAATAACTTCAGCGTATCCGCTTTGAGACTTTCGGACACCGAAGTCACAAAATCTGATTTATTGATACTAAATGTAACCGCAGTTTTATAGAAAGGATGATTGCCTACCAAAGTGATATCAGTTCCGTGCAAAGTAGTAATCATCGGCAAATTGATCCCTTCATCTTTGAGCATTTGCTTGGCCATATAACCAGCATAAGCGTGCGGAATGGCATAATGTACGTGCAGTAATTCGATTTTGTACAACTTCACCATATCGACTAATTTGCTCGACAAAGCCAGTTCATACGGTTGAAAATGGAACAAGGGATATTCAGGAACATTTACCTCATGATAATGCACATTGGTACTGAGCAACGCCAATCGAACGGGTTGACTGTAGGTAATAAAATGAATTTCGTGACCCCGTCGCGCCAATTCTAAACCCAACTCAGTAGCTACAACGCCACTTCCGCCAAAGGTTGGATAACATACGATTGCTATTTTCATATCTGTATTTTGATGAAACGAATTTAGGGAAAATAGAAATGAATTTCTGAAAAATGAATATAAATTTCAAAGTTACTTTTCGATAGCTTCGTAAATAATTTCTTGAATCTGTTCTCGGATTTTGCCTTTGGCCAATTTATTTTCAACTACTTCAGGATAAGTTCTATTCGAGAGAAAAACATACACAGTCTCGGTAACGGGGTCTGCCCAAGTCATAGTTCCCGTAAATCCGGTATGACCAAAACTACGGTCCGAAGCCGATTTTGAAGCGGGATTGTCTATTCCGCGAGGCTTATTAAAACCTAAGCCACGAACATTTCCTTCGGCACACAAATAACAACTGTTGAAATCGTCAAATGTTTGCGATGAAAAATATTGAATACCACCATAATTCCCTTTTTGCAAATACAATTGCATCATTTTGGCAATGTCCATCGCATTAGAAAACAATCCGGCGTGTCCTTGCACCCCGCCTTCGATAGCAGCTCCTTGATCGTGAACATAGCCTTGCAAAGTTTGGTGCCTGAAATAATTGTCTATTTCAGTAGGAGCAATATCCGATTTATTCTTTTTTTGTAAAGGATTAAATAGCGAATAATTCATTCCAAGCGATCGGAAAAACTGATCTTGCACCAAAACATCTAGTTTTTTTGCCGTTGATTTTTCCAGATATTCTTTCAAAATCATAAAGGTCAGATCGCTGTATTTGTATTTTTTTTCGGGCAATAATTTGCTATCCACCATAATTTTCATAATCGTGTCGTGAAAATCATTCCGAATGAACATACTATCGGCCACTTGCTTCGAAAAGTTTGGGGCAGAAGTTTTGCTGTAATATTTTTCTAAAGGTTTTCCAGAACTATCAAGCGTGTTTTTATAATACGGAATATAAGGAATCAGCTGTGCATTATGCAATAGCAAATCTTTGAAATTGATGCTGGCTTTATTCGAATCTTTAAATAGAGGAAGCATTGTTGCCAAAGTAGTTGCCAAATTCACCTTTCCCTTATCGTACTGTTGCATCAAATTGGGTAGCGTAGCAATCATTTTGGTCAACGAAGCCACATCATACAAATCGGTGGTGGCAACCATTTTTAGCTTGTCGTAGGTTTGATATCCAAAGGCTTTCTGATAAACCACCTTCCCTTTTCTAGCTACCAAAACCACAATTCCGGGTGCAATTTTTTCCTCGATCGCTTTATTGACTATTTGCTCAATTTCTTGCAATTTCAATGGACTCATCCCAACATTTTCGGGAGCAGTAAAGCCCAAACGATTCAGTTTTTCGGTGGGTAAACCATCATTAACTTTGTAATGAGTATTGACAGAAACGGGCAATTTCCCTTTGGCTTCGATGGCACCAAAAATTAATTCAGCCGAAACGATTTGAGCAACATCCGAATTTTGGTAGGAAACCACTAATCCTTCAATATCGTCATAATTGGATATGGGCAAGAGTGAATAGGGTTTTGCAAAAACATCCAAAATCACTTTGTTTTTTTTGGCAATTTGTTGCAACCAAAGCGACTCTGTTTCGGTAAAATCCTGATTTCTAAAAGCTCGATCCGATTTATGAAAACCAACAATAACCGTATCGAAATCTTTCAATTTTTGATTTAAACTATCCATATTTTGGCTGGCGACTTCTGTGATTTCGGTATATTTTTTTAAATGAGCAACAAATTCAGAGTTTGGAGCATCACCTAATTTCACATAGGCAATTCTATTGTTTTGCAAATTCTTTATTGGAAGAATACTTTCTTTGTTTTCTAAAACGGTAATTGCATTTTCAAACAATTGATAATGCAAGGCTTTGTTCGACGAAGGGTTGATATCTTGTACTAAATTCGAAGTATCGATGGGTTTGAATTGAGGCAAACCCGCTTTGAATTTGTAGCGTAAAATCTTTTTTACAGAATACACCAAGCGTTCCTCTGAAATCACATTGGTCAAATAGGCCGAACGCATTTTCGCTATTGAAAATGGAACAGTATCAGAACATAACAAAATATCATTCCCTGCCAGAAAAGCTTTCAAGTCAATATCCCCAGGCGTTGAAGGAATATCAGTGTTTTCTCTGTAAGTACTAACGCCTTTCATATTAAGTGCATCAGTAAAAATGAGCCCATCAAATTGCATTTCATTCTGCAGTAATTCGGTTACGATACTTTTGGAAATGGAGGTAGGATAATTGGGTCTTGGTTCTAAACTAGGAATATTCAAATGCCCTACCATCACAGAAACCAAACCCTCATCGAATAGTCGTTTGTAAGGATACAACTCGACTAAATCGATATGTTCTTTTGAATAATCTACCAGTGGTAAGGCTTTGTGCGAATCGACAGCCGTATTGCCGTGACCGGGAAAATGTTTTCCTGTAGAAAAAACACCTTGATTTTGAACTCCTTTCATCAAAGCAATAGCTCTATCACTGACATTAACCTTGCTTTCGCCAAAAGATCGAAATCCTATAACCGGATTTTTGGGATTGGTATTGATGTCTAAAACGGGAGCAAAGTTAAAATGTACGCCCATTCTCTTGCTTTCTTTGCCCATACTCTCCCCTACTTTTTCTATCAGAATCAAATTCTGAACGGCACCCAAAGTCATATTCCAAGGATGTACAAAAGTAGAATCGAGGCGCATACTCAACCCCCATTCGGCATCGATTGCAATAAATAAGGGGATTTTGGATTTGGATTGGAAACTGTTGCTCAAATTGGCCTGACGAACAGGACCGCCTTGAAAGAAAATTACTCCTCCTACTTTGTGCTCGACAATTAATTTTTCGACTGAATTAACGTGTACAGAATCCTTATTCGAATAGGCCGAAATCATAAAAAGCTGCCCCAATTTTTCGTCTAACGACATCGTTTGGTACACACTATCTACCCATTTTTTTTCAGCCTCGGACTCTTTGAAGAAGTTTTTTCGCTCCGATTTTAAATGCGGAATGTAGATTTCTTCATTTTCGGTTATTTCCGGTTTTTCGAATGGAATTTTTGACTTTTTACTGGCACAATCGGTCAGCAAAAAGAGCAACATAACACTGCATCCCATTCGGGCCAATATAGATTTCATACACTTAGGTTTTAGAAAAAACGACTGTGCCAACTATCCATAGCCGGAACTTCCCAAGAATCGTTATATTCTTCGATGGTATTAACGAGGTTGTTGAACACAATGGTATTTTCGGTCACTGCTTTTTCTTTGGCCATTTTTTTAAAATCGATCAAGGATTTGTGCGCAATGTGTTCGCCGTTTTTGAAAGTAACATTCATTTTATCGAGTAAATCGACTTGGTACTTTTGTTCCAATTTTTGAATGAATTGCACCGATTTATCGATGGAACAACCGGTAGCGGCTTGCACCTCCTGATTGACGGCAATAATGATAAAACGATTGTATTTGAGCTGATATCCTGTTTCAAGACTAACACTATGTGCTTCCCATTGTTCCAGAAAAGAGTGTACTTCCGCTTCAATTTCAGCGAATTCAGCATCCGAGAATTTTCTGTTGGATTGGTAAATCCAGATTTTGGATTCTAATGGTAAATTTTCGAAAGGTATAAGCATTGGAGTTATGAGTTATTAGGTTGCGGGTTATAAGTTGCGGGTTATATTACAAATCCATTGCGTTTGCAATCAATTCGGCGATGTCTATAACTTTTACTTCGCCTTCTTTTTCTTTGTTTTTGATACCGTCGGTCATCATCGTGTTGCAAAA
This sequence comes from Flavobacterium nackdongense, assembly GCF_004355225.1. Taxonomy (NCBI): domain Bacteria; kingdom Pseudomonadati; phylum Bacteroidota; class Flavobacteriia; order Flavobacteriales; family Flavobacteriaceae; genus Flavobacterium; species Flavobacterium nackdongense. The sequence continues at coordinate 3,856,068 of NZ_CP037933.1, read as the reverse complement.
CGGACAGCCGGCCGCGATGATATCGGGTTTGGTTTCAAGCGCATCTTCGGTTCTCTCGATGTTGATTTCTTTGTTTCCGGGTTCAGCATCTTTGAACATTTGAGCTCCACCGGCACCACAACATAATCCGTTGGCTCGGGAACGCTTCATTTCGACCAATTCGGCGTCGAGTTTTTGAATTAAATCGCGAGGCGCTTCATAAATATTATTGGCTCTTCCTAAATAACAAGGATCGTGAAATGTAATTCGTTTTCCTTTGAATTGTCCGCCTTCGATGGTCAATCGTCCATCGTCGAGTAGGGATTTTAAGAATTCGGTATGATGTAAAACTTCGTATTTTCCGCCCAATTCTGGGTATTCATTTTTCAAGGTATTGAAGCAATGTGGACAAGCAGTTACGATTTTTTTTATTTCGTAGGCGTTCAAAACCTCAATATTGGTCATAGCCTGCATTTGGAACAAAAATTCGTTTCCTGCTCGTTTGGCTGGATCACCAGAACAACTTTCTTCAGTTCCTAGCACTGCAAAAGAAACGTTGGCGCGATTCAAAATGCGGACAAATGCTTTGGTGATTTTTTTGGCTCTATCATCGAAACTTCCTGCGCAACCTACCCAAAACAATACTTCAGGTTGTTTGCCTTGTGAAAGCATTTCGGCCATTGTAGGTACTATTAATACTTCTGACATATAAAAAAGTTTAAAGGTTTAAGTGTTTAAAGTTTAAAAAACTGTCATCTGAAACCGTTTTGTTTTATCAATTTATTTGTTTTTTCCTGTATCCGCGTGAGGGATGGAAGTGGAGCTCTTTTTTCTTTATCAATTGCCACGGGTTCAAACCCGTGGCAATTGATAAAGAAAAAAAGCGGGAACGTACAGCCCGACCCGCAGTTTTTACGGAGGGTCACGCCCAAATTATGCTATTCATTCTTCCAATTCAATCGGTCTTGCTGATTGTATTGCCAAGGTGCTCCATTGTTTTCTATATTGCTCATCATCGCGTTCAACGACATTGGCGCCGCGCTTTGTTCCATTACGAGATAGCGACGCAAATCGACAATAATCGACAATGGATTGATGTTTACGGGACATTCTTCGACGCAAGCATTGCAGGATGTACAGGCCCATAATTCTTCGGCGGTGATGTAATCGTTGAGTAATGATTTGTTATCGGGAACGAAAACGCCATTGTTGGCATCGATATTTTTGCCTACTTCCTCGATTCGGTCTCTGGTGTCCATCATAATTTTACGAGGCGATAATTGCTTTCCGGTCAGATTAGCAGGACAGGATGAAGTGCAACGCCCACATTCGGTGCAGGTATAGGCATTCAATAATTGCACCCAGTTCAAATCCTGAATATCGCTTGCGCCAAACTTGCTGGGAACTGCGTTTTCATTTGCGGGTGGAGCGGCATAAGGGTCGGCATTGGGATCCATCATCAGTTTCACTTCATTGGTGACCGACTCTAAATTATTGAATTTTCCTTTTGCGTTCAAATCGGCGAAATAGGTATTGGGGAACGCTAGCAGAATATGAAGGTGTTTTGAATAGTACAAATAGTTCATAAAAATGAGAATGCCAATGATGTGCAACCACCAAAATAGTTCGTTGAGTACCATCACCAATTCACTAGAAACACCGTTGAATAATGGCGCAATGAACTGGCTTATCGGATAACTTCCAGCTGTGATATAATGTGAAAAGCCTCCCGGAATGTTTTGCAAATGCAAGTCGGAAGCGTTCATCAATAAAAATAACGACATCAAAACGACTTCGAAATACAGGATATAATTGGCGTCGTTCTTAGGAAAACCATTTAAATCTTTGCTGGCAAATCGCTTCAAACGGATGATATTTCTTCTTGTCCAAAAAGCAAATACCGCTAGCAAAACAAGTCCGGCTAAGATTTCGAATGACCCAATCAATACATCGTAAAAAGTCCCCAAAAAGGCAAAAATTCTGTGGGTTCCAAATAATCCATCGATAATTATTTCAAGCAATTCGATATTGATGATGATAAACCCGGCATACACAATAATGTGCAATATTCCAGAAATGGGTCTTTTGACCATTTTTGATTGTCCGAGGGCAATCATCGCCATGTTTTTCCATCGGGCTTGGGGATTGTCCTTTCGATCAACTTCTTGACCAAGATTGATGTTTCGGATGATTTTTTTTATATTCAAATAAAAATAACCAAATCCAACGGCTAGCAGAATGGCAAATAAAATTGAACTTAAATACCCCATAATTATCACTTTATTATTTTGAAATAGTATCTTTTACAGGTGCTACATAAGGTTTGTTTTTCTTTCCAAAAACGGAAACATTTACATAACGCGTTGGATGAAGTCGAACATCTTCTAGCAATAATTCTAATTCTTTGGATGTTTTTTCCAGATTATTGTAGAGGGCTTCGTCTTTAACTAATTTTCCCATCGAGCCTTTACCAGATTGAATATCGGCCATAATTTTGTCTAGATTTTCTAGGGTTTTTTGCAAGTTTTTAGCCGTTTTTCCCAAATCGGCTTTTTGAAGCGAATCGGATATTTTAGAAAAATCCGACGAAACTTTATTTAGATTAGTCACCACGCCATTGATCTGAACCTTATTGTCATCGAGCATCGCATTGACACTGGAAGATGCTTTGTGGAATTGCTGCATGGTTTGACTCAATTCGGCTAAACTTTTCTTGAGGTCTTGTTGTCCTTGAGCATCTAAAACATTGTTGATTCCTGTCAATAAATTATCAGCATTAAGCATTACTTTTTCGAACTTTGCTTGAAGCGGAACCAATTGCTGTTTTAATGCTTCGGTTAAGTCCAATTCGGAAGTCCCTACTAAAATTTGACCTTCGGCACACTCGGATTTGTCCGCAAGATTAGGATGGATGGCAATTTGTTTCCCGTCGATAAATCCGGGTTTATAGATTACTGCAGTACTGGTTTTCGAAATAGGAAAATCGGTTTTGAGTTGCAAGCGCACCATTAGTTTCCCCGTTTCTTTATTCAACGAAATCTTAGTTACTTTACCCACAACCAATCCGTTGATGGTGACCGAAGCAGAGGGCGATAGGCCTTCGACATTGTCGTATTGCACATAAAAAGTTCGGTATTTATCCAAAAGATCTTTCCCTTTCAGGAAACTGTACCCCCAGATAAATAAAACAATAGTCGTTAGCGCAAAAATGCCTGTTTTTAATTCTCGTGTTAGTTTCAAAATATATAAAGTTTGGACAAATTTAATGTAAATATATTAAACTTGAAGTTAATAATTATTTGATGGCCTCTTGTACGGTAATCAACTGACCATTTTTCAATGCTATCAAATAAGCCGAATCATATCCTTTGGATTTCGCTTCCGCCAACAGTTTTTGGGCTTCCTCGAAAGTAGCGGCGGCGCCAAACATATATTTGAAATACTTCCCGTCGGCAACCACTGTAATCCCTTCGAGCCCTTTGAAATTGCTGGATTGCAATTCTAATTTCTTCTTACTGGTCATTAGTTGCACTTTAAAAACGATGGCAGGCGCCTCTTCTTTCACTACTGGTTTTTCAACCACTGGGGCCACATTTTCGTTTACGGCCGCCGCAGGGGTTGTTTGGCTGGGTCTTTCATTGTAATTATCGGTTGCATCAGCTCCGAAATATTCTCTTTTGTAGCTGACAATCGCATCTGCGATGGCACGGGCAATATCGTTCTGTCCTTCTTCTGAATTTAGATAATTACCTTCAACAGTATTCGAAATAAAGCCCGTTTCGACTAAAACTCTTGGCATATAGGCCTTGTGCAGTACCATAAATGGAGCTTGTTTTACGCCGCCTTGCCGAATTTCTCTTCCTAAATCGGCAAATCGATCTTCAATTTTACTTGCCAATGCAATACTGTTATCTAAATATTCTTCCTGCATCAAGGTCATACCGATCATCGTTTCGGGAGAATTCGGATCGAAACCTTCATATTTTTGTTTGTAATCTTTTTCTAAAGTAATTACCGAGTTTTCCTTTTTTGCCGCTTCTAGATTCGAGGCTACTTTACTCATCCCCATCACATAAGTTTCGGTTCCTGAAGCAGCGGTATTCTTGTTGGCATTGCAATGAATGGAAACAAAAATTGTGGCATCGGCGCGATTTGCAATATTGGCTCGTTCGATTAAATCGATAAAAACATCGGTAGTACGGGTGTAAATAACCTCTATCTTAGGGTTTTGTTCTAAAATTTTGCCAACCTTAAGCACCAAAGCCAAGTTGATGTTTTTTTCGATTCGACCGCCATAATTGGCCCCAAAATCGTGATCGCCGTGCCCCGCATCTAAAGCTACACGAAACAAATTTTGACTAAAAGCAGCGCTAAACACAAAAAATGTCGTCACGAAAAAAACGATGGCCGCTATTCTATTTTTTTTCACTACTTGCATTATTTTTCAAATTAGGTATTAGAATTTATCGATGTCTTTGACTGGGCTTGCTTTCCCATCCTTGATCAGAACAATATATGCGCCAGAAAACCCCGTTTTTTGAGCCTCCGATTTCAGTTTTTTAGCCTCTTCCTTATTGGTCGTTTCTCCATACATATACCGATACATATTATTGCTAAAGGTAGTTGAAATATTTTTCAGCCCTTTAAAGGATTTAGAATCCAATTCAATTTTTTGTGTCCCTGCAAAAAGTTGTATTTTATAAATCGAATCCTTTTTTGAAGAGTCGGTTTTCAATTTTTCACTGGTTTCTATCGGATGTACGGGTTTTTCTTTCACTTCTGTTGGCGTAGAACGGACTCCCTCTTCCCCCAAGTAATCTTTTTTGTAGGATTTAATGGCGTTTGCAATTTGAAGCGCCATTTTGTATTGTCCTTCATCGGAATTCAGAAATTTCCCCTCTTCAAAGTTAGACAAAAAACCCAGTTCGATTAATACCCCCGGCATATAAGCCGCATCCAAAACCCATAGCGGCTGTTGTTTGACGCCACGCGTATTTCTGTCTAGATTATGGGTGAAATTATTTTGAATTTTTGTGGCCAAATTGATGCTGTTATTTAAATTTTCTTCTTGCATCATCGTTAAGCCGATCAACGATTCCGGTTTCTTGGGGTTGAACCCCTGATAGGTTTCTTTGTAATTATTTTCGAGCAAAATAACCGAGTTTTCATTTTTGGCGACCTCCAAATTCATGTCGCTTCGAGACAAACCCATAACAAAAGTTTCAGTTCCGGAAGGAGTAAAATTTTTAACGGAATTACAATGAACCGAAATAAATAAGTTTGCATTTGCCTTATTGGCTATTTTCGGCCTTTTTGATAATTCAATAAACACATCGGAGGTGCGAGTATAAATCACTTTTATCCCCTTTTCTTTTTCTAAAATCTCTCCAACTTTCAGTGTGGTCTTCAGTGCAATTTCCTTTTCTACAAATCCGTGATAGGAATTACCAGGGTCTTTTCCGCCGTGACCAGCGTCTAGAATTACGGTGAATTGCGAATGGTTTTGAGCAAAGGATAAACTGCATAAAAACAAGCTGGCAAACGCTGTGCAAAAGAAGTTTTTTAAATTAGTGGTCATTTATAAAAGTTAATTTAATTACAACACCAAGGCTATAAATGTAATATTTGATTATTTTTGCAAAAAATTTATATGTAAGTTTGACACGTCAAAAAACAAGCCATATTTTTACAAAAATAGCATTAAAACCTTTGAATACAAACTTATTTAATATCGTTTTATTATCCATTTTCCTAACAATAGGAAGCTGTAAAATATTTGGGCAAGATATTTCAAAAAAGAAAAAAACAATTCCCTCGACCGAACAATCCAAAAAAGCCGTTGCTACCCCCAATTCAAAAAATCAGCCGAGTACTTTAGTGGTAAGCAATACCGACACCATCAAAAAAGACAGCATTCCCAAAAAAGTACTTCTTGACGCCAAAATAAAATACAATGCTACCGATTACGTCAAAATAGAACAGAAGAAAAAGCTCATCACGCTCTACAATAAAGCCGAATTGTATCATACAGACACGGAATTGAAATCTGGAATTATCGTTTTGAATTATGAAACCAACGAAGTTCTCGCGGGAAGAATTAAAGATTCAATGGGTAAACCTTCGCAATATCCCAATTTCAAACAAGCCGAGAATGTTATCGAACCTGATTCTATCCGTTTTAATTTTAAATCTAAAAAAGCTTTAATCTGGAATTCAAGAACCGATCAAGGAGAATTCAAAGTCAAAGCAGTTTTGACTAAAAAAGAAAATGATTCGGTTTATTTCTTGAAAGGTGCGCGATTCACGACCTCAAAAGATGTCGATAATCCGGAATATTATTTTCAAACTAGTAAAGTAAAAATCATTCCGGGTAAAAAAGTAGTAACGGGTTTGACCAATATGGTTATTGCCAATGTGCCAACACCAATCGCTTTGCCTTTTGCTTTTTTCCCGATGAGCAAAGAAACCAGTGTTTCAGGTATCCTTTTGCCGAGTTATAATGACTCCAACAACAGAGGTTTTTCATTGCAGAATGGTGGATATTACTTTGCATTGAGCGACCATTATGACTTGACTGTCCTCGGCGATTATTATACCAACGGGAGTTATGCCATGCGTTTTGAATCGAGTTATGCTAAACGATATAGTTACAGAGGCAATTTGAACTTTAGATTCGAAAACTTGATCAATAGCGAACGTGGTTATCCCGATTATTCCAAACAAAACATTTACAATTTGCAATGGTCACATTCGAAAGATTCTAAAGGAAGTCCTAATTCAAGTTTTTCGGCATCGGTCAATATGGGAAGCAGTAAATATTACCAACAATCAATCAATCAATCCAACATAGGTTCGAATTTGAATAACACTTTGACCTCGTCGGTTTCTTACAGCAAATTTTTTCCCGCCACTGTAGGTTCGCGTTTGTCCTTGAGTGCCACCCATTCGCAAAACACCCAAACTTCAGAAATCAATATGACCTTGCCCGATTTGCAATACAGTGTCGATAGAATTTATCCTTTTGTGGGTAAAGACGGTGTAAAAAAAGGGTTTTTCAAAAACATCAATTTACTGTATAATTTAGTTGGAAAGAATAGTTTTGTTACTACAGATTCCTTATTCTTTTCCAAACAAATGTTTGATAACGCAAAAATTGGTATGCAACATTCGATTCCATTGAGTACCAATTTCAAAGTTTTTAAATATTTTAGTGCCTCGACGGCAATGAATTATAACGAAGTTTGGACTTTAAAAACTATCAAAAGGTATTATGATAAAGACCAAAGTGAAGTTATAGATGAAACGATCAACGGATTCGATGCTTTTAGGACCTATAATTTTTCGAGTAGTTTGGGAACCACTATTTATGGAACTTTCAACTTCAAACCCGATAAAAAAATAAAATCCATTCGACACGTGATGCGGCCTTCGCTCTCCTACGGCTACACTCCTAGTTTCGAAAAATATTACGACACCTACGCCACCGATGCTTCGGGAACTATGACCAAAGATTATACACGGTTTGAAGGAGGCGTCTTTGGAGCACCGTCAAATAACAATTCCAATATACTAGGTTTTGATTTGAGCAATACCTTCGAAGCAAAAATCACCGATCCCGATAGCACCAAAGTCGATCCTAAAAAAATTATGCTGCTGAATAATTTGAATTTTTCTACCAGTTACGACATCAATGCCGACGGAAAAACGACTCTCGCATGGGCTCCTGTCCGAGTGAGCGGAGGAACGCTATTATTCAAAGATAAATTGAACATGAATTTCGGTGCCACACTCGATCCTTATGCCATTGATAATGCCGGCAATAGAATCAATGTGTATAACATCAACAATGGCGGCAGTTTGTTTCGAATGACCAGCGCCAATATGACTTTAAATTATTCGATATCCAGCAAAGATGCCGATGAAAAAGAAAAAGAGGGCAAAAACAAAGAAGGTCAACGGAATGGAGGGCGAGATGATGATTTGTTTGGACGAAATACCATTGATAATATTAGAGGCCGAAGCCAATTTGAAGACGAAGATGAGGACGCTACCGATAAAATATCCGAATTTTTCGCTTCGAAATTGCCTTGGGATATGACCCTCGCCTATTCTCTTACGTATAGCAATATCAATAGAGAAAGCAAAATTACCGGAAATTCCTTGATGGTTTCTGCAAATGGGGATTTAACTCCAAAATGGAAAGTTGGGGTTTCTACAGGATATGATTTTGTACTAAATGGTGTAACTTACACCCAACTCCGTTTTGAAAGAGATTTATTAAGCTGGCGAATGGATTTCAATTGGCAACCCTTTGGCGATCAAGCCAACTGGAGTTTTTTCATTGGTATCAAATCCGGTATCCTTAGTGATATTAAATATGATAAGCGGAGCGTGAGCAATCGATAATTTAATGCTATTTTTGATACACTAAAAAATGCAGTTTTTATGAAAAAAATAATCTTTACCGAAAAAGCTCCAGCACCAATTGGGCCATACAACCAAGCGGTTCTTATGGGCAACACCCTTTATACTTCTGGGCAAATTGCCATCAATCCCGAAAATGGGGAACTTGTTACCAACAACATTCAAGCCGAAACCCAACAAGTGATGCAAAATATGAAAGCTGTTCTCGAAGCGGCTGGAATGACCTTTGAAAACGTAGTAAAATCGACGATATTCATCACGAATATGAATGATTTTGGAGCTATAAATACCGTTTATGGTTCGTATTTTGACGAGGTTACAGCTCCTGCACGTGAAACCGTTCAGGTGGCAGCATTGCCCAAAAATGTAAATGTCGAAATTTCGATGATTGCGTATTTGTAAAAAGTCATTTATCAATGCGTTAATTTCCCCCTAAGCGATATTTAGTATACTTTTTTTTTATAAATTTGAGTTAATAACCATTAAAACAAATTATTATGAGAAAATGTTTAAAAAGAATGGGATTGTTTTTAGCAATTTTGGCGTTGATTCCAGTAGAAAGTTCTGCTCAAATTATTACCAAAAAAGTTAGCTTCCCGAAAGGTAAATCTTCAACGGTAATACAAGGTTCCATTACAGGAGATCAAACCATTGATTACACTGTGGGTGCCAATGCGGGACAAACCTTAAAAGTAACTTTTAAACAACTTTCTAAAAGTAGTTTCTTTAATGTACTTCCCCCAGGTTCAGAAAATGTAGCTGATTTTATTAGTCAAACTGAAGGCAATACCTGCAGCCTCAATTTGACTAAAAGTGGTACTTATAAAATTAGAGTATATCAAATGAGAAGCACTGCTAGACGCGGTGAAAAAGCGACCTATAGTTTAAGTATCAGTATTCCTGCTGGTTCTAGTTCAAAATCTAGTTCCACTGCAAGTGCTAACACTAGCTATAGTGGAGATGCCAAAGTAGCTGGCACCAAATACAATGCCACTGGGGATCTAAGAGCTAAAAATGGAACCGATAGCGCTATGGCAAAATTTGGTGTTATTCGATTCAATGGTGGTGCTGAAATACACGCCACAATACCTAGAGGACTCAAACGTGTTTTTGTTTTTTCGAAAGGAGAATGGTCTTGTAAAACAGAGAGATGCACTATTGTATCTCAAAAAGCAAGTGATATATGGGAGATTATAGTGAACGATTATGAACATTATTTTATTCCCGATGCTGTGATTTACGGTGGATAATAGGTTGTAAAAGTTGAATCCGATACTAAAAAGTGATTCCGTATAATTAGATTTTGATAAAAATCAGAATGATAAAAAAAGAAGCCGTCCTAAATGGAACGGCTTCTTCGTATTTTATCAATCACAGCGTTCCTGGTGTTGGATCAATTTTCCTTCGCAATAGCATCTATAAAAAATTGAGCTGCGGCTTCGTTTGTAGCTATGGCAACATTATGAACATCGCAAACAAACAACAACTTAATCACATCCTATTTGTGTACTTGACTTTATAAAGATTCTTTTGAAAAACAAGACCATTTTAGTTTTTTCTTCTGCCACTCTTCCTGCGATTTGATCATCGCCACCTTGTGAACCAGAAAGCACTTTTTTGACTTTGAAACCGGCGCTTTCCGCTTTTGAACCTGTTGTGCCTGTGGCAATAAGACGAATATCATTGCGAAGCAAAACTATTTTGTTTTTGTTCAAAAACTGAACCATATCGGCTTTTTTCCGTCGTGGGCTATAATTGCTATTTCCATTTTATATAGTTTATAAAAAAACCTGATTCGAAAATCAGGTTAAAGTTGTTTTACTTGTTTGCGATATGATATAGGCTATCAAACCATCGATTGGTCGTCAATCGCCTCAAATTATGATTTGGTACCAGACAAAAATAATCAAAATCGAGAAAAAGCCATTTTGCGCAAAATCTATTTAGGCAATGACTATTCCAAATTTTGAATAGCAAAATATATTGTACAGGAAGGCCGATCAAAAACTTACGGGCTTAAAAATAACCTCAGAATCAATAGGGAAATTAACTTAAAAAAAACACCAAAAATGGTTGCATTACTACAACCAACTATATTTAAGAAACCAATCTATTGTTGCTCAATTTAAGCGATAACTCCAATAAATTGTCTAGCAAAAACAAATTACCCACGAGTGAATTTGGGGAGTAAGAGTTTTAGAGCTGCAACCGACTCTTTTTCTACAGATTATTTCAAATCACTTCTGTTCCATTTTGGATTGGGTTCTAATTTTTTGTCGTAAGTTTTTACAATCCAATTGTTCAACATTGCTTTTAATTCATTTACTTTTTCGGGCATTGTTGTAGCAAGATTTTTGGTTTCGCCGATATCACTTTTTAGATTGTAAAGGGCATAGTCATCTAATTCTAAATCGTGAATCAATTTAAAATCTCCTAATCGAACCGCACTGGACGGATTTCCGCCTTGATTGGAATAATGCGGATAATGCCAAAACAAGGGACGATCTTGACCTCCATTTGAGGTTTCTAGTATCGATTTAAGGTTTAGACCATCAATCGGAGCAGCAGGGGATGAACTTGTGGCATAATCCAAAATGGTCGGGAAAAAGTCTACACCTGAAACGGGAGTGTCAATTACTTTTCCTTTATTACACTGCGGTGGTTTGATTATAAAAGGCACTCTAATTCCCCCTTCATACATCCAACCTTTTCCTTTTGCTAAGGGTAAGTTGGAGGTTGATGAACCTTCAGCTGTTGCTAAACCTCCATTGTCCGACACAAAAATAATAAGCGTATTGTCGTAAGTACCCGATTGTTTTAGATGATTAATTAATCTTCCCACATTATCATCTAAAGCTTTGATCATCGCTGAGTAGGTTGGATTGCCTTGTTTGATGCGTTCTTTATAACTTTTTCCATTCCCGGACGCCGTTGCCATCCAAGGGGCTGAGTTGACAAATTCTTGCGCTTCGGTGATTCCTACTTTTTCTCTCTTTTGTTTAAAAATAGCTATATCCTCATCTTTGGCTTCTAATTTTGTATGCACTAAATAATAGGACAAACACATAAATAGTGGTTTATCCGTTTGCGATTTTAAAATTGCAATAGCTTCATTTGTCAATCGTTCTGGCAAATATTCTCCTGCAGGTCCATCTTTGAGTCGTGGATTCCCATAAGGCGAAAAATAGGCTTTGCTGCCATTGACAGTATGAGGACCGCCAGCACTCCAGCCACCAATATTGATATCGTATCCTTGATTTTCTGGCCAAAAAGCTTCCGTTTCGCCCAAATGCCATTTGCCAAGGAAAGCCGTTTTATATCCTTTATTTTGCAATGCCTCAGCGATGGTGATTTCGCTTAATTTCATATCATATTCTGTATCGGGCACTATCCAACGATCATTGGAAGTAGTTCCGTTTTCTGCTTTTCTTCCTTTTATCCAATCGGTAATGCCTGTATTTACCGGATATTTTCCTGTTTGAAAACTTGCCCTTGATGGCGAACATACTGGGCAATTGGAATAACCGCTAGTAAATTTAACTGCAGTATTAGCCAAATTATCCAAATTTGGGGTTTCGTAGAAGTCGCTTCCATAGGTTCCAAGATCGGTGTATCCTAAATCGTCCGCAATGATAAAAATAACATTGGGTGGATTCTTTTTAGATTTCGTCCCGACAGGTTTCTTTTGGGAATAAGATGCCACAAAAAATAGTAGGAACACAATTGTTATTATAGGATTATTTATTTTCATCTGTCTGTGTTAAAATAGGATTCAAAAAATGTACGATTAGAAAAAAAAATTGAAAAGAAATACAGTTGCTTCGAACAATTCATCTTTCCAGTCCGTTTTGTATTTTTTACTTTATTTCCTTTGTTTGATATACCCGTACATAATCGATATAAGCTTCTGCTACACCTCCCTTTTGAATGAAGTCATTTTTGCGAACATCACCCTGCAACCAATCATTTTTCCCAAAACAGCTACCAGAAAAATAGAGATACTCCGCTACCTGCGGGATTGCTTTTGGATCGGTTATTTCTTTTACTACTTTGCCATCACAATAAAATTTCAAGTAAGTGGGTGTCCATTCTAATGCAAAAATATGGTATTCCGTATCGTGAATGTTAGGCTTTTTAATATTGCTTCCAGTGCCTTTGTGTGCAGGTTTAGCATACCCATCCCAATGCAAACCAAGCGAATAGGAACGTAATTTATTGCCTTCGACAATGTCTATTTCAGCACCATCATTGGCAGTACCATCGGGTGTTGTTGTTGACGCCATTCCATTTCCTTCAGGCATCATCCAAAAAGCACTTTGATAGCCATCGGGTTTTACTAAATGCATTCTTGTTTCGAAATAGCCGTAGGTTGGCGCGTATTTTTTATTGGAATTAAATCGTCCCGCCATATAAGTGGTGTCGTTTAAGGACGATTTGCTATAATAAATATAGGCTTTTCCGTCTTTCTCTTGCACTTGGTCGTCATTGGAATACAACATAATATCGACACGTTTTTTCGGAGCATTTTCTACGTTCCATTTCGAAGTATCGATTTTAGTATCATTAAACTCGTCTGAAAAAACCAACTTCCAGTTGCTTTTCTTAGTTTTTGTCGAAGTAGAATCCGAAACTATAAATGGTTTGGCTGAATTAGGTGTTTCTTTATCAACAAAAGCAGGATTCTTAGCTGTGGAAATTCCGTGCTTCGATTTACATCCAATAGTTAAAACAATCAAAAACCCTAAGAATAATAAAATTTGTTTCTTCATTTTAATTTTTTTATTTCAAAATTGACTAGACGATTATTTAGTCAAATTTTCAGTTGTGATTTTTACTTCTTCTGCGTTCAGTAATCCTCCAGAAACTTTCAAAGTAATTTCTCCAGCAGTAGTGTCAGATTCAACAGTTACCACTAATTTTCCGTTGAATGTTCTCATATATTTTGAAGCAAAAGACGTTTGGTCTGTGGCATCGCCATTGCAAACGGCTTTTAATTTTCCAGCACCAGTTACATCAAAGAACAATAAATTAGCGGCTCTTGGGCACAAATTTCCATCCTTATCTAAAAGTTCAACAGTTACGAAAGACAAATCTTTTCCATCAGCTTTAATGGTTTGTCTGTCGGCAGTAAGTTTTATGTTATAAGTTTCGCCAGCGGTTTTGATGATTTTTTCTGCCACCACTTTGTCGTTTTTATCATACCCCACTACTTTGATTTCTCCTGGTTCATAAATTACATCATCCCACATCAAACGGTATCTTTTAAGCATACTTGATTTGTCTTTTACTCTTGTACCCATACTTTTTCCGTTGACAAATAATTCTGCTTTTGGATAATTGGTATAAACAAAAACAGGCACTTTTTGATTCAAACGATCAGGCCAAGTCCAATGTGGCAAAACGTGAAAAACGGGTTTTTCGCTCCATTTGCTTTGGTACAAATAATACCTGTCTTTTGGGATTCCAGCTAAATCAACAATTCCAAAATAAGAACTTCGTGCTGGCGTTCCTTCATTATAAGGCGAAGGTTCGCCCAAATAATCAAAACCTGTCCAAACAAATTCTCCAGCCACCCAGTCTAAATCATCTTGGTATTGAAATTCATAATCAGGTAGGTCTGCCCAGCTACAGGTTTCTAGGTCATAACTTGTTAATTGATAGTCTGTGTACCACGCTTTTTTAGAAGGAGTTACAGGAAATTTATATTCTCCACGAGAACTTACTGTCGAAGCGGTTTCGCTACCATAAATAGTAAATGTCGGGTTTTCTTGGCGCATTTTTTCATAGAAATCGGGTGCGTAATTAAAACCAACTAAATCTACTTCTGCTGCTAAACCATTTTTTATGGCTCCTTTCCAATTATTGAAACCCGCCGAAACAGGACGAGTTGGGTCTAAATCGTGACTAATTTTCGTTAAAAATTTTGCCATTGCAGCACCTTCGGGCATACCTTGTTCTCTGATTTCATTTCCTATGCTCCACATCACCACAGATGGATGGTTTCGGTCTCTTTTGATCATTGCTGTTAAATCTTTTTCGGCCCATTGGTCAAAAAATTCGCCATAACCATTGGTGTTTTTACCGTTTTTCCATTCGTCGAAAGATTCTACTTGTACCATCAATCCGATGCTGTCGCATATTTTTAATAATTCTAATGACGGAGGATTGTGCGATGTTCGAATGGCATTTACACCCATTTCTTTCATCATTACCAATTGACGCTCGGTAGCTCTAAAATTGACTGCAGCACCTATTGGTCCTAAATCGTGGTGCAAACAAACGCCTTTGAATTTGGTATATTTTCCGTTTAAGAAAAATCCTTTATCCCTGTCGAACTTAATGGTTCTAAAACCAAACACCGATTTATATTCGTCTTTTTGAATTTTACCAACAAAAACTTTTGAAACAGCAGTATATAAAACAGGCGTTTCAGGGCTCCATAAACTTGGTTTATTGACTTTCAATTTTTGTTCAAATGCTTTATTCCCCTCGCTTTTTGTTGAGGCTACTTTTTGTCCTTTAGCATCAAAAATTTCTGTTATTAGTTGTACTTTTTCATCTCCATCAATTTCGGTTTTAATGTTGACTTCGCCCATTTTAGGTGAAACAACTGGAGTTGTAATATAAGTTCCCCATTGTGCCACTCGAACCGGAGCTGTTTTTACCAATCGTACATTTCTATAAATTCCTGCTCCCGAATACCATCTTGACGATTCTTCTTTGTTTTCTAAACGAACAGATAAAATATTTTCTTTTCCTAACTGAATGTATTTTGTCAATTCAAACGAAAAAGAAGAATAGCCATAAGGCCATTCGCCAATATAAACGCCGTTTAAATATACTTTCGAACGGCTCATTGCACCATCAAATTCTACAAAAATTCGTTTCCCTTCATCAGATTTTGAAATGTTTAATGCTTTTCTATACCAACCAATTCCGAAACAAGGCAACGCTCCAGTTCTTCCTGTTCGTAATTTTGCCCCTCGATCGCCATCTTCAATCACGGTAACTTTTTGCATATCGATGGTCATATCAAAAGGTCCTGCAATTGCCCAATCGTGGGGAACGGTAACGGTCTGCCACGAGGAATCGTCAACTTGATTTATATTAGTTGTTGGGATTTCTTTATTGAGGAAACGCCAACCTGTATCGAGTAATTGTACTTCTCTTTTTTGAGCTTGCAGTTGAAAAGCGAGGCACATCAAGCTAATAATAAATAGGCTTTTTTTCATTGTGTTAGTGGTTAAATAAGGTATGTAAAAGGTGTTTTTTTATAAGAATCAGTTTATCTACCAAGAATCTGTTCTGAACGGAGAAGCCGGAATGCCTTCGGTGTTGAATAATTTTTCGCCCTCGGGATTGTCTGCCCAAGCATAACGGACAGCTACAGGATTCGGAACAGCTGCGCTTGAAACTATAATTTTCCCGTTTTCGATTTTGGCCTCAGCCCAAACGAACTTTTTGTCTTCGCCAGCTATGGCAAAATTGGTGTGTGTACCTTCTCCTTTGAATTGCATTGCGCTTCCAAAAGTGGCAAAAGAGAGTATGATTTTACCTTTTTCTACTAGCATTGATTCGAATTTTGGTCCGTAACAAACTACTTTAGCCTCGCCGTACACTAGATTTTGTGCAATAAGCGCTAAGCGTTTTCCAACCGGCTCCTTTTGATGTGGGTGAATGTCGTTCCATTCGCCAAGATCTATTGTCGTTGCCATTCCGGTGTTTGGTACTGCCAAAGTTTTTAATTGAGATTCTCTTAATAATGCCCAATTACTGTCGGCTGGATTGGGTTGTACCTTTTGATAATTAGGCAATTGCACAAACAAAAAAGGCATATTTGGATTGCCAAAAACGGTTCTTAATTCTCCAATAAGTGCTGTTTGCAGCTGTACATATTCTTTTGGTTTACCGGAATTTCCTTCGCCTTGGTACCATAATGCGCCTTTAACTGCGTAATTTTTTAAAGGTTGAATCATCGCATTGTACAATGAGGTTGGTTTCCATCTTAAATTAACCGTGTTGGGCAAGGCATCCATTTTTGCGCCTATTTTGTATTTCCAAGTTCCCGCAAGATTCAGAGCTCCCCCTTTGGTAACCAGCTGATATTGCAATCCTTCCACAAAGCCGCCATTGCCTCTTTTTTTAACCAAACGAATAGTAATGGTGTTTTTACCTTCTACAAAAGTATTGGGCAAAACTCCGTACTTTCGAGACGACCATTGATCCTTGGTAGAACCTACAAATATGCCGTTGACATAAGTAGAATCGGCTCCCATCATTGTACCTAGCTTCAATATCGCATCAGCCGAGGCTTCTTGTTTCGTAACTTCAATTTCTTTTTTATACCAAACTACGCCATTTGCTTTTTCAAGTGCTGTGCCGTTTGTCAAACCCGGAATTTTAGCTTCCTGCCAATCTGCGATGGATGTTGCATTGGATTGCCAATTGCCTTTACTTGCTATTCCTTCGTCAGTTTGCAACAGCTTTGCATTCCAAGTTTTATCTAATTCTAAGTCTTTATTTTCGATGCTTTTTACGAATTCAGGATTTTTTAATGCTGCAATTTCGTTATAGCTTTCGGGAAATGGCTTCAAGGCCTCTTCGCTAAGCCAAGCGTGAATAGGAGTTCCGCCATAACTTGAATTGATCATTCCGATTGGAATTTGGTATTTTGCATAGATATTTTTTGCAAAAAAATAAGCCGCTGCCGAAAATTTCGGAACATTGGCAGGATTGGCCGCCGACCACGAACCGCCACTTAAATCCGTTCTTGGCGTATTGAATTCATATTCTCGTGGCACTTCAAAATTTCTGATGAATTTGTTTTCAGAATTGGCAATTTCCGTTTCATATAATTCGCGGCATTGTCCCACAGTCATTGCCATATTGGACTGACCTGAACACAACCAAACATCGCCAATTAAAATATCATTAATTACGATAGCGTTACTTGCGGCAATCTTCATAACATAAGGGCCACCTGCTTTTAAATTGGTCAATGGCAATTCCCATAGGCCTTGTTTATTGGCTTGAATTTTATGTTTTTTATTCATAAAATCGATGGCAATTTTTTCATTGGCGGAAGCCCAACCCCAAATTTTAATTTTGGTATCCCGTTGTAAAATCATTCCATCGCTAATTAATTTTGGAAGTCTTACTTGGCAAAAAGCCGCCGTAGCTATGAAAACGAATACTATGACAAGAAAATATTTATTTAACTGTTTCATTTTGATTTAAATTACTTTTTATTTGTTTATTTTTTTTCATAATCAGGCCTTCAAAAATTGGCTCGATGAGTTGGGAATCCCATTCTTTTCTGAGGTTATCCATCTTTTGTAGTTCTGTGGGAAATTGCTTTGCAATATCATTTATTTCCCCAATATCCTCTTTCAAATTGTAGAGTTCTGGTTCGTTGTCTTTGTTCAAAACTAACTTTAAATCGTTGTGCCGAACAGCATATTTCTTTTCATCAAATTTTCTTAAATAAATGGTTTCGTGCGGAATTGCTTTATTATTTCCAGTTATAAAAGGAATCAAATTAACGCCATCTAATGGCTTGTCTTTGATGATTGGGGCTTTTGAAAGTGCGGCAATTGTTGCAAAAATATCGAGTGACGAAACTGGATTGTCGTAGACCGTTGGTTTCACAGTGCCTTTCCATTGCATAGCAAAAGGAACGTGAAAGCCGCCTTCGTAAACCGATGACTTTCCGGCTCTCAAAACACCATTGTCAGAACTGTTGTCGTTTTCTGGGCCACCATTATCAGACAAGAAATAAACTAAGGTATTCGAATCTAGGTGTAACGCTTCTAATTTATCTAAAAGTCTTCCTACACCATCGTCAACGGCGCTGACCATTGCAGCATAAGTTTTTCGTTTTTTATCCTCAATATTCGGAAAACGATCTAAATATTCTTGTGTAGCTTGAAGCGGTGAATGTGGAGCGTTATAAGATAAATACAAAAAGAAAGGTTCTTTTTTATTTCTTTCGACAAACTGAACCGCTTCATCCGAAAACTCGTCCGTTAGGTATTTTTTGGTTTGGATAGGCTTTTGATTGCGCATAATCCAAGTTTTGTAACTCATTCCTTCA
The DNA here is from genome assembly GCF_004355225.1 of Flavobacterium nackdongense. Classification (NCBI taxonomy): domain Bacteria; kingdom Pseudomonadati; phylum Bacteroidota; class Flavobacteriia; order Flavobacteriales; family Flavobacteriaceae; genus Flavobacterium; species Flavobacterium nackdongense. Next base: position 3,837,572 of record NZ_CP037933.1, on the reverse strand, counting down.
TCATTGTCAACAGCGTAACTATCTTGGATTGTTAATTGTTCTGGAAAATAGGCGTGTCCTCCACCCAAATGTCCAAAGAATTCTTGAAATCCTCGGTTCAAAGGATGATTCGAAATATCGGCTCCTTGATGCCATTTGCCCACAATTCCTGAAGTGTAGCCAACTTGTTTTAAGGCTTCCGCCAATGTTTGTTCTGTTTTTGGCAAACCCATATTAGGGTCGTGAGGACGGTATTGTGGGTTTCTTTCGTAGCCAAAACGTTGCGGATAACGACCTGTTAAAAGTCCTGCCCTACTGGGTCCACAAACAGAAAAGGTAACATAAGCATTGGTGAATTTTACTCCTTCGTTGGCTATTCTGTCTATGTTTGGAGTTGGAATGTCTTTGCATCCATTAAAACCCACATCTGCATAGCCCAAATCATCGGCTAGGATAATTATGATGTTTGGTTTTTGCGCATTTTGGCTGTAGCCAACACATTGGCACAAACAAATAAGGATAAAAATGGTAAAATTTTTCATTTCTATTTATTAAAAAAATCCAAATCCCACGATTGATGCCACTTCAAAAACGGAATTCCATCTTCAAATTCAACAGGCAACCATATATAGCGACTGTCGCCCAAATCTTTTGAATTCCAGCGATCACCAACATAAATGAAAGTATTTTTCTTTCCGATAACTGGAATTACAAAAGTGCTTTGCGAATGGAAAGTTGTTTTCTTTTCTTCTTCTGATCCTCTACACGGATTTTCCAAGGCTTTCCAACCCGACATCATATTGTCGGAAACAGCCAATCGACCCGGATTTGGATTCCAACCCGTTGTGTAGGACGAAAACATAAAATATTTGCCATCTTTTTTCAAAATCGCCGGTGCCTCATTGGTTTCGCCAGGAAAAACACGCACATAGTCATCGGTCATTGACAAATAATCATCGGAAAGTTTAGAAATTAACAGCGTTTGGTTCTCTTCCGAAGCGGTAATATGGTAAGCTTGTTCATCCTCATCTACAAATAAATTCATATCTCTGGACATTTGCCCCGTTTCAAAATCTCTTATCATATGAACACCAGCAAAGCCTTTATGATTCGGTTTTACAGGCTCTTTTAGCGGAAGCGACGCTATTTGTTGTTGTTCTTTAGTGAAGTTTTTTGCATAAACTTTAGGGTGTAACCGCATACTGTTGATGTACCTAAAAGGGCCAGTAACCTTATCTGAAACGGCCACGCCGGTCAATGCGGCTTTGTAACCCTGATCTTTTAACTCGTGGTGGAACCACATGACGAATTTTTGTGTCTTTTTATTATAAATGACCTTTGGGCGTTCTAACACACATCCTTTTCGTAACATCGAAGTAGTGTCATTAGACATTGACAATGCCACGCCTTCGTCTTTCCAATTATACAAATCTTTAGAGCTGTACACGTGAACGCCAACTAATGCTTTCGCCCCCATTTTGCCTGATTCTTTGTGCTCGCCAAACCAATAATAGGTCTCGTCATACACCAAAAAACCGCCTCCGTGCGCATTCACAGCATTTCCCTTGTCATCCAACCAAACTTCACCAGGTTTGAAATTGGTGTAGGCAGTTTGTGCTATTGCAAAGTAGCTAGAAAACAATAATACAATTAGTAAAATATCTTTGGACTTCATTTTCATTTTATTTATTTCACCTATTTAATTGGAATAATTTTATAAGAATATTCCAAATTGCCCGCGTTGACTCTGTATTCCTTATGAGCAAGTCCAGAAGGACTCCAACTATTGTCGCCTCCAACACCTGTTTGTGCATAATCTATATTGACACTGACCAACTCTCGTTTTTTTATGTCGATGGAATGGCGTTGTATTTTCTTTTCACCATCATCAAAATCATCATTGTATTGGTGGTGTGCGCTAAAACTGAACAATTCAGGTCGTTCAATTCTCACTCCTTTGCCGTTGTTGTTGGTAAAAGTTACCCAACGCACCTCGGTTTTATACCCGTTTTCCTGTGGACGGATGTAGGCAAAATACAAATCGGAAACAGAGGCTTTATATTGCCCCACCAATGCGGATGTTTTTCGGTCTTGGTAATTTTCGTGTGGCCCACGGCCGAACCAATTTACCGTTTGATACGCGTCTTTTAGTATTAAATTATTTCCAAATCTTGGCAAATGAGGCAGATCGGCTTTTATATTTTGCAATTGATTGTTTACTGTAATTTCGCCCAGCGCATTGATGGTGTAGGAAACTATAATTTTTCCCTCAACTGCTGGTAAATCAAAGGTAGCTTGAATCGTTATTTGGTCCTTGATTTCGTTTTTAGACTTGATTTTAATTTCTTTCGCATTCTTCAAGAATTTAACATCTTTTAGCACTTGATTTTTAGTGGCTTGTTTCCATTGTGCTAATGTTTTTTGTGATTTTGCCCCGAAATCATTATCGGTTGTGGCTCGCCAAAAGTTGGGTTCAACTCCTTTCAGCAAAATATTTCCGTTTCCATAATCTAAGGAGCTTAGAGTTCCTTTGTTGTTATCAAATTCTATTTTGAAATTTGCATTTGAAATTAAAGTGATTGCATTTTCTTGCACTACTGAAATTGAACCGTTCACTACTGGTTTTACAACAACTATTTTTTCAATAGGCAATTGAAACTGCTCATACGCCACGATATGATTTAAAGGCATCAAATCCGTAGCATTTTTATTCAAAGCGTAAATATTCAAATGGTATTCCCCGTTTTGATATGCAATCTTTGGCAAATCCATTTTTACGAGTTTGGTTTCATACGTTAAAATATCCAAAGTTGGGAAAACCCCAGAGGCTATTTCTATGCCATTTTCCAAAAGTTTCCAAGTAAACTGAAATTGATTTAAATTGGTAAAATCATATCTATTCTTGATAGCGATTTCGCCTTCTTTTAAATTTGAAGCTCTGAATTTAATATATTGATATACTTTTTTGACTTCGTACAAAGCGGGATGCGCCGTTCTATCGGGAGCAATAATTCCGTTGGAACAGAAGTTTTCGTCGTTTTGATAATTGAAGCCTCCAAAATCACCTCCATACCCCCAATACTTTTCGCCAGCTTCATTTTTGGTTAAAATTCCTTGATCTACCCAATCCCAAATAAATCCGCCTTGCATCGTAGGATATTTTTCGATGACGTCCCAATAATCCTGTAAATTCCCGGTACTATTTCCCATCGAGTGTGCGTATTCGCATTGAATCAATGGTCGTGTCTGATTCTTTTCGACATATTTAATCATACTCTCGATGCTCCAATACATTGGCGCTTGAATATCGGTATTAGCATAATTTGTTGCTCCTTCGTACTGAGTTGGCCTAGTGCTGTCGTGTTCTTTCAACCATTTATAAGTGGCAAAGAAATTTTCGCCATTACCCGCTTCATTTCCTAAAGACCAAGTCACGATGCAAGGATGATTTTTATCTCGTTCAAACATTTTAATGGTTCTGTCTAAATGGGTGGCTTTCCATTGTGGTAAATAATTGGGATGAACAGCCTGTTTTTTCTTGTTGCCATCCAATCCTTGGTTGGTAGCACCCATACCGTGAATTTCGATATTCGCTTCATCGATGACATAAAAACCATATTTGTCACACAACCTATAAAAATGGGCGTTTTTAGGAAAATGAGCGCACCGAATAGCATTGATATTGTTTTGTTTCATTATTTGTAAATCCTTCAAGGTAAGCGCTTCGGAAATGACGTGCCCCTCGGTTTCGCTATGATCATGAATATTTACCCCTTTTATTAATACCGGTTTGCCATTGACTAAAAACTGATTGTTTTTGATGGATACATTTCTAAAACCAACTTTGATAGCTGTCGATTCTGTTATGGTCCCTTTTTTATCTTTCAAGGTTATTAAAAGGGTATATAAATTAGGATTTTCGGCATTCCAAGTTTTTACATTGGGTAGTTTTGTGTTAAAATCTAAAGTGTTTGCACCGATTTTTGCAAGGAGACTTTTGGTGTCAGAAAACACAGTGTTTTCTCCGTCCAATAACTGGATGGATACAGTATTATTTGCATTGGTTTTACCGTTGTTCTCTATTTGCAGCGCCAAATTAAAAACGCCATCCCTATAATTATTTTCTAAATCAGAAACCACTCTAAAATCTCTAACAGTGACTTTATTGGCCGCATAAATAAAGACATCCCTTTCGATACCACTTATTCTCCAAAAATCTTGATCTTCTAAATAACTGCCGTCATGCCAACGCAAAACCAGCACCGCCACCGTGTTTTTTCCTTTTTTGACAACATCCGTTATTTTGAATGCCGATGGAGTTTTGCTGTCTTCATTGTAGCCCACTTTCACGCCATTGACCCAAACGTACATAGCGCCACTTACACCTTCGAAATGGAGGTAAATGTCTTTTCCAGTCCAATTCTCGGGAACTTCAAAATCCCTTTTATAACTTCCATTGTTGTTCATATCGTGAGGAATAAAAGGCGGATTGGCAGGAAACATATAAATTATGTTCGTATAAAACGGAATGCCATATCCTTTCAATTCCCAGTTGGAAGGGACTTCGATTTTATTCCAACCTTTTACCGAAAAATCATCTTTGTAAAAATCAGTCGGTCTTGTGGTTACATTATCGGCATAATAAAAATCCCAACTGCCGTTTAAGGATTTGTAAAATGGTGAATTGTTCCAACTGTCATTTTTCAATGCATCCGATTCATTCTCATAACTATAAAAACTGGCCGTCGGTTTTTCTCTATTGATTTGAAAAATTTCTGGGTTTTCCCATTCAGGGTTTTCCCATTTGGGTGCGGTGTATTTGGGTTTTTCAACAACTTGCGCTTGGATCGAAAAAACCGTTGTACAGATTGCCAAAAGAGCTAAACGATGTATTTTCATTGTTAAATGGAATTGAATTAAAATTTAATTTTTCGTTGGATTCTCAACTGTTATAAATTGATTGATTTTCAACCAATCTTCGCATTGTTTCGTCCAGTTTTGACTTGTCGTTGCTGGGCGACCCATACCAAAACCGTGTTTTCCCGTTTGGAATAAATGAATTTCGGATGGAACTTTATTTTTTCTTAATGCCAAAAAATACTGAATACTATTTTCTATTACTACCGATGTATCGTCAAAAGCATGCACGATATAGGTTGGCGGCGTTACAGCATCAATATGCTTTTCGTTTGAATATTTTTCGATTAATTCCTGAGCTGGTTTTATTCCTAAAAGATTGGTTCTAGAACCTTTGTGCGTAATGGTTTCGTCCATTGAAATTACGGGATAGACTAAAATAGAAAAATCAGGTCTCGCGCTAATAGCATCTTTTACTTTATACAGCTCGTAATTGTAATGAGTGGATAGTGTGGAAGCGAGATGACCGCCCGCAGAAAAACCGATGACACCTACTTTTTGAGCATTTATTCCCCATTGTGCCGCATTTCGTCTTATAAACCGAATGGATTCTTGTGCATCTTGCAAAGGTCCAATGGTTTTGTCTTTCATGATTTCGTCACTTGGCAATCTATATTTTAAAATAAAAGCTGTTATTCCTTGTGAGTTCAACCATTTGGCTATTTTATAACCTTCGCCAATCATATAAAGCCTGAGATAAGCACCTCCCGGATAAATAACTACTGCCGTTCCGTTTGGTTTTTCTGGTTTGCATACGGTTAAAGTCGGTACTGAAACTTTACTGTAAAACTCAACCAACCCGCCTTTTATTTCTGTTTCTTCCTTGTATTCTTTGTTAGAAATTGCGCCCGGAATTTCTCCGTTCCATAAAGGAAGCACTTCGTTTTGGGCCTGTAAAAAATCTGTGACACCAAAAAACAGGGTCAAGAGTAGCAATGTTTTAATACTAAAGTTTTTTTTCATTCTTATTGAATTACTTTATATTGTAATTGGTTATATTTTAAAAAACAAATCATTTAAACTGAAAAACTTCGGATTCTGTTCGGCTAGATTCGAGAATTTTGGACAATTCAGCTACCTTTTCAGGCATTTTAGATGCCAAATCAGTGGTCTCGGAAAGGTCATTTTCTAAATTATACAATTGGTATTTGCCATTATTATTGACATTGTATTTTATCAATTTCCAATTGGCTTTTCTAATCGCTTGTCGTCCTCCCAATTCGTGAAATTCCCAATACAAATAGTCGTGCTGTTTTTGAATGCCTTTACCTAGCAAGGTTGGAAGAAACGAAACACCATCAATCTTAGTAGGAACTTGGGTATTGATAAGCTCTGCCAATGTTGGCATCACATCCCAAAAGGCAGAGACATGCCCGGTTTTGCTGCCCTTCGCAATTTTTCCTTTCCATTTAACAATCATTGGAACGCGTATTCCCCCTTCGAATAAATCTCTTTTGTAGCCTTTGAGCGGTCCATTGCTGTTGAAATAATCAGGATCGGCGCCCCCTTCTTGATGTGGTCCATTGTCTGAGGTGAAAATGATTATGGTGTTATCTTCTAAACCCAATTCTTTAATCTTCGCAACAATTTCGCCCACTTGCTCGTCCAACAAAGTTACCATAGCGGCAAAAGCAGCGTGACAATACGGTTGAGAAGCGTACTCTCCTTTTCTGAAATTTTTGCCTGCATCCGTCCCAATATATGCTTTTTCGGGTTCAAATTTTCCATTAAATTTATTCATATAAACTTCAGGAGCTACTAATTCTGCGTGCGGCAACGGACTGGCATAATACAAGAAAAAAGGGTCTTTTCTGTTTTTTTCTATAAATAACAGGGCTTTTTTATGAATCAAATCCGGCCCATATTGCCCTTTATTAGAGCCTTCGTTTTCGGTAAGCAGCACTTTATTATTATTGGCCCACAAATGGTAGGGATAATAATTATGTGCTAACTTTTGACAATTATACCCATAAAAAGTGTCAAATCCTTGTTGCAACGGATCGCCTTCCGAGCCAACATTTCCTAATCCCCATTTTCCAAAAGCGCCCGTTTTATACCCCTTTTCTTGTACTAATTCTGCAATAGTAAAGGCTGCGGCGGGTATTGGATATTGTCCTTCGGGTTGCACTTCCTTATTTCCTCTGATAAAAGTATGGCCTGTGTGCTGCCCTGTAAACAAAGCCGATCTGGAAGGGGCACAAACCGCTGCTCCTGAATAATGCTGGGTAAACAACATTCCTTGTTGGGCTAAGTGATCGATATTGGGTGTTGTAAACTTTTGCTGACCATAGCAACTTAAATCACCATAACCCAAATCGTCTGCGAGAATGTATATAATGTTAGGTTTCAGTATATCCAAAGCAGGTTTCTCCTGCGCAGTACAATAAATTGCTGCAATAGAAAAAAAAAGGAGAAACGCTATTTTATGAGATTTCATCACCTACGAATCAAATTATTCCAATTTCAATTCTTGAATATTGGTACTGGACTTTCCCCGAATTTTTTCAAAACAAGCCATCATCTCTTTCAGTTTTTCAGGATTTGATTTGGCCAAATTTTGTTTTTGACCAATGTCTTCTTTCAAATTGTACAATTGATACTCTTTGTTATTCCCCACTTCGATATTGACATCACCGTAAACAGGCACTCCCTTATAAGGAGGAATCATCGCCCAATCACCCTGTCTGAAGGCAGTTTTTGAAGATGCCTCTAAAACGAGTTCCTTTCGTCCGATGCTAGTTTTTCCGGTAAAAACAGGCATTAGGTTTTCACTATCCGGTGTTGTTACATTACTGCCCACTAGAGAAGCTAACGAAGACAATAAATCAATCTGGCAGACCAAAGCATCTGAAACAGCTGGTTTAATTTTTCCGGGCCAACTCACCACAAATGGAACACGAGTTCCAGCATCGAACAAACTGTATTTTCCTCCTCGTAATGGTCCAGCAGGCTTGTGTTTACCTAATTTTGTAACAGCATCATCATAGTAGCCATCATTGAGAACGGGACCATTGTCACTTGACAAAACAATCAAAGTATTTTCTAAAAGTCCTTCTTTTTCGAGTGTTTTGATAAATTCTCCAATAGTCCAATCGGCTTCTAATATAACATCGCCCCTAGGTCCCATTCCTGATTTACCTTCAAATCGAGGATTTGGAGTTCTAGGCACATGAGGTTGTTGAATAGCGTAATAAAGAAAAAAAGGTTCATTTTTATGCTTGATGACATAGTCTTGGGCTTTTGTTAAAAAATGATCCGACATATCGACATCGCTCCAAATGGCAGATTTTCCGCCTTTCATAAAACCAATTCTCGGAATACCGTTGACCACGCTATTATTGTGTCCGTGATGCCATTTCATTTTTACCAATTCAGGATTGGTAATTGCGGTAGGTATTCCTTCAAAATTTTTATCGTAATTCACCTCGATGGGGTCTTTTGGGTCTAGACCAACTACAAATCCATTTTCGATATAAACTGTTGGCACTCGGTCTTGGGTTGCGGCCATAATATGCGAATAATCAAATCCCACTTGGTTAGGGCTTGGACTAATTTCTTTGTTCCAATCTAAATTCCCTTCGCCTAGGCCTAAATGCCATTTTCCTACGATACCAGTTTGGTATCCTTTTTCTTTGAGCATTTTGGGAATAGTCATTTGATTGGTTTTGATCAGCAATGGCGCTGTTCCGGGCAAAATTTTAGCATCTTTTTCTCTCCAAGGATAAACGCCTGTTAGCAATCCGTAACGACTTGGCGTACAGGTTGCCGAAGTGGCATAACCATTGGTAAAACGAATTCCACTGTTTGCCAACTTGTCCATATTTGGCGTTTTGATTTCAGTTGCGCCATAAACCCCCAGATCACCATAACCTAAATCATCAGCATAAATAAAAACGATATTGGGTAATTTATTTTTAGATTTTTCATTTTGCGCATTGACCTTGCCCACTATTAAAAAAAGCATCATAATTGCGAAGGCAGCAACGGAGTAATTTGGTATTTTCATCTCATTCAAGATTAATTGGGTTTGTATAGTATACTATTTCTGTTGAAGTACTTTTCATTTTATTTTGAACCAGCATTCAACGAACGGTCGGATTCAAAAAATTGAACTATTGGATCATTTTTTGCTTGAAAATTTTAAACCAATCTTTTCCTAATAGTTATTCTCTTGTGCCTGCCACTCATCACTATTTTTGGTATTTGCATTAGTTTTGTAATTTTACGGTAACGTTTTCGGAAAGTTCTATTAGCAAAAATAAAGCTAAACACCTTATCAATAGGGGTATAATTCGTTCAATAAAAGGGTCGGAATGGGCATTTGTATAATCATTCCTTATTTTTACCCTAAATACTGCTACTTTTACAAGGATGTAGTATCAAAATCAAAGAAAAAAATATTGACTCGTTTATGTGATTTTCTATTCGGTAAAAAAGAGATAACATTCCAAAAAAACCAAATTTTAATTCAAAAGTGATTCTAAAATGCAAAAGACACTACTCTTATTTGGCCTATTATTTTTCTCGTTAATTCAGGCTCAAATTGACGATTCCAACTACGTTATGGAATACATCACTACGAGTCAAGGTTTGCCACACGATTATGTTACCTCTTTAATCAGTGACGATCATAATGTAAAATGGATTGGCACTGAAAATGGTTTGGCGAAATATAACGGGTATAATTTTGAAAATATAAAACCCGGCAAAAGTTATAAAAAACTTGAAAATGAAAACATTGAAGTTTTATTTAAGGATAAATCGGAAATCATTTGGATAGGAACAAAAAGTGGGGGAATTTCATCATTGGATATCCGAAATAACGCCATTAAAAACTACAATCACCTCATTGATGTCGGTAAAAGAGGCGGTATAAATGTAAAAGCGATTGCCGCTGATGACAAGGGTAATATTTGGATTGGAACCTGGGAAGACGGTGTCTTTGTAATTAATCCTTCCCAAAATAAATTGATTAAACACATCAAGATAAAGTCTGTAATAAACAGTATCGTCAAAGATAATCAATCCAATATGTGGATTAGTTTCTATCAAACACTAGCAAAATTTAATACCAATGGCGAGCGGACGCTCAACTACAATTTAAAAACGAATATTTCGGATTTAATTTTAGATTCAAAACGCAATAAATTATGGATAGGAACATCCTTGAGTAGCACAAAATTATACGAATATGATTTTAAAAACCAAAAGATAGATTCTATTGAAACCGGCGTACACAGCGATTTCTATAAAACACTTTCATTAGATTCCAAAAACAGGCTTTGGATTGGTACTTGGCTTCAAGGCCTTTACAGAAGTAATGCTGATTTGACTAAATTCTCCAAAATAGACCTTGTCACTCTTGATTCAGGTAAATTAAAAACAAACTATAACACCATACTCAAAGTACATCATGACAAGAACAATCAAACCTGGGTAGCCACTGCCAATGGTGGGGTTGTAAAATTAATTGAAGGCAAGAGATTTCAAAATGCAAGTGAAATAATTGATACTAAATCACTGAACGGAGATTTGAATTTTGGTGCAATATACAAATGGAAAAACACCTTATTTGTTGGTACACTGATTAATGGACTTTATTCAGGCACCAATTTTTCGAATTTAAAACCCTTAAAAGAGATTGGCTTAACCAAAATACTTTCACTCTACGAGCATCAAAATAAATTGTATGTCGGTACGAAAACCAGTTTTTATATTTATGACTTGATTGCTGCTAAAATAATTTTCACCTCAAAAAAAATATTCAAAGCCACCGCTTTTTATGTTGACCAAAGCAATACTCTTTTTATAGGCACACAGTTAGACGGGCTTGCCGTTGTTCCGCTGAAGGATATTAACAATAGTGCAGCCTACAGATTTTATTCGGATCTGAAAACTGGCGATAATAAAATTGAAAACAATCGCATCACCGGTATTAAAGAGGATTCGAAGGGAAATATATGGGTAGGCACTTATAATGGTTTGCATTTATATGATAAAGCCAGGAGAAAATTTAATGCAAAATCGCTTTTGATAAATGATAAATTGCCGAGTGTCATCATTAATTCAATTGCCATCAAAGAGGATAATATATGGCTTGGAACCCCTAGCGGATTGATTAAATTAGGGTATGAAAACAAAAAACTCGCCATTAAATACGAACTCAACAAGGAAAATGGCTTGAATAGTGATTTTATTTGTGCCATAACTTTTGATGCCCAATCTAATTTATGGATGAGTACCAAAACTGAAATTGTAAAATACAACGAAAAAAAACACTCCTTTATAAGTTATGGCGAAAATGACGGCATAAAAACAACCTCATTTAACAATAGAAGCTTTTATAATTTTGAAAATAACGTGCTCTATTTTGGGGGAATTGACAACATCACCTATTTCAATCCAAATACCATTAAGGGTACAAATTCCTTACCCGAGGTGATATTCACCAATCTTCGTGTCAATAATAGCATCATTCAATACCCGATCGAAAAAAACGAGCATCAAATTATTGATAAAAATTTCAGCTATGTTGATAATATTCAACTGACCCATACCGATAAATTTTTCTCAATCGGATTCATTACCAATGACTTTTTGGGCAAATTAAATATTAAATACAGGTATAAATTAGAAGGCTATCAAAACAATTGGCTTGATATTCAAAATCAAAACGAAATCAATTTTGCCGGTCTTAATGCCGGAAAATATATTCTCAAAGTATCGGCCACTCGCGACAATCAAACCTGGAGCGAACCCAAAAGTATCACTATCGAAATATTGAATTCCCCTTGGACAAGCCCTTGGGCGATTATGCTTTACTTGCTTCTGATCATTTCACTCGTTTATTATTTTTTAAAATTCTACAAAAATCAATTACAGCTTAAAAACAATCTAGAAATTGCCCGAAATGACAAGGAAAAAGAGATGGAATTGAGCGAATTAAAACTCAATTTCTTCACCAATATTTCCCACGAGTTCAGAACGCCGTTGACGCTAATTATTAGCCCACTCAATGAACTTATGGAAAACTTAGAGGCGAGTCCGAAAATTGCTAAAAAACTAAGTATCATTGACCGAAATGCCAACAGACTCCTGAATCTAATCAATCAATTGTTAGATTTTCGAAAAGCAGAATACGGTCTGTTGCAATTGAATGTATCCAACGGCAATATCGTAAGGTTTTCGAAAGAAGTGCATCTGTATTTTAACGAAATGGCAAAATCTAAAGAAATCAAATACAAGTTTAAGCACAGCGAAGACGAAATCCTTTTCCCATTTGATAGAAACAAAATTGAAATTGTATTATGTAACTTACTTTCCAATGCTATAAAATATTGTAACGCAGGCGACAAAATCACTTTGGAAGTATCCAAAAACGACACCTTTTGCATCATTTCTGTTAAAGATTCAGGACTCGGAATGGAAGCCGATTATTTGGACAAAATTTTCGATCATTTTTACCAGATTAAATCTGCCGAATCTACCGAAATGATTGGCAGTGGAATTGGACTGTCTTTCTCCAAAAAAATAATTGAACTACATCACGGGACGATTGAGGTACAAAGTCAAATAAATAAGGGTACCGAATTTATCATAAAACTCCCTTTAAGTCTAAATTATAACGAAGGCGAAATCGACGCTAATTTCATTAATACCGACAACATCAACGCCTATGACACGGAATGGAATGAAAATCAAATAGAAAATTTGAGCATTAACAAAAAAGAAAACACCCTCCTACTCATAGATGACAATCAAGATATACTAGAATATTTGAAAGATATTCTATCGGATTCGTATAATATTATCGTAGCTGGTGACGGCGACCAAGGATTCAAAATAGCCTCAACCGAAATCCCTGACCTCATTGTGAGTGATGTAATGATGCCTGTAAAAGACGGCATTACGCTTTGCACTGAATTGAAAGCACAAATCATAACTTCGCACATTCCGATCATATTATTGACTGCGCGATCTTCGACTGTATTTGAAATTCAAGGGCTGCAAACCGGAGCAGATGACTATATAACCAAACCGTTTAATCCGGTAATAATCAAAGCTAGAATTGCTAATTTACTCGAAAACAGAAAAAAAGTAAGAGCGCTGTTGTTAAACAAAATAAAATTTGAGCCTAACATCGAAGAAACCGATAAAGACGATAACGTAGAAAGTGCCTTTATTCACAAAGCGATCCTTTTGGTAGAAAACAATATGCAGAATAGTTCCTTTAGCATTGAATTGATGGTCGATGAGCTAAATATGAGTCAATCGACCTTATACCGTAAAATAAAATCGTTGACTGGCCTATCGCTGACCTCGTTTATCCGCTCTATTCGCTTAAAAAAAGCAGCACAATTGATTTTGCTTGACGACCTCAATTTAAGCCAAATTGCGTATGAGGTAGGCTTTAATGATTATAAATATTTTAAGATATCCTTTGAAAAACAATTTGACTGTTTACCATCAAAATACAAGGCAAAAATGACTAAGAAAAATAAATAATATCTGAAAAAAAATCTAAAATCAATTTTCAACTCATAAACTAGTAGGCGTCAATTAAACCATTGAGCATATAAGGTTTACCTACTTTACGATAAGTGAAATACCTCGAAAACGCCTTTAAAAACAACAACTATTTTAAAATTGCATTATTTGACCTCTTAATTGCATTATTTGCACCCAACTAAAACGTTGTATGTTGTTATTTTTGTGGTGTTAAAAAGTTAATTTTTAAGTTTAAAACCAAACAATTCCTCAAACCATGAAATTCATTTCAAAATTTAAAATTGCAGCTTCACTTTTGTCTTTGTCCGTGCTGATTTCATCTTGCGATAAATCAGAAGATACGGACCCAGACTTTAGGGACAATACCATCTTGACCGTTGCTACCAGTGACCCCAACTTGTCGCTTTTTGTCAATGCTCTGGCGGCAACAGATTTATCACAAACGCTTCAAGCGTCTGAGCCATATACTGTTTTTGCGCCTACCAACGCAGCATTTGAAAAATACTTGACGATGGCAAATTATTATGACCCTGGGACCAATCCAGATCCTACCAAAAAGCCACCCGTTACGATAAATAAAGTTCCAGTAAATCTGCTGAAACAGCTGTTGTTAAATCATATTGTTCTCGGCAACATTAAATCGACAGATTTAAAAACGGGTTATGTCAACACTTTAGCTACAAGCAGTATTTCTAAAATGAATACGATGAGCATGTATGTTGATGTAACTTCTGGTGTTAAATTAAATGGAGTTGCGACGGTAACATCGCCAGATATTACTGCCTCAAATGGGACGATTCATATTGTTGACGGCGTTATTGATTTCCCGATGATTACGACTCACCTTAAACTGAATCCAAAATTAAGTACGATGCTTGATGTCGTGACAAAAAATGCAGGTACTACCTTATTGAATCGTTTGTCACTTCCTAACTTTTACGAAAAAGGAAAGCAACAGTTTTTTCTACCCATCGATCCAGTAACGCTTTTCGCACCAACAAATGCAGCGTTCAATGATCTTAACGTAGAATTAGCACCAAGCGGAGGTATCGCTGCCGTTAGTCCTGCAAATATGAATAAAATCGTAAATTACCACTGCGCAAGTGATAACGCGCTAGCGAGTAGTTTGACCGATAATCAAAAAATACCAAGCCTATTAGTAATTCCTACGACGCCACCAGCTCCTATAAAATATGAAGAATTAACTGTTCAGATGGCAGGAGGCGCAAAAATTAAAGATGTAAAGAACAGGTTATCAACAATAGAAACCACGGATATTCAGTGCTGGAACGGAATTATACACGTTGTAGATAAAGTACTGCTGCCTAATTTGTAGCAAATAGCTAGCGTTTCTAAATTGAGATTTTAAAATTAAAACAAACAGAAAGGTCTGTTTCACAGCCCTAAATAGTACGAACAACGATATTATTTAAACAATTAAAAAAATCACATTACATTATTTAAGCTACGCGTTGCATTTATTATAAAATATGTTGGGCGAAGCTATCAAAAATCACGAAACTAACGAACCAATTCTTAACCAAATGAAAATTTAATCCAATGAGAATACAACAAAAAAGCCTTCAATTACTTCTTCACCTGATCATTTTACTGGGAATTTGTACTTCCTCGTGGGCACAGTCATTGCAAGTATCTGGAAAGATAACGGACAGCCAAGGACTTCCTATACCAGGGGTAAACATCATAGATAAAACAACCAAAAGAGGCGTTAATTCTGATTCGGATGGGAAATACAAAATTGGTGCAACTGCTAAAAGCGTCCTCGAATTCAGTTTTATAGGTTTTGAAACCAAACAAATTCCTGTGAATGGCCAGAGCGTAATCAATGTAAAATTGAACACCAGCGCCACAGACTTAGAAGACGTGGTGGTTGTTGCTTATGGCAAACAGAAAAAAATATCAGTTACGGGAGCTATTACTGCCTTAAGTGGCGAACAATTAAGTAAATCGCCCAGTGTAAACATTGCCAATACACTTGCCGGACAGATTACCGGTGTGTCGACGGTTCAGTTTTCCGGAAGGCCAGGCGCCGACGATCCCAGTATTTTCATCAGGGGTTTAGCCACGATATCTGAGGATAGATCGCAACCTTTGATTATTGTAGATGGTGTTGAGCGCCCGTTTACAGGTTTAGATGCCGATGAGATCGAAAGTTTTTCTATCCTTAAAGATGCCTCTGCTACTGCTGTTTACGGCGTGCGTGGTGCAAATGGAGTTGTAATTGTAACAACCAAACGTGGTTCTAAAGGCAAAGCCTCTATCACGGCTGGATATTCTTATGGTCTACAAGAACCGACTCGTTTGCTTGATTTTGCAGATAGTTATACTTACGGAACAGTTCACAATAATGCGCGTATAAGTGATAATCCATTAATAACTGTGGGGGAATTAAAATTTACACCAGAGGCTTTGAATGCCTTTAGGACTGGCGCTTATCCTCAAATCTATCCCAATACGGATTGGTTGGATTACATCTTGAAACCCTACGCACCCCAATCAAGAGCAAACCTTAGTATTTCAGGTGGTAATGATAATGTACGTTATTTTACCTCAATTGGTGTCATAAGCCAAGACGGACTTTTTAACACATTTGATGCAAATTACGATTACAATTTTAGTTTTCAACGCTACAACTTCCGAACCAATTTAGACATCGATGTGACTAAAACAACTAAGATAGGAGTTACCATCGGCGGGCAAATTGGTATTCGAAATGAACCAAGAACGAACAGTGGCATCAATCAACTTTTTAGAGAAATTTACTGGTCGCAGCCCTACTCTAGCCCCGGTATAATCGACGGTAACTACATCATTGGTGGTGATAATTATATAACAGGGACCAAAAAAGACCCTTTAAGTTCCTATTACGGTCTAGGATATTCTAATATTCTACAAAATAGACTCAATTTTGACCTTGAATTAACCCAACAATTAACATTCGTGAAAGGGCTAAGTTTTAGAACCAAATTTGCCTACAACACCTTGTATACTCATACTAAAAATAGAGCAACAAGTGTTATGCGATTTATACCTTTTTTCTTAAGAGATTTAGATCCAACTGTTGACAGAAACAGCGATGAGATTGGGTATAGAACTACCTCAGCCAACGGGAACCTTTCTTACAGCGAGGCCCAAGGAAAAGACAGAGATTGGTATATAGAAGCCGGTTTGAATTATAACCGAAAATTTGGCGATCATAACTTTGGAGGTTTATTACTGTACAATGCACAAAAAGATTTTTATCCAACAGATACAAATGGTAATCCAACCTCAAATCAAGATATTCCGAGAGGTTTAGTAGGTATTGCCGGAAGGATAACTTATGATTATCAAGGAAAATACTCTGCCGACTTTAATATCGGTTACAATGGCTCTGAAAATTTTGCGCCAGAAAATCGTTTTGGTGTGTTCCCCGCATTTTCAGTGGGTTGGATTGCCTCCAAAGAGAAATTTATGGAACAACTCAAATTTGTCGATTTCTTTAAAATAAGAATGTCCTACGGATTAGTTGGTAATGATAGAATTGGAGGCAATCGCTTCCTTTATTTACCAGATAGTTTCGATGCCAACAGTGGCAGTTACAGTTTTGGAACAGAAAACGGGACCAATCAGCCAGCAGCAGCAGAGGGAATTATTGGTAACCCACAAGTTACTTGGGAAACAGCTACAAAACGTAATTTAGGTGTTGAATTAAAATTTCTTGAAAACAGACTAGGCATTATTTTTGATGTATTTAATGAAAATAGAACCAATATTTTAACTAATAGAGGAACTGTTCCAGAATTTGTAGGTTACAGTCTTCCTGCCGTCAACGTAGGTGAAGTGTACAACGAAGGGTATGAATTGGAATTGAACTGGAATGACAAAGTAAGCGCAGATTTCAATTATAGAGTCAATTTTAATGTATCTTATTCTAATAATAAAATAGTATTTATCGACGAAGTCCCACGAAGTCAGCCCTATCTTTACCAAACAGGTAATCCTGTTGGACAACCTTTCGGCTATGTATTTGATCGATTTTATAGCGTAAATGATGTACCTGCCAATGTTCCTAATCACCTGTACCCACTTAAACCCGGAGATATGGTCTATAAAGATTTAGATGGTAATAATATTATTGATCAGGACGATCAAAGAGCAATAGGGTTTCCAAATTACCCTCAGTACATCTTTGGCTTCAATTCAGGTTTTACCTATAAAAACTTTGACCTAAGTATGTCGTGGGTTGGTGCTACAAATACCTCGAGACTACTCGATGAGTCTTTACGAACTCCTTTCGGAACAAGTGGCGAAAGATCGTTGTTGCAATATATGGCAGACGAAGCTTGGACACCAGAAACGGCAAGTACCGCTACTTTTCCACGAGTAACTTTTCAAGGTGCGTTAAATAATTCGAAAAATTCAGATTTTTGGTTACGTGATGCTTCGTACATTCGACTAAAAACATTTGAGGTAGGTTACAATTTTAAGGGTACTTTCCTGAAAAAAGTGGGACTATCGACCTTTCGTTTCTATTTTAATGGAAATAATTTGCTAACCTTTTCTAAGCTTGACATCACCGATCCAGAAACTAGAACGGGCTCTATTCAAGAATATCCGCTCACAAAATTGTATAATTTAGGAGTAAAATTAAATTTCTTATAATTTCATTAGCAATAAATAAAAAAAGTTATGAAAACAAAAAAATTATTATTCAGTATTGCTGTCGCCTTACTAATTTTAAGCAGCTGCGACGATGTCGAATTCGGAGATAAATTCTTGGAGAAGGAACCAAGTGTAGATGTAACTAAAGATACCATCTTTAGCTCTGTAGAGTTCGCAACTAGATACCTTACAAGAGGCTATACCACCCTGCCCTATGGTTTAAATCTAGACTGGGGTGCCAAAGACGATAAACTAGGAATGGACATCTTAGAATCATTAAGTGATCTTAACCAAAGTTATTTGTCTTGGGGAGGTCCAAACCAATTGTATTATAGTGGTCAATATGCTGCAGCTAGCGAAAACACTAGCAACAGTACAAAATACCACTATACCAAAGAAAATAGTTGGGTAGGTATCCGTATTGGTTGGAATTTTATAGAAAATGCTGATAAAATCCCAGCTCCTGATGAGGCAACAAAAAATTTGGTAAAACGCATGAAAGCAGAAGCCAAAATGATTATCGCCTTACATTATACCGATATGTACAGGCATTTTGGAGGATTACCGTGGGTAGATCGCACCTACTCGCCAGCCGATGAAACGACCCTACCACGTTTAACTTCTTTAGAGACGATGAATAAAATTGTCGCACTAATTGAAGAAGCTGAACCAGATTTACCATGGGTATATGCGAATACGCTCAACGACGATGGTAGATTTACACGAGCTAGTGCCCTTGGACTTAAAGCTAGATTACTACTATTTGGAGCTAGCCCACTTTTCAATTCAGGAACACCCTATATGGATGGCGAAGCAGCTGCTAAAAAATTAGTATGGCACGGCAGTGAAGATCCTAACCTATGGAAACGTGCCGCCGACGCAGCTAAAGAATTAATGGACCAAGGATATTACGGTCTAGTAAGCACAGGAAACTTTAGAAAAGATTTTCAAGATGCCTACTACAAACGTGGCACAAAAGAAATGCTTATCAGTACAAGACAACGTTACCGCTCCGGTGGCTATTGGACTGCTAATTACTACTTTTATCAAAGTGCTGGTGGGTACGGAACCGGCTGTCCTACTAAAGAATATGTGGATATGTTCCCAATGAAAGACGGCACACCAATCAATGATCCAAATTCCGGCTATAACCCTAATATGAATCCTTGGGAAAATCGCGACCCCAGATTGTACGAAACCGTACTTGTAAATGGGGATTACTACCAAGGAAGAACCGCCCAATTGTGGATTGGAGGTCTTGAAAGAACTACACTTGCTGCTAATGGTAGCAAAACTGGCTTTGGATTACGAAAATTTTTACTAGAAAGAGATGCTGCCACTTCTATGCCGTCGATCGTGCATTGGCCTTATTTAAGAATGGCTGAAATTTATTTAACCTATGCTGAAGCAATAAATGAATTCAATGGCAGTCCAACACCAGAAGCCTATGCAGCCGTGGATATCGTTAGAAATCGAGTTGGACTCGGCGACTTACCCAAAGGATTATCTAAAGAGGCGTTTCGCGAAGCTGTTTTAACAGAACGTGCGTGCGAGTTTGGATGGGAAGAAGTGCGTTGGTTCGATTTAATACGACATAAAAAAGCCAACCTATTTCAAAGAGCGTTGCACGGCGTAAATACCACCAAAAATGCTAACGGCACTTACAGTTACGAAACAGTTGAACTGCAAGCTCGCCACTGGAAAAACACTTGGTCACCGAAATGGTATTTGAGCGCATTTCCTCCGAACGAAGTGAACAAAGGTTATGGCTTAGTGCAAAACCCAGGATGGTAAAACAAATAGAATTTGAATGAATTAATCAAAATCAAATGAATCAAAAAATAACCAAACAATTAAATGAAGCGAAGATGAAGAACTACCTTACTGCCATTGAAGCCGATCATTTTCAAGATTATACAACCACCAAAAAGATCGGATTCGGCAGACTAATGTTCTTTATGCTGCTTTTAATAAACACTGCAACCGTGTGTGCTCAGAATGCTAGTGTAAAAATAAATGTAGTCGACGAATTTCAAAAACCAATAGCTGGAGCTATGGTCTCCTCGATACCAAATCCTGAGCAATCAGGTATGACTGATAAAGAGGGCAATGTGACACTAGAAATAGCATCAATCGGGCAAATAAAAGTGCTTTTTAATCAAAGGGAAAAAATAGCTAGTATTAACTCAAATTCGGTTAAAATTGCACTTCTGAACAGCGACAAGAGAGTCAACAGTGGTTTCGGAATTACCAAATCTTCAGACGAAATTACCACTGCACTTGATTTGGTGTATTCTGACAAATTAGAGAAAAGTTCTTTGCTTAATCCATCAGAAAGTCTTTACGGAAAACTTAAAGGATTAATGGTAATGGAAAATGCAGGAGAACCGTGGAATAGAGAACCTAGTTTTTTTATCCGTGGTTTGGGAACGACAGGAAACAACAGGATCCTGGTTCTTGTTGATGGCTTCGAAAGATCCATCTCCTCACTTGCTCTTCAGGATATTGACAACGTTACCGTTTTAAAAGACGGAACCGACCTAGCTAAATACGGTTTAAGAGGGGCCAATGGGGTTATTTTGGTAACCACTAAAAGAGGGCAAAAGAATACTTTCAATGTAGATGTTTCCTACGATAGAGGATGGAACATGCCAACCCGAAAACCTAAATTCCTAGACTCTTATGGCTATGCAAACGCCGTGAATCAGGCAAGTGCCTTAGATGGAAATGCGCCTGTGTATTCTGACCTAGACCTACGAGACTTTAAAAGTGGTCTTAGTCCCTATTCCCATCCTAATGTGGACTGGTGGGACGAAACACTCAAGGATTACGGAATTACCAATAACTTAAACACTAGTTTTTATGGAGGAGGAAAAAGTATCAATTATTTCGCGTCCCTAAACTATCAAAATGAAAGAGGACTAATCGACAACAGCAACCTCGACGCGCGCTACGATAGTTCCGTAAAATACGACCGATTGAACTTTAGAACCAACCTTGATATTGAACTCACCAAATCAACCAAATTTTATGTAGATGCCTCTGGATATATTGGCGGCCAAAGTGAACCAAACGCTCGACTTCGCAACAATTCCAATGGTGATTTTCCTAACAATATAATGAATGGAATTTATAGTATACCAGCGGCAGCCTTTCCTGTTAAAACGCAAAATGGAGAATGGGGCGGAACGAATATTTACGGGAACAACCCAGTAGCGGCCGCCACTTCAACTGGCGTAAGTAAACCCAATTATAGGACCCTGTTCGCCAATGGTAAACTCGTTCAAGATTTAAGTAGTTGGGTGAAAGGTCTATCTGCAGAACTAGCCGTCGCTTATGATAATTATGCTTCTTTCTTTGAAAATAGAACAAAAACATATCTTTACGAAAATGTCCCTTACACAAGAGACAGCAATGGTAATGTCGTATTCGGAACCCCACAACAGTTTGGCACCGATGCAGACCTAAGTTATTCGGACAGTTTTGGCGATCAAGTACGACAAGCAACAGGTATTGCCAAAATAAATTACGAAACAAAATGGAACGAAAATCATTTGAGCGCAAGTGCATTATTTCAAGAAGATAAGCGTGTAAATGACGGCCAATACAACACCTTTCTGCATCAAAATTTTATGGGATCAGCGAGTTATTCCTATAAAAATCGCTATTATATTGATGGCGTTTTATCCTATAGCGGAACCGATATTTTACCTAAAGAAAATCGTTTTGGGCTATTTCCAGCGGTATCAGCGGGTTGGATTATCAACCGTGAAAATTTTCTAAAAAATAGTAAGATTATCAATTTTCTAAAACTTAGAGGTTCTTGGGGTATGAGTGGTAATGACATTATGTCGCCTAACCTCGATGAACAGGCATTTAATGCTGGGGGAACCTACTATTTTGGCGTTAATAACACTAGTAACGCTGGTATTCGAGAAGGTCGCTTAGCCGCTAACGGTCTTACATATGAAAGTTCAGAAAAAATGAATGTTGGTTTAACAATGGAAATGTTTAAAGATTTATCTATTAGTTTCGATGCATTTCGCGATAAGCGCACGGATATAATCGTTTCTACAGGAGGAGCAGTTCCTACTTTGATTGGCGTGGGCGCCGCTTCTGAAAATGCCGGAGAAGTCTTGAATAAAGGTTTTGAAGGTTCCATCATGTGGAAAACTCAAGCCGGCAAACTAAAGTATTTCATAGGAGGTAATTTTACCTATGCCAAAAATGAAATTATCAATATGAATGAAGAATTTCAACCATTTCCCTATCAAAGTGAAACCGGTCGCCCCATCGGACAACAATTTGGCCTTCAAAGTTTAGGATTTTTCCAAAACCAAGCCGACATTGACAATAGTCCAAAACAACTTTTCTCGGTAGTAAGACCGGGAGATATAAAATATAAAGATCAAAATGGAGATAAAGTCATCGATGAGTTTGACACTGTTGCCTTAGGCTATAGTAATAGAAATCCAGAACTTTATTACGCCATCAATTTAGGATTCGAAATGGAAGGATTTGGAATGGATATGCTACTTCAAGGAGCGGCTAACGAAACCGTATATTTAAGTACTAAAAGTGTCTTCTGGCCATTGGTGGGACAAAATAATATCAGTGAGTTTTCCGCAGGAGCTTGGACACCAGAAACAGCAGCAACAGCGACTTTACCAAGGCTAACAATGCTAGCGAACGACAATAACTATCGTAGAAATGACATCTGGCTTACCTCTGGAAATTATCTAAAAATGAGACAATTCGAATTGTACTATAATTTCCCTCAGCATTTAACTAAAAAAGTGAAAATGGATAAAGCGAAATTGTATGCCAGAGGAATGAATGTATTCTCTATTGACGATGTTAAAGTTGCTGACCCTGAATCTATTGGTGTTAATTATCCAACTTTAGCATCATACCACCTTGGAATTAAATTAGAATTTTAAAAAAAAGACCCCATGAAAATACAAAACTATAGCAAATACGGATTAATTTTTTTACTATTTTTTACTTTTATAAATTGTGAAGATTTGGAGTATGACGAAACATCATTTAACACCAAAGAAACTGTTTTCGTAGAATTTGCTCGTTCAAAAAGCTTTTTATCAGCGATATATGCTTATTTGCCAAGTGATTTCAATAGTGTTGACGGAGCGATGCGTGCCACCGCATCGGACGAGGCAGAACACGTAAACGATTTATCTGATGTACAAAAGTTTAACGATGGAACCTGGAGTGCCATTCAACCTTTAGACGATGTTTGGGGCAATATGTATGCCGGAATCCGAGCCAGTAATATGTTTCTAGTAGAATCCGCAGGCCAAACATTTCCAGAATTAAAATATAATGATACCTACGCAGATCAAATGGCGCAATACAATAACTATCCATTTGAAGCCAGATTTTTACGCGCATTTTTTTATTTTGAATTGGTAAAAAGGTACAAAAATATTCCGCTCATAACTACTGTCTTAACGCCTGAAGAAGCGGCCAATGTGGAACAAAAATCCTTTACGGAAATAGTTGATTTTATTGTTAGTGAATGCGACGCCATCGCACCAAAATTGCCACTTTCCTATGCCAATTTTACAGGAGCAAAAGAAACAGGACGTGCAACCAGAGGGGCAGCTTTGGCCTTGAAAGCGCGGATGCTGTTGTATGCAGCAAGTCCATTGCACAATCCTGGAAACGATGTATTATTATGGCAAAAAGCGGCCCAAGCGGCTAAGGCAGTAATTGACTTGAATACGTATTCATTAGCATCAAGCTACGCCACAGTGGTAAATAATACATCTCTATCACCGGGTCCTGAGTTAATATTAGAAAGACGAGAAGCAGCGTCTAATGGGTTTGAAAGAAGAAACTTCCCTATAGGTTATGAAGGTGGTGGCACAGGAACTTGTCCTTCACAAAATTTAGTTGATGCCTATGAAATGAGAATAAACGGATTGCCAATTACCGATCCAGCATCGCGCTACAATCCTGCCTCACCGTATGCTGGTAGAGATGCGAGGCTAGCACAGACTATTCTTTTTAATGGTGCGCAATGGAAAGGTACTGCCGTCGAATCCTTTTTTGGGGGTAAAAATGGATTGCCACTCGCGAACGCAACAAAAACGGGCTACTATTTAAGAAAATACGTGGTCGAATCAATAAATCTAGATCCTAAAGTTGGAGCAATTGGCAGTAGAGAGCATACGTGGACACTTTTCCGTTATGGGGAAATATTATTAAATTATGCTGAAGCGGTAAATGAAGGATATGGCGGACCAGAATTTTCAGTTCCATCAACAACAACACCACCAACAGCGGCACTTACAGCCACGCAAGCAGTTAACCTTTTACGAAATAGAGTTACAATAACGCGCTTCCCTAATGGTATGAGTCAGGATGCTTTCAGAACAAAACTTCGTAATGAAAGACGAGTGGAACTAGCTTTCGAAGACCATCGTTTTTGGGATATCCGTCGTTGGAAAATTGGAGACCAGACTAAGGATATCTTTGCAATGAATATTACCCGTGGTACCAATAATGCGTTAACTTTTGCAGTGAAACTCTTAGAAGTTAGACCTTTTTCGGAGCGTATGTATTTATATCCAATACCGCAATCCGAGATTTTCAAAAATGCAAAACTAAAACAAAATGAAGGTTGGTAAAATCTGATTCTGCTTGTAGATTTTTATTTACAAGTCTAAAAATGTAGTAAAGTCAATCTTTAAAAATAAACGAAGTGGTGTTTTTAGCAAAGCACCACTCTATTTATTATATACCAACACATTTTCCTATTGATAAAAAACATAAAAAAATGAACTTTAAATCGATACTTCTCGTCCTATTAATGTTGGTATTAGCACAAAAAGGAATAGCTACTACCTATTATATCCACCCTAAATATGGTAATGATTTGAATTCTGGTGTTTCTAAAAAGAATGCCTTCAAAACTTTCGCGCGTTTCACTGCAATTAATTTTACCGCAGGAGACCGAATACTGCTTGCTTCTGGCCAACTGTACACAGGAAGTCTAAACCTGATTAATCAAAAGGGAACACGCAAAAATCCCATCGTTATCACTGCTATTGAATGGGAAAGAAATGATTTAAAATTACCGGCCATAATCGATTTCAAAAGCCAAGCCAATGGTATTTTATTAGAAGATTGCAGTTTCATAGAATTATCGAATATAAAGCTTACCGCCAACGGATACAATCAGGAGGATCAGAGTCTTAAAATGCGATGTGGATTGTTATTAACTGCAAAAAAATCGAAAATTATTGAGCATATCCTGATAAAAAACATCATTGTGCAGGATGTGTATTATGAAAATCCCGGCTTCGTTAGGGGCAAAGATGAAGTTAAAACAGCAAATGGTACTCAAAAATACGGTTGGGGAATTCGGATCCTAAATGATAATCTTGAAAATGTTATCGAAAACGTTAACATTGAAAATTGTCATATCAATAGTGTTTGTCATACCGGTATTAAATTAACGGGAACCCAAAAAAACATCAAAAAAATAAAGCTTTTAAATAATAAAATTGAAAACACAGGCGGGCCGGGAATTCAAATGTCGGAGGTAGAAAATGTATATGTGGCTCAAAACACAGTCTCTCACTCCGGATCTAATAATGATTCCAGAAAATGGGGTCGCGGTAGCGGTCTTTGGACTTGGGGTTCGTCGAATGTTTTGATAGAAAAAAACGAGTTTCTTTACGCGAATGGTCCAGGAGATTCTGCCGGAGCCCACATCGATTATAATTGTGATAATATTATTTTGCAATACAATATTAGTGCGCACAACGCGGGAGGATTCTGCGAAATTCTTGGCAATAATTACAATTGTATGTACCGTTACAACATCAGCATCAATGACGGTCACCGCGTCAAAGGCGTTGATGGTGCCTTTCAAGAAGGGAAAGTTTTTTGGTTGAGTGGCTATCAAGGGAACAAAGAACCAAAAGGCCCGGTAAACTCCTATTTTTATAACAATACGATTTATTCCGATGCTTCCATTGAGGCAAAATTTGCTATCGATAACACAAGTAATGGGGTTGTAATTGCCAATAATATCTTTTGCATCAAAGGGCTTTCGAAAGCTGTTTTGGGCGATCAAAACAAAAGGGATGCCCAAAATGGTCTTCAAGTTGAAAATGTTTTCTTTCAGAACAATCTCTTTTTTTCCGAAACTAATTGGCCGCAGGATTTAAAAATAAAAGATGAAAAACCGATAATCGGAAATCCAATGTATCGCAAAGAAGGAGGATTAAAAACGGAAGATTATAGTCCACAAAATCGGGCACTAATCAAAAATAAAGGAATCGAAATTCCAACTTTACCCGATTGCAACGTAAAATTATTGTTCGACTTAAAAATGGACAAAGATATTATGAACAACACAATAAAGGGACGTCCAAGTATGGGTGCTATACAAATCAACTAATATTTTTATGAACCCAAATTACATTAATACGCCCAAAAAACAAGTCATTTGATTGTTTTCCGCGATAGGAGACCCTATTACAATTTGTATAGAATTTAGATTAATTGATTTTGATTTTCATCCCTTTTTAGAAGGACTTTTGTATCATAGAATGATTCAGGCAGGATAATTTCCAGTTGATACATAGTCTGTGTTCGTTCAACTGTTTTTTCTAAGAATAGTTGGAATTTTTCAATTTTCAAAACATTTTTCAGTTCCTTATAAATCACAGCAATCTAAAGTTGGATCAATTTTCCTTCGCAATAGCATCTATAAATAATTGAGCTGCGGCTTCGTTTGTGGCTATGGCAATATTATGCACATCGCAAACACGCAATAACATATTCACATCCGATTCGTGGGCGTGACTCGATAAAGGATCTTTGAAAAACAAAACCATTTTGGTTTTCCCTTCTGCCACTCTTCCTGCGATTTGAGCATCGCCACCTTGCGGACCAGAAAGCATTTTTTTGACTTTGAAACCGGCGCTTTCCGCTTTTGAACCGGTTGTGCCTGTAGCAACAAGACGAATATCATTGCGAAGCAAAACTATTTTGTTTTTGTTCAAAAACTGAACCATATCGGCTTTTTTTCCGTCGTGAGCTATAATTGCTATTTCCATTTTATATAGTTTATAAAAAAACCTGATTCGAAAATCAGGTTAAGGTTGTTTTACTTGTTTGCGATATGATAGGCTATCAAACCATCGATTGGTCGTCGCAACACATTTCCTAAAGTCATCTCGTATTTATCGAACATCACTTGCAATTCGTCTTTGAGGTAAAAAGCAATAGAACCTACAAAATGTACCGGAACTTCCTTGTGATTATCGTATTGTTTGATGTAATTTTTGATAAAAGATTTCATCCCTTTGTAAATGATTTTTTTGCAAAATTCGTGATCTTTATTTTGAATCAAAAATTTAGCAAAAGTCGCCAAATACGCATTAGGATTGGGTTCTTTGTACAATTTATTTTTGATGAAATCAGGATCTAAATCGTATTCTTTTTCAAATTCTACAGTTAATTCTTTCGGCATTTTATTGAAATAGTATTTACGAATTAATTCTTTGCCGAACACATTTCCGCTACAATCATCCATCACAATGTAACCCAAAGACTGTACTTTTTGATGCAATACTTTTCCATCAAAAAAGCTACAATTAGAACCTGTACCCAAAATGCTCACAATAGCTTGCTCACCCTTAGGCGTTGTCGCAAAAACTGCTGCATAGGTATCTTCTTGAACATCGACAATGGCATTCGAAAAATATTTTTGAAAAGCTTGCGAAAGCATAATTTTCATTCTATCGGTACCGCAACCCGCCCCATAGAAAAAAAGATGTGTGGCTTTATCCTTGTTTTGTAAAATATCAAATTTGTCATTTAATCGCTCGATGATTTCATCTTCATCTAGGATTTCTGGATTCAAACCTAAAGTTCTGGTGGTAAATAATATTTTTCCATCCTCATCTATGGCAATCCAGTCGGCTTTTGTAGAGCCACTATCAACTAATAATCTCATTTTAATTTAGGATTTTGGAATTACGATTTAAGATAAAAAATATAATTCCTATTAATAATTACATCCGAAGATGTTAGATTGTTGTATCTGCCAAAAGTACAAATTTTCAGTAAAATTTGAAGAAAAAAAATCCCGTAATATCAAATTTACGGGATTTTTATTGGCAATAATTATTATTTTAAACCTGCGATATGAACTGATAAATCAATCAATTTGCTTGAATATCCGTATTCGTTATCATACCAAGATACTAATTTGAAGAAAGTAGAGCTCAATCCAATACCTGCAGCAGCATCTATGATTGAAGTTCTTTTGTCAGAGATAAAATCTTGAGACACCACAGCATCTTCAGTGTATCCCATAATTCCTTTCATAGTAGTTTCAGAAGCTAATTTCAAAGCAGCCATAATTTCTTCGTAAGTAGTTTCTTTCGCCACTTTTACAGTTAAATCTACTACAGAAACGTCAGCAGTAGGCACACGGAAAGCCATACCTGTTAATTTTCCATTCAAAGCTGGAATCACTTTTCCAACTGCTTTTGCAGCACCTGTTGATGATGGAATGATATTGATAGCCGCTGCACGACCACCTCTCCAATCTTTTCTTGAAGGACCATCAGCTGTCATTTGAGTTGAAGTTGTAGCGTGAACTGTAGTCATCAAGGCTTCAACAATTCCAAAATTATCATTCACTACTTTAGCTAAAGGAGCTAAACAGTTTGTAGTACAAGAAGCATTAGAAACAACAAGGTCTGAAGCTTTGGCAGTTTCGTGGTTTACACCCATTACAAACATTGGAGCATCAGCAGAAGGAGCTGAAATGATTACTTTTTTAGCACCACCAGTGATGTGAGCCGTTGCAGTTTCGATTGTGGTGAAAATACCGGTACATTCCGCTACTACATCTACATCTACTTCATTCCATTTTAAATCCGCAGGATTTCTCTCGGCAGTGATACGGATGTTTCTTCCATTTACATATAATTTTCCTTCTTTCACTTCAACAGTACCGTTGAAACGACCGTGTACTGAATCATATTTCAATAAATAAGCTAAGTGATCTACGTCTAACAAATCGTTGATTGCTACTACTTCTACATTATCTCTGTTAAAAGATTCTCTAAAAACGATTCTTCCAATTCTCCCGAATCCATTGATTCCTAATTTTACTTTTGACATTTTTTTGATTGTTTTGGCTCAAAGCTCGTGCTTCAAGCAGATTATTATTCATTTAATTTATTACTGTTTTGGCCGAAGCCTCTTTTTATACTGACATTATTTCGGCAACGCGAAGCAATTCTCTATCGATTTCCGATTCGCCTTTGATGGCTTGCAACAATGGAGTGATGGTCACTTTGTCATTCAACATCCCCACCATAAAATTAGATTTGCCTTCCAACAAACATTCTACAGCTTTGACGCCCAATCTACTGGCAAGAACTCTGTCATAACAAGAGGGCGCTCCACCACGTTGCATATGACCTAAAACCGATACACGAATTTCATATTCTGGCAGATTCGCTTCGACATAATCTTTGAGTTCGAATACGTTTTTACCAATTTTATCCCCTTCGGCAATCACAACAATACTCGATGATTTTCCGGATGCCTTACTTTTTTTAAGCGATTCTAACAATCGTTCTAGTCCCAATTCTTCCTCAGGAATCAAAATCTCTTCGGCGCCTCCTCCGATTCCGGCATTCAAAGCGATATGACCTGCATCACGCCCCATTACCTCAACGAAGAACAATCTATTGTGCGAACTGGCAGTATCACGAATTTTATCGATACAGTCTATTACTGTATTAAGCGCAGTATCGTATCCTAGTGTATGACTCGTTCCGAAGATATCATTATCAATCGTCCCAGGAATTCCCATTACAGGAAATTGAAACTCTTTATTAAAAATTTCGGCTCCAGTAAAACTACCGTCTCCACCGATTACTACAAAACCTTCTACCCCTGCTTTCTGCAATTGATCGTAGGCCTTTTTACGACCTTCTGAAGTCATAAACTCTTTCGAGCGCGCCGATTTCAGTATAGTTCCTCCTTTGTTGATGATATTGTGCACGGTTCGGGGTCCCATTGGTATAAAATCACCTTCAATCATTCCTTGATAACCTCTATAAATTCCAACACATTCTATCTGATGATATGCACAAGTTCTAACTACGGATCTGATGGCTGCATTCATACCTGGAGAGTCTCCTCCCGAGGTTAGTACAGCTATTTTTTTTATTGTTTTTGACATTATTTAAGTATTAAAAGTGTAAATTTAATAAACATTCGGCAATTTAGCAGGTATGTTTTTAATAATTTAGTAAAAGCCGCCAAATTCAAACGTTATCGTTAATAAGTTGCTTATATATTGTAATAAAAATAATAATTCCCTTTGAAAATGCATTTTTTACAACAATTTTTTTTGGAATTGCGACGGTGATACCCTGACATTTCGGTCTAATTCTTAGTCCTCTTCTGGAACTCGTCCTTCTAAATTTGGGGCTGTTTCTTTCGAACTGGGCTTGTTCGATTTGGAAGATTCTTTCTCTGGAACAAAATTAGAATCGTGATCCGTAGTGTCTAATTCTTGGGCTTTTTTGAATTTAACTTTTTTGAAAAACTTATTGGCCAATTCAGTGAAGGTGTCAAAATCAACCTCATAAGAAACCCCAACACCTTGGGTATAACCAATCCCTTCGCCTACATAAGTAATGTCGTTTTCTCGATTAAAAAATCGCAAATTAACGGTTCCGTCATCATTTACGCGATACAATATTTCAACATTGCCAACCACCGCTGTTTGAGTCGCACCTCCGAAAGGAACCCCAACTTTTCCGTTAATGGTAACTCTTTCGTTGATTTTAGAGGAAATCTCTGCCACAAAACGTCCGTCAGTTTCCTGTCCGCTAGTTCTGTCGGATCCAATAATATCCAGCTTAACTTGAAATTTTTCGTCATTAGAATGTATCATACTGGTTAGCAAACTGGAAGCAGTTTCGAAAGCACTTTGAGAAAAAGCCGACTGATTAACACCTTCCGAGCTTAAAAAACTCCCCGTAGACAACAAATACAAGGCTTGAGTTTGGCGCACATCTTTGTCAGTCAATTTGTAATCGATCTCAGCTTTCAAGACATTGCTCACCCTTGGAAAATCAAAATTAAAGTCGGGCTCAGGTTTGGTCAAATCGCCCCGAAGTCCGATAACAACATTGACATCGACCTTTTGGTTAAAGGATGAATTCTCTAATAAAACCGATGGATTTGCAGAAGTTTTATAAATGGCTTCTAAATTTAATCTCGCTTTCATCGGATCGCCTTCCCAGGAAATATAACCTCCTTTTTTGACGGTGAATTTTTTATCAATAATTCCGCCGTATTTAAAGTTGTAGAAACCTTCATACGCTTGAAAATCACCCCACATATTAAATTTCCCCAGCGTATTGATTTTCAATAGCAAAGTTCCGTTTCCTCTACCCTTCATTCCGTGTCCGGTATTGCGATCCAGAATCACCTCCACTTCGGCATCGGGCGTAATATCGATATCAAATTCCAATTCCAGACCGTTGTAATTTCTGGAATTGTCGACAATTCCATTTTTTATATTAAACTTCTCTTTAGCCGTCAAAAAGTGTAAAAAATCATTCGAACTCACACTTTCTGAGTCATTGATGGGAATTTTCAATGAAGACCCTTTTTCTGATTTGGCATCTACTTTTATAAACAAAGCATTGGTTGGCCCTTTGATTGTTGCCACCCCATTAATAAATGCAATTCCATAGTACGCCACATCTTCTGCATCTTGTGTATCTAAGACCAATAAATTTTTAGAATTAATTTTCAAATCCAATTTCCAATCCGAAAAATTATGATGTTCTATAACTCCGTTCAAATACCCTTTTGTACCAAATTTGGTATCAGTAAGCATATTGTTTTTAAACAAAAACTTCTCGTCCGATAAATCCACTACTGTCCGTTTATCTAAGGAATAATCGGTATTTAAATAAGGTACTTTCAAGCCCGCATCATCTACATAAAGTCTGCCGTTGATTTCTGGTTTATTCAGATTGCCTTCGATAGTTGCAGCACCCGATGCCACGCCTCTAATGTTCGAAATTACTTCCCCACCAAGCGGACTGAGGAAACCCAAATTGAACCGATCGAGTTGGAGCTCTAAATCCAAAATGGTGTTTTTATCTACAATCTCAAAACTTCCATCGACCGCCAAGGAGGTCACCGCTTCTTTTTCGATAGAAGACTGTACATTGAATTTTTTGAAACTTTCGTCGCTGGTAATTTCAAAATTCAAATTACCTAAGTCGGTAGCATTAATATTGAGTTGGTCGATTTGTATGGAAGCGGTCGGTTTATATACGTTTTTATCCTGTTTGTAGTCGACCACGGCATTCAAGTTTCCGTTGATGGTAAATTTAGGATCAGCGGGTGTAATTTGATTCAGATCCACATTTTTCACATTCAACTTCAAGTCTTTATAGGAATCCCCTTTGATGACACCGGTAAAAGTAATTTCCTGCTCGTTGTGCGTCAGAATGATATTTTCGAAAGAGAAATTTTTGAAAGCTTTATCAAAAACGATTTGATTATCATCTTCATCTTTTTCATTAAAATGCCACACATAATCTTTAAGTTTCATTTCGGATTTCTGTATTCCTACCACATTTTTATTTTCCTTATTGAAGGTGTGATACAAATTCAAATTGAAATAGTCTTGTCCTTTGCTACCCCCTTTGAACTCGGATCGAATTCGCATAGTATCGTTTACAATGACGTTTATTAAACTGAAATCCCTGATGTTGTACTGTTTCGTTTTGATACTATCGACTTCAATAAAGGCACTATACAGCGGATTTGTATTATCGACATTGACTCTAACATTATCAAAAGTATTGCTGGAAGCTGTTATTTTTGGCGAATTGAAATCGAATTTGAATTCATGATTATCCGAAGCCAAAGTACCTTTGACGACGGTATTGCTGGCAATGGAAATTTCAGGATAAAAGATTTCGATAATTTTACTGTAAACGGTAAAATCAAAATTCAGAAACTGCCCTTTTTTAACTTGTAATGGGCGATAGTTTTCATATAGGCTTCCCAATGAATTCTCGACTAATTTTTGCAATTGATTGAATTGAAATTTTCCAACAACTTCTCCTTCAATGATATCCGTAGATTTTAATTGAATGGTTCGTACTCCGGCCGGATCAAAAGAGGAATTAATAGAAAAATCATCAAAATAATAAGTAGATTTTGCATTTTGATAGGTTGTTTTATTGATCAGGACATCGCCACGAAGATTATCAATAGAATTTCCCGATAATTTGACAATTACATCGCCTTTGAACTTCGCCACCACATCTTGTTTGAAATTCAGCTTTTTCAAGTCGGCTTGTTCAACATTGATGTGAAAATCAAACCTACTTTGTTTTTGGCTCAAATCGACCAAACCATCATAATTCAATTTCAAATGGGGATCATTGATTTTGATAGTGCCTTTGTAAAGTCCTTTTACAAAATTGCCATTTAAGTCTATGTTTTGATAATTGTACTTATTATAATACAGTTGTGAAACAGTTCCCTTTAAACTCGTATTCAAATACTTTTCAGAAAATCCTGTACCCTTCAGCTCGAGATTTGAACTTAGTCGTCCCAAATCTTTTTGGTCTATAAAAGCGCCCAAATCAAAATTATCGAACACTACATTTCCTGCATAAGAAGCTTTGTCGGTCAAATTCATATTTTCGAGGCTCAAAACAGCATCGACATTTCCCAACTGAGTATTCATTTTAAAGTCAGCGTCCAAGGCTGTGGTGGTGACTTGCGCATCGCCCACCAAATTGATTGTTCCCAATTTCTTCAAAATAACAGGTAATCTCGTCCCTAATACCTTCGGCAAAATCGCCACTAAATCATCATAGTTGGTCGAAAGTTTGGCGAACTTGCCATTCATATAAAATTCTTTCCCTTCACTTGGAAATAGATTTTTAAAATTGATCGTTCCTAAAATTTGCGAACTTTTCGTATCATTCAAATTTAAACTGGATAAAACCAAATTATTCAACGGACCTTTGATGCGACCTTTGATTTTAAATCGTTGGTTTTTTCCCAATTCAGCATAAAATCCTCGTAGATCATTGGTGCCCAAATTGGCTTTTTCTAATTTGATATCGAATTCGACTTTATCGGTAAAATGGGCAAAGTCTTCCAATTCATAATTCATCACCACAGCACCTTTCAAGTTCGATTCCTTGGTCAATAACTCAAGATTTTCAAGCTTGATGTGCTTCGCATTATAACTGAATTTGGTCGACAAATCTTCTACAAAAATACCGCGATGGTCCTGAAATGACAAGGCATTGACAGTTGTACTGACTTCGGCACCATAAATTCTGAGCGCTGTGGCAGCCAAATTAATTTTGGTAAAATTGACATCCGTCGGATTCGCTCTGTTTTCATCGATAAGACTATAGTGACCATTGGTAATTTTAACTTTGGAGGCAGTCATCAAAAAATGGTCTTTCGATGGTGGGGCTCCCGTATCAAAAGCGGCTACAAACCTATCGAGATTGGATTGTTTTTCCTTTTTATAGGTTTTCATATTGAAATACAAGCCATCGGCATCGATATCACCAAAAATCAAATCGACATTCAATAGTTTATCAAAGTCTAAAATGGAGGTTTTTATGCGGTTGGCATAAACCAAAGTGTCATTGTGATGATCCAGAATAAGGACTTTCTTGAATTTAACGCCACCAAAAATGGTCAGTGACACCTGCTCCACATTAATGCTGATTTTATATTTTTCGTTGAGCGCATTGGTAGCATAATGGCCAATAGCAGTTTGAACAAATGGCAAAGCCAGAGCGATACCAAGCAGCAATAAAAGTAGGATTAGTCCAAGAACCGAACGAAATACTATTTTTTTAAATTTTTTGATATCTATTTTGGTTTTAATTTTTTCTAAATTCTAATTTGGCAACACAAACAGCAACTGCTTAACTAAAAATTCTTTAATTTTGGGTCCTCCGTAAACGCTATAGTACGGATTGTCAAATATAATTCAAAATTTGTGCCTTTTTATGCAAAATTCCGAGGTTTTTATTCTTGCGATCGAAAGTTCTTGCGATGACACTGCCGCAGCGGTTTTAAAAAACGACCAAGTCCTATCGAATGTTGTTGCTAACCAATTGATTCACAATCAATACGGAGGCGTTGTTCCGGAACTGGCCTCGCGAGCACACCAACAAAATATTGTACCTGTTATCGATGCTGCTTTGCGAAAAGCAAATATAACAAAAGAGCAACTATCTGCCATTGCATTCACTCAAGGCCCCGGTTTGATGGGTTCGCTATTGGTGGGAAGCTCCTTCGCCAAATCCTTATCTTTGGCTTTGCAAATACCGTTACTAGCTGTAAATCATATGCAAGCGCATATTTTAGCGCACTTTATTGCCGAAGAAGGCTATAACAAACCAACATTTCCGTTTTTAGCACTGACCATCTCCGGTGGGCACACCCAAATTGTAAAAGTCAATGATTTTTTCGATATGGAAATCATCGGCGAAACCACTGATGATGCGGTGGGAGAAGCTTTCGACAAAAGCGCCAAAATCTTGGGTCTTCCCTACCCAGGAGGTCCACTAGTCGATAAATATGCCCAATTGGGCGACCCAAAAGCCTTCGAATTTACCAAACCGAAAGTGCCTGGATTGGATTTTAGTTTCTCAGGATTGAAAACGGCCATTTTGTATTTTATCCAGAAGAAAAAGCTTGAAAATCCGAATTTTGTGGAGGAAAATCTCAATGCTATTTGTGCCTCCATTCAGCATAACATTATCGAAATCTTGATGGATAAATTGAAATTGGCAGTAAAAGAAACGGGTATCAAACAAATCGCTATCGGCGGAGGCGTTTCGGCCAATTCCGGAATTCGAACTACGTTGAAAGCAGCCGAAAGTAAATACGGATGGACAACCTACATTCCTAAATTTGAATACACCACCGATAATGCCGCTATGATTGGAATTGTAGGTTATCAAAAGTTTTTATCCCAAAATTTCGAAACTTCAGCTGTGGTTTCCAAAGCACGAATTCAATTTTAAATTATGCAATTATTTTACAATCCAAATATCGACGAAGCGACCCAAAGTTTTTCCTTTGACAAAGAAGAAAGCAAGCACATCGTGAAAGTTTTACGCAAAAAAGATACCGATATTTTATTTGTCACCAATGGTGCGGGCTTGTTGTTCAAAACCGAAATCACTTTGGCCTCGGACAATAAATGTACGGTGCAAATTCTTGAAGTAGAAAAAGCTACACCTTCCAAATTCCATTTGCATTTGGCTGTTGCCCCGACCAAAATGAATGACCGTTACGAATGGTTTTTAGAAAAAGCAACTGAAATTGGTATTCACGAAATCACACCGATTATCTGTGATCGTTCTGAACGAAAAGTAGTAAATAGCGAACGTTTTGAGAAAATTTTGCTGACGGCAATGAAACAATCCAATGTGTTGTTTCTGCCCAAACTCAACGAAGCCATCAGTTTCAAGGAATTTATAAAACGCAAAAACGAAGGCTTACAACTGATTGCGCATTGTGAAGAAACCGATAAAAAATCATTGAAATCGGTATTGGAACCCAACGAAAATGTTACCTTATTGATTGGTCCCGAAGGCGATTTCTCAGAAAAAGAAATTGCATTGGCATTGGAAAATAATTTCATCCCGGTATCATTAGGAAATACTAGATTACGAACCGAAACCGCCGCTGTTGTGGCTTGTCATAGTGTGGTTTTTGTGAATGAAAGCGCACTAACCCAGCAAGGAGGAATTACAGAATAAATTATAATTTTATTTAAACCTCA
This sequence comes from Flavobacterium nackdongense, assembly GCF_004355225.1. Classification (NCBI taxonomy): domain Bacteria; kingdom Pseudomonadati; phylum Bacteroidota; class Flavobacteriia; order Flavobacteriales; family Flavobacteriaceae; genus Flavobacterium; species Flavobacterium nackdongense. The sequence continues at coordinate 3,800,629 of NZ_CP037933.1, read as the reverse complement.
TAGGTTTTGACAACCTTTGAGGTTTATTTATTTAAAAAAATATGAAAAAAATCTTTTGCTTTTTTCTATTGGTTTCAATGTATGGTTTTTCCCAAGAAATAGCCTTGCTCAAATACAGCGGCGGCGGCGATTGGTATGCCAATCCGACCTCATTGCCCAATTTAATAAAATTTTGCAACGCCAATATCAATACAACCATCAAAACAAAACCAGCTACAGTCACACCCGGCAGTCCTGAATTGTTTTCCTACCCGTTTGTGCATCTCACCGGACACGGCAATGTAGTTTTCAGCGATGCCGATGTTAGTAATTTAAGAAATTATCTGACCTCAGGCGGTTTCCTTCATATTGACGATAATTATGGGATGGATCAATACATCCGCAAAGAAATCAAGAAAATATTCCCCAATACCGATTTAGTCGAAATTCCGGCGAATCATCCCATTTTTCAGAAGCCCTTTCTTTTTGCCAATGGCTTACCTAAAATTCACGAGCACGATGGAAAACGCCCTCAAGCATTCGGTATTTTTCTTGACAATAGACTCGCGCTATTGTACACTTTCGAATGTGATTTGGGCGATGGTTGGGAAGATGCCGAAGTACATAACGACCCGAAAGAAGTTCGTGAAAGAGCCTTAAAAATGGGCGCCAATATTTTGAACTACAGCTTCAATAATTAAATCTCCGAGGCAGTTGTTTTGAATCCTTAAATTCTCCTACCACCCCAAAAGTGGTTTCGAGTCCTGCATTCGACCACAATCAGACCGTTCATACATACCAAGTTCACTGCTAAAAAGCAAAACTAATTGATAATCAATTATTTTATATTGTTAAAAATTTGCTTATCTGCCATTTTATTGTTAAAATTGTCAACACTTTAACTAAACCAATAATTTAAAAACCGTAGTTTATGAAAAAAATCTTATTATCTGCAGCAGCTGTTTTAATGCTATTTTCGTGTCAAAACGAAACCACAGAGACCAACGATCTAGCAGCTAGTGCCACCGGGCGCCGTATGTGCGCCGCACAAGATGTTCTCGAGGCTCAATTAGAAGCCGACCCAACTCTAGCGATCCGCATGAATGAAATTGAAACGTTTACCCAGGCTAGAATTTCGAGACTTAATTCAAATTTCAAATTAGTAAATGGTAAAATTGTCATACCTGTGGTAATAAATGTGTTATACAGAACTGCAACCGAAAATATTTCCGATGCTCAAATCCAATCTCAAATAGATGTGTTGAACAAAGATTTTACCGCAACAAATGCTGATTTTGGCAGTGTTCCTGCAGAATGGTCTGGCATAGCGGCAAATGTGGGAATCACATTCGAATTAGCAGGTATCAATAGAAAAGCTACTACGAAAACGTCTTGGGGAACTAGAGATGCAATGAAAAGCACCAAAAAAGGTGGCTTAGACCCGACTTCGCCAAGCACAACTCTTAATCTTTGGGCCTGTACTATTGGTGGCGGAATTTTAGGTTATGCCCAATTTCCTGGAGGGTCATCTTCAACCGACGGTGTCGTAATTGATTCTAAATATTTTGGATTATCAGGTGCTGGAAGTGCTCCCTACAATCTAGGAAGAACAGGAACTCACGAAGTGGGACACTGGATGAATTTACGCCATATTTGGGGAGATGCTTCATGTGGAAATGACTTAGTAGCAGATACTCCAGTGGCCAAAACGGCTAATTATGGAGATCCAGCATATCCATTTGTAAGCACGTGCTTACCAGTTCACAACGAAATGACAATGAATTATATGGACTATACCGACGATCGTGCAATGTATATGTTTACTAATGGACAAAAAGCAAGAATGGCTGCTATTTTCACTTCGGGTGGACCGAGAGCTGCCATAGGCCAATAATTTTTTAAGTTGCTATCTCTTATAAACTCGCTACATTTAGCGAGTTTTTTTTATCTTTAGCCTCAAATTACAACCACAATGATTACATCCAAAATTATAGCAAATGGTATCCTTAGGGCACTATTTTTTCTGGCGTTAGCTGCCTTGTTCTTGTATTTCATATACCTGACCCAATCGGTATTGATCTATTTGGTTTCGGCCTTAATTCTAACCTTGATTGGGAATCCTATTGTAGATTTCCTAAAAAAGAGATTCAAATTCAAGCATACCTTTGCCACCGTTACGACTCTCTCGCTTTTTATCCTCTGTATTGCGGGTCTGATTTTGATGTTTGTGCCCTTGATTGCCTCACAAGGTCAAAATTTATCCTTACTAAAAACGGTCGAAATTGAAAAAGACATAGCCGAATTGAAGGATCAAGCCTTCCTTTTTTTAGAGAGCCATAATATCGATACTTCTGAACTTATCAAGGAAGCGAAGCTCGGTTCGAAAATAAACTTAAATTTTATTCCTGATTTCTTAAATACCGTTTTAGGAACTATCAGCAGTTTCGGAATAGGTCTAGGCTCGGTTCTATTTATTACCTTTTTCTTCCTCAAAGACCGCGTTCTCTTTGTTACAAGCGCAAAAAAATTGATTCCAGACACCCACGAAGAACAAATTTTAAATTCCATTCATAAGATCAACCATTTATTGTCTCGCTATTTTATTGGCTTATTACTACAATTGAGCATTGTTTTTGTATTGTATGTCATTGTGCTCCTTATTTTCGGAATTCCCAACCTATTTATCATTGCATTTTTATGCGCTGTACTCAATATTGTTCCCTACATCGGCCCATTGATCGCCTCAGTTTTGGCAGCCATTTTAACGATGTTGAGTCATTTAGGTTCCGATTTTCAAACTGTATTATTGCCTACAACCGTCTATGTTTTAATTGGTTTTTGGATTGTGCAACTTATTGATAACAATGTATCACAGCCTTTGATTTTTTCGAAGAGTGTCAGTTCGCATCCTTTAGAAATTTTTTTGGTCATTCTCATAGCCGGTTTTCTTTCCGGAATTTTAGGCATGGTAATCGCTGTTCCTATTTATACCATTTTGAAAGTAATCGGAAAAGAATTTTTGCCCGACAACAAACTGATTCAACTATTTACTAAAAACATCTGATTTTGGATTTCAAACTCTTACATCCCGAAATTCAAGACTTTATCGATAAAAATAGGGATGCCACAATCACAAAATTGGCCTTGCAAAAAAATCCGTTTCCAAAAGTCGATTGGATTGCAATCCTACAGCAAATAGAAGCCAAAACTAAAGTAAAAGACAAATTACCAACTTGGTTTCGTGCGAAAAATATTTTGTATCCGAGTAAAATATCGGTCGAACAAACCTCATCTGAAAAAACCGCTTCGTACAAATCGCAGATTGTTTCCGGAGAAAGCCTCATCGATCTGACCGGCGGTTTTGGCGTGGACGATTTCTACTTTTCAAAAAGAATAAACAAAATCGCCCATTGCGAAATAAACGCTGATCTTTCGGCGATTGTCCAGCATAATTTTGAGCAACTCGATGTCAGGAACATTCAATGTTACACTGGGGATAGCTTAGCCATTTTAGTCGAACTTAGTGCCATTTGGGACTGGATTTACATCGATCCTTCCAGAAGAAATGATGCCAAAGGCAAAGTGTTTATGCTCCAAGACTGTTTGCCCAATATACCCGAAAACCTTGGTAGATTATTTAATTTTTCGAATCAGATTTTAATAAAAACGGCTCCACTCCTCGACATTACAGCTGGTTTAGCTGAATTGACAAACGTAAAAGCCATTCATATCGTGGCTCTCGACAATGAAGTCAAGGAACTGTTGTGGGAAATTCAAAAAGGATATATTGAAAAAACCACTATTAAAACAGTAAATATCGCTAAAGAAAAACAAGATGTTTTCGAATTTGTTATGGACGAGAATTTAATAAGTCCTGACTATGGCTCACCCCAAAAATACCTCTACGAGCCCAACAGTGCCATCATGAAATCAGGAGGATTTGACGAAGTAAGCATTATTTTTAAATTAAAAAAACTCCATAAACATTCACATTTATATACCAATTCTGAAATCATTGATTTTCCTGGCCGAATTTTCGAAATTGAAAACACTTTAAACTATAACAAAGCAGAAATGAAAAATTATATCGAAGGCAAAAAATTCAATATAACAACGCGCAATTTTCCCGAAACAGTCGAGAACCTTCGAAAAAAATGGAAAGTAAAAGAAGGTGGAAATCAATATTGTTTTTTTACAACAGATGAAAATGACAATAAAATAGTTTTAATTTGCAAAAAAATTAAATAATCAATGAAACATTCCATTTTATTACTAATTGCTCTAATCAGTAATTCGATTTTTGCCCAAAAAAACTGCGAATACAGCACCAATGTCAAGGATTCTATTGGCACTTATAAAGCGACTAAAGAATATATTATCTATGAAAAAAATTTCGCTGGAAATAAAAATTACATCTTTTTTTCCTTGTCATCGACCGATGGAACACCTTATTTGAATTTGCAATTTATTCAAAAAAGTAAAGAGTTTATGAAAGCGAATTGTTTTGATAAAAATTCTAAGATTTTCTTCCAATTGAACAATGGGAAAATTGTCACCTTACTTCATATAGACCGAATGGACTGCGGTACTTCGGTGCGAGACAACGAAAATTTTGACAACAGGATTTTGAGTGGAACTTTTATGTTTTTGAAAGGTTCATTCGAAGATTTAAAAAGTGCTCCGGTCAATTTGATGCGAATAAAATATTTAACCGATATTGAAGATTACATTTTTAGAAAAGAATTCACCTCAGAAATGGACAATCAAGTGTACCAACCCGAGACGTATTTTGTCAATTATTTGCATTGTATAGAGAACTAATCACAGTTCCATTTGGCATTCGAAACTGTATCATTTAAGGCGGATTTCAAATTATAATGCCACCATTCTGAATCTAATGCATTAAACCCATTTTGAACCATTGTAGTTTTCAATAAGGTTCTGTTGTCCTTAATTTCCTGTGAAAGATTTTGATAATTATGACTGGCTTCAATACCAAAAAAGTCGAAACTTGTTCCCATATCGAGCTCCTTTCCTTTCGCGTTGACCAAAGTGATATCGACCGCTCCACCTCGATTGTGTATAGAGCCTTTGCTAGGATTGGCTACATAATCGGGATTGGGAACTATCTTCCACATTCTTTTTTGAATATCTAACGGTCTATAACAATCGAATATTTTGATTTTGTAGCCCATTTTCATAAAATCGGCATTGGCGGCCACCATCGCTTTTATTGTTTTCAATCGCAAAAAACACTCAGCACAATCATAGACTTTGGCTTTCAAGAAATTATCAGAGGTTGCGTATTTCATATCATACACAAAATCTTTGGAGTAATCTTTCAAATTGACAAAGGTGGTGTCATTGGCAACAGATTGTTTGGTAACATTATGTGCCGATTGGGATTTGCAAGAATATAAACTCAGAATTGTACAGAAAATAAAAATGGTTTTGGAATACTTCATACAGTATTTGATTTGGATATCAAATACAAAAGTAGGATATATTTGTTAAAAGTAAATACAAACAAAAAAACCACTCGATGGATTGGTTTCTGTGAACGCAGAAGGATTCGAACCTTCGACCGTCCCGATTAAAAATCGGGATGCACTATCCTGAAAAACTATCGATTGAACTCGGCAATTAGTCTTTCAACTCTTGTCCTACTTTTCCATTTCTTGACTTCCAACTCCCTTTTGTATGCCAAGGATTTCGTAGCAAACTCTTCAAAATAAACTACTATCCAGTCTTTAACTTTTGCAGTAAATCCTGAGTGATTAGACAAATGCTTACGCAAACGTTCTTGCAAATTCTCAGAAGTATGACCAATATAATATTGATTTAATTCCTTTGAATATAAAATATAGAAGTAATTCATTTCTTTCTTTAAATGCATACAAACAAAAAAACCACTCGATGGAGTGGTTTCTGTGAACGCAGAAGGATTCGAACCTTCGACCGCCTGCTTAGAAGGCAGGTGCTCTATCCAGCTGAGCTATGCGTCCATTGACAATAAGAGCTGCTCCTAAGAGACAACTTAATATCAGTCGGGGTGGCAGGATTCGAACCTGCGGCCTCCTGCTCCCAAAGCAGGCGCGATAACCGAGCTACGCTACACCCCGAATATTTTATCTAAAAAATATTTTGATTTAATTTCAATATAATAAGAACCTTGCCGGCCTTCCCGCCTTGCGGGACGCGATAACCGAGCTACGCTACACCCCGAAGTGCAAAAAAAGCGGAGAGTAAGGGATTCGAACCCTTGGTACAGTTTCCCATACGCATGTTTAGCAAACATGTCCTTTCGGCCACTCAGGCAACTCTCCAATATAAGAACTTATATTCCTTTTAAGCGGTTGCAAATGTAACTTTCTATTCTATATTTCACAAATAAATACCGCCTTTTTTTAAATGTTTTTTCAATGTGAAATTAAAATCATTAACAATCAAATGTATAGCTTAGATAAAACAGCGTCATCTATTGAATTTATTTACAACGAAGCGAGCACTGATCCATAAATTATTAACTAAAAATCATTCCTGAAAATACAATATTATCAATTTTGTAATTTGGTATTTGCTCAAAATGATTAAATTCGCAACATAAACAAAGAATCTAAGCAATCATGAGCAAAAAAGTCGTTATTGTATCTGCAGTCAGAACTCCAATCGGGAGTTTTATGGGGGGACTATCTACCGTTGCGGCCCCACAATTGGGTGCTGTGGCCATAAAAGGCGCTCTCGACAAAATTCAGCTCGACTGTAATTTGGTCGATGAAGTATTTATGGGACAAGTCATTCAGGCAGGCTCAGGACAAGCTCCTGCCAGACAAGCTGCTATTTTTGCTGGCTTACCCAATACTGTGGCTTGTACTACTGTAAATAAAGTTTGCGCCTCCGGAATGAAAGCGGTGATGATGGCTGCTCAAGCCATTCAAAGTGGCGATGCCGAAATTGTAGTAGCTGGCGGAATGGAAAATATGAGTTTGATTCCGCATTATATGCATTTGCGAAATGGCTATAAATTTGGCCCCGCTGCTATGGTTGACGGAATGCAGAAAGACGGGCTTACCGACGCGTACGACAACAATGCAATGGGCGTTTGTGCCGACTTATGTGCATCTGAATATAAGATTAGCCGTGAAGAACAAGATGCCTTCGCCATTCAATCCTATACACGATCGGCAAAAGCTTGGGAAGAAGGAAAATTTGATGCTGAAATAGTTCCTGTCGCTGTTCCTCAAAGGCGAGGCGAACCCATTATTATTTCAAAGGACGAAGAATATACGAATGTCAATCTTGATAAAATCCCAGCATTGAATGCTGTTTTTACAAAAGGCGGAACGGTCACTGCTGCCAATGCTTCGACCATCAACGATGGCGCTGCCGCAATGGTATTGATGAGCGAAGAAAAAGCTCTTTCCTTAGGATTAAAACCTTTGGCTTATATAAAAAGTTATGCCGATGCTGCTCAAGAACCAAAATGGTTCACCACAACTCCAGCGATGGCTATTCCTAAAGCTTTAGAAAAAGCCAACCTCTCAATAGAAGAAGTGGATTATTTTGAATTTAACGAGGCTTTTGCGGTTGTAGGCTTAGCCAATTCGAAAATACTTGGATTGAATGATACAAAAGTAAATGTAAATGGTGGTGCGGTATCATTAGGTCATCCGTTAGGTTGTTCGGGAGCAAGAATTATTGTTACGCTATTAAATGTTTTAGAACAAAATAAGGGCAAAATTGGTGCGGCTGCAATATGTAATGGCGGTGGCGGAGCTTCGGCTATTGTTATCGAAAAATATTAAATCAATACCAACACAAATCATAACCCTGTTGGAAATGGCCATCCTTTTTTTCTTTAAAAATAAAAAGATTATAGCGAACAGCAGAACTCGAGCGTAGCGAACGGACGAAGTAAAAAGCTCCAAAAAAAATAAAAACCTTAAAACCTAAACTAGTTTAAATGTTCGGAATTTGTAATCTTGCCATCATCCCCCTTCGATTTGATCACAGCGACAGAAGCGAAATTGTTTCACAAGTTTTATTTGGCGAACATTTCGAAATCTTGGAGCAGTACAATCAATGGTCGAGAATAAAATTAGAATTCGACGATTATGAAGGCTGGGTCGATTCGAAACAATACCAACTTATTTCTGAGGCTGAATTTCATCAATTATCCAAAGATGTAATTGTTTTGAATGCGGATTTATTAGAATACATTACAGGTCCAAATAATTTATTACTCCCCATTCCGCTTGGTTCGTCTTTGTCTTTTTTGTCCCACGCTGACATTAATAATGCCAACTTTAATTTTGAAGGAACAAGAATCAGCGGGATAAAATCGAAAAATTGTATTATTAGTACGGCTTTTATGTACCTCAACGCTCCCTATCTCTGGGGCGGAAAAACACCTTTTGGCATCGATTGTTCGGGGTTTACTCAAATGGTTTACAAACTCAATGGCTATCGACTTTTGCGCGATGCTTCGCAACAAGCCTTACAAGGGGAAGCTTTGAGTTTCATTGAAGAAAGCGAAGCTGGCGATTTGGCTTTTTTTGATAATGAAGAAGGCAATATTATTCACGTTGGCATCATTATGGAAGACAATTATATCATTCACGCCAGTGGAAAAATAAGAATCGACCGATTAGACCATCTGGGAATTTTCAATGCCGAAATCAATAAACACACCCACAAACTTCGGGTTATCAAAAAAATAATATAAAAAAAATCCGTCTCAATTTTCAATAATTAAGACGGATTTTTAAGTTAGAATCAGCTGCGCTTTATTTTCCTTCTAACACTTTAATTTTTTCTTTCAAAGCTTTGTATTCAGCACTCATTTCTAATGCGTGATACACGTTCATCAAGGTTTTTGCAACATCTATATTAGTTGAATCTAACTCTACCGCTTTTTCAAGATAAGGAATAGTGCTTTTGAACAAGTCTTCTCTTTGTGTTTTCAAAACATCGTAACGCTTCATATCCTTAGTAGAAGTTCCTAATTTGTTCATTTCATCAATAATTGGTTTTTCGTCTTCCAACTTCAAAGCCGCTAAATTAATATACGCATTCGTATATTTAGGATTGATTTCCATTACTCTTTTGTAATATTTCTCTGCCTCAGCTTTATTTTTGGCATTGGCACTTAGCACTCCTAAATTGAATACTAAATCAGCATCGTTTGGATTTTTCTCTAATGCTTCAGCCACTAATTTTTTGTAGGTTTCAAAGTCTTTGGTTTCCAAATACAAATTAGCTTCAGTCAAAATCAAAGTAGTATCTTCTGGATTTGCTTTTCTAGCGTCAGAAATGGCTTTTTTAGCCTCCTCTGTTTTTCCTTGATCCACTAAAATTAGTGCGATGTTTTTGTAAATTTCACCTCTTTTCGAAGGGATTTTTTCTGTTTTTGGTTTTTCGTGAGTTCCCAATTTCACAGCCAAATCACGTTCTTTAGCGGTATTAAATAAATCTTCTTGATTGGTTAATTTATTCATTGCCAAATAACTTGTCCCTTTGCCAGAATAGTTTAAAGATTTTAGTTCCGCATAGCATTGCAGCGCTGTTGTATAATCTTTACCATTTACATAAGTCGAGGCCGCATAATACAAATTGATGGTGTCTTTTTTGTCTAACAAATAGGCATCGTATAATTTTTTTGCGCCGTCAATATCTTTATCGGCTTTTGTGTCAGCGATAGCACTGTTCAATAATTTGTTTTTAATATCAAAAATGGAAGCCGTAGCTTGAGAGGAATATTTATCTTTTCCAGAAGCTTTTTCCACTGCTAATAAGTCTTGAAATGATTTGGCAGCCAATGATAAATTTTTCCCTTCATCTACTTTTTTATTGGCCAATTCCAAATGAGCGTTTCCGTTTACTGAATAGAAGTGCGCTTTTTCAGCAGCTTCGGCATTGGCTACTAAAGATTCAGCACCATTCAAAATAGTGACTGCTTCTTGCGGATTGCCAGCCTTTAGCGCTTTTTCAGCGGCTTTGATTTGATCTTTTTGAGCAAAAGCAATTACTGAAATCAATAATGCTGACGCTAGAATTACATATTTACTTTTCATGATTTTTGTTTTAAATTTATGCAAAATTACTAAGAAAAACATTTAATGTTTATGATAAAAATCATATCGATTAAATGTTTTCGATTGTTTATTTTTTAATTGTCAGTTTCGTCGTCGTCCTCAGCCTCATCTTCGTCATCTTCAACGATATCGTCCTCCTCGTCTGAATCATCATCCTCGGCAACACCATCCTCTTCGAGCACTTCAAGAACAGGTTTCACTCTTTCGATAGCTTCCGTTTCAATAACATTTCCGTCTTCGTCGACTACTACTTCGGCAACATCGTCTTTCATTACTTTGGTCACCGCAGCAATCGAGTCAGAACCTTTAAGATTGATTAATTTAACCCCTTGAGTAGCGCGTCCCATAACCCTTAGGTCTTCGACAGCCATTCTGATGGTTAATCCTGATTTGTTGATAATCATCAAATCATCGGCATCGGTTACAGCGCTAATTGAAATCAGTTTTCCTGTTTTTTCGGTGATATTCAAAGTTTTCACTCCTTTTCCACCACGATTGGTAATTCTGTAAACGTCTTCCCCATCTTCGTCAACCAATTTGGTTCGTTTTCCGTAACCATTTTCGGTAACTACTAAAATTTGTGAATCGTTGATATTGTCTTTATCTACGGTAACCATTCCGATTACTTCATCGGTTTCGTCTTTCAAAGTAATACCGCGAACTCCCGAAGCTGTTCTTCCCATCGGACGTGTTTTGGTTTCTTCGAAACGAACTAATTTACCCGATTTAACAGCCAAAATAATCTGACTTTCGCCATTGGTCAATTTGGCTTCTAATAATTCATCGCCTTCCTTGATCGTAATAGCTGCAACACCATTGACTCTCGGACGAGAATATTTCTCTAACGACGTTTTCTTCACCTGACCTTGCTTGGTTACCATCACCAAGTTATGACTCTTGATGTAGTCTTGATCTTTTAGGTCTTGAGTGCAGATGAATGCTTTTACCTTATCATCACTTTCAATATTGATTAGGTTTTGAATCGCTCTTCCTTTGGCCGTTTTGCTACCTTCAGGGATTTCATAAACACGCATCCAAAAACATTTTCCTTTTTGAGTAAAGAACATCATATATTGGTGATTCGTGGCTACGAACATATTCTCAAGGAAATCTTGATCTCTTGTTCCGGCACTTTTTTGTCCTACTCCACCTCTATTTTGTGTTTTGTACTCCGATAAATTGGTACGTTTGATGTAACCAGCGTGCGAAATGGTGATGACCACATTCTCATCGGCAATCAAATCTTCGATGCTCACATCGCCACCTGAATATTCAATCATAGAACGACGCGCATCACCGTATTTGTCGCGAATTTCTACCAATTCTTCTTTAATCAAGGCCGTTCTCAAATTAACATCTTCCAATAAAGCTTTCAAATGTTCGATTAATTTCATCAATTCCTCGTATTCCGCTCTTAACTTGTCTTGTTCGAGACCTGTTAATTGACGCAAACGCATTTCGACAATGGCACGAGCTTGAAGATCGGATAGCTGAAATCTTTCGATCAATTTTTCTCTGGCTTCATCGGTATTTTTCGAACTTCTGATTAGCGCAATAACTTCATCAATATTGTCCGAAGCGATAATCAATCCTTCTAAAATATGGGCTCTTTCTTCGGCTTTACGCAATTCGAAACGTGTTCTGCGAATCACCACATCGTGTCGGTGTTCTACAAAATAATGAATCATATCTTTCAGATTCAACATTTGCGGACGCCCTTTCACTAAGGCGATATTATTGACACTAAAGGAAGATTGTAATTGTGTGAATTTATAAAGGGTATTCAACACTACATTAGGCGTTGCATCGCGTTTTAAGATATAAACGATGCGCATCCCGTTTCTATCCGATTCATCACGAATATTGGCAATACCTTCAATTTTTTTCTCGTTGACCAAGTCAGCAGTACGCTTGATCATATCGGCTTTATTGACTTGGTATGGAATTTCGGTTACGATAATACACTCTCTGCCATCGACTTCTTCGAAACCCACTTTGGCACGCATCACAATACGTCCTCGACCAGTTTTAAAAGCTTCACGAACGCCTTCGTACCCATAAATTGTACCCCCTGTTGGAAAATCAGGTGCTTTGATATGCGTCATCAATTCGTCTACTTCGATGTCGTTATTATCGATAAAAGCCAAGGTTCCGTTGATGACTTCGGTCAAATTGTGAGGCGGCATATTGGTTGCCATACCTACTGCAATTCCTGTAGCTCCGTTGATCAACAAAGTAGGAACTCTGGTGGGCATTACTTTTGGCTCATACAAAGTATCGTCAAAATTCAATTGAAAGTCAACGGTTTCTTTTTCGATATCGGCCATAATTTCTTCCGAAATTTTGCGCATTCTTGCTTCTGTATAACGCATGGCAGCAGGACTATCTCCATCGACCGAGCCAAAGTTACCTTGACCATCGACTAACAGATAGCGTAAACTCCATTCTTGAGCCATACGAACCATCGCATCGTAAACTGAAGTATCGCCATGAGGGTGATACTTACCTAAAACTTCACCGACAATTCTGGCAGATTTTTTATGGGCAGATTTTGAAGTCACTCCTAAATCATACATTCCGTAAAGTACTCTTCGATGCACTGGTTTCAAGCCATCTCTAACATCCGGAAGTGCTCTTGACACAATTACTGACATCGAATAATCGATGTAAGCTGATTTCATTTCATCTTCAATGTTAATAGGAATTAACTTTTCTCCTTCAGACATAAGTTGTAATATTTAATAAATTTAATTTAATTTCAAAACGTGCTAATATACGTCATTTCGAAGTTTTCACGCAAACTTTTCGCTACTTATTTCAATGATTTATTAACAAAATGTTCTCGTTTTTTGGTTAATAAATTATATAAGTTTTAACGTTTATTTGTTCTTTTTTTTGTCAATTAGCAAACAGAACCTAGAAGTAGGTATAATTTTTGTTTTACACAGAACAATTCACTAATTTTACAATAGAAATACGAGATAATATGGATGATAATTTTTCGCCAAGAGTAAAAGATGTTATTACTTACAGCAAAGAAGAAGCCTTGCGTTTGGGTCACGATTTCATTGGTACTGAACATCTTATGCTCGGAATTTTGAGAGATGGCAATGGCAAAGCAATTAATATACTGAACAATCTATCGATTGATTTGAATCTTTTGCGCAGAAAAGTAGAGGTTCTAAGTCCGGCAAGCCCAACAATGGATGCCAACAACGAAAAAAAGAACCTTCATCTTACCCGACAAGCAGAGCGCGCCCTGAAAACTACTTTTTTAGAAGCCAAAGTGTTTCACAGCACCTCAATCAGCACCGCACATTTACTATTGTGCATCCTAAGAAACGAAAACGACCCCACAACAAAGCTATTGAATAAACTCAGCATTGATTATGATATAGCCAAAGAACAATATTTAAATATGACACCATCCGAAGAAAATTTTATCGAAAATTTACCCCGAAATGACGCTTACAACGAGGATTCAGGACAAGATGACAGTCTGAAAGAAGGTAGTTTTAATAATCCAGCCAATAAATCGAACAAAAAATCTAAAACTCCTGTTCTAGACAACTTTGGTAGAGATTTAACAGAAATGGCCGAAGAAGGAAAATTAGACCCTGTAGTCGGACGTGAAAAAGAAATTGAACGTGTTTCTCAAATTTTAAGCCGTCGCAAAAAGAACAATCCACTGCTGATAGGAGAACCTGGCGTAGGGAAATCTGCCATTGCCGAAGGTTTAGCCTTGCGCATCATTCAAAAGAAAGTTTCTAGAATATTATTCAATAAACGAGTGGTGACACTTGATTTAGCCAGTCTTGTAGCCGGTACCAAATACCGCGGACAATTCGAAGAGCGTATGAAAGCCGTGATGAACGAACTAGAAAAAAACGACGATATCATCCTTTTCATTGATGAAATCCACACTATTGTTGGCGCTGGCGGAGCAACAGGCTCGTTGGATGCTTCCAATATGTTCAAACCCGCATTGGCCAGAGGTGACATTCAATGTATCGGTGCCACAACCTTGGACGAATACCGTCAATACATCGAAAAAGATGGGGCGCTCGAAAGACGTTTCCAAAAAGTAATTATCGAACCGACCTCGGTGGAAGAGACGATCATTATTTTGAACAATATCAAAGACAAATACGAAGATCACCACAATGTGACGTATAGCCCAGAAGCCATCGAAGCCTGTGTTAAATTGACCAATCGCTATATGTCTGAACGCTTCTTGCCAGACAAAGCCATTGATGCTTTAGACGAAGTGGGATCGCGAGTACACATCACCAATATTGAAGTTCCTGTACAAATTTTAGAATTAGAAAAACTATTAGAAGATGTACGCGAACTGAAAAATGCGGTGGTCAAAAAACAAAAATACGAGGAAGCGGCTAAACTTCGTGACGACGAAAAACGTCTCGAAAAAGATTTGGCTATAGCCCAAGAACAATGGGAAGAAGAATCAAAAAGCAATCGTATCGAGGTGACCGAGGACAATGTGGCCGATGTAGTTTCGATGATGACGGGAATTCCTGTAAATAGAATTGCACAAACCGAAAGCAACAAACTCGCTATTCTGCCGCAATTGATCGAAAATAAGGTCATTGGACAAAAAGAAGCAGTGCTAAAAATTGCCCGAGCTATACAGCGAAACCGTGCCGGATTGAAAGATCCGAATCGACCGATTGGCTCCTTCATATTCTTAGGACAAACTGGAGTAGGAAAAACCCAATTGGCCAAAGTTTTAGCCCGTGAATTATTCGATTCTGAAGAAGCCTTAATCCGAATTGATATGAGCGAATATATGGAAAAATTCGCAATTTCGAGATTGATTGGAGCACCTCCGGGATACGTAGGCTACGAAGAAGGCGGACAATTAACAGAAAAAGTGCGTCGTAAACCTTATTGTGTGGTGCTTTTGGACGAAATCGAAAAAGCGCATCCAGATGTTTTCAATATGATGCTGCAGGTTTTAGACGACGGTTATTTGACCGATAGTTTGGGACGTAAAATCGATTTCAAAAACACGATTATCATTATGACTTCGAATGTGGGTGCCCGCCAATTGAAAGATTTCGGTCAAGGCGTTGGATATGGGACCGCTGCCAAAGTGGCACAAGCCGCTGATAATTCGAAAAGCATTATCGAAAATGCGTTGAAGAAAACCTTCGCACCTGAATTCCTCAACAGAATTGACGATGTAATTGTATTCAATGCCTTAGAAAAAGAAGACATCAATTTGATTATTGAAATCGAATTGCAAAAATTATACGCACGCATCAAAGATTTGGGCTATCAATTAAACCTGTCTGACAGAGCCAAAGCGTTCATCGCAGACAAAGGTTTTGATAGACAGTTTGGCGCAAGACCATTGAAAAGAGCCATTCAAAAATATGTCGAAGACGCCTTGGCAGAAGAAATTATCACTTCTAAAGTAGGCGCTGGTGATGAAATTTTTATGGATTTAGAAGACGATACTTCGCAAGAATTGACCGTTAAAATTCAAAAAACCGAAGAGCCAACGAGCTAGTCTTCTTTTGTAACTAAATTTTAGCCACGAATTATATACATTTCACACATTGATATGTGGATTTTATTTAATTCGTGGCTAATTTTATTATTGTTATTAACTTGAAGTCGATTAATCTTTGAGAGGCTTAAACCACACTCCGACTTCCACGGCATTCGCTTTTAAAAAGCCTAATTCTCTTTAACCACAAATTTCCGTAAAAATGAACCTACCAACAACATCATAATCAACTCAAACATACAAAAAACAAAGACTTTGAATTTACTTCGTCAGTTCGCACATGTGTGAAAATTTGTGGTGGAAACTTTTAAAATAGAATGCCCTGCTCGACTTCGCTCAGTGCAGGCAATAAAAGTTATTTTTATTAATAGAAAGGCGATTTGCTTATCATAGATTTTAAAGCTATGTGTAAATAAAATACCTATGAACACCTTTGCAAATTATTTTTTCAGATCTCTATGTGGTTTAAAATTATTAATCGCATTGAGTTTATTAATGTTATGAAACGATACAATTAGTGCTGAATTCACTCGAATCCATATCATTAAATTGTTTTTTTTTAGGAATGGCAAAACCAAGTTTATTATTCCTTAACGTATTGAAATTGTAATTGACTAAACCTACATTTGTACCCAAAGAACCTATCATTTCCAATCATTAGAGTCCGTCATAAATTGATTTAACCCTAATTTAACATCCAAACTATCGAATTCAATCTATATTTACATTTGATTAAGTTCCTCACAAAACTCATTTATGTTACAAAGCAAAATAATTTTAGGCAGCGAAGAATGGTGTACCTTACCAGAATTAGGTATTCCATCTATTAAAGCCAGAGTCGATTCGGGTGCCAAAACATCGGCTTTGCACGCGATCAATATTGCACCTTTCAAAAAGGAAGGGCAAAACTGGGTCAAATTCGACATCAACCCCATTCAGAATAATGTCAAAACCATCATCCATTGCGAAGCGCTTTTGGTTGATAAAAGAGTCGTCAAAAGTTCTAGTGGTTTTAGAGAGCAGCGCTATGTGATTCAAACCACATTAGATATAGGCAATTCGAAATGGGTGATCGAAATGACCTTGACCAATCGTGATTCTATGGGTTTCCGAATGCTTTTAGGTCGCGAAGCGATGAGCGGCAGGGTTTTGGTCGATCCCGAGCAACAATATCTTTTAGGGCAAACTACACCTGATAATTTAAAAGAAGTTTATAAAAATGCAATAAAAAACAGTTCCGGTTTACGCATCGGATTATTGGCAAGTAACCCTGAATTGTACAGCAACAAGCGAATCATGGAGGCCGGTGAAATGCGGGGTCACGAAATGCACTTTTTGAATATCAAAGAATGCTATATGAAACTCGATGCCAAAACACCTGAAATTCATTATCGTGGCGGTATTATTCTCAATCAATTCGACGCAATAATTCCCAGAATTCGTCCTAGTATTACCTTTTATGGCTGCGCTTTGACGCGTCAATTCGAAGCACTGAATGTGTTTTGTTTGAACTCATCGACTGCCATTACCCAATCACGTGATAAATTATTCTCCTTACAATTGCTTTTGCAAAGCGGTATCGATATTCCAACCACGGGTTTTGCCAATTCTCCCTTAGATACCAACGATTTGATTGCGATGGTTGGTGGCCCGCCTTTAATTGTAAAATTACTCGAAGGAACACAAGGAAAAGGAGTCGTTCTGGCCGAAACCAAAAAAGCTGCCGAAAGTGTCATCAATGCTTTCAAAAGTTTGAATGCTAACATATTAGTACAAGAATTCATCAAAGAAGCTAGCGGAAAAGACCTACGCTTGTTTGTGGTTGATGGCAAAGTTGTGGCAGCTATTCAAAGAGAAGCGATGCCAGGCGAATTCCGAGCCAACATTCATTTAGGAGGAACCGCCTCTGTCATAAAACCTACTCCCGGAGAGAAAAAAATCGCCATACGTGCCGCCAAAGCTATGGATTTGAAAGTTGCGGGAGTGGATATAATTCGCTCTACAAAAGGACCCTTATTACTCGAAGTCAACTCATCGCCGGGTCTTGAAGGTATTGAAGGCGCGACCAATAAAGATATAGCAGGTGAAATGATTTTGGCTATCGAGAAGAATTTTAAATTGAAGTAAAAATTTAAACCATATAAGTCATATAAGAAAACTTAAATGACTTATATGGTACATTAAATTTTAAAACTTCGCAATCGCAATGAATTTGCAATTACCGAAACCGAGCTGAAACTCATCGCAGCCGCCGCAATCATTGGCGATAACAACAATCCAAAAATAGGATACAACAATCCTGAAGCCACTGAAATTCCCAACACATTGTAAATAAACGCAAAAAACAAATTCTGTTTGATGTTTCGCATCACAGCTTGACTCAGGTTTTTGGCTTTGACAATGCCTTGTAAATCACCTTTAACCAAGGTAATCTGGGCACTTTCCATCGCGACATCTGTTCCGGTTTCCATTGCGATGCCTATGTTGGCTTGTGCCAATGCCGGAGCGTCGTTGATGCCGTCGCCTGCCATAGCTACGATTTTCCCTTCGGCTTGCAGGCGCTGGATTGCCACCAGTTTGTCTTCGGGCGAACAATTAGCAATAAAACCAGATAAATGCAATTCCGTGGCGACGGCTTTTGCCGTATTTTCATTATCACCCGTAATCATAATGACTTCCACTCCTTGCCGCATCAATTCGGTTATGGCACTTGCACTAGTGGCTTTTATTTTATCGGAAATGGACACAAAACCCACCGCTATTCCGTCCACGGAAATATAGGAGACTGTTTTGCCCAGTTTTTGTTCGGTACTGATTTTAGTTTCCAAATCCTCAGCGACAGCTGAATTCAGTTGTTCCATCAGCTTTTTATTGCCTAAAGCTACTTTTCTATTGGCTACCGTTCCTGTAACACCTTTGCCGGAAATAGCCTCGAAATCTTTGACTTCGGTTAGCAAGATATTTTTAGTTTTGGCATCATTCACGACGGCTTGCGCCAATGGATGTTCACTGTATTGGTTTAGGGAAGCGATGTAATGCAACAAAGTATCGGCTTCATCATTCACAGAAAAAACTTTTTCCACCGAAGGTTTTCCTTCCGTAATGGTTCCGGTTTTGTCGGTAATCAGGACATTTACTTTGTTCATATTTTCTAAAGCTTCGGCGTTTTTGATCAAAACACCCGATTGGGCGCCCTTGCCTACTCCAACCATCACTGACATAGGCGTGGCCAAGCCCAAAGCACAAGGACAAGCAATAATCAACACTGCTACCGCATTGATAAAACCATAAACCGCTGCAGGTTCAGGGCCAAAATTCGCCCAAATTATAAAGGTCAATGCTGAAATAATAACCACCGTTGGTACAAAATATTTGGCAATCCTATCAGCTAATTTCTGGATAGGCGCTCTCGAGCGACTGGCATTATTGACCATTTGTACAATTTGCGAAAGCAGCGTTTCCGAACCCACTTTTTCGGCTAGCATCACGAATGATGTATTGCCATTGATGGTTCCTGCAATCACCCCATCGCCCCTTGTTTTATCAACAGGAATGGGTTCTCCCGAAATCATCGACTCATCTATAGTGCCTTCGCCATCAGCAATTTTTCCGTCGACTGGGATTTTTTCTCCGGGTTTTACACGCAAGAAATCGCCTTTTTTGATATCGTGAATTGAGATTACTTTGTCTTGTCCATCTAAAACTAAAGTCGCTTCAGTTGGTGCGAGTTTCAGCAGTTCTTTGATAGCTTTATTGGTTTGTCCGTGGGCTTTGGCTTCCATTAATTGGCCTAGCAAAACCAAAGTCAATATCACCACCGAAGCTTCAAAATAAAGCGAAACTGTGCCGTGGTGCTTGAATTCATCAGGGAAATACTGGGGAAATAGAAGTCCCGCCACGCTAAACAAAAAAGCCACGCCCGTTCCAATTCCTATCAGTGTAAACATATTGAGATTCCAAGTCAGCATCGATTTCCAAGCTCTGACAAAGAACATCCAACCTGCATAAAAAACTACAGGAAGCGACAAAACAAATTGTACCCAATTCCATTTTTGGGTTTCCATCAGCTGCAATAACGGATTGTTAGGTACCATTTCCAGCATCGAAATGATAAAAACAGGAATCGTAAAGACCAATGCGATTTTCAATTTGCGCCACAAATCCAGATAGGCTGTATCTTGCTCTTCAACAGCTTGCTTTGGCACTAAATCCAGTCCGCAAATGGAGCAATCGCCGGGATGATCTTGAACAATTTCGGGATGCATCGGGCAAGTGTACTTCGTTTTGGTAGCGGTCAAATCTGGGGCTTTGACCAAATCCATTCCGCATACAGGACAACCAACTTGGGTATCATAGACTGTATCGCCTTCGCAAAACATCGGACAATAGTATTTTCCCGAAGCAGAGCTGGGTAAAGCCAAGGCATTCATTGTGCTGGCTTGTGGTGTGCTGTATATGGAATTGGAAGCATCTATTTCACTAATAACATAATTACCCGCCTTGTACAATGCTTTTTGGAGTTTGAAAAGGGAAACTGATTTTTCAGCTATAATTGTTGCTATTGGTGGCTCTAATGTTACAGTGGCTTCCACAGCTTCCATTTCATTTAAGGCTTTTTCGGCTTTGGTGCGGCAGCCGTTGCAAGACATTCCTGTAATGGTATACGTATTTTTCATTTTGTAGTTCTGAGGTACAAATTTACGAATTTTTGTTTGGGGAAATTATTGTGGTTGCTATAACTTTTGGACGTTGGTACACAGATAAAATCAATAAATCGAACCGGATTGTCTTGGTTGATGCTGTCTTCTAAGGGGACTACTTGCAGCTGGTAGCGGGAAATTCCTTGCCCCGAAGCGTCGGGAGTGTTGCAGTGTTAAATATACAAAATATGTATTTTTCTTACAAGTATTTTAGTATATTTGTAGGGAAGATTACTTCGTCTGTTCGCTATCGCTCGGGTGTGGATGTTTCTTCACAGTCTGAGGTTGGCAGTAATCGCAAAAAAAATCGAAATTCACATTTATTCCGTCCTAAATTCATATATTTGTACGTATAAATATTTTTCGCTATGAATGCTAAACTCACATTAAAGCTTGACCAAGAGATAATTGAAAAAGCTAAACATTATGCGTCTGAAAAAAAATTAAGCTTGTCTAGAATTATAGAAAACTATCTTAATTCTTTGACTTCAGATAAAACAAATAATGACATACAAATTTCGCCATTTGTAAAAAGTCTTTCTTCAGGAATTAAAATTCCAGCTGATTATGATTATAAAAAAGATCGTGCTGATTATTTAGAACAAAAATACAAATGAGCAGAATTTTTTTAGACACTAACGTTATATTAGATTTGTTAGGAGAAAGAGTTCCTTTTTTTGATTCTATTGCTAAAGTTGCTACTTTGGCAGATCAAAAAAAACTTACTATAATTGTCTCACCTCTGTCATTCACGACGATAGATTATGTTTTGAATAAATATGAAAGTTCTGAATCTGTTCTGAATAAACTTCGAAAGTTTAAAATAATCTGTGAGGTTTGTGAGGTTAATGAAGAAACAATTGACAAAGCGTTGAATTCGAATTTCAAAGATTTTGAAGATGCTGTTCAATATTTTACTGCTTTACAAACTAACTGTTCAATAATTATAACTAGAAACGGAAAAGATTTTAAGAATGCTACAATTCCGATTATGACGTCTGAGGAATATTTAAGTAGTATTATATAAAGCGACTACTGCCAAGCGCTGGGTTTCGTTGCGGCTGCAAGCCGCGCACCCGAGCGACTGCGAACGGACGAAGTAATGAAACCGGGGTTGAATCCTTCGAAAAACTCAGGATAGGCTCATTGATTCCAAATCCATCAACGCCTTGGAGTTTTCGTATCATATTTAAAAAGAGTAGTAAGAGGATTTTGAGTCCTCTTTTTTTGCAGATACCTTTTTAAAAAGTGGATAAGTATAAAAGAAAACGTGGAGTTGACTTTTTTATTTAAGACCCGATATAGTGCCAAACTGCAGTCTTGATAACTAATAAATTGCAACTCTTGATTGGATTTTCTTCTTCCCGAAGCATCCCAACTGTTACGAGGTTCGATAAAGCAAATCTGTATTATTCATACAAGTATTTTAGTATCTTTACGGGGCGATTGTGCAAGTTTTTTCACAAATTGTTGTTAGCAGTCCTTGTGGCGCAACCCTTTAACAAAGAAAATCATATAAAAGAAATGCAAAACCTTACAATAAAAAGAATTGAGCAAATTGATGCGTTGCGCGGCTTTGCGTTATTTGGCATTATAATGACCCATATGTTTGAAGGCTATTTGGCAAGTATGACACCGCCTCAGTATCTGGGATTTAATATTGTATATCCGCTAGACCGTTTTGCTCAGGTTGTAATTCAAAACCTGTTTGTTGGAAAATTTTATGCCATATTCTCGATGCTATTTGGACTGAGTTTCTATTTAATTTTAGACCAAAAAAAAGGTTCTAGTTCCTTGAAATTTATCTGGAGATTAGTGCTGTTATTCCTGATAGGATTTATTCACCATATTCATTACAGAGGTGATTTTTTGACCGTCTATGCAGTCTTTGGTTTCGCGTTAATTTTTTTTAGAAAAGTACCAGATAAAATCATTTTGATTCTTGGGTTATTTCTTGCTTTCAACGGGCCTTCTATGGTTACGAATTCCATTTCATTACTTCAAAAATCAAGACAGGAAACAGTCCAAATTATAAAAGAAACTAAAAACATAGCTTTCAATAATTCTGAAAATAATCCCGTTACACAAGCGAATGCTTATTTTGATTTGATCCTTAAAGGTGAATACCGAAAATTGCTTGTGTCTAACAGTACTACTGGCTTTTACAACAAATACAATTACCTAAAATTTAGTGGAAGACTGTGGGTTATACCGGGATTGTTCTTGTTAGGACTTTGGATTGGTCGTAAAAAATGGCACGAAAAAATAGACAAAATCCCATTGGTCAAAATAATTTCAATTTCAGCTTTAATAGGCATACCTTTGACAATAGTAAGTTATTACTTTTCGAAACCAACCAACACCGAAATTATTCATTATGTTGGCTCAATTGCCAAAGATGCTTCTAATATTTTTATGCCTCTTTTATATATCGTTATCTTCCTTTATTTTTTCAAACTTAGTAGCACCAATAAAATAGTTAGTCAATTGATACCGGTTGGTAAAATGGGACTGACCACTTATGTATTGCAAT
Organism: Flavobacterium nackdongense; assembly: GCF_004355225.1. Classification (NCBI taxonomy): domain Bacteria; kingdom Pseudomonadati; phylum Bacteroidota; class Flavobacteriia; order Flavobacteriales; family Flavobacteriaceae; genus Flavobacterium; species Flavobacterium nackdongense. Next base: position 3,777,790 of record NZ_CP037933.1, on the reverse strand, counting down.
CTGCTTTTGGAATTTTTATTTTCTATGGACTTGGACTTGGACTTTTATTACAGTTATCAGGTACAGTAGCACTTGGCCTTGGATTTGTATTTTTTATCATTCAAATACTATTTTGCAAATGGTGGTTTAGCAAGTATAGGTTTGGTCCTTTGGAATGGCTATGGAGAAGCGGTACAAATGGCAGGTGGCAATCCTTTAAGATTACCGAAATACAAAAAATAGAGTAATGAAATACATTCACCAATTACCAAATACAGCTATTGGCAAGGTAAACTCCTGTCAAATGCAACTAGGCCGAAAGCCTCACTGATTACAAATCCATTAAAATTATGGACTTATCGTTAAATTTGTGGCGAGTCTCGATAGCTATCGGCTAGAAGTGTATCTAATGTCTTCTTTTTTTGATTTTTAAATGCGAATGCCCTAGAATGCAACAACCATAAATTCCATTAGTTAGAAAAAACGTACCTTTGCACAAAATTTACGTTTTATGACCACTTTCGAACAATTCAATCTTCCCAAATCAGTACAAAAAGCAATCGATGATTTAGGATTTACCACACCAACTCCCATTCAGGAAAAAACTTTTTCTGTGATAATGTCAGGACGCGATATGATGGGAATTGCACAAACCGGAACGGGTAAAACATTCGCCTATTTGTTGCCATTATTGAAACTATACAAATTTTCTACTACTCATACACCCAAAATTGTGATTCTGGTTCCAACACGTGAATTGGTTGTTCAAGTGGTAGAAGAAGTCGAAAAACTAACCAAATATATGTCGGTTCGCACCATTGGTATTTTTGGAGGTGTGAACATCAATACTCAAAAAACAACGGTTTATCAAGGTTGCGATATTCTGGTAGGAACTCCAGGACGTGTAATGGATTTAACATTAGACAATGTCATCCGTTTTGAAGATATGCAAAAATTGGTCATCGATGAGTTCGACGAAATGCTCAATTTAGGTTTCCGTACCCAATTGACTGCCATCTTGGCTATGATGCCTAAAAAACGTCAAAACATCTTATTTTCAGCCACAATGACGGATGAAGTAGATGCTGTTTTGAATGACTATTTTGATTATCCTGAAGAAGTTACGCTTTCGGCATCGGGAACTCCATTAGAAAATATTACGCAAATAACTTATAATGTTCCAAACTTCAACACCAAAATTAATTTGCTGAAGCATTTGTTACAGACCAATGAAGATATGAGTCGTGTTTTGGTTTTTGTGAACAATAAGAAAATTTCGGATATGGTTCACACTCGAATCGAGGAAGATTTTGAGGGTCAATTTGGTGTCATTCATTCCAATAAATCCCAAAATTATCGTTTGAGTACGATGGCTGAATTTCAGGCGGGAAATCTACGTGGTTTAATCACTACCGATATTATGGCGAGAGGTTTGGATATTTCGAATATCACCCACGTTATCAACTTTGAAATGCCCGAACTTCCTGAATTGTATATGCACCGTATTGGGCGAACCGGTCGTGCCGATGCTTCTGGAACAGCGATCAGTTTGATTACGCCTCGTGAAGAAGAATCAAAATTTGCCATCGAATTATTAATGAATATGGAATTGCCAGCAGAGACTTTCCCTGAAACCGTAGAAATTTCAACAAAACTCATCGAACCTGAAAAAGACCGACAGCCGATGAAGTTTATGATGAAAAAGGTGAAACTAGAAGGCGATGGTGCATTCCACGAGAAAAGCAAAAAGAACAAAAAAGTCAATTTGGGTGGTCCTGGTGTAACCAAGAAAAAAACACACGGTTCTGTCAATAGAAATATGTTGAAAAACCAAGCCAAGAAGCGTAAGGATAAAAAATAAAAAAGATGACCGCAGATTAACATCCTTACGCCTGTAAGGGGTAGTGTTTTCAGGGGTTAAAGATGATACAATATTTTTAAGTACAACATAAGTACAACAAATCAAAAACTTTTTACAAAACTGTAAATTCCTAATTGATTAAGCTGCGCTTGGCGGTTCATCATTTGATATTCCGCCAACCTCCCGCAGTAATAGTTTTGGGTTGCTTTGGCATACCCATTAATCAAAAGCAAATCATTTAGACATTCTCCTCCTGGTAATATTACATACCCTAATTGCCTGTTCCAGTAGTCATAATAGTTCTCCTGTTCAGTAATGATAGTTACAACCGTTTTGGGCGGTGCAACCGACAAAACGAAGTGCAAGGATTGCAAACCAAATTGGAGCAATAATTGGGCAGGCAAACTGCTTTTCTCTTCATCCTCCATCATCTTCCTATTTAGTTTTACTTCTGGTGCATCCAAGCCATAAAGACGGATTTCTTTTTTCATTTGAGTGAAACGATGGCAAATGATGATGCTATCGCCATCAAGGACTTCTTCAATTTGCCAGTGGGTTTCCACTATGTACGGTGCTTTTGCGTTGTATTGCATTGATTTACAGTATTTTAAGTTATTGATATTCAAAGATAATCATTGAACTTTGTTACTGCAATTGCAAGCAAATATTAACTTTTAAAAATTAGAAAAAATGGCAAGACAGAAAGGTGTTATTAAGTATGTCGGAACTCTTGGAGATATCCGACACTTCAAAATTAAAGGACAAGAAGGTTACTTCGCCGGAATGGTTGGCGGTCCTAGTGGTGATCAGGTAAACACTGCACCAGAGTTCGAGAGAACTCGTGAGAATATGAATGAATTTGGCGCTTGTGCCAAAGCTGGGAAAGCGGTTCGAACTGGCTTATCTCAGGTGATGAAACAAATGGCCGACAGTCAAGTTACAGGAAGATTAACTTCAATTATGAAGAAAATCAACTTGGAAGACCAAACTGAAGCTAGGGGTTACAGAAAAATTGAAATCAGTACCCAACGTAATTACTTGAAAGGTTTCGAGTTTGACAAAAACTCTTCTTTCAATGGCATTTTCAATGCTCCTTACTCATTAACTCATACAGTTGGTAGAGAAAGCGGAGAGTTTGTAGTTGCTGATTTTAACCCAGCTAATTTGGTGAGTGCTCCATCTGGTGCCACACACTTCCGTTTGATTAGCTCTCTTTCAGTAGTGAGTGATTTTGAATATAACGCTACCACAAACAGCTATGATCCTATGGATGCAGCTTTGAATGAGATAAGCGATATTCAATACAGTGACTTTTTGGATTTGTACGCTCCAGTTCCTGCTACAACAATTGTTGCAACTTTACCTAATGGAGCAGTTCCAACGGTAAACACAACCGTTTTGCAGTGCATCGGAATTGAGTTCTACCAACAAGTAGGTGGAAACTATTACTTGTTCTCCAGTGGGAACTGCTTGAAAGTCGAGGACGCTTTCTAGAAAAACCCTTGAAGGATCCCTCGCCAAAAACGAGGGATTTTTTTTATCAACTCCTTAAAACAAAAACAATGGAAAATAAAATAATCAGGGTCGCCCAAGGCAAACAAAGTACATTGAGCCAGTTGTATATCAACGGGATTTTCCAATGTTATTTGTTAGAAGATAAAATCAGGGAAGTGAAGATTGCTTCACAAACTGCCATTCCTACAGGTGTTTTTGAATTAAAACTCAACACTTGGGGAGCAAAAAATGCGGATTACAAGAGAGCTTTTGGAAACCTACACCAGGGAATGATTGAGATTTCGGGATTACCGAATTTCAGTTTTGTCTATATCCACGTCGGAAATACTATAAAAGATACTGCCGGTTGTCCGCTTTGTGGTTTTGGTTTCCAATTTGCTGAAGGCGATTTTCAAGTTACCCAAAGTATAGCAGCTTACAAAATGATTTATCCCAAGTTGGTTGCATTGGCAAAGGATCCTTCTAACAAATTTACCATTGAAAATAATTTTCAATTTTAAAAAGCAAATCCAATGGAAAATATTAATGCCATAGCAGCACTTTTTGGAACACTGATCACCTTGTTACTCTCGGTTGTGGCTTATTTTATCAAGCAATTACACACTGATTTCAAGAGTATGGAGAAAGATTTGATTGAAGTAAAAACGATGGCTTTAATCATCAAAACCGAGTTCAAAAGCGGGAATGATTTACTTAACCAAAAAGTAGAATACATCGAAAAAAGAGTACACAATTTAGAATTATCAATTTTTAAAAATCAAGATTATGAAAAATAATAAAATGAATTTGGCAGAAAGAGTTTTGGCACCAACTCCAAAATGGTTTAAAGTTCTTCGAACAGTTGGGATTGCCTTGGCATCCGTTGGCGGAATTATCATAGCTTCCCCGGTTGCTTTGCCAGTTGGCTTGGTGAGTGCAGCTGGTTATTTGGTTCTGGGCGGAAGTATTATTTCAGTAGTTTCTCAAACTGCTGTAAAATCGGAAGAAGAGCCAATAACAAACCCTTAAAAACGGTTAAAAACCACTTTGAAAGCTCCATTATTTGGAGCTTTTTTCATTTATAGCAGTTAATAAATGTGGATTGCTTTGCTTTTCTCCGTTTTATTTAAGTGGTGCAATCATATTGCACTTATGCGTTAGTTTGCTTGGGAATAAGGTGCAGACAATCCTTGTCCGCAAGGACCAGGATTGTTTTATTTTCTACAATAACGGTATAAAATGGCTCTGCGGATGTCATTTATAAGCATCATATCCTCTTTGTATTGCTTTTCTTTTTTCTCCAGAAGTTTGAGAGCTGCAACATTTTTTTGGTGCTGCTCGTGCTCCATCATCATCAAACTGGCTTGTGGATTGAATTGTTTTTTGAAATCTGGAAGACGCAAAAACGAAATAACCGAACCTACTAAATACTGATGCCAGAATTTTGTTTGCCATAAACTATATGCGATGAAAAAAAGGCTTTCGCAGTCCTCTTCGTTTTGAAAAATGATAACAAAACTGTTAGTAAATGGCGTTTTTTGTGGCTTTCCGCTGTTCATCCCCTTGTTAAGTACAAATAAATGGGGTTTTGTGTAAACGGTGTCTTTTCGGTGGGTCTTGATGATGAAATTTAGCATAACATTCGGCTTTAAAAATGGGTTAGATTTTCAATTTTCCGCAGGGTTTCGGTTGAAAGACCAATGTGCTTCGCTACGCTCCGCCCATTAAATTTTTCAAAAGAAAAAAAAGGAAAAAAAAGAAAGCCATTCGTTCAAGTGGAAGGTTTCAAAAAAGCAAGTTTTTTTGATAAAATACTACCCGATACATCATCGGGAGTGTGGGCGTGAAGTCGGAATTGAATGTTGTTGCGAACCGTTATGGGTGGAGATTTTATCAAAAACCGGAGGCTCGAACTTGCTTTTTTGTAAACCTGGAACTTACCTTTGCCTTCTTTTTTTTTATTTTTTGTTTTGATTTCATTTACCAATCGTCATCGTATAATCGGAAGTTTTTTGAAGGAATGGGAGTTGATTTGGAAGAGGATGGTTTTCGGAAAGTGTGTGGATTTTCAAAACAGAAAAAAGAAATATAAAATCCATTCCTATTATTTTTCTGTTTTAAAAATCCATACTCTTTCTTGGACTTGATTTTGTGGGTATTGAAAATCACTTTACGGAGGTTTTTCTATTATAATGCGAAAGTTTCAAGTGATTTTCAATACTTACAAAAACAATGAAAAAATAATACCTAGTGCGATGGGGCAGTAGCGCAGGCAAGTGTGTGGTTTTTTATTTGCTTACTGGGGTGTTTCTGATTGCTTTTGTGGAAAAGTCGATGCCAAAGACTTGAAAGAAAGACAATGCTTCGGGCTGGTCAACTTTATATTTAGGAACGGTATGGCATCGGCTTTTCCGCTGAAGCAATTACTTCGGGTTTTCTAGCAAATAAAAAACCACACTCTTGCTGGCTTCTTTTGATTTTGTGGGTGTCTCAAATTGCTTATTCCTATGTCGTGAATGTTAGAAATAGAGTTGATAAGCAATTTGAGACACGCACAAAAACAATGCAAATACTTACCGATTTAAACATCAAGTTGCTAAAAACAGTGACCGTGAACGTTCTTGAAATTAGGTAGTTCCGTAAACATTCTTATGAAATGGCGAACGTTGTTAATGACAGTGGCGAAGGATGGTCTTTTTTATTGCAGGCCGGTGCGAGGAAGCAATTAAAAAGACTGTCCTGGAGCCACTGTCTTGCGCGTTGGGTGTGGCGGCTGTTTTACATAAATGATATTATAGCTTCATTGCAAAAACCAAAAAAACAATATAAAAGCTTTGTAATGAACTATAATACTCAATTATGTAACACAGCTTGGGGAAAAAAATTACTGGCGCAAGTTGCGAAGCGTACGTGTTTTTGATAAAAACTGTGCCAGTAATTTTTTTTGGAGCGTTGGCAAAGGAGTGATTACTGAAATGTAAAACTTCCTATTTACCACTGAACGAAAAAAGATATTCTCGTTATTGGAAAAGTAATTAGCGAAATGAAGCAAACAAAGACTTGAGTTTGGGAATACTTGGACTAAATGAAAGTTTTGTGCAGCTGAATGAGATAATGATTAGATAATGCCCCTTTTTTCTAAGTGGTATTTTAAGGATGAAGTATTTTCGTAATCATCATCAAAAGGTATCTGATTTTCTTGTTCTTCCTGAGTTAGTGTATTGTATTTATTCAATTTTTCGTTGTAGTGGTTATCAATAAGTTCTTGTAAATCAATGCAGTTTTGTAAAATGTTTGTTTTGAAGTAAACAGTATAGTCTTTGTGTAAAAGAGAATTTCCAGTTTGCAAGCTTTCTTCAGTGACTATATTAGCACATAATAATATCAATTCGTAATATAAATGTTCATACTTTACTAACCATTTTAATAAATCTATTTCGTTATCAAGATTAATAGATTTAAATTCATCAATCGCTATTTTAGCTTCATTTTCAATTATTAAGAATTTATAAATTTCATTGATATGATAATAAAGCCAGTAAAACGAATAATGATGTTTGTAAAAATTATTTATCCAATTCATAGAATTGTATAATTCTTCATAGCTTTTAATCCAAGTAATTATTTCATCTTTTGAAATTTCACAGTCATTGAGTTGCTTTATTTCATTCAGAGCAGTGATTGATTTATTTTTTAAATAGTTATATGAAGATGAAGGTTTAAAATTTACCTTTTCATCATTATAAACCGTAATATCAAGTTTTCTTTTATTTTCATTGATAACATTCTCATTAGTGCAAAAAACCGAACAAGTGTATATGTCCTTTACTGTGCCGTCTTCTTTTTCTTCAATAATGAAATTAATATAACGATTTGATTTATTTCCAACAAAGGCTATACCTTTTTTATTTTTATTGGTACATTCACCGGAATTACATTTACCCTCATAAGGAATAAGTTTATTGTCTTCTTTTTGGAAATCCTTGAAAACTTCTTTCAGTTTTTGAAGGAAAATTGTTTTGGTAGTATCTTGATAACTAACATTATCTTCTAAAATTAATTCAAGTGCTTCGCTATTCATTGCTGAAATAGCTTTAATAAGACTTGATGTGCCCCTTTTTACAATGGTAACATCGCCTAGTTCTGCAAGTTGTTGTGCTAATTTTAGTTGTTCTGGTGTCATTTATTGATTTTATTTAAATACATAAATTAATTTTTAGTCTAGCATCAAAATATATAAGTAAATTGGTGTTTAATGACTTTAAAATGTTATTATAGTAATTGTAGCAATTATAATTATTGCCCAAGTGATGTAAGCATTTGTTTGTTGTTTTTTAGCAATGGTTTCTAATTTCTTTTCAAAAGCCAAAAGTAAAACTGCTTGTTTGTCTGCCGAATCTTTTAGTTTATCACCGATACTGGTTTCTATATTATCAAGGCTACTTTGTACATTTTGGATAATTGTGGGTATTCCTGAAATATTTGCATCTAATTTATCTAAACGAGTAGGTAGATTTAAATCGTGAATAGCTTTTAGAGAATCAGTAGCTATTTGATTCGTATTTCTAGTTGTTTCTTTATAAGATTCGTGAATTCTTTTGGAAACTAATCTTTCAAATTCTTCTATTTTTAGTTCAATTGGTTTTACTTGCTCATAAAAATCAAATTCAATTAAACTTTTCTTAAACTCGTTTAAAGCCTTATTGGAATTTTCTAAATTAGATATATTAGCATTAAAAGCAACATCTTGTTTTTCGAGAAATGAATTTGTTTTAAATGTAATGTTATCACCGCTTTGGTTTATTTTTTCAGAAATCTGGTTAGTAAAAGAACTTAAGCTCTTGTCTAATGACGAAACAGAAAATTGCCATTTATCGATTATCCCTTTTACGGCTTCATCAACTTTCTTCTCGTTCTTTACAAATCCTTTTATGAACGAATCAGATTCGCCACTAATGATTACTTGAACCTCCTTTATGTTTTTTACCAAATCAATCATTAATTCAGATATTTCCTTACTGCTTTTGGTAACGTCAAGCACTTGATTTCGTGCGGATTCTAATTTTTCTAAATTCTTTTGAATTTCGGTTAAAGATTTTTCTATTGTATTCATATTACATAGTGTATTTGTCAGCTATTTCTTTTAGTTTATTACTGTGAATCATCAATTTTGCTTCTGTTTTTAATTGTTCAAAATTTTGATATTCAATGTCGTTTCCAATATTTGAATTAAAATCAGAAAATAACTTCCAAAATGAAATATCATATTCCATTCGTTCTGCCATTTCAGACATTCCATCCAAATAACTATTCCTAAGTTCAACTTCAAGGTTATTGTTGTTTTTTGTTCCTAAATACAATAAAGTAAAAGCATTTAGTAACAATAAAGTAGGATTACTATCCGTGAGTGATCTTTTTATCAATCGTACAGCACCCTGTAAATGCTTGACATTATCAATTGGAGTTCCTACTCCTATAATTTTGTCTTTTGTAACTTTTAAATATTTTAATACTATTTCTGGATTAGATATTTTACCTCCGTCTGTATCGTTTGTTAAAGAATAGGGTTCTCCATTATCGGCGATATAATTTTTTTTTGCATATTTTGAGTTGAAATAGTAGTATATAAAATCTTTTAAATCCTCGTTTCTTTCTGTCCAGCTTTTACTTTCATCAGCTCCCTCGATGCAGAAATTACGCATATCATCAATGGCTCTTTTTCTTTTTTCTGATATTTTATCATATACAAATTCTGTTAGATATGCCAAACATTTATATATTTCAGTAATAATAGGTATTTCATTAACTTTAACATCATAGTTTTTTGCTTTTTCTAATTCAACTAATGCTCTATCATTGGTATAATATCTCAGCAAAAATTTTCTTAAACCTTCAAAATATAATCCTTCCGCTTTTTTTCTAACTACTATTCTAAATTCTTTTGCACTATAATTTTGTGTAAAATCTTCAATAAGTTCAATGCAACACATTCTGTATATTGCTTTTGAGATATCAGTATCATTGACGCCTTGATTATATGGAACATAAACTATTACTTTTTCATTATCTTTAACTCCTGTGAGACTATCAAGAAAACCCTTTTTAGGTAAACGAATTTTATCTAATTCTACAAAGACATCACTAGAATTAAGAATATTTACCATATTGGTTTTTTCAAAAGTTTCTCCTTTGAAATTAGTATTATAAAAATACATTACGGTTTCATAATCGGCACTTAGGTATTTTAGATATTTTTTGTTTAGTTTTTTATCTTGTTCAGTTAATTTTGTTTTTATTTCCTCTTCTGTTTTCCAACCCTTACTTTCCTGTGAAATGTTTTTAATTTCACACTTTTGGAGATGCGGGCATTTCATAATTTCGCATTGATTGTTTTGAAAAGTACTGTCAGCAAAATCACAATACAACTTTGCCAAATCTTTTGAAGGACTGGCAGTTTCAATATATTCTTTCGGAATTTTTAAGTTGTATTTTTGAATTACCTCTTCCAAACCTCCTTTTTTAAACCAAGAATTTTTAATTATTGGTATAGGAAAGGTATTATCATTAAAATTGTCTTTTATTTTTGAAATTTCATAATCTGATAAAAATATAACTGACAAAGCCATTTTCCTATCTCTTCCTGCTCTTCCTGCTTCTTGAACAAAACTTTCTAAGGAACTCGAATAGTTCATATTCAATGTAAATCGAACATTTGGTTTGTCAATTCCCATACCAAATGCTTTGGTAGCAACCATTATTGGTAATTCATTATTTCGGAATAATTCAAGATTTTGCATCGAACTACCATCGGTGTCTTTGCCTGAAAAAGAACCTATATTTTGGTAAACATCATTTAACTTTGAATGGTTCTGTTGTACTGAAATGCCAGTTCCTTGTGCGTGTGGACAAAAAATAATACCCGCTTGCGGGTATTCGTGTTTTGTTTGAATATAATCAGCAGGCATATTTATAAACAGATCATTGTCTAAATTATCTTCGTTATTTTGCCTTATTAAAAATCTAGTTTTGATTAAATCAATGTTTGAATTTATTTGTAATTCATTGATATAATTAGGAATTTCGGATAAATAATTCTGCAAATAATTGCTTTTCGAGGTATGAACAATTTTGTCATTATTTATATCAATTATTTTAGGCAAACTAGGGTCTAATATTATTCCTTTAAATTTAATATCAAATTCTTTAAAACTGATATCAACTTTTTCGATTTTGTATTGTAGTTCTAACCTATTGGTGTTTTCATAACGAACAGTTGTTTCTGAATCCAATGAGAAGGCACCATTACCTGATAGTTCTCTCTCTACATCTGCCAAAACGTCAAAAGAAGCAGTTGCCGTAAGACCAAAAAGAGAAATAGGGCCATCTTTGGCTTTTACAAAATTATATAGATTTCGACCTAAATGTAGATATGAAAATCTAAAATCGTGTCCCCATTCCGAAACACAGTGCACTTCATCAATTACTCCATAGGAAAAATATACGTTGTATTCGTGCATATTTTTTAACCTTTGTCTGAACTCTAAAATCGCTAAGCGTTCTGGAGATACAAATGCGAATAGCAATTGCGATGATTCCAATTGTGTTTCTCTCTGTTTTTTTTCGCTTGGAGTTGCTGTTGAATTTATAAACGTACAGCAATCAATACCACTACTAATCAAACCATCGTATTGGTCTTTCATTAATGATTTAAGAGGGTCTATTACCAAAGTTATTCCTGGTTGAAGTAGTCCTGCAATTTGATAGGTAAGTGATTTACCTCCTCCTGTTGGTAAAAGACCAATTACAGGAAGATTTTGTAGCGCTCTGTCTAGTATAGGAAGTTGTCCTGGCCTAAATTCATTTTTTCTAAAAAGAAGTTGTAAAAAATAGGTTAGATGCTCTTTTTGTTTTTCGTTTTCTACGAAACCTCCTTGTGAATCTTTTTCTACAAGTTTGTTGTATTTTATTAAACTTGATGTGTAAATCGTTCTGCTGCTTCTTTTTGAATTTGTAGAGCGAACATTAAAGTAACAATTATTTTTGCACTTGTATTTACTAAAAGTAATCTTGTCAATAGATGCAGATTTTAACATTGCCATATCAACCACTAAATCATATATTTTCTCTAAATGAAATGGTTTAACAACAAAATTAACGTTAGCTTTTAAATGCAAAGGAGAGTCTATAAATTCTTCATTGCAGATAATATCTAATTTGATTTCTGGAAATTTTAAATTATTGTATTCCGAACTAAGCTGTGTTAAATGAAAAAAACTGTCCTGTAAATCCTTAAGTGCAATAGCAGCAAAAGGAACATCTTGTTCCTCAACAAGTACATTCCAGGCTTCATTTTCAATAGAAAGATTTCCTGTCAAGATTGCTTCTATTATCATTTTCTGAAAACGAGCAATTGCAATTGGGGAAAGCAATTCTATAAATTCATTTGAAATGTTGTAGCCTGTCGTTTTGTTGTTGAGTATATTTAGAACATCATCAGAGATTTGATCGTAATTAATTGAGTTTTTACTTTTAAAATAAATCTCCCCTAAATTATTTTCTTTTGTTGTATTTTCAAAAGTTTGGCAGAAAGTTTCTTCTATAAATAAGCTCGCCTTTGTAGGTAATCCTCTCGTTATTATATTATTTAATACCGCAAAAATGGAATGAACATCATTATAAACACTTGCGCCAATATCGAAGGGTGCATTAACTTCAAAATTTGAAAAAGCATCAAATAATTTACAATCTGTTTTTCGTCTCGCTGTTTTGTATGCATCTAGTTCGTAGGCTGCGTGAAATTGTACGGATGGATAAAACTCGATAGGAATAAGATTTCCTTTTTGGTTGTATTCTAATTTGTATATTTTACATTTATATGTCCAAGATTTCTCTTTGAAATATCGATTCTCTTGTTCGTATATTATTGGAACATCAAAATAATTATAAAATGCATCTATTCTACGGTTTGTGGCATTAAGAGGTCCAACACTGACAATGTAATTGTCAGATAAAACGCTTTGATCTACTAATTTAGCAAGATGTTTTAAGTCTATTTGAGCAACATCTAAAATATTTGAAAAAATATGGATAACAGGAATTCCAAGCTCACTTTTAAGTTGGTTTTCAGTTATGTTTTCAAAAAAATCGTTAATTGTTGTTATGTTATTTTGATTCTTGAGATAACAATTCGTGTGTTTAAAAGCTCTATCTAATGCTTCTTTTGAAGGCTCGATTAAAGTTACTTTTTTTACATTATTTGCAAATCCAATATTTGCTATAAAATCGAACAGATTTATTGTACCCAATCCTTGTCCACAGCCCCAATCAATTATTTCAAAGCCATTTTTAAAAATTTTAGGCGGTAATTGTTGAAAGGCATCAATTAATTTGGCTTGGTGCATATTTCCAAAAGACCGCAAATATTGACACAAATGTTCGTGGGTATTAAGCAGAGCTACTCCGTGTTGTAATTCTGCCCAAAGTGTATCTTTTTCAAATTGCGTTAAGTGAGAAATGCTATTGTTTGCTAAAGTCCTTATCTTTTGAAAGGAAGGATTTTGTAAGTTTTCTATAGCAGTAAGATATTCGTTCATACCAAAGAATTATTTTCCTGTTATAGTATCGGCTTTTGGGTTCACAGTATGTGATTTGTAATTAGCAAAGGCTGCTTCCTTTGAAGTATTTGCATAACAATAAACGCATTCGTGCGGACAAGTATTGTACTCGCCAATGTCTTTACTCATAATGCAACCACAAGCTTCTCTTTGACCTTTGTCTTTTATCTTTTTTGTTTTCGTTATAGTTGTTGTTGCATCAAATAATGAGGGTTCTATAAATTCTACTCCCAAGAATTTCATTAATTCTTCATCTTGATGAAATAAGTCTATCATTAAATCGTCATCAATACATTTGTTGTGATTGATATCGTATTTATTTAAGTCGAACTTTTCGGCACAAGTTGCTAGTTCTAATCCCCATTTTTTATTTAACTTTTGTAAGCCTTCTGCAAATTCCAACATTGTTTCCAAAGTGAATTCAATATATTGAATATTAGATCTGTTAAGATTATTTTCTACTTTTTTATAAATGCCAATATCAGCAAAGCTAAAAACTAACTTATTGGTGTACTTGAATAATTCATCGCCAATTTTCTCCAGTCTTTTTAACAGCTCCTTTACATCAATTTCGTTTGTCAGCAATAATGGGTCAAAACGCCATACTACTTTTTCTTTTCCAATTCTTTTGGAGAGTTCTTTAAATGTTTCTATTCTACTTTCTAAACGAGGTACTTTGCCTTCAAAACCTTCCTTGTCATAATCATTTAATGAAAATTGAAAATAATAATTTTTGACATTTTTATCCAAGAAATCAAGGTGTTTCATCATTGGTTTTGGATTTTTTGTCCAAAAAACAACTACTCTTGTGTTTTTGAAAGAAACATAAAGAGGTACTCCATTAAAAGGGTTTTTCCATTTCACATAACCGGCTTTCCATCTTTCTACAAACCAATCTGCATAAAATGTTGGGATATCTGTTGAGCGACTGGCTGACACAATTACAGGTGCTTGAGCTAAAACTGTTTCTCCATCATCATTTACTATTTCAACTTTTTGCCAATTCATAGTATTACTCTGAAAGTTAAATTGATTCTTTCTTTTAATGGTTTAGCTGATTTAGGAACTTGATGTTGCCAAAAGTGTTGTAGTTCTCCCTGCATTATTAAAAGACTTCCGTGTTTTAATTCAATCTCCAATTTTTCTTTTGTTATACGATGTCTTAATTGGAACTTTCGTGTTTCTCCAAAATTAGCGGATGCAATTACTGGATTTTTACCCAGTTCTTTTTCTGCGTCAGTATGCCAAGAAATTGAATCGGAACCGCTTCTATATCTATTTAAAAGAACACTATTAAAAACTACTTTGGATTCAGGCTCAATTTTATTTTTAATAGCAAGAATTTCTTCATTCCAGGGAGTAGGACAAAGTGTAATGCCAGAAAACGAATAGGGTTTGTCATTATCACCGTACCAAGCAGTTAGTCTAGGAAAGTCAATATTTTTCCCATATATATTCATAGATTCTTGCTTCCAAATTACTTTTTCTGTCAATGCTTTCAAGTAAAAATCACTTTCAGATTTTGAGAAAAAGTTGGGCAAATAAATAAATTCACCATTAGTGATTTTATTTAAACCCGTTTTAGGAAAAGTATTATCATTTCCATTACCCCCAAACATATCTAATTGCGCCATATACAAATGTAATTAAAATTGATGTTCTTTGATTATGCTTTGATTTAATATTGATTGCACTTTATTGTTTATGTTGATATCAAATGGGATGCTGCTTACCTATTTAAAAAATCAAATCAAAAGAAGCTAAGATTGTTGATTTTAAGATTAAAACTCTTTCGTGTATTTTTCTCTGAGCCAGCTTAAATAAATTACAGCCGGAATAATTTTATTGTAGTTCACTTCATTTATTTTCCATAATGTAAATAAACCCATACCAATCCAACCAGCTGGGCCAATAATAACTCCGATGGCAGTTGATAAAGTTGTATATGCCGCAAAGGGTAAACTCAAACCGATAGCCCCGGATAAAAAACTTAATGAAGAAGAAGCTAATAAATACACCCCAAATCCGGAAATCTGAGCAGCTGTTAATGTTGCAAATACAGTTCCTGATTTGTAAATAATTCCTTTTTCTTTTCTTGTAATTTCAATTAATTCTTTTTCAAACGCTGCTTTTTGCTGTTCCGTCATTTTTAATAAAAAATCTTTTAAGACTTTAGCAGCAATAGCTTTTTCGGTATCTCCATCAGAATTAAATTCATTTTGAATTTTAAGTTTGTCTTTTATTTTATCCAGTATTGACTTATAGGAAAGTTTATCAATAGAAGAATCAAACAATCCTTCACTATTACTTATCAATGCTGGAATAATATCTTCTTTTGAACAAGTATTTAGTTTAAGAATTGCTGAAAGTGTTTGTATTTCATCATTATTCATATTGTTTAAAATCTTATAAATTTCACCCCAATTAAATAGGTTTTTATTATATTTTATCCATAAATAATCGATGTTTTTTTCAATAGCAAGTGCTTCTCGTTCCTGCAAAAGTATCTGATAACTTTCAATTTTGCCTTTTGCCTCTGGGGAAAATTCAAATTTTTTAAATTCTATTCTTTCAGAAGATTTGAGTTTATTTCCATATCTTTTTAAATATAAAACTTCTGTTGGTGTGAAGAGTTTTTCGGGTAAATCTAAAATGAATTCCATAATATTTATTTTTTATTTATTACCTTAAGTTTTATATAGTAAATGAATTTGGCATTGAATATTATTTTGGTTCTAAGTTCAATTTGATTGGGTTTTAACTGGTTTAAAAAAAAATTAAATAGATCAAATTGAAATAAGGTATTCTATCTCGTTTTTATATGATGGATTGTTAATTTTAACCCCTAAACTTTGTTTTGACGCATAGATAATTCTAGAAAGTTTCTCTTTATGACCGATGTCAATTATTTTGAAGTTATCTAATTTATCAAAATCTTCCTGAACAATATTGTTTCCTTTTAACTTTAAAAGGCTGTGAGTTGTAATATCGACTGTTTTAAAAAGCTTAACATATTGAATTTCATTTCTAGTTGAATTGACTTCGATGAGGCAATCTTCTTTTATTAAAAACAAACCAATAAGATTCCCCTCTGTGCTAAAAGCGCCACTATGTAAAAAGCTAAAAGTTTTATCTAATAATGTTCTTACTTCAACTTTATTGACACAACCATTATCATAACATTGAAGAAGAAATCCTTTTTTCATATTGTTATAAATAATTATTTCCTCAGCACTTTTAAAATCTAACATTTTTTTACGGCTGAGTAAATATTTACCATTAATAAAAATGTATAAATATGCTAAGGTTTCAGGTGTTTTATTGTTATAATCAATAATTAACTGATCATTTGAGGATTTTTGGTCAGCATAAAAATCAGGAGATTCCTGGAAAAGAGTAAGCTCAATAGGTTGATCTAACAAAGGGTAATCTTTTGTGTTTTTCCCATTATTACTTTCTTTATTAATATTAAATGTTAATCTTTCAGACACTAAACTATTTTGAAGTTTTCTTTCAAAAAATAAAACTAAATCGTGACCGGTTATTATTCTAGTTTCGTTGCCTTGTCTTTGATAAAAATTATTTTGTAACGGAATTGGTTTTTCATATTCAGGAACAATTATTTCACAATATTCTAAATTAATGGACTTGTGAAATTTAAATTCAATTTGACTATTTACATCTTTATTAAATAAATTTACAATAGCACTTCTGATTTCTCTTTCGTATTTATCGTGGTTTGCTGATGAACCGAAGTATTTGTAATCATTTTCTAAACCAATAATTTCGCCATTGTCATTGACTCCCAAAAACAAGCTACCTCCTTTAGCATTTAGAAAACCTGCAATTGTTTTAATAATAATAAAAGACTGTTTTTCAATATCTATGGTATTTGTACCTGCATAATATATAAATGATGTTTTAAATTCACGATATGAACCTTCTTTACCAAGATTTGTAGGCTCATTTTGTGGTTTTTGAATCTCATTTTCTAGTTCTTTTTCTAATTCAATATCTTCCTCATTTTGTATTGGAGAAATTATAGTATTAAAAGTATTGACTTTTTCATTAGAAAGGTATTCGTAAATTAAATCTTTGGTTCGTTGCAAAATAATTTCATCAGGATTCTCAGAATACAATAAGTTATGTGCTAAAAGTATATTTAACAACTTAGTATTTCCCTTTTCTTTTTCCTCGTTAATGAGTTGAATTAATTCTTGTACACTATCCTTTTTATTATAAAAATTCAAGTATCTATAAATGTCATTAATCGAATCCAGATTTTTAAATAGATTTGTTGTTTTATCATCAATTAGTTCATATTTAAAATTCTTCGTTTTATAATCTTCATTTTTAAATTTATCAATATTTTGAAGATAAGTGATATAAGCGTTAAAATAGTAGGATTTGTTGTTGTAAGAAATTGATGCTAAGAGTTTTAATAATTCAAAATTCTCCAGTTTTTTAATATTATCAACTTCATAAACTATTATACTTTCAATACATATTATTAATTCATAAATAAGTTGAGAATAATTAATGTTGTTATTATCCTCCTCAATAATTTCAGGTATTTTAATAATATTAGTTCTCTCGAGAAACGTTCTTAAGGCTGTTTTTTCATTAAACATTCTCTCTGAATTGGCTATGAATGTTAAATTTAGTTTTTGTTCATTATAATTTATACTTTCAATTTTAAACTTATAAACTTTTCTTTCTTCAAGGGTATTTGAATTTCCCGACTTTTTTATATGTGCATAATGACCATTCTCTGTTATAATGAAAATGTTATTTCCTAAAATACTAAGTACTTTAGCATCTACTAAATCATTTTCATTTACTTCTTTAACGGTTTGTTTCCATACTTCATCTGCAATTGAAAATGACAAACCCTTATCTGAAATATTAATAATTTCAGAATTAAATTCATCACCAGGATTAATAATATCATTTAGGCCATCAAAATGTACATTTGCAACTTCATTAATATGTAATATTCCTTCTCCTTCAAGAGTGGAATCACTTATTTTAACAAATAATGCATTGTTATTTCCTTTTAAATAGTTTTTAGCTATAACAGTGACATTAAGCCCTAATATGTTTTTGTCATTACTATGACTCAGCTTTTTATGATGATTTTCAGTAACTGAATAGTAATTACGCCAATTTGCAATACACTCTTCAATATTGTTGGTGTTTTGTAGTTTTAATTTTAAATCATAAGGTGATGCAACCGCTATTTGATTATTAAAAAAAGTAGCCAATGAATTTAGGTTAATTTCATTTTTGCTATGTACATTTGAAAATTGTTGTCTTGACAAAAGCACCCAACCATTTGATGTACTATAAATAGCGCCATTTAGACTATAAATAAGTTTTGCAGAAAATGAATGATTTACTATTGATACAGATGAATTTTCAAATGAATGTGCATATTTATCTATATCAAATTTTGTAATCATCTCAGGAGAGAGTTCAAGAGGTTCATTTGTAGTTATGCAATTAATTGCCTTATTTAAAAACATTTTTTTTGTGTCAAGATTATCAGCTAAAAAGCTTAAATAGCGACACAATATAGCAGACCTAATTATTGCCTTCTGGTTGCTATTTGTTTTTTTAAATAATAAAATCTGTAATCCTAAAACTTTAATAATATTTTGGAAACCTAGTTTGGCCTCGTCATTAAAATAGTCTGTTTTATTTTGAATAAAATTATAGTTGATTTCTGATCTTTCAAAATATATCCTTTTTTGAAGTATGCTTAATAAATTATTAATATCAACTATGTCTAAAAGGTTCGCTTTTATTAATAATAAAACTATTTCAATAATCTCGTTCGTTTTCTTGTGAATACTATCTTGAGAAGACAGAATTATGTACTTAAAGACATTTATTTTATTCCCTCTTAAATGACCACTCAATCGAAGTATATCTAATACCTCCTGAATATAACTTTCGCTATTTTCATTTATTATTAAATTAAGGGCTTCTCCTCTTGCTTTTGCTTTGTCTAATTGGTCTTCTGCTTTAGTAATAATAAGCTGTCTCTTTTCGTGACCAAATTTTTGAAGAAAATCAGAACCTTCCAACATCCATTCTTCAATATCAATAATGATTTGATTAAACTCAAAGGCTTTCTCTATGAGATTGTATTTGACCAAAGATTGAATGTATGTTTCTAAAAAGCTTAAATAAGAGAAAATCCATAAATTTTCTTTATTTTCATAATCCTCAAAAAGTTGTGTAAAAGGTTGTTTTCTGTATATGTTTTTATTTAATTCTTCTTTGAGTTCAAAAAAATATTTATTTACATTTTGCGATTGATTAATATTTTCAAAAAGTGATTCAACAGTGATGAATACGCCAAGATTTGATACTGATTTTTGGTATAAAACTAAATGTCCTTTTTCGTCTATTTTTCTAAGGTAAAAGGATTGTTTTTCATTAACCCCAATGGAGGCAAAACCAGTACTATCGAACTCGTGAAAGTAAAGTTTATGATAAAAGCCATAAGTATCTTGTAATAAATAAAACTGTGCATTGTTTTTATCGTCAATCTCTAAACTTAAAACTTTAAAATTATAGTATTTATCTTCAGCATAAAGATGTTTGAGTGTGGCATATTTATCTTGAATAAGATAGATTTTATAATCGGTAACCTCTTTTACTAAACAAGTGATTTTATCAGGAAGATTATTTTCATTTTGATAGTCAAAAGCTCTAACTTTAGCGATGTATCCTTGATTTTCTACAATTAATATAGATGTTTTTTCATCAATTATTCTATATCCTTTAACGTTAAAAATATACTTTTCTCCTTGAGTAAATAAGTCTTCTGGGTTTATTTTATTAGTTTCGATTGGAAGTATTTCTATTTCTTTTCTCTTCTTTTCAAGTGATTTAAAAATTAATTGATTTTTTTCTAAATCAATTCTTCCCACAGTTAATTTTATTTTTTTTCCATTTTCAATTTGGGTTTCAAATGACAATGGTATAAATGATGAAAAGTCTTCTGAATTTTCTATTTTAAAACCTTTTTCTCGCTTTTCAACGATGTCAAATTCATATTCTTTGTTTTCGACAAAATCATTTAATACGCTGTAATGAAATTTTGGTTTTTCAGGATCTTCTATAGATGTTATTTGCATTTTAATATTATCCCCAACTAGTTTTGTTATTTTTTTTGAAGGATAGGTTATTCCAGTAGCATAATCTTTTAAAATTGTACTTCTCTCTTTCTGTTCTAATATTAGAAAATCTCTATGTTCATTAATTACTAATTTATTTGAAGAATTTATTCCTTTAAAAATTTTGTCTTTATCTGATTCAGGAATTATTTGATTCTTTTTATTTTCCACATTATAAAATTTATTCGCCAAAATCTGATAAGTATTGTCATCAATTTTTGTATTGGGGTTACATTCTATTTGAATACCCTTAATTTTTAAAAAATCGATTGCTCTCTCAAGAGAAATGTTTAATTCTCTAAGTACTTTATTTATCCGGATGTTTTTTTCTAAATTACTCAAATTCTAATGATTTAAATGAAAAATAATAACTAATCAATTATCCTTAATATTCCCATTCACCGTGACTTACTGGTAAACGGTTTAATTCGTCTTTATAGAGCTTCCATTTAGGTAAGTTTTTGTCCAATTGAGCTAAGAAATTATCGTTGTGATGTCTTTCTATTAAATGTATCATTTCGTGGACAATAATGTACTCTAAACAATAATGAGGTTTCTTCGCCAGTTCCAAATTAATCCAAATTCTTTTTTGTTCAATGTTGCAAGTTCCCCACTTGGTTTTCATTTGTTTTACTCCCCAATCCGATACTGATACTCCAATTATTGGTTCCCATTTTTTTATGAGTTGTGGGATTTGACTTTTTAATTGTTTGCGATACCATTCATTAATGCAATTTTGTCTTTGCTCTACTGTTGCATTTGGTCTGATGAATAAATCAATGTATGTTTTTGTTTTTATTTCTACTCTTGGTGGCGCATTTTGTTCTGTTACTCGCAATAAATATCTTTTGCCTTCGAAATAATGACTTTCCCTTTGCTCAAATATTCTAGGCATTTGTCTGTCTTGCATTTCAAATTTTCGTTGGTTCTTTTTTATCCAGGCTAATTTTGAAATTGCAAATAATTTGACTGCTTCATCATCGACATTTAATGGTGCAGCAATTCGTACCCGACCTGTTGGTGGATAAACCGAAAGGTGCATATTTTTTATGCTCTTTCTAATTACATCAATGGAAAAATTACTTACTTCTATTTGGTGCATTTTAATATTCTCTTTGATTAGAAACTATATCAAATACTTTACTTAACATCAATTCATCATTAATGCCATTGCTTTCCAATACTTGTCTAATTGCTATTTCTACTTTTCTTCTTTTGATGTGTGTACTTCGCCAATCATCATCTTTTGTGTCTCTAATTTGCTGGTCTAATTCGTTTGCCAGTTCTTCGTTTTTATCCAAATTGTCATATAATGCTTGTTTTGGTTTTGTATCAATAGTGGCTGGATAGGTTTTCTTCGTATTAGGTTGAATGCTTCGTGCTAATTCTTCATATTCTTTTAACAGCTCTTCATACGATATCGCTCCTTCTTTTCTCAATCGGATTAACTCTACCAACAAAACACTCATTTTTTCATAATATGCCGGGTTGATTGGCATTTCCTGAATGATTGTTTTTCGCATATTGTTTTCAATAGTTTCACTCATTGCACCTCTGTTTCCTTTAATACTACTAGGAAGTTTATCAGTTGCTTCTTCAATACCATTATCAACTATCAATTGTAAAAGTGTTGCTTCTCCTAAATTAGATAATACACGACTTGGATCTGCTGTTAAATACATATCCAACATTTGGCGCATATCTGGTTCATACTTCTTCAAATCGATATAATCAGAAGAATAGTGTTTGATACTGTTTCTTAATTCTGCGTAGTAGTTTACTTTGTCTTTGATTTTATCGGCTTCTACTTGAGTGTAACCCGCTTCAATTATTTCTGAAGCAATGTTATTATATGCTCTAATTAAAGCCACTACCAATTTATATAAAGTCAAACGTTTTTGTTCGTTGTCTTTTAAGTCGTCTTTGTTTGTTGGGTCACCGCAGAAATAGTGGTAATACTGTTCTAATTGTTTTGGTGCTGGAATGTCTAAGCACAATTGGTGTAATGCTTCAATAGCATCTTCCAAACGTTCTTTTGCTTTTTCTAATCTGTCGGTAAGTAATCCTTTCACATCATCAATATCATATTCATCAAAAGCATCTGATGTGTAATCTGAAATGGATTTATTTAAGTTTTCTAATAGGTTTTTATAATCAACTATATATCCAAACTCTTTGTAATATGGATCGTTTTCTTCTTCTTTGCCTAATCTATTTGTTCTACAAATTGCCTGAAACAAACCGTGGTCTTGCATTTGTTTGTCGATATACAAATAGGTACAATGTATTGCATCAAAACCAGTTAGCAGCTTATCTACAACGATAAGCAATTGCATATTTGCAGGTTCTTCCTTGAATTTCTTTTTAGCAAATTTCTCAAAGCTTTCTGCATCTTTGAAATCATAATCTTTGAGCATTTTTTGGTAGATTTCAAACTGCTCTTTCTTTTCGGTTTCGCCAGCTCCTGTTTCTTCTATTTTTATGCTGTTTTCATTAGGTTCAAAACTGGTAATTATACCGCATTTTTTTATTCCGAAGGATTGGAAAATCTCGTAATAACGACAAGCTTCATAGATACTTCTAGCTACCAAAATTGCATTCCCTCTACCATCTTTTAACCTTGGTTTTGTAATGAAATCCTTTTTGATATCGAAAACTATTTTTTCTAAACGTGTTTTAGTACTTAACACCTTTTGCATCGTACCCCATTTTTGCTTGAGTTCCGCTTTAGGAATATCATTCATACCGTGCGTTACAATTGCAAACCATTCATCAATACCTTTTTGGTCAAAAACGTGTTGGTCCACATCACGAGCTTCGTATAATAAATCTAACACTACTCCATCTCTAACTGCTTCGTCAAATTTGTATGAATGAATGTATCTACCAAAAATTTCTAAACTTTTTTTCTTGTCTTTTTTCAATAAAGGTGTACCCGTAAAACCAATAAAAATGGAATTATCAGGCAAAATAGTTTTCATAGCACTGTGTAGCTCTCCACTTTGAGTTCTGTGGCACTCATCTATAAAAACAATAAAATCTCCTTTGGGTTGAAAATCTTTTGAAATTTTTAGTTCTTCAATAAATTCATTGGCAGCATTGTCTTCTTTACCACCAAACTTATGAACCAGACTGCAAAGCAGTCTTGGTGAAGTATTGTTAAGTCTTGAAATTAAATCGGCACCACTTTTAGTTCTTGTAATGGTTTCACCAACTCCAAGAAATACGCCTTCAATTTGTTCATCTAAATCTGTTCGGTCTGTAACGATTAATAATCTAGCTTTCGGATTGTTTTCTAAAATCCATTTTGCCAACCAAACCATTGTTAAACTTTTGCCACTACCTTGTGTATGCCAAATAATACCGCCTTCTTTTCTTGCGATATATTTTTGTGCTTCTTTTATACCAAAATATTGATTTGGACGACACAGTTTTTTTGTTCCGTGGTCGAATATTACAAAATCGTGAACTATTTCTAGCAATCGTTCTCTGTTACAAAACTGTTCGATGTGCTTGTCTAATAGAATAACATTAGGATCATAGACATCGTTATCTTCTTTCCATTTTAGGAAATATTTTTCTTCTGTTTTGGTTGTACCATAATACAAACCATTACTGTCATTCCCGGCTAATACAAATTGTATGGTTGTAAAAAATGACTTATTGAATAAATGCAGTTGGTTGCTTAAGTTTTGTCTAATTCCTTCACTTGCCGAAACACTTGCTTTCTTTAATTCTAAAACACCTAGAGCTATCCCATTGATGTAGATTACAATATCGGGCCTGCGTTCTTTAGCTCCTCTAATCGTTACTTCTTCGGCGATAGCAAAATTATTATTTAATGGATTTTCCCAATCAATAAAATCAACGTGTTCTGGTCGTTTGATGGCTTCTACTTTTTTGGAAGTACCGTAACGCAATAAGGAATAGACTTCTTTATTAGCTGTAAAAAGGTCGTCGTTAGAATTTATTGTAGCTTCTTTTTTCAAAGCAAATATTGCTTTGTTAATCAGCTCCTCACTATACTTTTTAGTGCCTTGCAGGTATTTACGCAATTCGTCTTCTTCGATATTGCTGTTGCCCTCTCTTTCTTCCCAATTACCTAAATAATCGTATTTCAAAGTATCTTGAAACCATTTCACAATACGGTTTTGTGTTGCTCTTTCTATTTGTCCTACTTTACTCATTGGTCTATCGGTTTATTATTGCGGAAATTCTATCAAGAAAATTTACTTCTTCAGTACTAATTTTTTCATCTGTTAAATTGGAATAATCTATTCCGTCAACTACAAATTGAATGTTGTTTTTTTCTTCAGCATATAAACTATTTGCTTTGTTTCGTTCTTGTCTATAACTATCAAACTCCTTTGAAAAAGGATATAACAAACCACCAGCCACAACATTTTTATTTTGCTTAAAATAAGTAATATAAGTGTGTATTTGAAAAAAGTCTGCTCGATCATAGTCAAAATAAACAAATTCCATTCGTTTGTATTTTGCATCCCAAACCATTACATCATTTCCTCTTTCTAAAACAATATCAGGTATTAGAGTTCTGCTAAAATCATTGTTTTTATAGGTTGTAATTTTATCATTTCTAATTATCCATCCGTCTTTTAAGAAACGCCTTTTTAAAATTGCCCTTAAATACATTTCCCATATTTCAGCAACATCTAAAAAAAAACTTAATCCCTGTTTGTTTTTATCTTCACTATTACCAAAATTCTTTTTTTTAATTATATCCCAAGATAAATCTACAATTGGTTTATATGATAAATAAATATCTCGATACTGTATTTTATTATAATCGTTTTCAGAGATATAGCCGCTATCTATTTTTGTTGTGTATAGTTGCTCTATGGCATTTTTAGAACTCATTGATATCATTTCATTTGTTAAATGATACTCTGATTTCAACATTCTATGCGCATTTTTTAAAATGCTGGTAATTATTTTATTAGGTGTTTTCTCGTGGTACTTACTGATGATTTTTTCTTCGGTGTAAATTGGCAAAATAGATTTTCTGATGTCTAATTTTCCTATTATAGTAGCTCCTTTTTGAAACTTGATGCTGTTGTTTTTAGGAATTCCGTGTTTATTGGCTTTAGATAAAAGATTTAACCACAAAAAAGAAATTAATTTTTTTATGAGATACTGGTATTCTTTTTGCTTTTCTAAATTGTTGTTTGAATGTGGAAGTCTGATATTATACACTTCTTCCAGCATCCTAAAAAGTTGCGTATTCCCAAATCTGGGATTGATGGTAATTTTATATTTTAAATTGTTAAACTCAAAAACTGCTTCGCCAATAAATCTTCCAGCATACCATTTGGCATCACGATAATTAAAATAAGCTATTTCTTCATCCTCATTTTTATCCTTTTTACCAAAATTGAAAATATTTAGATTGTTTTTTTTAGATATAAAATATTGAATTGCTTCGCTGTGTCCTTCCTGATTTTTAAAGGAACAACAATCGTTAGCTTCTAATATGATGGTTTCTAAACTCACAACTAATTTTGATTGTAAATGACTTTTAACTCTTTTAATATTTCATTTTGAACTTCTAATTCCATATTGCCTAGGAAAGAAACTAACATTGGTTCTAATGAAATTTTCCATAAAATATTAGTAGCACCATCACCTCTATATAACTGATATTTTAGCGATTTATAACCTCCAATTTCTTTGTAACTTTTGTAAATCTCCACAATTTCAGCAAAAAAAGTATGACCTATTTGGTATTGTTTCCCTAGCTCTGGTATTGAAGAAATTTTGCGGTTAAGTTGCGTAGCGTTTCTTATAAATCTATTCATTTCGTCTTCCATTCTTAAGTTAGCACCTAAGGTTCTGTTTTTATGGTGAATGATGTTTCTCAATGTATTTTCATCATAACCATAGAAAAACCATAAAAATCTTCTGCGTAAAGCAAAATCTATTCTTTCTAATGAAAAATCAATTTCATTCATTGTACCAATAACATATAGATTTCTTGGAATTGTAAGTTCTAAATCTCCAACACCAACTTGTATAGGTTGGTCTCTATTTTCTAGAGCTGAGAATACTTCTCCAAATAATCTTGATAAATCAATTCTGTTGATTTCATCAAGAATTAATACGTGTGGCATATCGTCGTTTGGTGTAACACCTAAATCGGCTTTTGCTTTCTCACAAATCTTAAAAAGTGTACCTGGTGTTTTTTGGGTATTTCCGTCTTTTAATTGATAACCAGCAATAAAATCTTCATAGGTATAATTAGGATGTAATTGTAGATGGTGAATTCTATTTGTGGTTACATCTGGTTTATCTCTGAAAAAGGTAGTGACATTTGCTTTATTTTTGAGATAAGCATAGGTAATTAAAGCATCAGCCAAGTGCTTTGCTGTAAATGTTTTGCTTGTTCCCGGAGGACCATATAATATTATTGCTTTTTTGTATTGCAAGCCTTGAACTTCCGAAAATCCTTCTTCTGTTAATGAATAATTCCAAATCCTAGCATAGTCAAATTCATAAAAATCAAAATTAGGATGCGTTAATGCTCCCAGTTCTTTTCTGATTAATAGAATTTTATCATCAGTATTTAGACTTTCATCAACTTTTTGTGCTTCGGATAATAAACCCCAAAATGAAATAAGGATTTGATTTTTGTGATTTTCAGAAGCTATTCTTTCATAATTATCAGGATTACCAGCATACGTAAGAATATTGGTTACGGCTAAACTTTTTTCCTGTAATTCAGCTTTAAACGTATCTGGTAAAATATAGGTTGTGTTTTCTGTACCGTATTTTTGGAACAAGCATATATATTCTATCCAGTCTTTAGCTTCCTGAACTGTTGTAATTTCTCCAAGAACAATTTTTTGTCTTATAAAACGAATTAGAATTAAAATGAATTTAATTTCCTCATATTTATTGTTTGTATGCCATTGTCCTGCACTACCAAAACCAACAGGATAAATAGTATCTACTAATTCTTCTTCGGATAGA
Organism: Flavobacterium nackdongense; assembly: GCF_004355225.1. Classification (NCBI taxonomy): domain Bacteria; kingdom Pseudomonadati; phylum Bacteroidota; class Flavobacteriia; order Flavobacteriales; family Flavobacteriaceae; genus Flavobacterium; species Flavobacterium nackdongense. Next base: position 3,750,668 of record NZ_CP037933.1, on the reverse strand, counting down.
TTAGTAATTCTTTTTACATATCCTTTTTTTGTTGGAATTCTTATATCATCAACAGCAAAAGACCATAACCATTCTGCGTGTGCAAAAACCAATCGAGTAGGTAAATCAGCATTTTTAAATTGATCAGTTACTTTAGCATCAAAACTACCATTGGTATCATTGTAATTTTCGATATAATTAAAGAAACATCCTTTGATGGTATCATCATTTAGAATACCCGTATGAGCACTTAAAATACTATTTCCATCAATTAAAAAATCTTGTATGAATTTATCATAAAATTGATAAATATCTTCGGCGTGGTGTTGTTTCATACTAATCTAATTTTACCTGTTAAAAGGTTCTGCATCATTCCTTGTTTAATACTTTTATATTTCTCCAATTTTGTTTCTAATGCAAGTATTTCATTATCCATATCTAAAAGAACAGATGCTATTTTTGTTTGTTCTTCTTTTGTTGGAGGCATATTTATTGTAATCTGATTTAAATGTACAGGTCCAAAATTTGGTTGTGCACCGCCTGTTATTAAAAGGTCAATTTGATTTTTAAATTGAGAAGACTTTAAATAGATTAATAAAAAATTATAATCTAAATTACTCAATGGTTTAAACCTAATTACACTGGTGTTCATAAGCAATGGTAAATCTTGTTTTCTTACAACTGCTACTTTTCCATAACTATTACCAGAACTTGCTACAACAATATCATTTTCATCAATTTCAAAATGTTCATACATTTTATGGAATTCATCTAACGAAATGTGTCTATCAGTCCTGTCTAAATTTAATAATCCATTTTCTAAATTCGTTACATTAATAACTTTTATCCCTCTTTTAGTAAATTGCCAATTTCTTAGTCCCGGACCTTCTTGAAACCAACATAAATCCTTAAACGATTTTACTTCCCATTTTTCTTTAGGCTGCAATAGTTTTTGCATTGCTCCTTGCTTGATATTGCGTTTTTTTGCAATGACTTTTTCTAAACCTTTTATTAAATTATCTGCATCGGATAAGGCATTGGCTATGGCGGTTTGTTCTTCTAATGTTGGAGGAAGTGGAACAAAAATTGATTTCACATCATCTTTATATAATGCTCCTAAAGTAGAACTTGCATTTTTACTTTTTAATTGAAGTTGGCCTATATTTGATGTAAAATAATAATACAAGTATTTAGAGTCCGTGATTTTATTTAATTTCAATAAATATAAATTAGGAGCAACAGTAGCTTTTTCTGTTTTCATTTCAAATAGGTAGACATTTCCAATATCACCTCTCTTTAAAAAAAGTAATTCACCTCCATACAATGCTGTTTTTTTTAAAAAATTATAAGATGATTTATCTACATATTTGACTTTATTCATACTTGAATTGTTCTCTAGGTCAGTTGATCTAACATACCAGGCATATTCTTCATAATCATATGACTTTACATTTTCAGCTACTGATGAAAAACTGCCATTTGCATCGTAGTCTGTTAATAATTCTATTAAATCTCTGACTGTATAAATTGACCAATCTTGAGGAATTAAACCCAATTCAGTTTTTTTTAAATTACTGTTTACTAACTCCATACAAATCCCATTTTTTGAAGGTGAGCAGTTACTTTGCTTTCTAAATCGGCAACGTCTTTGGTCTGTTTGGGTAGAGGCGTTTCGTATAGTTCAGCTAATTCTTTTATTCGTCCTGTAAGGCGTTGGCTGATACGTTCCATTTCAGATTTTACACTTTTTTCTATGCTAGTCATCCATTTGTCCTCAACTACCAACTGTTTAATTTCATCAATGGTTAGTATTTTGTATTTGGCTAATGCTTTTTTATCTAATTCGGCAGCAGCTTCTTTTATTTTTTTAGTTAGTAGCGCTTGATTCTCTACCAATTTTAAAAAGGTTTTTAGCACCGTAATTTCTTCGGCATTTTCTGCTTTTAGTTTCGGTGTATCAATAGCTTTTAATCGTTTTTGCACTGTTCCTTTGTTGATTTTATCAAAGTCAGAAAAAATGCCTTCTTCAGTATCGTGTTCTTCTTCCAACTCAGTTTGTGTTGCAGCTAAAGCTTCTTTGTCGGCTTCTAGTTTTTGAAGTGCTGTTTTTTCTGGTAAAAAATAACGGTCTATAACTAGTGTTTTTGGAACTAAGTCGCAATCCCAACCTTTATCGGTTTCTACACCAGCTTTGTTTTTAACCAATATTCTATACGGCTCTGCTTTCCAACCATCAACCGCAATGATATAGGTATCATCCTGCATTGTTTCGTTCCAATAGTTCATAACGTGTTGGTATACATCGTATTTATCCATCAATGCTTTACCGGTGTAAGCTGTTAAGATGGCTTCTGAAATGGTGTGAACTACTTGTTTTGGTTTGATACCAGCTGTTAATTGTTTTAGAAAAATAGTGTATTGTGTTTTCCAATCGTTAAACAGCTTGTCCATTTCTTTACTAAATGCCACAAATTCTGGATGATTGAAAATGGTTTGTTTGATATCTTCTTTGGCGATTTTCAGGTCGCTGTAGTTAGGTCGTTTATTAGCAACAAACAATTCTTTTTTTAGCGAAGGATAGACATCCCAGTATTTTTTTAAAGCGTCGATGTCCTCGTTTGGTATTCCACCCAGTAAATGCGCTTCGATGTCTTGAATGTCTTCTACTTCTTGAATGTCTATGTATCTTGGAATATTTAGATTGAAATCGTTTTTCGGGTCGCTAATTTCAGTAATACTTACCAAGCGACTAAACTTTGGTATTTCAGTATGTTTGTTGAAAACATCGGTAATCTTATGTATGTCTTGTTCTCTTAAACGGTTTTTGTTACCATCTTTAAGAAATCCTTTGCTGGCATCAACCATAAAAATCCCTTTTTCATCATCAGTAAGGTCTTTAGTGTTTTCAGCATTTTCCATATCAATGACTATCACACAAGCCGGAATACCAGTACCATAAAATAAATTGGCAGGTAAGCCAATAATACCTTTGATGTAGCCTTTTTGAATTAGACTTTTTCTAATTTCGGCTTCTACATTACCGCGAAACAAAACACCGTGTGGTAAAATACAAGCTGCTTTACCAGTGCTTTTTAATGATTTTACGATATGCAATAGAAACGCATAATCTCCATTTTTGGTTGGTGGAATTTTTCCTTCTTCGAAACGGTTGTAAATGTCGTTAGCTGGGTCAAAGCCATCAGTCCAATTTTTAGATGAAAAAGGTGGATTTGCAACGATATAATCAAATGTTTTTAAATCACCCAATTCATTTTTATGCAACGGATTGGACATTGTGCTTTGTCCTTTTTCTATTACTGCTTCCGGGTTGTTGTGCAAAATCATATTCATACGCGCCAAAGAAGCATTTGCCGTTTCTTTTTCTTGTCCGTATAAATTAACTTTATTATCAGCTTCGGCAGCTACTTTTAGCAATAAGGAACCTGAACCACAAGTTGGGTCATAAACAGTCTGTTTTTCTTTATTTCCTTTGTTTACTTCGATTACTTTTGCCAAAACACGGCTTACTTCGGCAGGAGTATAAAATTCGCCTTTGCTTTTCCCACTTTCAGAAGCAAAGTGTCTCATCAGGTATTCATAGGCATCACCCAATATATCATCGCCTTCAGCTCTGTTCTTGCTAAAATCTAAAGCAGGATTTTCGAAAATAGTAATAAGCCCTGTTAGCTTATCGACCATTTCTTTTCCTTTACCTAACTTTTCTTCGTCTTGAAAACTAATTACATCAATAACGTTAACTAAATCATTTTCTTTAGCCAGTTTGGTAATTGCCATATCCATTTTTTCTCCAATATCCTTTTGTCCTTTCAGACTTTGCATATCTTTGAAACTACCGCCTTCTGGAATAAATATTAAAGCGTTTGGATCATTTGAATATTTATCGCTAACATACTTTACAAACAATAAAACCAACACATAATCTTTGTATTGACTTGGCTCCATAGAACCTCTTAACTTGTCACAACTTGCCCAAAGTGAGCTATATAATTCGGATTTTTTAATTGCCATTCTGTTTTTTTGTTTTTTATTTAGTGTTTTTATTGCGGTGAATTACTATTTCTTACAAATATACTAAAATGCAATGGTAAGAAAAATGAGGAAAACCGTAAACGGATGAAAATAAGTGAAAATAAGTGAAAATAAATTTAGGGTGTAGGGTGTAAGGGAAAAACGGGTAAAACATTTTTTATTTTTTAGGAATAAAAAAAACAGACTAATATGGCTGTATAAGCGCAAACTAATCCGACTGCTTTACTCTATTGCCTTATTATGGTCTGATGTTACCCGAAAGTTTAAAAATAAAAAAAATAAAAAATGTTTGTGTTGAAAAGTGGTTACACCCCTTACACCCTTTTTTTTGAACAAAGTTTTTCAGGATTAAATTGCAGAAAAAAAGTGGAAACTTTTGATTTCCACTTTGGTTTAAATTTACTTTTGTGTTTCGGATTTTTTGTTGGCTTCATCCACTTCTTCATAGGAAAACTCTCTTAACGCATACACTGGACTGCCTTTCCGCATTAGTTTTACGAAATTGTGTTTTTTCAGTGCCTTTCCAATTTTGTTTATTGTTCCATCATTTAAGTTAATCTTTGCCTTCTCCGCTAATTTAGCCCCAATTTGTGAGGCATTTAGAAATAATGTGGCAATATCTCTATCACAAGGTTCAAACCAGGTTAATAATAATTCTTCTTCTGGGCTGTGTATCTGGTATTGTTCGTTGTTTTCGGTGATGGATTTTATTTCTTCTTGGTCGAACCAAAATCTAAAACCACTTTTGAAAAGGAACAATGCTTGTGAAAATGCCATATTAATATCTACATTGTGTTGGTATTTGATGCCTTCTAATTCAAAACAAAGAAACCTTCTGCTACCTGTACTATCGTTCAAGAACTGTGCTGTATTGACACTTCCGGCAAACGATGCCCTTCGGGGCATTGTTTCGTTGTTGTGTCCGTAAGCTTTTCGCATTCGGATTTGAGTTTTTGTTATGATTTCTTTGAGTGATCCAATTTCAGAACGGTTTAAATTTTCGAGCTCGTCCAAATTAATCAACATACATTCTGAAAGCTGCACCAGAGTATCTTTGTTGTTAGGGTTTATGGTTCCAGAAAATAGATATTCTTTTAAAGGTTTCGGAACGAGTTTCTCCACCCACGTTGTTTTTCCTAAACCTTGTTTGCCACTGAAGACAATTACTGTATGATTTATTACTTTATCATCGAGAACACAACCCACCATAGCAACTAACCATTTTTTAAAACATTGCTGCCAAAGGTCTTGTTTTGTGGTAGTTATTGTATTCGCTAATTCGCTAATATAATCGGTCTTTTCATCATAGGTTGGTAAATTGAAAAAGTAATCTTCAAATGGATTGAACAGCACACAAAAATCAGAATACAATAAATTTCGTAATGAAGATAGGTTTGTTTTAATTCTACCTTTTAAACATTCCCTAAGCATTGAGTTTTCTATAAAATCATTCATCACATTCCATTTCTTTTTGCCGAAATATTGGAACTCTAATTTGCCTGAAACGATATTGTGCCGAAATACATATTTGTTTGATAAAAACAACTCTAAACGGTCAATTTGGGTTGGTTTTGGTTTGTCTTCGTCGTCTTCGTCTTCGGGAGTAGGTGTAGGTTGATGAGTTCCCTCGTTCCTCGGGATGACAATTTTGGACTTTTCATTTTTGCCAAACTCGTGACTATTTCCGTAAGCACTGTTGACAGCTTGTGTTACTTCTTTTTCATCATATCCAAAATCGGTTAAAATATACCCCAAAGCTTCGTTTAAAGCAACTCCTTTTCGGTTTAGGTTACAGGCGAGTTGATGTACAAAGACGTTGCGACTACCATTCACGAATTGCACTTTTTTTTCAGTAAATTTTATGCAATGATTGTAAATCGCTTCGGTGTTGTCGGTTGTCGGTTGTGAGTTGTCGGTTGGAGAAGCTTCGACAAGCTCCGTTTGACAAGATTGCTTCGGTTCGCATTCAAAGACGGTAGCGTTTTCGTTTAGATATAAATTTTCATCCCAGGAATAAAAACATAATCGAGTTACATCTTTGCCTGATTTGTCAATTTCCAGTTTTAAAATAGCCTCGTAATGTGCTTGTATCAATAGAAACGCTTCTTTGTGATTGGCTTTGTCTGAATTGATTTTAACTAGAATTTTTAATCCGTTACCTGATGGACTTATGAAACTGGCATAAGTGAATTCACTTTGATTGGCCAAATGCTTTGCATTTTGCAAATCGGCAGCACTTAATTTGTCTATATCGAGAATGATGCAATTTGAATATTCTGCTAAGAATTCCAATTTTCGTCCTCCAACAAACTTTCCCGAAGGTGTGAATGCTGGAAGTGATTTTTTGGCTTTATTGTAGGCTTCTATTTTGTTTTCGGCAAGTGATTTACGCAAGTAAATGATCCCCGGTCTGTACTTTCCTGTTTTGATTTCTTCTAAAATTGTTGAAATTGTTTTGTGTTCTACAACCTCGTTGAAGTTTTTAAAGACTGTTACCATTTTTTAGGTTTTAAAATTTATTTTCAAGATTAGAAGTTTCCCTTTTGTGATTGGCTTGCAATCACAACTTTCGCAAGTTCCGTTACACTCTTTCATTTTATCTTCCTTTGAAAGATTTGTTGTAATGTTCCGTTAGGAGCTTTTCAACATCAGAAAGTTTGTAATAGATTTTGTTTCCCACTTGACTAAATGAAATTTTACCTTCGTCTCTCCAGGTTTGGGCAGTACGTTTTGAAATTTTCATCAATAATAGGAATTCTTGATTGTCCAGAAAGGTTTCTTTCTTTGGGTCAGCCTTGATAGAAATTTGAGATTGAATAGTGTCTAATTTGCTCATTAGATCTGTGAACTGGTCTTTTGTGAAGATAATTGCATCCATTTTTAAATGTTTTAAATTGTTATGGTGCAAATGTGAGAAGTAGTAAAAAGTCTTTTAGTCCCCACTTGGTCTCCAGGGGACCATTTTGTTTAAAGCAATTTGTCGATGTCCAGTCTTTTATGGGTGTTCGGACGTTTATCCTCTTTGGAAGGTTTGAGGATTGTTTTGACTGTTAGGGGACTTATTTCTTTACCCTCCTTATCCAAGAAGGAATTTACAATCCAATCCGCTAGATCGTTTGTGTTTTCGTCAATATAAGGTTTGCCATCAATAAAAAGTTCGCGATTCAATTGGTAAAACATATCTACTAATTGGTTGAGATTTCCATTGAATTTTAGTTTTTTGTTTGGTATTGGACTGCTTAATTTTAGTTTTTGAGCTTCTTCAATTGCCGCTTGTATTTTTTGTAAGGCATAAATATTCTCTATTTCTTTGGTGCATTGTGCATCATAAAACGGTGTCTTTTGATTGATAAACTCAATATTAGCTTGTTGATATTCAAACATTTCTTTTGTTAACAACAATATTTTTTGATTGTCATCATTGATATTATCCAACTGCTTTTTTAACTCATAAAATGAAAAATGACGGTCTTCACTTTCTGCATTAATGAATTTTTTAGGAGTTTTTACTACTGGTTCTTTTACTCTGGAAGATTGCAGCTCTGTTCGTTTTTTCTCGATTAAAAAATACAATTTATTGTATCTACTCATTGCTGTTTTGGAGCTAAAAAAGGCTTCATTATTGGCTAATAATTTTTCGAGTTTACATATCCATATTTCCGGGTTCTTTACCTGGTTGAATTGATAATCTATAAATGCAGGAAATTGAGATTGTTTGAGTTCTAGAATTTTAGCAATTAAAGCATTGCAATAGTTTTGAATAGTAATTTTGTCCTCAACGATTATATCAAATAAAGGATTTTTGGCCAGAGCCGCAGGCACTGCCAATAATTCTACAAACGGAGCTGTTTGCATATTTTGATCCTTTGAATTCAAATTTTAATATGTTTTTTTTGGTTTTCATTTAGTATTGAAAGGTAATTAAAAGCGGTTTTAAATTGGTTGCTTTTTGGAAGTCCTAGTGTTTTCTACTAGAGTTCGTTTATCACTCGTTTCGAATGCTTTAAAAATTACTTGTTTACTTTGTCGTAAAGTTATAAAATAAAAAAAATCCTTGTTAAAGGATTTTAGTTGAAGTTATTAACAATCGTTTAAGGTCAATAAAATAGGCTATTGACACGTTTTTTAAAAAATATAGTTGTCAACTGCCTTGTCCAATTCTTCGCTGATGATTTTGGCATAAATCTGTGTAGTACTGATTTCTTTATGATCCATCAATTTAGAAACGTGCTCAATTCTCATTCCATTATTTAAAGCATTGGTGGCAAAGCTGTGACGGCTTAAATGAAATGAAAGCGAAAAGGGTAATTTCATTTCTTTTCCAATTTTTCTCAAATAGGTATTACAAAGTACATTTCCGCTTTCGATGATTTTATGCTTGGTTTCTTCGTTTTTGAAATACAATTCTTTGTTCTTGACAATCGGAAAAATAAAATCGTCTTCGAGTGCATTTTCTTTTTGATATTTGGCAAGGATATTCAGGGCAACACTACCCATTTTGAACTGATGCAAGCGAGAAGTTTTTCGGATTACCTTTTTGATTCGGCTTTCCTCAACGTTGAAGTGTTGGTGTTGTAAATCGACCACATCGCTAAAACGCAAACCACCAGCATAAATCGAAAATACAAACATATCACGAGCAATTTCCGAAATAGATCCTGGAGCGAAATTTAAGTTTAATAAACCTTGTATTTGTTCTTTGCTCAAAAAGGAACGAGAGCTGTTATTTCGTGTTAATTTGATTTTGCTGAACGGATACATATGTGGCGGAATAATATCCTCTTTAATCGCTTCTTTGAACATAATTGCCAAGATGATTATCTTTTGGCGTTGTGTGGTATTGGTATTTTTCTTCACATTACTTAAATGACTAATGTAGTCCATTAACACTGAAACAGTAATGTCATCGAAATAAATATCCCGAGTTCCTAAATACTCTTCAAATTTTTTGATATTTCCGTAATATGCTCTATGAGAACTTACAGCAAGGTTTCCTTTGATTTTTTCGCATCTTTTGTAAGCATAATCAAAAAAATTAGGCACTTCTTTTCCTTTGATGGCTTCCTTGATTTTGTTTATCGAAACGGATTTTACTTTGCGCTCCAGGTCGGCAAGCTGCCCTTCAGCATCTGCAATCTTTTGAGATAATGAAGCGTTCATTCTTGCGCTATTAGGATGATTCTTTTTTACCTTCTGTTTTGCCTCATCCCACTCGTTCTCTTTGAGCTTCACTCCAGCAGTGATAAATTTCGTTTTTCTGTCTTTTATAACTCGAATGTATAGAGGACTGTGACCTGTTTGGTCAGCTTGATGGGTTCTGAGGATTAATTTAATTGAAGCCATAAGATTTGGAATTTAGAAATGTTGTACTATCTTTACAAAATAATGCAAAGTGGTGAAAGCCTTGTAAACACTAGCATTTCATTCGGGTGCATCGTGTTACGAAGGTACAACATTAGGTACAACAAAACAAGTATTTCATTGCTTTTTGTTGCTTAAATTTGCTCTGATGATTTTAGTAAAGTCAATAAATACAATACTTTAAGTGCAAAGTAGGACTTGGAGTAAAAATGATTTGATAACCGCAGATTCGCAGATTTTCAATTGATTAAAAATCTGCGAATTTACGGTTAAAAAAAATTTAAATTTTCGTAAATACTAAGCAAACTGGAGAACACAACTCAATCTTTTTTCCAGTATTAGTAAGCATTCCTGTAGTTTTATCTCTTTTGAAAATTACAATTTCATTGGTGTATTGATGTCCTATCAGTAGAAAATTTCCTGTTGGATCAATATTGAAATTTCGAGGACCTTTTCCTAAAGTGCTGGTTCTTTGCACGAATTCTAATTTCCCTTTTTTCAAAATCTTGAATGCCGAAATATCATTGGCAGTTCCGCGATTGGTGGCGTATAAAAATTTTCCGTCAGGCGAAATATGAATGTCGGCCGCTCCAATATCTCCTTTGAAGTCAGCAGCAATCACGGTGGTTTCACTCACTTTTTCCAACATTCCTTTGGCATATGTTAAGGAAGATATTGTACCATCTAATTCTTGTAAAACATAAACGAATTTACCATCTTTACTGAAGATTAAATGTCGTGGACCGCTTCCGGGTTTCAGGTCAATACTACTTTTGAGGGTTAAAACTTCCGTCGTTGCATTTGGATTATAATCGTAGACATACACCTTGTCAGTCCCTAAATCATTGGCCAAAACATACTTTTTATCTGGCGAAAAATACACCATATGAGCGTGAGGCGCTTCTTGCCTTTTGGCATTAATGCTTTTTCCGGTGTGTTGCACCACTTGCTTCACTTCGCCAACACTTCCATCATTATTTTTAGCCAAAACCGAGATATTACCACTAGAATAATTGGCCGTAATTATAGTATTATCATCATTAATTACATAACAAGGATTTAAAGCGTTTACATTTTTAAAATTTACAAAATTCAACTTTCCGCTTTTCGAATCGAATCCAAACGCACTAACGGAACTTTTTTTATCGTTTTCGCTTACCGAATAGACAAATTTGTTGTCTTTGGAAACCGTTAAATAACTGGGATTTAAAATATTTTCAGTATTGCTTTTAAGACTAAAATCACCTGTATTGGAATCGAATTCGTAAACATAAATTCCTTTGCTATCGCAAGGTTTGGTGTAGGTTCCTACAATTAAATTGAATTTGTTTTCCTGTGCTTGCAATGTAGTGAAAGCAAAAATAAAAAGAAGTACTGCGTGAATATTTTTCATGATTTTATATTATTTCAAGTTTTTTTAGTGATTATCCTTTAATACCATTCTCCAAATATAATCTAAATTCCTTCAATTTCTGAAATCGAAATCTGAAATCTAAAATCAAAATACTATCTTTGACAAACTTAAAAGTAGAATGCAATTCAAACACCCGGAAATCCTCTATTTTCTTTTCTTGTTGGTTATTCCAATTCTGGTTCATTTATTTCAATTGCGACGATTCAAAAAGGAATATTTCACGAATGTCCGTTTCCTTACAGCCCTTTCCATACAAACCCGAAAGAGTTCCAAAATCAAAAAATGGTTGCTTCTAGCGACACGTTTACTATTGTTAACCTCCATTATTATTGCTTTTGCCCAACCTTTTTTCAAAGCCAAAGACACTAAAAACAGTTCGAACGAAATGTATATCGTTTTGGACAATTCCTTTTCGATGCAAGCCAAAGGTCAAAAAGGGGAATTGCTGAAAAGAGCCGTTCAGGAATTACTCGAAAACACACCCGAAAATCAAACTTTTTCCCTGATTACCAATTCCGAAACCTTTTGGAATACCGATATCAAATCCATTCGAACCGAATTACAAAACCTAAAATACAGTGCCCTTCCGTTCCAATTGGAAAGCGCAATGGCAAAAATTAAATCCCGGAAATCAGCTTTCAACAAAGATATTGTTGTGATTACGGATGCCGTTGGATTGGAACCCAAACAATTAAAAAGTATTGACAGCGATTTCAATACCTATTTCATTATTCCAGAAGCGGAACAACAAAATAATACTTCGATTGACAGCGTTTTTATTCATCAAACTCTGGATGATTTCTATGAAATTGGCTTGAAATTATCTGCTTTTGGCGAAAAAGGCAAGCAAATTCCAGTGGCTTTATACAATCAAAATAAGTTGATTGCAAAGACTTTGACGAAAATGGAAGCAAAGGAAAAAACCATTTATTTCACCATTCCGAAAAAAGATTTCCACGGTTACGCTTCCATTACTGACAACGGACTGGAATATGACAACAACTTGTATTTCAATATTTCGAAACCTAAAAAAAACAACATCATCAGCATTGGACAACCCGAAAAATCGAACTTTTTATCCCGAATTTACACCAATGACGAATTCACTTTCAACAATTTTGCGATTGAAACTTTGGATTATAATGCGCTCGAAAAACAAAATACCATTGTCTTAAACGAACTCGATGAAATTCCGCAAGCCTTGCAAACCACTTTGAAATCCTTTGTGGAAAAAGGCGGAAATTTGGTTCTTATTCCATCGGCGAAAGCTTCAACTACGAACCTCAATACCTTTTTGAAAATCTTTGGAAACATCCAATTCAAATCTTTGGAAAACAAGGAAAAACTGGTCACTAAAATCAACTTTAATCATCCTTTGTTTAGCGGTGTTTTCGAAAATAAAATCAATAATTTCCAGTATCCAAAAACAAAAACGTCCTTTGGAATTATAGGTTCCAATCCCGCGGCTTTGTATTACGAAGACCAAACTGCATTTTTGACTTCCATCAACAATCCTACTTCTTCCGTTTATATTTTCACAGCTCCAATTGATCTAGAAAACTCCAATTTTCAACAATCGCCTTTGATTGTTCCTACGTTTTACAAAATGGGAATCAACAATCAAAATGATGGTGTAATAGCCTTGAGCATTGGCAATAACAACCCATTTTTGGTTGACGCCACTTTATCCAAAGATGAAATTTTGAAAGTCAAAAACGAGACTGAAACCTTTATTCCGGTGCAGCAAATTCTGAACGACAAATTAAAATTGACATTTAATGATTTTCCGGAACAAGCTGGTAATTTTGAAATTTACAATCAAAATGAACGTTTACAAAACATCAGTTTTAACTACAATAGAACCGAAAGTGATTTGGCTCAAGCCAATAACGAAGCACTTTCCGATTATAAAACCATCGATTCTATCGACACCGTTTTCAATAGCCTACAAACCGACCGAACTGACAATCAAATTTGGAAATGGTTTGTTATATTTGCATTGCTTTTTCTGCTAACCGAAATGGCAATTATACGATTCGTAAAGTAAAAACGTTAGATGCAATTAAAATAAAATTAAACACATAGAAACATAGAAAAAAAGAATGAGATAGCCCAATTCTTGGGTTCGCATAGCTATGATTTTCTCAAATAAAGTGAATCGTCTTTTATAATTATTTTAAAACTATGTTTCTATGCGTTTAAAAACAGAACGTGAATTACATCTCAGGTTTCAAATAAATAAATATTATGAACACAATCATCCGGGAAGCCAAAATTATCGATTCCGAAAGTCCTTTTCACAACCAAACCGTTGATATTTTAATTGTTGATGGCAGCATCAAAAAAATGGGAACTTCGCTTCCCAACACAGTTAATGCCGAGGAAGTAAAGCTCGACAATTTGCACGTTTCACAAGGTTGGTTTGACAGCAGTGTTTCGCTTGGCGAACCTGGTTTTGAAGACCGCGAAACCATTGCAAACGGTTTGAATGTTGCCGCAAAAAGTGGCTTCACGGCTATTGCTTTGCAACCCAACTCCTACCCGATTATCGACAATCAATCGCAAGTAAATTTTGTAAAAAGCAAAGCCAATGGTTTTGCAACGGAACTTTTCCCAATTGGTGCTTTGACCAAAGAAAGCGAAGGAAAAGATATGGCGGAATTGTTCGATATGAAAAATGCGGGCGCTATAGCTTTTGGCGATTACAACAAGAGTTTAGAAAATGCCAATTTGCTAAAAATAGCTTTGCAATATGTTCAGGATTTTGACGGATTGGTTATTGCTTTTGCCCAAGATTCGAACATCAAAGGCAATGGTGTTGCCAATGAAGGCATTGTTTCAACAAGATTGGGATTGAAAGGAATTCCAGATTTAGCGGAAGAATTGCAAATTGCCAGAAACTTGTTTTTACTCGAATATACGGGCGGAAAACTACATATTCCAACCATTTCTACTGCAAAATCGGTACAATTAATCAAAGAAGCCAAAGCCAAAGGATTAAAAGTGACTTGCAGCGTTGCCGTGCATCATTTGGTTTTAACCGATGAAAAACTGGAAAATTTCGATACCCGATGCAAAGTTTCTCCTCCGTTGCGAACAGAAACTGATAGACAAGCCTTGCTTGCCGGAATTTTAGACAATACGATTGACATCATTACAACCGACCATAATCCGATTGACATTGAACACAAAAAAATGGAATTTGATTTGGCCAAAAACGGAACAATCGGTTTGGAAAGTGCTTTTGGAGCCTTATCAACCGTTCTGCCTTTGGAAAAAGTAATTGAAAAATTGACTTCTGGAAAAACTACTTTTGGCGTCGAAAAACAAACCATTTCCAAAGGAAAAATCGCTAACTTTAGTTTGTTCAATCCTGAAGGAAAAAGCATTTTTACAAACGAAAATATTTTATCCAAATCTAAAAACTCGGCTTTTCTTGGAACAGAACTAAAAGGGAAAGTATATGGAATATTCAATCAAGGAAAATTAGTTTTAGGATAAAATTCAAACACAAAGTGCACAAAGAAGGCACAAAGAACACTATTATTAAACTTATATAAAGAAACACTTTGTGAACTTCGTGTAAAAGCTTTGTGAACTTTGTGGTTAAACAAAAATGGAAAACAACAACATCGAAGAGGGAAAAAACGTTGCAATTGTGAGTTACATTACCATTATTGGTGCGATTGCCGCTATTTTTATGAACCAAGACAAGAAAAATACGTTTGCTGCTTTTCATATTCGTCAGGCATTGGGCATATTTATTTCGTTTTTTTTAATCGGATACTTTATAGGCTATTTTGATAGTTGGATGATATCTTCTGCTTTTTATGTTTTTTATTTTATTCTATGGGTTTATGGGTTTCTTGGAGCATTACAAGGTCAGATGAAACTGATTCCTTTATTGGGAGAACAATTCCAAAAAATATTTAAAAATATCGAATAAAATATGAAATTATCACTCGAATATCTCGTAAAAGAACCCAAAATAAAACTGGACAAAAATCCGCTTTTACTCCTAATTCACGGTTACGGAAGCAACGAACAAGATTTATTTTCATTCGCCGCGGAACTTCCAGGCGAGTATTATATTGTTTCGGCGCGCGCTCCCTACGATATTCAATACGGAAGTTATGCTTGGTATGCCATCAACTTTGATGCCGATGAAAACAAATTTTCTGATAATGAGCAAGCTAAAACTTCGAGAGATTTAATTGCTAAATTCATTGATGAATTAGAAGCAAATTATCCAATTGATGCTAAAAATGTGACTTTAATTGGCTTTAGCCAAGGAGCTATTTTGAGTTATGCCGTGGCACTTTCGCATCCCGAAAAAGTGCAAAGAGTTGTGGCAATGAGTGGATATATTAATCCAGAGATCTTAGAAGAAAATCATCTGAAAAACTCCTTTTCGAATCTTAAAATATTCACTTCTCACGGAACGGTAGACCAAGTAATTCCTGTGGAATGGGGCCGAAAGGCAAAACCTTTTTTGGAGAATTTAGGCATCAATTCAACCTACAAAGAATACCCAATTGGTCACGGTGTTTCGCCACAAAATTTTTATGATTTCAAGCATTGGCTACTTTAATAAATTTAGCAGTGTTCCTTTCCGATAGCTATCGGAATTAGTAATCAGTTTGACTAGAAACAGAAAAACCTTTCGTTGATTTGAAAGATTTTTTTTGCAGTTATACCCAACCTAATTTTTTTAAATCCAATCTGGCGAGTCCGTTTGTAAGCTGTAATCATCTCTACTTTCATCTTAGCTGATCTTAAGTACTAAATAATAGCCTGTAGTTTAACTTTTTTGTAGACTTTTTGGTATTGGTTTTTTTATTTCTTCAAAAACTGATCTAGTGGAACTAGCTTATTTTTTCCTGCGTTGAACATTTTATCTGAAAGTGCTTGGGCATCTGTTATCATATTTTTTGTCAGTCCGCTTGTTTTCGTAATATTTTGTTTGGCAGTATTCTCTGGTGATGGGTCAATTTGAATGGAAAGTAAAAGTAGTGCTACTCCAGCAGTTTTGTTCACTTTTACGCCATCGCCACGAATATAAAGCATTCCCAAATTACCAATAGCCAAGCCATCATTTTGTACCGCAGCTTTACGATACCAATAATTGGCTTTTGCAAAGTTAACGGGTGCTCCTTTACCATTTTCATAAAGAACTCCTAAGTTGTATTGGGCTGCAGAACTTCCCGCTGTAGATGCTTTTGTATACCAAGCCAAGGCTTCTTTTTCATTTTTTTTTACGCCTATTCCATTTTCATACATCAATGCTAGATTGTACTGAGAGTTCAGGTGTCCTTCTTTGGCTCCCAATAAGAATTTTTGATAGGCTTGGGGTAAGTTATTGGCTTCGTACGCCGCAAGACCTGCATTAAAATTCTTGTTGTTGTCTTTGGCTTGCCCTATTGCGCTTGAAGTTACTATAATAAAGACAAAAAAACAAAGGAATAAATGGAATAATTGGTGGTTGATTTTTTTCAAAATAGTGGTTGTATTTTTTTTGCAATTTTTTTAAAGCTTCTTCATAAACGTCTTCCTTCTACAATGAATTCGCGGATCGAAGTTTTTCCATAGATTATGAATGGCGTGATTCTCTTCCAATTCAGGAGTTCGGATGCAATTGACGATTCCTTTTTCACTGAAGGTTTTGAAATATTCATCAAAAATAATGGCCGTAACGCCTTTACTTTGATATTCAGGATGAACTCCAATTAGATAAAAAACAACGTCTTTACTGTCTTTTCTGGCTTTGAGCAAATGATAAAATCCAAAAGGAAATAGTTTGCCTTGAGCTTTCTGCAATGCTTCTGAAAAACTAGGCATTACGATACTGAAAGCGACAATATCATTGTTTTTATCCATTACAAATTTGATGTATTCCGGATTGATAAAACTGATGTATTTCTTCTTGAAATAGTCTTTTTGAACGTCGGTTATGGCCACAAACGATGATAAATTAGCATAAGAACTATTAAACAAATCAAACATTTTGTCCACATACGGCATAATGTCTTTGGTTTTGGTAAAATTCAAACTCGTCAGTTCGTATCGCTTTTTGATGAGTGCTTGTGCTTTCAAAAAGAATTCAGGTTTTACATTCGAAAACGGAAAAATACTTTCGATGTATTCTTTCTCTTTTACAAATCCGAGTTGTTCTAAATGGGCCGCAAAATACGGATGATTGTACCAAGTAATCATGGTGCCCATTTCGTCGAAACCTTCGGTAAGAACTCCTACTTTGTCTAAGTTGGAGAAACCCATTGGCCCTTCTATGTGATCCAAATTGTTTTTTCTTCCTAATTCATACGCTTTTTCGAGTAAAGCTTTGGTCACTTCGATGTCGTCAATTACATCGAACCAACCGAAACGCACTTTCTTTTTGTGTTGGTTGTTGACTTCGCCCCAATTGATAATGGCGGCAATTCGTCCCACGATTTCATTGTTTTGATAAGCCAAATAAAAATAAGCTTCGGCACTTTCGAATGCAGGATTTTTGGTTTTGTCGAAGGATGCCAATTCATCGGCGATGATAGGCGGAACCCAGTATTTATTGTTTTTGTATAAGGAGAAAGGAAATTTGACAAATTCAGTCATTTCCTTTTTGGTAATAGCTTCTTTTATGGTAATCATTATAGTTTTATTGGGGTTGTAAAATTATCCTTTTTTAGTTTTCTTCGCTCTTCTTTGGGCCTTTTTATCCGAATCTCCCGTATCTACTTTCATTCGTACTTCTTTGTAACCCGCATCATAACGCCAAGAAAATCCAATTCCACCATAAAGTATCGAGGGAGTGTCTTTCAAACTAGTGCTTATCGAAGCATCAACTTGCAAATCATCGTGAATCAGATAAGCAGCTCCGCCACGAACTATGGTATCACTATAAAAATCACTCTTATAGCCTTGATTTTCGACAAAACCCGACCATTTTCGGCTGAACCCTTTGGTCAGCGTAATCCCGTAACCATAACTTGGATAATCAGTCCCAATGTAATCGGCAATAATATTGGTCACAAAAACCCAACTGCCATCACCAAAATGATTTTGGGTAATCAAGGCAACTTTGGGAGAAATGGCTGCATCTGGAGAAAAATAATACGGATTGTCTGCTAGGAAAAAATTGGCTCCGGCAAAGACCGAAACGGCAGGGATAAATTGATGCCAATTGAAGGCGTGATTGGCTTTCCAGCTATAGACATTGACGTTTTTTTCGTAGTTTTTGAAAGGATCATAAATCAGATATTTCGCTCCCAAAATGGTTTGTTTGAACGCTGATTTCTCAGGAAATGCAATGGCAGGGTTAAAGAATTCGTATTGGTATTGTACATCGGCAATGAATTCCAATCGTTCTAAAAACATACCATATCGCAACGTCAAATCGATTCCGAAACCGCTGGCATCATAATTTAGAATACTGTGATTTTCTTGGATGCCGTAAATTCCAGATTCAACTTGAATCACCGATTTCCCAACTGAGTATGCCGACATGGTTTCGCCAGGTCTATTCGAATTGATTTGGTCCGTGTGTTGGCCATAATGGAGTAAAGGAAGGATGAAAATTGCTGCAAATAGTAAGCTTTTGATTTTGTACATATCATTATATTTGGTTTGAAAGGGATAACGCATTTCAAATGTACATTATTTTATTATTTATTTAAGAATGATATTTTAATTTTGAACGATGGAATTGTTAATTTTGCTGAAAAATTTTTGATTATGCAAGAGGCTTCTTTTTCAGGATTTATTAGAACATTATTTTACATTATAGCTTTTTATTATATCTTTCGGTTTTTGGTGCGTTTGTTTTTTCCCATTGTAGTCAAAAAAGTAGTGGAAAAAGCGGGCGAAAATTTCCAAAAACAATACCAACAGGCTCAGGGAAATTCTTGGCAAAAAACGTCTAATAACGACGAAATCATAATCGATACAGCCAATGCCAAGAAAACTCGCGAAACCAAAAAAGTGGGGGAATATGTTGATTACGAAGAAATCGATTAAGCCCTGGAACACAAAACCATAAACCATAAACTCCAACCGATTACATGAAGCAACTTCAAAAGTTCTATCCGCACGCTCTTGTCCTACTTGGATTTGTATTAATTTCTCTCATTTATTTTTATCCTGTATTGCAAGGAAAACAAATTTCTCAATCGGACATTGTTCAATTTACCGGAATGGCAAAAGAGCAAAATGATTTTAGAGCTTCAGATCATCAGGAGCCGTATTGGACCAACTCCGCTTTTGGAGGGATGCCAACCTATCAATTGGGAGCCAAATATCCGCATGATTATGTTGGAATGTTAGATGATGCCATTCGATTTTTACCTCGTCCAGCCGATTATTTATTCTTGTATTTTCTTAGTTTTTACGGATTGCTTTTGGTTTTGAAAGTAGATCCGCTCAAAGCTTTTTTCGGTGCGCTAGCCTTTGGGTTTTCTACTTATTTAATCATTATTCTTGGCGTGGGGCATAATGCCAAAGCCCATGCCATTGGTTATATGCCTCTAGTTATCGCGGGTATTATTATGGTTTTTCAAAAGAAATACATTTGGGGTGGACTATTGACTATGTTCGCAGTTGCATTAGAAATCAATGCCAACCACTTTCAAATGACCTATTATTTGTTGATTTTGGTATTAATACTTTCGGGTTATTTTCTGTACAAATTGATCAAAGAAAAAGATTTCAAATCACTTTTATTAGCTACAGGAACATTCATTGTTGCCGGAATTTTTGGTATCGGAGCTAATGCTACTAGTCTTTTGGCAACAGCTGAATATGCTGATTTTAGTATGCGGAGCAAAAGTGAATTAACGTTCAATGCTGATGGATCAAAAAATGAAACCACATCGGCTATGAACTATGATTATATCACGGCTTATAGTTATGGTATTGCCGAAAGTTTTAATCTTATTGCGCCAAGGCTTTTTGGAGGTTCTGGTAATGAACCACTTGGAACTGATAGCAAAACCTATGAGTTTTTGCTTAGCGAAAAAGTACCAGAGGCTCAAGCCGCAGAGTATGTTTCAAGCGGAATGCCCACATATTGGGGAGATCAGCCAGGTGTTTCTGCGCCAGCATATATTGGTGCAGTAGTTTTTTTTCTAGCTGTTTTGGCTTTATTTACAGATAAACGAAAGATAAAATACGCTTTTTTAGGTGGATCAGTAGCCTCTTTACTACTTTCTTGGGGGAAAAACTTTCCGCTTTTGACTGATTTTTTCATTGATTTTGTGCCAGTTTATGATAAATTTAGAGCAGTTTCGTCTATTCAAGTGATTCTTGAATTGTGTATTCCCGTTCTGGCTATTATGGGATTGCATTCTTTTTTCAAATTAGAAAAAGAATTTAGATGGAAAGCTTTGTGGCAATCAGGAGCTGTGAGTCTTGGAATAGTTTTACTTTTATTTTTATGCAAAGGTTTTTTCGATTTTTCTGGAGCTAATGATAGCTATTATTTAGAGAATTATGGTCCACAATTTATTGAAGCGCTCAAATCGGACAGGATGACACTTTATTCCGCAGACTTGCTGCGTTCAGGTTTCTTTATACTAATTTCGGCTGGTGTTTTATGGTTGTTTATAAAAAACAGATTAGCACAAAATACTGCGATAATTTTAGTAGGATTCTTGATGGTTTCGGATTTGTTTTTTGTGGATAAAAAATATGTTGACAGTAAAGATTTTGTCAGTAGCAGAGAAGTCGAAGTGCCTTTTGTAGAAACACCTGCCGATTTTACCATTTTGCAAGACACCAGTAATTTCCGTGTTTTTGATATTGCAGGGCATCTAACGGGCAGAACTCCTTATTTTCATAAATCTATTGGTGGCTATAGTGCTGTGAATCCTAGAAGGATGGAGCAATTATTTAATTATCAAATTTCCAAAAACAATATTGAAATTTTGAATATGCTGAATGTCAAATATGTTATTCAGACCGATTCAACTAATGCTGCGTTTCCAGTTCAAAACCCAAATGCTAATGGAAATGCGTGGTTTGTGAAAAATATAAAATTTGTTCAAACTGCTGACGAAGAAATGAAAGCTTTAGATAAATTAGATACTAAAAATGTGGCAGTTATAAATAGTAAGGAATTTGAAATTAATAATAAGGCTTTCGCCAAAGATAGCTTGGCAGCAATAACTTTAGAATCGTACAAACCAAATCATCTCAAATATACTTCGAATAATACCAATGAAGGTTTAGCTGTTTTTTCAGAAATGTATTATAAAAACGGTTGGAAAGCTACTATCGATGGGAAAGAAATAGGGATTTTAAGAGCAAATTATGCTTTGCGAGCATTACAAATTCCCGCTGGAAAACACACTATTGAATTCAAATTTGAGCCGCAAGTGGTAAAAACGGGCAGTACCATTGCGCTAGTTAGTTCGATTGGAATGTTGTTACTATTTATTGGAGGAATTTATTTTGAGCGAAGAAAAAAGATACAAGAGTAAAGAGAATAGACTAAATGACTTTCTAAAATTGTATATTTGAATATGGAATCACAAAACAAAATAAAAAACATATCTCAAAAAGAAGTGATTACCAAAACTTCTGATTTACAAAAGTTGTATTCTGAAAGGATAGAACGTTTTATGTCGTTGGTTGAACTTTCTTATGCCTTGAAAAATGCCCCTAGAATTATTCAGAAAAAATAATGCTTCAAGAAATTTTTAATATTTGGAAAGTATTCAACGAAATGAATGTTCGTTATTTAACCATTGGTGGTTTGGCCGTAAATATCTATGGTTATACCCGAAATACAGGGGATATTGATATTCTTATAGAAGATACTATCGAAAATAGAAAAAATCTACGTTTGGCTTTTGCTTCGATTGGAATTGGTGATTTTCCTCAAATTGAAACTATGCAATTTGTTGCAGGATTTACAGATTTCACCATTTCTTATGATTTAAGATTGGATGTGATGACTTCAGTTAAAGGATTAGAGAATGAAAATTTTAAAGATCTATTTCAAAATGCAACAATTGTAATTTTACAAGAAGTACCTGTTTATTTTATAGATTATGAAAATTTAATCATTGCCAAAAAATCAGCAAATCGCCCGAAAGATTTATTAGATATTGAAGAGCTTGAAAAAATTAACAAAGATCGTCAAAGATGAAATCAAATCTTGTGGACAATTTAGAGATTCCCCCTTCGGGGGCTAGGGGGCTAAAACTTCTTATCATTACTTATTATTGGCCTCCAGCTGGTGGACCAGGTGTGCAACGTTGGTTGAAATTTGTCAAATATTTACCTGATTTTGGCGTTCAGCCGATTGTTTTTATTCCGGAGAATCCAACCTATCCTATTGTTGACGAGAATTTGATACACGAGGTTTCCAACAAAGTGATTATTCTTAAACATAAGATTTTTGAACCCTATCAATTGGCTTCGTTTCTTTCGAAAAATAAAACCAAGAAAATCAGTTCTGGAATTATTCCAAACCAGAAAAAACAATCCTTTTTAGATAAAGCTTTTCTTTGGATTCGCGGCAACTTGTTTATTCCTGATGCCCGTGTTTTTTGGGTAAAACCTTCGGTGGAATTTTTAGAAAATTACATCAAAGAGAATGAGATTGACACGATTGTCACTTCGGGACCGCCGCACAGTTTGCATCTTATTGGATTGGAATTGAAACAGAAATTGAATCTAAAATGGTTTGCTGATTTTCGTGATCCGTGGACCACAATTGGCTACCACAAATCCTTGCGGTTGTCGAATTATGCAGCCAAAAAACACAAATCATTAGAATATAAAGTACTGAATTCTGCCGATACCATTATCGTCACCAGCAATACTACCAAAACCGAGTTTCAAGCCATTACCACCAAGCCAATCGAAGTGATTACCAACGGTTATGATACCGAAAATGTTGCCAAACAAACATTAGATACAAAATTTACTTTGGCACACATTGGTTCTTTCCTTTCCGAAAGAAATCCGAAATTGCTTTGGGAAGGTTTGGTCGAATTAATCCATGAAGTTCCAGATTTTAAAACCCATTTGGAGATTAAATTGATTGGAGCAGTAAGTCAGGAAGTTTTAGAAACCATTTCTCAATTCGATTTGAATCCGTATTTGAATAATTTGGGATATGTTTCGCATTCCGAAGCGATTGCGCATCAAAGGAAGTCACAAGTTTTATTGCTTATCGAAATCAATTCCGAAGATACCAAAAGTATTATCCCCGGAAAATTGTTCGAATATATGGTTTCGGGCAGGCCTATAGTGGCCATTGGTCCAAAGGGTTCCGACTTTGCCGAAATTATTACCACTACCAACACGGGCGTATTTTTTGATTATTCCGAGAAAATGAAACTAAAAAGTGTACTTTTGGGCTATTATAATCAATATTTGGAAGGAAGACTACAATCGAATGCTGTTGGTTTGCAACAGTATTCCCGAAAAAGTTTGACCAAAAAACTGGTGCAACTTCTAACCTCTAACCTCTAATTTTTTACCTTATTAATGGGAATAGTATTAAATCAGTCCTTTAAAAACACCATAATCACCTACATCGGTTTTGCGATTGGTGGTATCAACACCATTTATTTGTATCCTGTTTTTCTTGGCGCCACCTATTATGCTTTATCGAATTATATTCTTTCGAGTGCCAATGTTATTATGCCCATTTTTGCCATTGGGATGCAAAACACCTTAGTCAAATTCTATTCGCAATACAAAACTAATGAGGAAAGATCTCGGTTTTTATCTTTCACGGTCTTGTTTCCTTTTTTGGCTATCATCCCCGTGTTGATGATAGGGTTTTACTTTTTTGACGAAATTTTGTTGTTTTTATCTAAAAAGAATTTAATAGTAAAAAAATTCATTTGGCTTATTCCGTTTATCGGATTATGTATGGCCTATTTCGAAATTTTTTATGCTTGGCTGCGCGTACACATGCATTCTGTTTTTGGCAATTTTATCAAAGAAGTAGGCCTACGATCGGCTTCCCTATTTTTGTTAATCGGAGTATATTACAATTGGATAACTGTCGAAGGCTTTGTCTATGCCACAGCTGTTGTTTATTTTTTGGCTTTAGTAATAACAATGTTTTATGCTTTTAGTATTCAAAAACCTAAATTTCAGTTTGAAATACCAGAAAACACTAAGGATATTTTGACCTATACCTTCTACATTATCTTATCCGGAAGTGTAGCTAATCTGCTTTTGGATGGCGATAAAATGATTTTAAATCAATATATGAAAATCGAAAATATTGCTTACTATGCGATACCTACGTATATTGCTTTGGTCATCTCGGTTCCAAGTCGTTCGATGCATCAAATCGTTTATCCTATTACAGCAAAGTTAATGCACGAGAATAAACATGATGAAATGAATACCTTATATAAGAAAACCTCTATCAATTTGCAAATGGTGGGCGGTTATGTAATGTTAGGTATTTTTGTAAATATCAATAAATTATACGAACTTATCCTTAATGGACTTAAAACGGAGGACGAAAAATTACTGTATCTCAGCGGTATTCCAGTTGTGTTTATGATAGGATTGTCAAAATATTTCGACTTGATTTTGGGAAATAACAATGCCATTATTTTTAATACGAAATATTATCGAATGGTACTGTTTTTAGGAGTCCTTTTGGTGATTTTAACCATCGGTTTGAATATGATTTTCATACCCATTTATGGCATTATGGGTTCTGCTTTTGCTACCTTATTGTCGATTACGTTATATAGTTTAGCCAAATTACTTTTTGTGGTAAAAAAATTAGATCTATATCCATTTACCAAGCAAACGCTGCATTCATTGGCCTTGACCTTGGTCATTTTTGTGGCTTTTTACGTTTGGGATTTTCCTTTCAATCCGATAATTTCAATTGTGTTGAAATCGATTCTATTGACCCTGGTTTATGTTTATCTTAATTACAAATTTGTAATTTCTATCGAAATCAATCAGGTTATCAATAAGTATATGAAGAAAATGAAATTGATGAAGTAATATATAGAATTCAAATTGCAACTTGTTGATTAGCGACTTTTGATAGGCGAGCGATACCGAAAAGTTGATGAATTTCAGAATTTTTCCTCTGGTTGACTGCCAACAAAAGAAGTAATCACAGCACCTAAGTATCCTCGTTTGTCATTCTGCAGGAATCCCAAAGCTCGTGAGTCGAGATTCCTACGGAATGATAAAAGGCAGAAATTTCAATATCTTTTAATTTTTTGAAAACTTTTCCCTAATACAAATTAGGGTATTTCGTCGGATTTGACTCATTCATCATCCCATACACTTTTTCGAAAATATCTTCAATCGAAGGCTTCGAAAAATAGTCACCATCCGTTCCATAAGCTGGTCTATGCGCTTTGGCTGTAAGGGTTTGTGGTTTGCTGTCTAAATAGTTGTACCCATTTTGGTTTTCGATAATTTCTTGCAAAATGTAAGCCGTTGCTCCGCCGGGAACGTCTTCGTCGATTATTAATAGTCGATTTGTTTTGGCAATACTTTTTACAATATCGTGTTGAACATCGAATGGGAGCAAAGATTGAACGTCTATAATTTCGCAATTGATACCCACTTCCATCAGCTCTTTCGCTGCTGATTCTACCAAGCGTAGGGTCGAACCGTACGAAACTAAGGTGATATCAGTTCCTACTTTTATAGTTTCAACTTCGCCAATTGGAGTTTTGAATTCGCCATAGTTCAAAGGCATTTTTTCTTTTAGTCGATAGCCATTGAGGCATTCGATGACAAGCGCAGGTTCGTCGCATTCTAGCAATGAGTTGTAAAAACCAGCCGCTTTGGTCATATTTCTAGGTACCAAGATATGAATTCCACGAAGCGCATTGATTAACATTCCCATCGGTGAACCTGAATGCCATATTCCTTCCAATCGGTGTCCGCGAGTTCTAATAATTAAGGGCGCTTTTTGCTTTCCAACGGTGCGATATTGCAAGGTTGCCAAATCGTCACTCAAAATTTGGACT
Source organism: Flavobacterium nackdongense (assembly GCF_004355225.1). Lineage (NCBI taxonomy): Bacteria > Pseudomonadati > Bacteroidota > Flavobacteriia > Flavobacteriales > Flavobacteriaceae > Flavobacterium > Flavobacterium nackdongense. The sequence goes on along the minus strand of NZ_CP037933.1, from coordinate 3,724,892 downwards.
CCGTAGAGTAAATAATCTAAATATTGAATTTCGGCGATGGGGCGCAGGCCTCGCAATGCCATTCCAATTCCTTGCCCAATTATGGATGCTTCGCGAATGCCAACATCGGCAACACGGGTCTCGCCAAATTTTTCTTGTAATCCAACTAATCCTTGGTTTACATCGCCAATGCTTCCAGCGTCTTCTCCAAAAATCAATACTTCAGGGTATTTTGTAAAAAGGACATTGAAATTATCACGCAAAATCATTCGCCCATCGGTATCTTCCTTGGCATTGTTTTCATATTCAGGCAATACTTCTGTCACTGAAAACACATTCAAATTGGATTCAGAAAATAGTTTATTGCTAAACTTCGGTTGGTTAAGTTGGATATAATTTAGTATCCACGACGACAGTTCTTGATGTCCATTCTCGTTAATCATCAATCGCAACGCTTTTCGTGCCGTACTGATAACTTCCTTTTTCAAAGGAGATTTTATTTGAGCTAAATTGGTTTTAAGCTTTAGAATTGCTTCTTGATTTTTGCTCGAAGCTGCGATTTTTTCTAATACTTGAATGAGGTCTTTTTGCTCCTCAATAATAGGATTAATGAAGGCGCTCCAAGCTTGATTTTTAGCTTCAAGAACTTCCTTTTTCGTTTCGGCGTCAATCGCTTCAATTTCCTCGGGTGAAGCAATATTGATCGCAATCATCCATAATTTCATTTGCCTGATACAATCAAAATCTCGTTCCCATTGCAATCTGTTGGCATCTTTATAGCGTTCGTGAGAACCCGAACTGGAATGGCCTTGCGGTTGGGTTAATTGGCTTACGTGAATTAAAACCGGAACGTGTTGTTCCCGAGCCAAATCAGCCGCATTTTCATAGGTTTCAATCAAACTAGGGTAGTCCCAACCTTTTACTTTCAGTATTTCGAACCCTTTACTGTTTTCATCTCTTTGATATCCTTTCAGGATTTCAGAAATGTTTTCTTTGGTGGTTTGGTATTTGGCGTGAACCGAAATACCATATTCATCATCCCAAACACTCAAAACGATGGGAACTTGAAGAACGCCAGCAGCATTTATTGTTTCAAAAAATAAGCCTTCAGAAGTACTAGCATTTCCAATGGTTCCCCATGAAATCTCGTTTCCTCCAACAGAAAAATTAGATCGATCCGCTAGTTCTGGAATACTTCGGTAGATGTTTGATGCTTGCGCAAGCCCTAACATTCTAGGCATTTGCGAGGCGGTAGGAGAAATATCGGCGCTGGAATTCTTTTGTTTGGTCAAATCTTTCCAACTTCCATCTTCATTTAAACTATGGGTCACAAAATGACCGCCCATTTGCCTTCCTGCTGACATCGGTTCTTGAGCAATATCGGTATGACCATACAGTCCCGCAAAGAACTGTTGCATAGTCAATTCGCCGATGGCCATCATAAAAGTTTGATCACGATAATAGCCTGAACGAAAATCACCATCTTTGAAAAATTTAGCCATAGCTAATTGTGGGACTTCTTTTCCGTCGCCAAAAATGCCAAATTTAGCTTTTCCGGTGAGCACTTCTTTCCGACCCAATAGGCTACATTCTCTGCTGGTTATAGCAATTTTGTAGTCTTTTAAAACTTCCGTTTTGAAGTCTTCAAAAGTTAAGGCTGAATTGTTTTTTTCTTTTATCATAATACACGAAGTATAACTTTGGTGCAAACTTACTCAAAAAGGAACTATTTTCATAATACATTATAAGAAATAGAATTAAATTTTTTATAAATTAAATTATGATTTTTTAATTTTTGTTGTAAAATGTATATTTTTAAATCGATTTCTTTATTAATACTGCAATTAGTCAGCAGACTTTAGACAGTGATTTTCAGCTAAAACCATTTTCTTGTAAAGAGTTGAATGAATTTATCTGGATTGAGAGTGATGACAAATCTTATTTTTTCGTTATAATGAGGTTGTGAAATTTCCCATCCCTTGCTGGAATATATCGGAAAAAATAATTCGAAGTAATCTGTCAAGAGATTGAATCGGATACCCGTGTCAAATAGAAATTTTTCCTTTTGATTGCTGTTCTTAACAAAACCAATATCTCCATAGGCTTCGATCCAATTCCAAATCGAATAACTCCCGTTGAGTGTTGTTATCCATTGATTGCCGTAGGCCGGTTCAAGTTTTGATTTGAAACCGCCTTCAGCTAATATAAATTCTTGACTGACGAGTCCCGTCTCCGAGGATCTGCCCAAATAAGCATAATCAAAAAGGTAATCGGTGGGTCGGTCTAAAGCAAAACTATAAAAATCCGAATTGCTTTTGTTATATGTAAATGCTCCTGCATACATCCGCAGATTGAGTTGGCGGTTGTCCTCGAACAATTTTCGATATTGTATTTCAGTTGAAATTTTACCAAATTCACCCGAAAACTGAACGTCCCCAACGAAGCTAATATGATTCGTCAATTCAGTTCTGGTGTTGATGTATTTTAAATCGAAAACTGAATAATCTTGCAGCGAACTATCAATAACAATATCACTTTTTTCGCGATTGATAATGACTTGGCGCATCAGCAAAAATTGCTTGCGGTTATCTCGATAATCTTCGCTTCGGATTTGCATTAAAACCATTGGATTTATTTTCAAATAACTGGCATCTGGCGCATAATGAAAATAATTAGCACTAACGGAATATCGGACATTAAAGAACGTACTATTTCTATAATCCTTGTTAATCATAAAAATGGCGGAACCGGTCAATGATTCGGATTTTATCGAATAGGTCGGATTGATATCATAGACAAAAGGACGATTTAAAATGGCTCTATTATGAAATCGTACTCCTGGCGAAAGGCCATCATAAACATTGTAGGTTAAAATCGGCGCATAAATAATTTGGTTGTAGTAAGGATCTTCTAAATCTTTAATAAAAGCAAATTTCACCGGGCGATTATTAGGGTAAAAGCCTTCTAATTTCTTCCAATTATTTCGCAAATTAAATTCCGGAACTTCATTTTTATAATTGATAACAATTTTGTTTGCCTGTTTTCGCTCCAAGGTATAAATACTGTCGTTCAATTTGGGTTCTATCCATTTCTTGAAGACGATGCTGTCATTTTTCAAGCCATAAACCGAAATGGGTACCGCAATTTTAGTTTTATTTTTCAAAGAAAATGAAATGCTGTCAGTCGTTTTCGAAACATTGGCAAATTTATAATCAATAATTTCTCTGGAGTTGATAATCGTTTTAAAAAACCAATCAATGTCTTTTTTTGTATTCGATTTCAAAAGGGTTTCAAAATCATTTTGGGCACCCATTTTTTCGGCATTCAGCGCATTAAATTGACGAATACTAGTAGAAACTGAGTTATTCCCCAAATAGTTATCCAAATAAATTAAACTCAAACCCGCCCTATATTTACTTGCTATCTGTTCGTTGAATTTAATCAAAGTGTTTTTAGAGTTTCCTAGTGGTTGATCCAAATTTTTTCGAGCCATTAGCAAATAAAAATAGCTGTATTGCTCATTGAATTCTAAATTTAAAAGATGAAAGCCTTTGAATAATTTAAAATCCGAAATACGACCCGTCATTTTGCAATCTGGATAATATTCCTCGATGTAGCGCATCATGGTATAAACCTGAATCCCATCATAAATCCAATTGTCTTTTCTCGGGTCTAACTTCAAATTATTTTTTAAATAATTATTCAAATAGGTTTTCAAAAATTTAATTTCAAAAAGAAAATCATCCGGAAAAGGAACCAAAAAAGTCGGCATCTGGTTCAATCCATAAAACGGATTACGGTCATAATCGGCTTGCGCCACGGTGATTTTTTCGGTATGAGGTTTTCCGATTAAGTCACTGGTAAAGGTGACGATGCGGTCGATAGCAATCGCTTTCTGAATTTCGTCCGCTTTATAGCCTCTTAAATTGGTCAAAACTTCCACCGTATTATTTTTGAAACTACGAAAACTAGTATCGGGCTCGACAAAAACACTGAAGTCAGTTCTGGTATTTCCTTGGAGTTTGTGAATGGTAAAACGGTCAGTCTGCGTAGTAGAGATTTCGTTTAAATCGCTTGTTAATTGGATGTTTTTTGGGATTCGCACTAAAACATCAAAATTTGAAACGGCATTGGTAATATCGTCTAAATTTAAATTGTTGTACCTTATAAAGGAATGATTCTCATAGCGCGCAGCGGCTAGAAACCAGTTTTTTAGGTACATTCCACCCCGCTCGGAGTAGCCATAATTGGTGAATTTATCGCTAGGAACTTTTACAATGTAATCCAAATGCAATACTATTTTTTCATTTGGAGCCAGCTTTTGCTTTAATTTCACAACAATCAAATCCGGATTTCTTTCAGTTCTTTCCCAAGAAAGAGGAACAGCAGCATTGTTAGTGATGTTTTTTATTTGAGTGCTCCCCCGCTCTTTATCGGCGGCCAAATGAAATCCTCTGTAAAATTCGTCCGAAAAACGCTTTCCCAAAGGTGAAGTTTTCGTTGAGTAGGCATTGTTCCAATCATTCAAAACAATCGAAGTCAAGCTGTCCTCAGATTGATTAAAATATTCAATCTCCTGAAGTACGGTCAGCGTTTTATGGTCTATATTGACTTCTACATCAATTAGAGAATGATGTTGCCCATACTGTTTCGTTGAGCCAAAGAAAACTAAAAGTAGTAAGAGGTATTTTGGAATTGATTTCAAAGGTAGACCATCTAGTTGTGAACTTATTTATAGAAAACGGTTTAGAAGTTAGGAGATAAATCGTATTTTTTGTAAAATTTATCCAGAACATCTAGGACTTCATCTTCCGTATCGACAATTTTAAACAAGTCTAGGTCTTCAGGATTAATGGTATGTTCTTGTTCCAGTAAAACCGTCTTAATCCAATCGATCAATCCGGACCAAAAAGCACTTCCCACTAAAATAATCGGAAATTTACCAATTTTTTTGGTTTGAATTAAAGTCAAGGCTTCAAACATTTCGTCCAAGGTTCCAAATCCACCAGGCATAACCACAAACCCCTGTGAATATTTGACAAACATCACTTTTCGAACAAAAAAATAATCGAAATTCAGGTTTTTATCACTATCAATAAAGGGGTTAAAATGTTGTTCAAACGGCAATTCGATATTCAAGCCCACCGAAGTGCCTCCGCCGTAGTGCGCTCCTTTATTTCCCGCTTCCATAATGCCAGGACCGCCACCTGTTATGATGCCATAGCCAGCTTTGCTGATTTTGTACGCAATTTTTTCAGCCAAAAGATAATATTGATTATTGGGTTTAGTTCTAGCTGAACCAAATATGGTCACACAAGGTCCAATCCGAGCCATCGATTCATAACCATTGACAAACTCAGACATAATTTTGAAAATTCCCCAACTGTCATTGGTACGAATCTCATTCCAAGTTTTTCTTTTCAGTTTATCCTGAATGGCTTTTTCTTCATCGTTACCAAAATCTTCTAATTTCATAATCTTTATTTTTAAACTTTTACAATTGTCATCTGATCTACCGTCTAAAAACTGACTTGATCCTCCTCAAGAAAGCTTCAATTTAGACTTCAGTGCTAAAGTAATTCTTTTTTGAAAAAATGCGAAGCAATACTTTTTATAATTTTTATAATGTCGCCAAAAGATTTCTACTGAGGATGACTAAAACTGATTTCTAGGCAATACTTTGGTGTTTTGAGGGTATTGTATTTAATAAATTTGACCGTAGCACTATTCCAATTTTAATACTTGACCAACAATAATTAACTTCATTTCCAAAAAAAATTCATTTTATTATTGAATTATTAGTAAATCAGGTTTTATAAAAACATTTTTTACTAAAAACACCACTAATTAACATAAACACATTATTTAATTCAATTAGATACACCGCTATAGAATGATTACTTTCTAAAAATAAGCAATCGAATGCGTAATGAATAAAAATTGATTTTAAGAAGAAATATTTCCTATTTTTCTTGGAATATCGTCTTTATAAATTGTACATTTGATAAATAAATGGCAATATTGACTGTCTGTTTTATGATATATTTAAAATTAATCATTTTTATTGATATTTTAATAATAAGGCAAGCAAATTAAGTCAATCAGATGCAGACCGTTCTTAAACCTAATTTACTCACAAACAATCTTAAAAACAAAAACAACAATAATTAACAATTTAAATCTAATTACAATGAAAAATTTTATCATTTATTTAGGAATTACCTTATTTGCATTTTCTACTATTTCCGTTGCTTCCAATACTACCGTTAGTGGAAATCAAAAAAAACTAAATGTATTTTCCGAAACTCCATCTATTTTAGCCGTTGCCATTAGCAAAGGGGAAATAGAAACAGTGAAGCAAATTATAGAAAGTGGCACGAAAGTGAATAAGAAAATAAACGGACTAACCCCCCTGATGTATGCTGCGCGCTATAACAAAGTAGAAATTATTGAATACTTATTGCTAAAAGGTGCCGATCGTGACATTAAAGATGGCCAAGGATTTACTGCTCTGAAATATGCAGAATTGTCTAATGCTTACGATGCAATCGCCGTTTTGAAAACAGCAGCAGTCAACCAACAATTGAAAATTACATCAATTGATGACTCTGGTTTTCTATATCCTGAACCAATTTTAGTCACAAAACCAAGCAAAACAATTGAAAAAATAATTGCAGAGGAAGAACAAATAATCGAAAGTGCCGGTTTCAATGAATTTCTGCCACTAAATTTTGCAGAAATCAATAAAAAATCATCGGTAAAAAACAATAGTAATGCGCTAGATGTCGTAACCTTGTAACTTTTTGCTTTACACAAAAACTATAGAAAAAGACTTCGCTAAAGTCTATTTCATCATCAAAAAAGCATCATTATAGTTAGATAATGATGCTTTTTTTGATGCTAAAACTGAACCAACTCCTTCTTTAAAAACTGAGCGGTATAACTTTTTTTGTTTTTGGTAACTTCTTCCGGAGTTCCTTTGGCAACTACTTCACCACCACCTTTTCCACCTTCAGGACCAATGTCGATGATGTAATCGGCTAGTTTGATTACGTCCATATTGTGCTCGATAATTAAGATGGTATTGCCTTTATCGACCAATTTATTAATCACTTCCATCAACACCCGAATATCTTCAAAATGCAATCCAGTTGTAGGTTCATCGAGAATATAAAACGTATTTCCGGTATCTTTTTTAGATAATTCTCCCGCTAGTTTGATGCGCTGTGCTTCGCCTCCCGAAAGTGTGGTACTTTGTTGACCCAATGTAATATATCCCAAACCAACATCTTGTAAGGTTTTGACTTTTCGATAAATCTTCGGAATGTTTTCAAAGAAAGGAACGGCTTCGTCAATCGTCATATTCAACACATCCGAAATGGATTTTCCTTTATAGCGAATCTCCAAAGTTTCTCTGTTGAAACGCTTTCCTTGACAGCTTTCACATTCTACATAAACATCGGGCAAAAAGTTCATTTCTATCGTTCGAACTCCAGAACCTTCGCAGGTTTCGCAACGTCCACCTTTCACATTAAAACTAAAACGTCCTGCTTTGTAACCCCGAATCATACTCTCGGAAGTCATCGTAAACAGATTTCTAATTTCGGTAAAAACCTCAGTATAGGTCGCAGGATTTGAGCGTGGCGTTCTTCCAATAGGGCTTTGGTCTATATCAATCACTTTATCAATATGTTCCAAACCTTCAATTTTTTTGTACGGTTTCGGTTTTTTGACACCATTAAAATAATAAGCGTTTAAAATCGGGTAAAGGGTTTCATTAATCAATGTCGATTTTCCGCTGCCCGAAACTCCAGTTACGCAAATCATTTTGCCCAAAGGCAATTCTACCGCAACATTTTTCAAGTTATTTCCAGTGGCACCCGTCAGTTTCAGGAAATTCCCATTGCCTTCACGGCGTTTTTTTGGAATTTCTAATTTCATTTTACCATTCAAATATTGAGCCGTAATGGTATTTGATTGTAGTGTTTCTGCTGGAGTTCCAATGCTAATAATTTCGCCACCATATTTCCCCGCTTTTGGACCAATATCGATCACATAATCGGCCTGCTCAATCATATCTTTATCGTGCTCCACGACGATTACCGAGTTGCCAATGTCGCGCAATTGCTCTAAGGAATGAATCAATTTAGCATTGTCTCTTTGGTGTAATCCAATGCTTGGCTCGTCCAAAATATACAAAACACCCACCAATTGAGAGCCAATTTGTGTCGCCAATCGGATGCGCTGTGCCTCGCCGCCCGAAAGCGATTTGGAACTTCGGCTTAAAGCCAAATAATCCAAACCAACATTCATCAAAAAGTTTAATCGATCCTTGATTTCTTTGATTACTTCGGTCGCGATGATTTTTTGTTTGTCGGATAAATGATTGTCCAAATCCAGAAACCAAGCGGTCACATCGGAAATATCCATAGTACACAATTCCGATAAATTTTTGTCTTTTATTTTGAAAAACAAAGCTTCTTTTTTCAATCGGGAACCATCGCAAACAGGACAATTCACTTCGTCCATAAATTCCTTTGCCCAGCGTTTGATCGAAGTAGATCCGCTTTCGTCATATTGGTTTTTGATGAAATGTGCGATTCCTTCAAACTCAATTTTATATTCTTTGGTTACGCCTAAAACTTTCGATTCGACAGAGAATTTTTCTTTGCCGCCATTCAAAATCATTTCCATTGCTTCTTCGGAAATCGTCGAAATGGAGTCGGTCAATTTGAAACCAAATTTCTCGCCAATGATTTCCAATTGCTTGAACATCCAACTGCTTTTATATTCGCCCAAAGGAGCAAAACCACCTTTGTTTATGGAAAGTTTAGGATTAGGAATTATCTTTTTGATATTGATTTCATTTACCGTTCCCAAGCCTTTGCAATGGTCGCAAGCCCCTTTTGGGGAATTAAAGGAAAATAAATTAGGTTCCGGATTTTGATACGAAATACCCGTTGTTGGACACATTAAATTCCGACTAAAAAACCGAATTTCATTGGTATCTTGGTCTAAAATCATCAACACATTTTCGCCTTGATACATCGCGGTTTTAATGCTTTCGGTCAGGCGTTTTTTGTTGTCAGGCGTATCCTCAATCACCATTCTATCAATCACGATTTCGATGTCGTGGGTTTTGTACCGGTCGAGTTTCATTCCAGTGGTAATGTCTTTGATGTCGCCATTAATACGGACTTTCAAAAAGCCTTGTTTGGCAATTTGCTGGAATAATTCGGCATAATGACCTTTTCGGGCGCGAATGATTGGGGCTAGAATATTGATTCGTTTTCCGGCAAAATCTTGGGTAATCAATTCTTTGATTTGCGCATCGTCGTAGGAAACCATTTTTTCTCCCGTGTTGTAACTGTAAGCATCAGCCGCACGAGCATACAACAAACGTAGGAAATCATAAATTTCGGTAATGGTGCCAACAGTTGAGCGCGGACTTTTACTCGTAGTTTTCTGTTCAATGGCGATAACAGGGGATAGTCCGTCAATTTTATCGACATCGGGACGTTCCAAGCCACCTAGAAATTGTCGGGCATAGGCCGAAAAAGTTTCTACGTAACGGCGTTGCCCTTCGGCATAAATGGTGTCGAAAGCCAAAGATGATTTTCCCGAACCCGAAAGTCCGGTTATGACCACGAGTTTTTCTCTTGGAATTTTAACGTCTATATTTTTTAGATTGTGCACTCTCGCACCCAATACTTCAATGTTGTTATCGTTTTCTAGCATAAATTTTGGCAAAAGAGCAAAGTTACAACAATTGAATTCGATTTGCTATAATAGCTCATTAAAGCGGGTAAGAATGTAGATTAATTTATTTCCTATATTATGTAAACAAAATTGTTTACATTTGTGATATGCAAACTACACTAGACATTATAAAGGGAGTGCATCCCGGAAAATTCTTGGAGCGAGAATTGTTGAAACGCAACATCAACAAAAGGCAATTTGCTATGGCTATTGGCGAACATCCTCAAACATTGGGCGCAATTATAAAAGGCAACCGCAGAATGAATGTAGAATTATCACTTAAAATAGAAGAAAAACTGCGCTTAGAAGAAGGTTTTTTGATGACACTACAAGTTTTCTATGATGTAAAACAAGCCAAGAAAAAAAATCAGCAGACACCCGATATTTCAAAATTAAGAAAAGGTTTATTTTGGGATACTACTTTCGATAAAATAGATTGGGAACAAATGAAAGTAGCCGTTGTTAAGCGTGTTTTTTCAAGAGGAACCGAAGAGGAGAAAGAGGAAATCAGCCGTTTTTATGGGAAAGAAGTTGTAGAGAAAATCAAATTATTGAAACATCAATTGTAGCATATTTTGAAAAATTTGCATTGGAATACGGTTTCACCTTTATTGCAAGAAATTCTGCTCGATTTGATGCGAGAAGAAATTTTTTCGTCTTTTCGACTCGTTGGAGGAACAGCTTTGAGCCTGCAAATTGGACATAGGATGTCGGTTGATATCGATTTATTTACAGATGCCGAATATCGTTCGATTGATTTTAAGAGCGTCAAAAAATTTCTTCAAAACAAATACACCTATTTTAATACAAGTTCGACTGATATTGTTGCGTTTGGAACTTATTTCGAAGTAGGCAATTCTAAAAACGATTTCGTAAAAATTGATTTATACTACACCGATGATTTTGTTTTTGAAGAATTGGTTGTGGACACAGTTCGAATGGCATCTCTTGAGGAAATTATTGCTATGAAACTCGATGTTGTTTTGCGTGGAGGAAGGAAAAAAGACTTTTGGGATTTGCATTATTTTTTAGAAAAAATAACCTTTAATGAAATGATTTCTTATTTTCAAAAACGTTATCCATACAATGATGATTTTAGTAAAATTAGACCAATGATTGTCGATTTTACAGCTGCCGATTTAGATTTTGAGCCCAATTGTCTGCTTTCTAAAAACTGGGAATTCATTAAAATGGATTTTATTGAAAAGATTTTGTAAACATTAAAAATAAATAAATATGAATATTTTAGGAATAGGCTCACGTCTCAAGCACCAGGATTTTGGACTTGGAGTGGTAACTAATGTAACTTCCAAACATTATTGGATTACTTTTATCGAAAGCGGATTGGAAACAATCGATATTGACAGCGATTTTGAAATTATAGAAGCTGTTGAAGGCGAAGTGGACTCCGTTAGCTTTTATGATGTCGAAAAATCTTTGAAAAAAATTCTAGAAAAATGGAGCGATGTTTCCCAAATTGTCCCCATTGCCGACAAATGGAAAGGCGGTAAAATAATTTTGGAGCCCGGTACAAACACGCAAAACAAAGAAGTTCCGATAGATACTTTTTTTCATAAAATCACGATGGTTCGTGATCGAATTCGTGTAATGGAACAAAAAATTAATGCAAGTACTCTTGAGGAAGCGGATAAAATCGATTTGCAACAGTACATCACCCGAATTTATGGAAGTTTGACCACTTTCAATGTCTTGTTCAAAAACTCGAACGACTATTTTGTGGGTGAGAAAAGCAAGTAAAAGAGTGTTCAGCCTGCCGGTCGGCAGACAGGTATGCGGTAGTTAGTGTTCAGTCGATTTCCAACTGAACACTAAAAAACTCTTTTTCTCTGTCTGTTTTCAATATAATCCTCAATGGCTTCTTTGGTAGTGTACCAATTTCGGCCTTCTTTGTAGGCGTCAATTTTGCCGGTACGCGCCAGTAAACTGATGTATTCTTGACCATAAGGACTATTTGGTTCACTCACAATATCCGAAATTTTTTGAAAATCAGTATTGCTGTCAGGCATCGCATTCAAATAAATATTAAGGCTGCGTTCCAAGGCTTGACACATCAAAAGCATTAGTTTTTGATAATTGCCATTATTGGCTTGATTGAGCGCTTCGTAGTATTTTTTTCGATCGTTTTTGAGGATAATGGCGGGCGGAAAACCACAACGCATCAATAATAAATTCATACTCAACCGAACCGTTCTTCCGTTACCGTCAAAAAAAGGATGGATCCAAACCAATTTATGATGAAAAATGGTTGCCAATTCAATATCGTTCAATTCCATAGGATTGGTATTGACAAAATCAATCAATTCATCCAACAAATCGGAAACTTTATTGGCGTTTGGGGGAACAAAATTAGCGCCTGAAATGCGAACACCACCGTTTCTAATTCGCCCTGCAAAATCTTCTTCAATAGAACGCAAGACTAAGCCGTGCAATGACAAAATATCAATACTTCGCAAAACATAATTATCGTTGATTATCGAAAATAAATAATCAATGGCTTTGTCGTGATTGTGTGCCTCGAAATGTTCTCGTAGTGATTTTCCTTTTATGGTAATGCCTTCCTGAAGTACCATTTGCGTTTCTCTTAAACTCAAAGTGTTTCCCTCGATACTATTCGAATTATAGGTCCATTCTATTGATAAACTTTCTCTGATTTTATTCAAAGCTATGTTTGGCAAAGGTCTGCTGGCTTGCAAATCTTGCTTTTTTTGGTACAATCGCTCAAAGGTTGATTGAAATTCTGTTCGATATCCTAAGTCTATTTTCGACATAATCCGACAAAGATACAAAAAATATCGGGTAATTTAATTTTTTATACTATCCGATATTAATTTTTTTTATTTGCAGGTAAATTTTTATTGTATTCAGCTTCAATTTGATTAATTTCTTTTACAAGACCTTTATTAATTAGCTGTTTCACCCCACCAGAAGGATAGTAATCATAGGGATAAGGATGTAATTCATAGAATAAAGTAACTTGTCTTTCGCCTTGAAATAAAATTACGGCGTAGCCTATAAATTTTTTAGATTTATCTATCTTTATAAATCGATAGGCAATGACTTTTGACTCATTCGAATAATTTCCCGCTTTAAGCTTTGCAATGAAGGCATTACTTACTTTATCAATTGTTATTAATCGGTGCAATTGATTAAGCTCTGGGGAATTCCTCCACGCTTCTTTCGAAGAAGATACCGAATTTTGAACATCAGTTAATACGTTATAATAATTAGATTCTTGAATTACATCTACTCTTTTAACTGTAAGTTTGTCATTTGAAATGTTTTTGATTATCGCTTTTTTATCGATTTTGTGTGTGCATGCCACTGCAATAAAGGTCAGTAAAACATAAAATATTTTTTTTATCATCGGTTTATTTCTGGTTTAATTAAAGGGTTCTGTATAGCGTTTTAAATGGTTTTTGGTTAGCTCAATAATACTAAAAAAAAGTTGAACTCAGACAAACTTTTTTAAACTTAAAAATTGATTCACAAACATTAAAGTTTTTCTTTCAAATACTTCGCTGTAACCGACTTTTTGTTTTTTATGACATCTTCAGGCGTTCCTTCGGCGAGTAATTGCCCTCCGTTTTCGCCACCTTCTGGTCCCAAGTCAATAATCCAGTCGGCACATTTTATTAAATCCAAATTGTGTTCAATGACCAATATGGAATGTCCTTTATCAATCAGCGCTTCAAATGAAGCCAAAAGTTTCTTGATGTCGTGAAAATGCAATCCTGTTGTAGGTTCATCAAATACAAAAAGTGCTTTTTCTTTTGTAGCACCTTTCACCAGAAATGAAGCCAGTTTGATACGTTGCGCCTCACCACCAGAAAGGGTTGATGATGATTGTCCCAACTGAACATAACCCAAACCGACATCTTGTAGAGGTTGCAATTTTTGAATTATCTTGGTTTGCTTGTTGGCTGTAAAAAAAGAAATCGAATCATCAACAGTCATCGTCAGAACATCGTGAATGTTCTTGCCTTCGAAAGTAACTTCTAAAACTTCTTTTTTGAATCGTTTGCCATTACAAGTTTCGCAATGCAATTGCACATCGGCCATAAAAACCATTTCAACATTGATGGTTCCTTCGCCTTTGCAGGTTTCACATCTTCCGCCATCTACGTTAAACGAAAAATGTTTGGCTTGATATCCGCGAATTTTTGACAGTTTTTCTTTGGCAAACAAATCCCGAATATCGTCATACGCTTTGATATAGGTAACAGGATTCGATCGAGAACTTCTTCCGATTGGGTTTTGATCGACGTACTCAATGTGCTGGATTTTGTGATAATAACCCCTCATTTCAGAGAATTGTCCTGCTTTATCGCCCACACCGTCCAACTTTTTCTGCATCGCTGGAAATAGAATTTTTTTGACCAAAGTACTTTTTCCACTTCCTGAAACTCCCGTAATAACCGTCAAACATTCTAAAGGAAATTTGACGTCTATGTTTTGTAAATTGTTCTCTCTTGCTCCAAGAATTTCAATGTAATTGCTCCATTTTCTGCGGATTCTAGGCGTTTTTATTTCCAGCTCGCCATTCAAATATTTGGCTGTAAGAGAAGTCGATTTCAAGATTTCGTCGAATGTTCCCTGAGCAACCAATTCGCCGCCAAAAGTTCCGGCTTCGGGTCCGATATCAATGATCATATCGGCGGCTTTCATAATATCTTCATCGTGCTCTACAACAATGACCGTATTTCCTAAATCACGTAAGGATTCCAAAACTTTAATCAATCGTTCGGTATCTTTTGGATGCAAACCGATGCTGGGTTCGTCTAAAATATACATCGAACCTACCAAACTACTTCCCAATGAAGTCGCCAAATTAATACGTTGTGATTCACCGCCCGAAAGTGTCGCCGAGTTTCTATTTAAAGTCAAATAATCCAATCCGACTTCGGTCAAAAACGACAATCTATTGTTGATTTCTACTAATAAGCGCTTGGCAATTTGATTTTCATACACATTCAAATCGATGTTTTTGAAAAAAGTAACCAAATGTTTAATTGGCAAATCAACCAAATCTGAAACGGTTTTGCCATTTATTTTTACGTAAGAAGCTTCTATCCTAAGTCGTTTTCCTTTGCAAGAGTGGCATTTGGTTTTGCCACGATAGCGCGAAAGCATCACCCGATTTTGGATTTTATAATTCTTTTCTTCCAATTCTTTGAAGAAAGCATTCAACCCTTGAAAAAATTTATTTCCTGTCCAAATTAATTCCTTTTGCGATTCAGAAAGTTCGAAAAAAGGTTTATGAATCGGGAAATCAAACTTGTAGGCACTATTAACCAATTCATCCCTAAACCAGCCCATACTCTCGCCACGCCAAGGATAAATGGCATTTTCAAAAATAGATAATGAAGTATTGGGAATGACCAATTCTTCGTCAATTCCGATAATATTTCCGTAGCCTTCGCAAACCGGACAAGCGCCATACGGATTATTAAAACTGAACAAATGAACGTTTGGTTCTAAAAAAGTAATCCCGTCGAGTTCGAAATTATTGCTGTACGAAAAGCGTTGGTGCGAATTTAATTCCTGTAAATAGCAGATGCCTTTGCCTTCGTAAAAAGCAGTTTGAACCGCATCGGCAAGTCGATTGTAAAATTCCTCCTCGGCTGAAGTTTCAGCATTGACCACGATTCGGTCTACAATAAGTAAAATATCTTTGTCATCTAGCGAATGTGCATCAAGTTCATCCAAACGAACGGTTTCATTATTGACTAATATTCTGGAAAATCCCTGATTGAGTAAGGCTTTCAGTTTGTCTTCTAATGCGCGACCGTGTTCCAAATGAATTGGAGCGAGCAGCAACCATCTGCTGTCGGTTTTGATGTTTTTAACCTCCGAAATAACATCTGAAACTGTATTTTTTTTGACTTCCTGTCCAGAAATAGGCGAAAACGTTCTACCAACTCTGGCAAACAATAATTTAATGTAGTCGTAAATTTCTGTTGAAGTTCCTACGGTAGAACGGGCATTGGTTGTGTTTACTTTTTGCTCGATGGCAATTGCGGGCGCAATTCCTTTGATGTATTCCACTTTTGGTTTGTCTAATCTTCCTAAGAATTGTCTTGCATACGAGGATAAACTTTCCACATAACGGCGCTGCCCTTCGGCATACAAAGTATCAAAGGCTAAACTGGATTTCCCGGAACCCGAAAGCCCAGTAATCACCACTAATTTATTTCTAGGAATGGCAACATCCACATTTTTGAGGTTGTGAACTTGAGCTCCTTTGATAATGATATTTTTCTTAGGATCTAATTTTGAAAGGTCAATTTGCATATAAAAGCCGAATTTTTACAAAAGTAATCAATTTTAAAATGAGAAATGGCATAGAACAAATCACAAAAAAGAAACTATTTGAGTTCGATTTTCCTACCGTTTTTGTTTGTTTCTGCACTTTATTTTTGCCTTAAAACAGCGGTTTCTCATCAGTCTAATTTTTTTGTGTTAATTTTTTTATATTTTTTTCTTGCATTTTAAGATAATTATTAGTTAAATTTGACCAATATATTAACACGAACAAACCCTTAGCCTATACAAAGAATTACTTTTTAGAAAAATTGCTCCAATTTTCATTTAAAAACTAAAAGGTATTACTATGGCTAATCTACAAATCCCTGATTCTTTATTGGTTCACAATTATGTTGCAGGCGACGAAAACGCTCTAACAATATTGATCAATAGACATCAATCCAAAATTTTCGGTTTTATATATTCAAAAATCTCGGACAGAGATATTTCGAATGATATATTTCAAGATACTTTTATTAAAGTAATTAAAACTTTAAAATCCAATTCCTACAACGAGGAAGGTAAGTTTTTACCTTGGGTGATGCGAATTGCACACAATCTTATTATTGATCATTTTCGAAAAAACAAAAAAATGCCTATGTTTAGAGAAACCGAAGAATTCTCTATTTTTTCGATTATGACCGATGATTCGCTAAGTGTTGAAGGCAAAATCATTCAAGAACAAGTAGAAATGGACCTCCGAAAACTCATCGAAGAGCTTCCTGCCGATCAAAAAGAAGTGTTAATCATGCGAATGTATCAGGATTTGAGTTTTAAGGAAATCTCAGATTTGACAGGCGTTAGCATCAATACGGCACTGGGTCGTATGCGGTATGCCTTGATGAATATGCGGAAAGTTATCGAAAAACATCAAATTATTTTAACGAATTGATACTATAAAATAAATTTTTGCGTTAGACTAGTATAAAAAAACTACTATATGGCAAAAATTTACTCAAAAAAAACATTAGTTACTAATTCAATGAAACCCAAAAAAGAGACTATTTCTTTTTTATTAAATTACTCAAAAGCGCTAAGCATACTAAATGTAAATAATAAAAGTTTCGAAATTATAGCTAATTAAGAAAATGTCCCGATAACTTATCGGGACATTTTTTTATAATACTCTGCTAAAACTGATTTTTTTCCAACTGTTTTAGTGATGATATCTTTGTCCATATCCCAACCTCGTGCGGGAGAGTATTCTCGACCATACCAAATTATTTGAAGGTGTAAATCGTTCCAGATTTCTTTGGGAAAAAGTCTTTTAGCATCTTTTTCAGTCTGCACCACGTTTTTACCATTCGATAAATTCCACCGATACATCAATCGGTGAATGTGCGTATCCACCGGAAAAGCTGGAACTCCAAAGGCTTGCGACATCACCACACTAGCGGTTTTATGGCCCACAGCCGGCAACTCTTCCAGCAATTCGAAACTTTGAGGCACTTTTCCATCGTGTTTTTCAATCAAAATTTGTGATAAACCGTGAATTCCTTTCGATTTCATAGGTGACAAACCGCAGGGGCGAATGATTTCCTTGATTTGTTCCACCGACATTTTAACCATATCATAGGGATTGTCAGCCCTAGCAAAAAGCAGTGGCGTAATCTGATTTACTCGAACATCCGTGCACTGCGCCGAGAGCAAAACTGCAATCAGCAACGTATAAGGATCTTTGTGGTTCAAAGGGATTGGAATCTCAGGATAAATCTCTTTTAACGTATTTATAACAAACGTTACACGCTCTTGTTTGGTCATTTTTCAGTAAATTTGAATCGTAAAGAAAGTCAATTTGAATTGCAATTGCAATAACCAAAATCAATTTTAAACTTCTAACCTCTAACTTAAAAATGACAACATTACAAAAAGGAGATCAAGCACCCCATTTTTCAGGAATTGACCAAGATGGAAACTCACACAAATTATCCGATTACAAAGGAAAAAAACTAGTCGTTTTCTTTTACCCAAAAGCCAATACACCAGGCTGTACCGCTGAAGCTTGCGATTTGAGAGACAATTTCGAACGTTTTCAGGCACACAATTATGCTCTTTTGGGTGTTAGCGCGGATGCCGCCAAAGCCCAAGCCAAATTCAAAGAAAAGTACGATTTCCCCTTTCCTCTATTGGCAGACGAAGATAAATCTGTAATTCAGGCGTTCGGAGTTTGGGGCCCCAAAAAATTTATGGGAAAAGAGTACGACGGCATTCACCGAACCACTTTTGTGATTGACGAAAACGGGATCATCGAAGAAGTAATTTCAGAAGTAAAAACCAAAGCACACGCCGCTCAGATTTTGAAATAGAAAATATATTAGAAACAAAAAAGCCAAGTAAATCATTATTTCTTGGCTTTTTTTATTGGGTTATATTTGGTGCATTTTAATTATTTTTTTCTAGAAGCACATTGGGGTTGTATCCGAAGAGTTTCTTTTTCTTAATGATTTTAGCCACACCTACGGGCAGCATTGTTTCCCAACCGGGCTTACATTCACCAATCATTTTCAGGACTTCACGCGAAAATACCGATAAGTTTTTAGGATTATAATTCTCAATATCCACTACTTTTCCGTTGAATTTAAAGAATTTATACAATTCTTTCATTCGAGGATGAACTTTCAATGTTTCAGAATCCATCATTTCGCCATCTTCGCCAATCATAGGGTATAAATACACTTTCATGTCACGGTAGAATAATTTTCCGAAAGCTTCGAGGATTCCACCGCTCAAATGACGGTAGTATTTTTCATCAAAAATATCAATCAAATTATTAACACCCATAGCCAATCCCATCCGTGCTTTGGTGTATTTTGCAAAATATTCTACTACTTTATAATATTCTTGAAAATTAGAAATCATTACGGTCTGCCCCAAGGAACAGAGCAATTCAGCCCGATCCATAAAGTCTTTTTCATCAATTTCTCCATCCGAACGCAGGTTCGACAGTGTGATTTCAAATATGACTAAGGTATTGTCAGGATCTACTTTATGTTCGTTTTTGAACATTTTTAATGATTCCTCATACATATCCATATTTACCTTGGTCACTGGACGGAAACTTCCTCTGATGGCTAGGATATTTTTTTTGTATAAAATCGCTGCTGGCAAAATGTTTTTGGCTTCTGGATCAAAAATTACGGCATCAGTCATTCCATTTTTTACCAATTGCAAACTCATTAATCGGTTGTCTACATTGGCAAATCGTGGCCCAGAAAAGTTGATGGTATCGATTTCTAATTGGTCTTTATCAAGATGATCATACAAATAACGCAACAAATGTTTAGGGTTATTGTATTTATAAAATGCACCATAAATAAGATTCACACCAAGTATTCCGAGGGTTTCTTGTTGCAATCGAACATCGGTTTCCTTGAATCGAATGTGCAGAATAATTTCGTTGTATTCTTCCTCCGGCTCCAATTGATATTTGATGCCTACCCAACCATGTCCTTTGAATTGTTTTGCGAAATCAATGGTAGCGACAGTATTGGCAAAACTGAAAAATATTTTATTGGGATGTTTTTTTCGGCTCAACCTTTTTTCAATCAAACCGGCCTCGTGCGAAAGGATTTTTTTCAGACGACTTTCGGTTACATAACGCCCGTCATCTTCGACCCCATAAATGGCATCACTAAAATCTTTGTCATAAGCCGACATCGCTTTCGCTATGGTTCCCGATGAACCTCCAGCTCTAAAAAAATGCCTTACGGTTTCTTGACCAGCTCCAATTTCAGAAAAAGTACCGTAGATATTTTCATTCAAATTGATTCGAAGGGCTTTATCTTTTATAGAAGGAATTTGTTCGATGACCCTGTCACCTTTTAACTTAATTTCGGTGTCTCTTTTCATAAAGAAATCGCTGTTTTGGTGCAAAGTTAGTAAATAATGTTACAAATTATAGAGATTTATTGCTATTTTTGTATAATAATTAACAACTGTTTTTGGATGAATGTTTATTTTTTAGGAACTGGCACATCACAAGGAATTCCTGTGATAGGAAGTATGCATTCAGTTTGTCAAAGTACTGATTTCAAAGACAAAAGACTTCGGGTAGCTGTTTGGATTCATTGGGAACAGTATTCGTTTGTTATAGATTGTGGGCCCGATTTTAGACAACAAATGCTTCGATCAAATTGTCAAAAAGTAGATGGCATCCTTTTTACTCACGAACATTCAGACCACACCGCAGGATTAGACGACATTCGTCCCTTTTTTTTTAAGCAGGGTGACATACCCATTTATGGTCATCAGCGCGTGATCGAAAATCTCAAAAAACGATTCGATTACATCTTTGAAACTGAAAATAAATATCCCGGAGCACCCTCGGTAAAACCCATTGAAGTAATTAATAATCAACCATTTGCGATAGGAAACAAAATGGCGGTTCCCATCAATGTGATGCACGGCAAACTGCAAGTTTTTGGATATCGATTAGGTGATTTTGCTTATCTGACCGATGTGAAAACAATCGACCAAGCTGAAATCGCAAAATTAAAAAATCTAAAAGTACTTGTTATAAATGCTTTGCGCGAAGAACCACACCATTCTCATTTTAACTTACAAGAGGCCTTGGATTTTATTGCATTAGTACAACCCGAAAAAGCCTATCTTACTCACATTAGCCATATTCTAGGTTTTCACGAGGAGGTACAACAAAAACTGCCAAAAAACGTTTATTTGGCTTACGATAACTTAGAAATTTCTATCAAATAAATATTAAAATGAAAAAATCCTTATTGCTTTACCTTTTTATAATTATTGTACTCTTGAACGTTTTTACCTATATGTATTTCAGCAAAGAACTGTCTTTTGAAAAAGATAAAAGTGCAAAAATGGAAGCCAAGTATAAAAAAGAGATAGCGCTTGCCAATGCTAAACTGGTTGATGCCAATTATTTTTCTTTAGAAAAAAACGAAAATGCACAAAATTATTTCAACCCCGAGAATGCCACTAAAACGATTCAAGTCGAAAAACTGATTCCTTTTGTAACCGAAAAATTGATGGATTTGAATGCCAATCCAAAGGGAAATCCTTTTGTGGGACAAGATCAAATTGGGGCCAATAAGTTCATCATCAATAAAGTAAAAGTCCTGAATCACCGCTGGATTATTGCCGATTTCAGTGATGGGGAATACTGGGGTGAGGTTTTGATAAAGTATTTTGTCAATGAGGATGAAACAGTTTCTTTCGAAACATTTGAATCTTTGTTGTACCAGAAATAATATTTAGATTTCAGATTACTTATAAAAAAAACGAAAACTCCTTGAAATATCAAGACGTTTCCGTTTTTTTATATAGATGTTTAACATTCTTAATCTGAAATCTGCAATTAAGCGTCCAAATCAACCGTAGTTCTGCTCGCGATTTCTTTGTAAGTACCGTTTACTAATTTCTCACGAATAGCCTCAAAAGCGCTAAGTGTTTCAGCGATATCTTCTAGAGTATGGGAGGCTGTAGGAATCACACGCAATAAAATCATTCCTTTTGGGATAACCGGATAGATTACAATCGACAAGAAAATACCGTAGTTTTCTCGCAAGTCATTCACCATTACCATCGCTTCTGGCACACTTCCTTCTAAATAAACTGGTGTTACACAAGTATTGGTATCGCCAATATTAAATCCTTTGCTTCGTAAACCATTTTGCAAGGCGTTTACATTTTCCCAAAGTTTATCTTTCAATGCTGGATTATCACGCAACAATTGCAAACGTTTCAACGAACCAATCGTTTGAATCATCGGCAAAGCTTTGGCAAACATCTGAGAACGCAAATTGTATTTCAAATAATCGATAATGTCTTTATCTGCCGCTAAAAAAGCACCAATATTGGCCATCGATTTAGCAAAAGTCGAAAAGTAAACATCAATTCCATCCTGGCAACCTTGCTCCTCGCCTGCTCCAGCACCTGTTTTACCAAGTGTACCAAAACCGTGTGCATCATCAACCAAAAGACGGAAATTGTATTTCTTTTTCATTTCCACAATTTCTTTCAACTTTCCTTGTTGACCGCGCATTCCAAAAACACCTTCGGTAATAAAAAGGATTCCTCCTCCTTGTTCTGTAGCCAATTTGGTAGCACGTTGCAAGTTTTTCTCCATACTTTCGATGTCGTTGTGCTTGTACGTAAAACGCTTTCCGCTGTGCAAACGAACACCGTCAATAATACAAGCGTGCGCATCTACATCGTACACAATCACATCATTTCTTGTGACCAAAGCGTCAATTGCTGACATAATTCCTTGGTATCCGAAATTCAACAAATAAGCCGATTCTTTCATTACAAAAGCAGCCAATTCCTGCTCTAATTGCTCGTGATAT
This sequence comes from Flavobacterium nackdongense, assembly GCF_004355225.1. Lineage (NCBI taxonomy): Bacteria > Pseudomonadati > Bacteroidota > Flavobacteriia > Flavobacteriales > Flavobacteriaceae > Flavobacterium > Flavobacterium nackdongense. The sequence goes on along the minus strand of NZ_CP037933.1, from coordinate 3,702,510 downwards.
TTAGTATGACCGCTCATCATTCTAGCCCCCATTGGAGCAGCAGCACCAAAAGCAGCAGCGGCATCAGCATCAGCTTTACGCACTTCTGGATGATTGGCAAGACCCAAATAGTCATTCAAACTCCAATTCAAAACCTCTTTTCCTTGAAACTGCATTCTGGGCCCTAATTCTCCTTCTAATTTAGGAAACACAAAATATCCTTCTGCTTGTGAAGCCCATTTTCCTAGTGGGCCTTTATTATTTTGAATTCTTTCGAATAAATCTTTTACCATAATATAGTAGATTATTGTATTTTTTTTGAAGTTGCAAAATTAAATATTTAATCCGTCTTATCATAATCTTTTTTTGAAGCAATTTCCAGCTGTTCATTACAATCTTTTTTCATAAAATCTTTTTTTCCAAGGCCTTGCAGGAACTTCCTTCGGTCGTTCTGCAAGGCCGGGAAAAAAATAGCTTTTCTCAAAAAAAGGATTTCCATTTCCATCTGGGCTAGGCAGTCGATTTCATAATAATCTTTGTATATTTGACAAACCATCAACCCATAACAACAAACAATAAACCCTTATATGTCACAAGAAAAAGAACTAAAACTCGCCGTCCTTATTGATGCCGACAATGTCCCGTACAGCAATGTAAAAGGAATGATGGAAGAAATTGCCAAATACGGAACACCAACAACAAAACGTATCTATGCGGACTGGACCAAACCTAATGCCAACGGTTGGAAATCGGTTTTATTGGAACACGCTATAACTCCTATCCAACAATACAGTTACACTGTTGGGAAAAACTCTTCGGATTCTGCATTGATTATCGATGCGATGGATTTATTGTATTCTGACAAATTAGATGGTTTTTGCATTGTTTCTAGCGACAGCGATTTCACTCGGTTGGCCATTCGATTGCGGGAATCAGGAATGAAAGTGATTGGCATTGGCGAAAAGAAAACACCAAGTGCGTTTATTGCGGCTTGCGATCGATTCGTGTTCATAGAAGTATTGGACGGAGCGATCAAAAAGACTAGAGCTATCGCAAGCAGTCGAAATAAACCCCCGAAACAAGCGGCTGCTCCTGCTCCGAGTTCTAAAAAACCAGCAGAGCCGGCCAATAACGAAACGGCTCAACCAAAAGAAACCGCGAACAAAATCGACAATCAAACTATAGAACTCATCGAAGATACCTTAGACGCTATTGGTGATGAAGACGGTTGGGCGTTCCTGGGCGATGTTGGCAATCTCATTGTAAAGAAAAAACCAGAATTCGACCCGAGGAATTATGGTTTTTCAAAACTAACTCCAATGCTGAAATCACTTACCGATATTCTCGAAATAGACGAAAGAGAATCGGACAAAAAAGGTATCAAACACGTTTTTGTAAGGTTGCGTTATAGTTAATTTCACTCCTAGCATAAAAAAAGGAGAGCCTTTAACAGCTCTCCTAATTGTAGGTTTTGATTTATCATTATCTGACTTATAGGTTCCCATAGCCGACTCTTGAGATACTTTTTCTAATTAATTAAAATTTATGATATTATATTCTCAATTAATTAATCAAAACCACATTCAAATATAATAATTTATTTCTCGTAAAACTATAGAAATCATAACTTTAACTATATATTAACTTAGTTCAATAAAGATGTAAAAATGTATGTATTAATTCCTTAAAAACAACCAATTAATCACCACAAAAACAAGTCAGAAGCTGTTTTAAAACAAAACCAAAAAAGTTTTGCCAATCGGCAATTTACATCAATTTGAACATCTAAAAATCAGTGCAATCTGAGGCAAAAAAAACACTATTTTTATCCCATCAAAAAGCATCCAATGAAACTCGTTTTTGCCACCAATAATAAAAATAAAATCCTTGAAGTCCAACAGCTACTTCCTGCCTCAATTGAAATCATAAGCCTCGAAAGTATTGGTTGCTTTGAAGAAATACCTGAAACGGCAGCTACCATCGAAGAAAATGCCATTATGAAAGCCAATTATGTTACCCGCAACTACGGCTACGACTGCTTTGCCGATGATACCGGACTTGAAGTAGCAGTATTAAACGGAGCTCCAGGAGTTTATTCAGCTCGCTATGCAGGCGAACATCGCAATTCCGATGATAATATGAATAAATTACTGCAAGCCTTGCAAGAGGCAACCAATAGAAAAGCCCAATTCAAAACCGTAATTGCCTTAAACCTCAACGGCAAACAACATCTTTTTACAGGAATCGCTAGCGGCGAAATCACTTTAGAAAAATCAGGAAATCAAGGTTTTGGCTATGATCCCATTTTCAAACCAGAGGGTTTCGATGCTACTTTTGCGCAACTTTCGCTCGCTGAAAAAGGCGCTATCAGCCATCGTGGCAAGGCAACAGCGCAATTGATCGCCTTCTTGAAAAACTAACTGATTGATTGTCAAATATTAATAAAAAGCCAAATCTGAAAAACCCATTAGATATTCTCGTTTATTCAACGTACCTTTGCGCCAAATTTTAAAAACATATATGAATAAATTTGAACAATTAGGATTGAGTGAATCGCTACAGCGTGCGATTATCGATCTAGGATTTGAGAATCCGACCGAAGTACAGGAGAAAGCGATTCCCCTATTATTGGAACAAGACACAGATTTAGTTGCGTTGGCTCAGACAGGGACAGGGAAAACGGCAGCTTTTGGTTTTCCAGTCATTCAAAAAATTGATGCCAACAACAGAAATACACAGGCGTTAATTTTATCACCTACCCGCGAACTATGTTTGCAAATTACAAACGAACTTAAAAACTACTCAAAATACGAAAAAGGTATCAATGTAGTGGCTGTTTACGGTGGTGCGAGTATTACAGAACAGGCGAGAGACATCAAAAGAGGTGCGCAAATTATTGTGGCTACTCCAGGTAGAATGCAGGACATGATTAACAGAGGATTGGTAAACATTACTCAAATTAATTATTGCATCCTTGACGAAGCAGACGAAATGTTGAACATGGGATTTTACGAAGATATCGTAAACATCCTTTCGACAACGCCGGACGAAAAAAGCACTTGGTTATTCTCGGCTACTATGCCACAAGAAGTAGCCCGAATTGCAAAACAATTTATGCAAAACCCATTAGAAATCACCGTTGGAACTAAGAACTCAGGTTCTGCAACTGTTTCACACGAATTCTATTTGGTTAACGCACGTGATCGTTACGAAGCATTAAAAAGATTGGCCGATGCTAATCCAGACATTTTCTCGGTAGTTTTTTGTAGAACCAAACGCGATACGCAAGCGGTTGCCGAAAAATTAATTGAAGATGGGTACAGCGCTGCCGCTTTGCACGGAGATTTATCTCAGGCACAACGTGACGGTGTAATGAAATCTTTCCGTGGTCGCCAAATCCAAATGCTTGTAGCTACGGATGTTGCTGCTCGTGGAATTGACGTTGATAACATTACTCACGTAGTAAACTATCAGTTACCTGACGAAATCGAAACCTACAATCACCGTTCAGGACGTACAGGTCGTGCCGGAAAATTGGGAACTTCGATTGTTATTGTTACCAAAAGTGAAATCCGCAAGATCTCAGCTATCGAACGAATCATCAAACAGAAATTCGAAGAAAAAACAATTCCATCTGGAATCGAAATCTGCGAAATACAATTGTTGCACTTAGCAACCAAAATTAAAGATACTGAGGTAGATCATGAAATTGACAACTATCTTCCAGCTATCAACAATGTACTGGAAGGTTTATCGAAAGAAGAATTGATTAAGAAAATGGTATCTGTAGAATTTAACCGTTTTATTAATTACTACAAGAAAACTAGAGATATTTCTTCTCAATCTGCAGGTTCTGACAGAAGAGAACGCGATGATAGAGACGGTGGTTCAAGAGAAAACAACAATGGTGGTGCTACAAGATACTTTGTAAACATTGGTTCCAGAGACAATTTCGATTGGATGTCTTTGAAAGATTACTTGAAAGAAACATTAGACTTAGGTCGCGATGATGTGTTCAAAGTAGATGTAAAAGAAGGTTTCTCTTTCTTCAACACCGATCCAGAGCACACCGATAAAGTAATGGAAATATTGAACAACGTACAATTAGAAGGACGTCGTATCAATGTTGAAATTTCTAAAAACGATGGTGGCGGAAGACGTGATCACAACGGAAGAAATTCTGGTGGTTTTGGCGGTGGAAGAAGCTCTGCTCCGAGAAGAGAAGGGAATTTTGCTCCAAGACGCGAAGGCGGATTCAGAAGCGATCGTGGCTCAGCTCCAAGAGAAGGCGGTTTTGGTGGAAGAAGCGAATCTAGAAGCGCTTCGGCTCCTAGAACTAGCGGATTCTCAGACCGATCTCCAAGACGTGATGGCGGTTCATCAGAAAGACCGGTAAGACGTTCTGAAAATTTTGGTGACGCTCCTAGAGAAAGAAGACCAAGAAGAAGTTAACATCTTTTGTTAATTTTCTTATAATTATATTTAAACTACAAAATATTTAATCCCGTTTTACTACTTTTAAAGTTTTAAATCTGTTTATGAAATATTTTGTAGTTTTTCTTTTTTTAATACTTTCCTCAGCAACTTTTTCGCAAGTTATTGAACCCGCACAAACCGTAACTGGGACCGTAATCAATGAAATTACAAAATTTCCTTTACCTAATGTAAATATCATTAATATCAACAAAGTTAGAGGGACTACTACAGATGAAAAAGGTAATTTTGAGTTAGCAGTTTCAGTAAACGACACCCTGCACATCACATTAATCGGTTTTCAATCCTTGAGAATTAGAGTAACCAATGACTGGTTAAAAAATAAAACCACCAAAATCCAGCTTACCGAAAAAGCCTATGCACTAGAAGAAGTAGTTGTGGGACGCTATAATTTAACTGGCTATATCGAGGTTGATTCGAAGTTGATTCCTGTAAAAGAAAATTACCGCTACAGTATTTCAGGTTTGACGGAAGGCTACGAAGCAGGCGAATATTCGCCTAATGCTTTCGGAAAAGTAATGGGATCTATTTTCAATCCGGCGGATGCATTGTATAACTTTTTTGGAAAAAAGCCAACCGAACTCAAAAGGTTGAAAGAAATGAAGAAAGACGATACGGTCCGAAATCTATTAGAAACCAAATACGACCGCGAAACCATTGCCGTACTTTTGGGAGTTGACAAAAAGGAAATTGCCGAAATTCTCGAACGCTGTAATTATTCCGAATCTTTTGTAAAAACTGCCAACGACCTTCAAATTCTAGACGCCATAAGCGGATGTTATGAAGAATATAAGATTTTGAAAAAGAAGTAAAATGGATTAAAAACTATTAATCTATCTGTATTCCAATATCTTCTAATACATCGAAAAGATAGGTACTATGGCTTGGGTCGTAGTTTTCAACACCGCTAATATACCATTTCGCTATGACAGACAATTGAAAAGGTGTGTAATCATCTGTTTCTTCAATACTAAGCCCTAGCAAACCAGCAAGAAGAAAATCTTCTAAAATTTTAATGGTCACAATTCTTGTTGGAATTCCTTTCGAAATCTGACCATTCATTTCCTCGTAATCCATCCTTCCTGAATTGAAACCAGAAATATAACCCAAACTGGATTTTTCATTATCCATTTGCACCTTAGGATTTTGACCATTGGCATAACCTTCAAGATAGTCTTGACGATACGATGAACCAAAAATATTTTTAATTGCCATGTAATGATGAAGTTAGAATTTCAGTACAAACGTAGAAACAATACCTTAGATAAAATATTAAAATCGTTTAAAGGACAAAAAACTCTTTAATTTACAACTGCGATGTAGTTTATCGATAAAAAAAAGAGCAAATCATTGCTCTTTTTCTAATTCAGAATAATACCTTTCCTCAATTCTTTTGATATCTTTTATGGATTTTTTAGTCCAAGAAAATCGCTTTTCTAGCATTTCTTCCTCGGACAATTGCCAATTAATTTCAGAATTTCGCAATCGATTAGACAAGTTCTGAATAATAATTGCTGCCGAAACAGAAATATTCAAACTTTCGGTAAACCCAACCATTGGTATTTTAAGAAAACCATCTGCTTTTTGTAAAATCTCATCCGACAACCCTTCTTTTTCAGTTCCAAAAAACAAGGCGCTAGGCTTCGTAATATCGAAATCTTCGAGCATACAATCATTTTCGTGCGGCGTGGTAGCAATGATTTGGTAACCATTATTTTTCAAGGAATTTATACAATTTGAAACACTATCAAATTGGATTATATCCACCCATTTTTGTGCTCCCATCGCAATTTCTTTGTCAATTCTTTTGCCAAAACGCTGCTCAATGACGTTTAATTCTTGAATGCCAAAAACCTCACAACTGCGCATTACAGCGCTAGCGTTATGCATTTGAAACACATCTTCGACCACAACTGTAAAATGTTTGGTTCTGTTTTCTAATACTTTTAAAAACTTAGCTTTCCGATTTTCGGTAAGGATATTTTCAAGATAAGAGAGATAATCTATATCAATCATATTGCGCAATCATTTTGGGTGAAAATACTAAAAAAGCAATTTAAACTACCATTTTCGGACAATCGTTTTTCCTGTTGAAAATAAATTTACAAAATATTCACAACTTTTTTTTATATAAAAACTAATCGTAACTAATCATATTTTTTTGGCTTCATTCCAGAAAACATCCATTTCTGCCAAAGTCATATCCATCAAAGGTTTACCTAATTCTTCCGCCTTGCTTTCTAAATATTGAAATCGTTTAATGAATTTTTTGTTGGTTCGTTCCAAAGCATCTTCGGGATTAATGTTTAAAAACCGGGCATAATTAATCATCGAAAACAAAACATCACCAAATTCAGATTCCATTTTGTCTTGATTTCCGGCGTCGACCTCAACCTGAAGTTCTGCTAATTCTTCCTGCACTTTGTCCCAAACCTGATGCGGTTCTTCCCAATCGAAACCTACTCCTTTTACTTTGTCCTGAATTCGACTGGCTTTTACTAACGCCGGTAAACTTCGTGGAACCCCTTCGAGAACTGATTTTTTGCCTTCTTTGAGTTTGAGTTTTTCCCAGTTTTGTTTGACTTCTTCTTCATCTTTTACCACAACATCACTATAAATATGAGGATGACGGTGAATGAGTTTTTCACAAATCTCATTACATACATCCGCCATATCAAAATCATTGGTTTCGCTTCCAATTTTAGCATAAAAAACAATGTGCAACAATAAATCGCCTAACTCCTTTTTGATTTCGTTCAAATCATTGTCCAAAATAGCATCGCCCAATTCGTAAGTTTCTTCAATAGTCAAATGGCGTAAACTTTGGAGTGTTTGCTTTTTGTCCCAAGGGCATTTTTCGCGCAAATCGTCCATAATATTCAATAATCGTTCGAATGCTTGGAGTTGAGTTTGTTTGGAGTTCATTAGTTTACTAAATATTCTTTTAATATATTTTTTACGCTTTCAATATCATTTATTGAGAGTGCAGCAATTTTTGCTTTCAACCTCATTTTATCAATGCATCGAATTTGATCAAAACAAATTTGACCACTTTTATTTTCTAAAACCACTCCCAATCGCATGGGGAAATTTCTAATTTTTGAAGTTATTGGTGCTATCAAAACGGTGTTCAAAAATTGATTGGATTCATTAGGAGAAATAACCACACAAGGCCTTATTTTGTTGATTTCACTACCTAATGTCGGATCAAGAATTACCCAATAAATTTGATATTGTTTTACCATTGCCAATCATTTTCTTGTTCATCTTCAAAAAAATCAGGAATCAACGAACTGGGTTGTCCATTTTTTTCGATCTCAGCCTTTATCAAATCTTCCCATCCTTCGCGGACTTTTCTTGATGGACTAATTACCAGTTTTCCTTCACTTATTTCTAAATCGACTATATTTTCAAAACCTGCGATTTTCAACAGTTTAGATGGAATTATTATTCCCTTTGAATTCCCAATAGTAATGATATTTGTTTCCATAAGTCATTTTTTAATAAGAACAAAGTTATAACAATAATTTTTAAAATCTAGGTTTTCAAACAAAAAAATCCCGTCAGGAAAACATCGTGACAGGATTAAAATAAATATTTGAAAGCTAAATTATGCTTTCTTGGCTTTTGCTTTTTTCGCTGGAGCTTTTTCGGCAGTAACTTCTTCTACCACTTTTTCTTTAATTTCTTCAGCATTCTCTATTGTAGGCTCTTCTTTAGAAACCATTCCTTTGGATTGAAGTAAGTTGTACCAATTCAACACTTTTTTAATATCGGAAGGATACACTCTTTCAGAATCATATTCTGGAAGAATTTCAGAAAAATAAGCTACCAATGTGGCATTATCTTCTTTGTGTGAAATGGCTGGCCCTTCATTTTCTTTGATAGCGATGTTTCGCATCACTTCGGTCAATGGTTTTTCTTCGTTGATGGTGTAAATAGAAATTTCGGATAATAAACTCACGTTTACTTTCAAACTAACCGATATTTTTTTTCCATCGATTAAAGATTCTGCTAAAAATCCGGTGCGAGTTTGAACTTTTAATGCATATAAACCTGGTTTACCAGAAATTGATAATATTTTTTCTAAATTCATTTTATAAATTGTTTGGTGTTTATTGTTGGTTGTTTATCGTTGGTTTCCAGAATAAACAATTTCTTATCTACCTTTTTTGTTGCAAAATTTCATACGGTAATCGGGTCTTGCTTTGCCGTCCATAATGTTTTGCAGTTTCTTTTTGACCAATTGTCTTTTTAAGGTCGAAATCAAATCGGTGAACAAAATTCCTTCGATATGATCGTATTCGTGTTGAATTACACGAGCAATTAGGCCATCAAAAACTTCGGTTTTTAGATTAAAATCTTCGTCACAATACTCGATGGTAATTCTTTCGTTGCGATATACTTCTTCCCGCACATCGGGAATGCTGAGACAACCTTCGTTAAAACTCCAGATTTCACCATCTTCTTTCAACATTTTGGCGTTGATAAAAGTTCTTTTGAAGCCGTTTAATTGTTTTTGCTCTTCAGTAGGTAAATCCTCATCATCGCTAAATGGCGTCGTATCGATTACAAAAAGACGAATGTTCAAACCTACCTGTTGGGCTGCAAGTCCCACTCCATAAGCATTGTACATCGTCTCATACATATTTGCAATAGTTTCTTTCAAGTTGGGATATTCTGGAGTGATCTCCTCTCCTACTTTTCTTAAAACTGGATCGCCATATCCAACAATTGGTAAAATCATTACTATTGTATTAAAAATTATCTACTGCAAATTCAAAATCTTAAATAAAATTTCAGTGCGCAAAAATAGTAAAAAAATATGCATTCAATATAGCATTGAGTAATATTTTAAATTTACTTAAGAAATCCCAACCGTAAATTCTTAGAAAAGATTGTACAATCATTACCTTTGCCAGCAACCCTGAAAGTTATGATTGCTACACTAAAAGAAATTACCATTGGCAACAATCTCTATAACGCGCTCAAAGTGGGGTTGGCTGCCGTTATACCTGTCTTTATTTTCTCGTATCTGGGCCAAATTGAAATTGGAATCACTATTGCCCTTGGTGCCTTTTTTACCTTTCCGAGTGATACGCCAAGCAACTTACAACACAAAATAAAGGGATTGTTGATCACCGTTTTGATTTTAACTGTTGTTAATATTGTAATCAATTTAACTTATCCTTATCCATTTCTTTTTTATCCTGCTTTTGCCGCATTGGTATTTATATTGTCTATGTTGTCGGTTTATGGGCAACGCTCCACGATGGTCGCTTTTTCAGCGCTAATGATTTCCTGCATTTCACTTTCGCACATTCATACTGGCCTTGACATTCTATATCATTCAGGTCTTTTACTTTGTGGCGGATTGTTCTATTTTATAATTTCCATCATTTTTTATTATATCAATCCATACCGATATACCGAGTTACAGATTGTTGAATGCATTAACTTGACCTCAAAATATTTGAAATTGCGGGGCGATTTATGGGAATTGCATTCTGACCGAAAAGAAATCACACGTCAACAATTAGGTCTTCAAGTAGAATTGAATACGATTCACGAAAATTTGAGAGAAGTCCTGGTCCGAAACAGAACAGATTACGGTTCTTCACACCAAAACAGGAAAATGCTACTCGCTTTAATGTCTTTGGTAGAAATAATGGAACTGGCTATCGCTACATCGTTTGATCATAATAAGCTCCATCAGAAATTCGATGCCTATCCAAAAGTGCTGATTACCTACCAAAGTTTAGCTTATACATTAGCCAAGAATCTAAAATCATTATCCAAAAAAATCAGAAAAAGAAAGCGATTCATTCAAAAAAACACTTTATCCGAAAAATTATCGGCCTTTGAATTTGCAATAGAGGAATACAAAAATAATCTGAGCAAAAACGAAGATTCTGAAGGGGTGCACATGCTCCAAACAATGCTGCATTATGCAGGAAAACAAGTCGAAAAAATAAAAATACTAGAAAATGCCTATACTTCAACTGTCAAACTAAAAGATTTAAATGGTAGAGAAAAAGACATAGAAAAACTAGCCATCACGCCGTATTATCCTATCAGCACTTTAATCGAAAATCTCAGTTTTTCTTCAGTAGAATTCAGGCATTCGCTACGCATCACCGCTACTTTGTTACTTGGATTGATACTCGGAAAAGTCCTGCCGTTTGAAAATGTATACTGGATATTGCTCACAATCGTGGTGATCATGCGCCCGGGATATGGCTTAACTAAACAAAGAACCTTCAATCGTTTTATAGGCACTCTGCTTGGCGCCATACTCGGTTTTGCCATTTTATCAATCGAGCCCAGTCAACCAATTCTGGTGGCGCTAACGATCCTATTTATGATTTTGGGACTCACTTACAATCCGTCTAATTATAAAATTGGCAGTACCTTTATTACGATATATGTCCTTTTCCTTTTTGCGATTATACATCCAAATGATGGCAATATCATTATGTATCGGGTCTTGGATACTTTTGTCGGAGCAGTTTTAGCCATTTTGGCCAATCACTTTTTTTGGCCCTATTGGGAATCTTTAAACACAAACGAAAACATAAAAAAATCCATCGAAGCCAATAGAAATTATTTACTGCAGATTTCGATTTTATACAATGAAAAAAAAGGAATTACCGAAAACTATCGATGGGCAAGAAATCAGGCTTTCATAGAAATTGGCAACCTTATGGCCTCCTTCCAAAGAATGCTCGAAGAACCTAAATCGAAGCAATCCTACCTTCAACAAATCTATAAATTTAGTGTTGTAAATAATGCTATGCTTTCGGCTGCGGCTTCCCTAGGCACTTTTATTCAATCGCATAAAACCACAAAGGCTTCTGCCTCTTTCAACACAGTTTTTGACAAAATCATAAAAAATTTAAACCAATCCATTTTGCTTCTTCAAGACGAAAACATAGAAGTAACTTTCGAAAATAAGGAGGACACAAACGACAGCTTTAACGAATTAAAAAAAATACGTGAGAAGGAATTGTCTGAAGGTGCCGATACTACTAGTGATTCTTTTATCAATAAAATGCGTGAAGCCCAATTGGTCATCGAGCAATTAATTTGGCTTACCAACCTGTCTGAAAATATTTTAAAAACGACGAAAATACTGTTGAAATCGCAAGAATAGAATTACAATACTTTCCTTGATAAATAATCCTGAAGCATAATCGTAGCCGAAATTTCGTCAATAAGCGCCTTGTTTTGGCGTTGTTTTTTGCTCATTCCGTTATCAATCATCGATTGGAAGGCCATTTTTGAAGTAAAGCGTTCGTCTACGCGTATGACTTTCATCTCTGGAAAATGATTGGTAAAATGAGTCACAAATCCCTTGATAATAGAAGCACTTTCTGAAGGTTGTCCGTTCATTTGTTTAGGTTCGCCAATGAGGACCGCTTCTACCTTTTCTTTGGAAAAATAAGCTGCCAAAAAATCTATAGCTGTAGCCGAAGGAATGGTCGTCAATCCTGAAGCGATAATTTGCAATTCGTCGGTAACGGCGATTCCGGTGCGTTTTTGTCCGTAATCTATAGCGAGTATTCTTGGCATTTTATAAGGAGTTTCTGTGTTTCACGATACCGATAACATAAACTATTTCTTGTTTCACATCAACTTTAAGAATTGTTGTATATCCTTTAAAAACATAATCTCGATATAATTCGTCTTTAAAATAAATAGATTTTTTGAAATGAAATGGATTTACTACATCATTTTTTATTTTTATGATCAAATCATTTTTAAACTTCCTTGCCGCTAGTGGTTTGTCTTTAGAAATAAAAATGACAATATCTCCTAATTGATATTTAAATTTTTCCGTTAGTTTAATCTTCATATCGTGAAATAGTTTCTTCAAGAAATGAATCTAGTTCTTCAAAACTAACAAATTTGGCAGTTCCATTGTCAATTTCCGCTGCACAAGCTTCAAGTTCTCTTTTTTCTTCTTCAAAAGTTGACCTTTCAGGAACTATTTTCAATTCATCCGGAGAGAACGAACTCAATAATTCTAAAATCTTGGCTTTGATGTTAGGCTGAAATTCAATTCTAATGCTTTCCATAATGAAACGATTTAAAATACAAATATATAACATTTTCAATCAGATTTGACTTTTTGCTTTTGGCTAAAAATTCTATCTTTGCTCAAAATTTTATCAAAATGAACGAATTACAATCCCTTATAGAACAAGCTTGGGAAAACCGTGCTTTGTTGCAAGAAACAAAAACTACCGATGCCATTAGAGCGGTAATCGAATTATTAGATTCCGGAAAATTGCGTGTTGCCGAACCAGTTGGCGAAGGTTGGCAAGTTAACGAATGGGTAAAGAAAGCAGTAGTTTTGTATTTCCCAATCCAAAAAATGGAAACTTTAGAAGGTGGAATCTTCGAATACAACGACAAAATGTTGCTCAAAAGAGATTATGCCGAAAAAGGAGTACGTGTGGTTCCTGGAGCCTCTGCCCGATATGGTGCTTTTCTGGCTAGTGGCGTAATTATGATGCCAAGTTATGTCAACATTGGTGCTTATGTAGATTCTGGAACAATGGTCGATACTTGGGCAACTGTTGGAAGCTGTGCTCAAATTGGCAAGGATGTTCACCTTTCTGGCGGTGTAGGAATTGGTGGCGTTTTGGAACCATTACAAGCTGCTCCAGTAATTATAGAAGATGGTGCATTCATAGGTTCTCGTTGTATTATTGTCGAAGGCGTTCACGTTGGCAAAGAAGCTGTTCTTGGAGCGAATGTATGCTTGACTGCTTCCACAAAAATTATTGATGTAACTGGAGAAACTCCTGTTGAAAGAAAAGGATTTGTTCCTGCTCGTTCGGTTGTAATTCCAGGAAGTTATACTAAAAAGTTTGCCGCTGGAGATTACCAAGTGCCTTGCGCCTTGATTATCGGTACTCGTAAACCATCCACAGATTTGAAAACATCATTGAATAATGCGTTGCGCGAATATGATGTAGCAGTATAAATTTCAAATTCCAATCCCGATGCTTCGGGATAAAATTCCAAATTCCAATAATTATCTATTGGGATTTGGAATTTTTATTTTAAAACTAGACAAGAATATTGATTTTTTTTGCTTCAATTTGTGAGGTTAAAATTTGACTCCTTTTTCGAGATGAAAATACTAGTTATACAACAAAAAATGATTGGCGATGTGCTGGTAAGTAGCATCATTTGCAATAATTTACGCAAAGCCTATCCCGATGCCCAAATCGATTATTTGGTTTACGAATCGACTGTGCCAGTTCTTGAAGGTAATCCCAATATTGATAATGTACTACTTTTTCAGGACAGACATCGCAACAGTAAAAAAGAATTTATGAATTTGGCACTCGAAATTCGCGCTAATAAATACGATGTATTGATTGATGCTTATTCTAAATTAGAAAGTTGGCTCATTGTTTTATGGAGCGGAGCCAAAAGAAAAATCTCCTACAAAAAGCCGGGACGTACTTTTCTTTATACCGACAATGTTCCCTTTGCCGAATTCCCAAAAACCAATTTGGGATTGGCCATCGAAAGACGACTTTCGTTATTGGAACCATTTAATTTGAAAATTGAAGTGGATGCTTTTCCAAAATTATTTGTTACCGATAAAGAAGATCAAGAAGCTATTGCCCTTTTCGAATACCATCAACTTAAAAAAGATCGAAAAACAGTAATGATTAGCCTTTTGGGAAGCGAAAAACTAAAAACCTATCCATTGGAATATATGGCAAAAGTGGTCGATTGCATTGCCGATAATCAAGAAGTAAATATTCTTTTCAATTATTTCCCTAAGCAAATCAAGGAGGCCAAAATTGTTTTTGATGCTTGTAAACCTTCCACTCAAGAAAAAATATATTTCGATTTATTGGGCAATGATTTGCGTTCCTTTATCGCCATAATGAACCATTGCGATTTGATAATCGGCAACGATGGCGGCGCCATTAATATGGCAAAAGCGTTAAATAAACCTTCATTTATAATTTTTTCGCCTTGGATTGAAAAGAAAATTTGGGCGACTTTAGAAGACGGTGTGCATCATATTTCGGTGCATTTGAATGATTTCAAACCAGCATTATTAAGTGCTAAAACAGAAAAAGAACTCAAAAAAGAGGCGCTGACTTTGTATGAAGAATTCGAACCCGAATTGTTCAAGGATAAAATCGAATTGTTTTTGGAAGAGAATCTTTAGAAAATTAAGATTTCCAGAATTTTAATTTCTTTTTCAAACGTCTTTTTCTAGCGAATCGCTCTTGAAAATCGTTGGTGTAAAACCACATTTTTTCGAAAATTTCGGCTTCACTCTGAGTGGTATATAATTTGGAATATTCGTTGCTCATCACCGCAATCATCTCCTTTTTGGGAGTCAAATGACTAAGGTTTTTCATTCTGGAATCGAAATCCATACTATTGTGAAAATTCATTCGATTCAAATCGACCAAGAAGAAATCGTAGTTTCCTTCGGCGTTTTTTTTAATCAAAGTGTTTCCCGGCGAATGGTCTAAAAACTCGATTCCTTTTTCGTGTAAATCGAAAGAAAATTGGGTAAATTGTCTCAAAATAGTCTCGTGATCTGGAAAATCAGGAATTTCGACTAATTCCCTATATGTCAAATCGCACTGAAGATGTTCGCTCACATAATAGCTATCCTTGAGTCCGATGAAATCGTAATTTTCAAAATATGCTATGGGTTGTGGCGTTCCAATTCCTTTTTCCAACAAAGTGGTAGCATATTCAAAAGAGCGTCTTGCTTTGGATTTTCTGAAATATTTATAGGCAATTTTATTGATCAAATGCGGAATTTTGAAGGATTTAATGTTGATGGTTTTGCCTTTTAATTCAAATAATTTGATTTTATTTCGTTGGCCGTCGCCAAAAAGAATTCCATTTGCATTGAAATTGTTAATTATCTCAATTATTTCACGTTCGTGGTTGGTACAATTGGGATTAAATATATATTTCATTAAAAGTAGGGGTTAAAAAAACAAATATATGTATTGCATTTTAGACTTCAAATAATTAGTGTAATTTTACCAAAAATATATTTTTAATGACTAATCCTAGTTGTACATTAGTAACTCCTACCTATAATTGGCCCGAAGCGCTAGAACTATTATTATTAAGTCTTTTGAGACAAACTGTTATGCCTAACGAAGTAATCATTGCTGATGATGGTTCTAGAGAAGAAACAAAAAAATTAATTACCGATTTCCAAAAAAAATTCCCAATTCCTTTGATTCATATTTGGCACGAAGACCTAAAAAACAGGAAACCAACCATTATGAATAAAGCCATTGCGAAAGCAAAATATGACTATATTATTGAAATTGATGGTGACATCATAATGAACCCACATTTTGTTGAAGACCATCTCACTTTTGCCGAAAAAGGGCATTATTTGTATGGTTCACGAGTGAATATTAAAGAGAAAATACTACCAGAACTATTTTCAAAAAAAATCTTGGACTTCAATTTATTTTCCAAAGGAATCAAGAAAAGAGGGCGAACCATTCGATTTCCTTTTCTGATGAATTTTGTTAAAAGTGTAGACCAACGTTCTAGAAAACTAAGAGGCTGTAATATGTCCTTTTGGAAGGAGGATTTTATAAAAATCAACGGATTTAATGAAAATTTGGTGGGCTGGGGCATCGACGATTCCGAAATGATTCAACGGATGCACAACATGGGGATTAAAGGAAAAAGATTGAAATTTTCTGGAATTGCCTATCACATTTACCACAAGGAACAATCCAAAAGCCATCTCGAAATCAATAACGAAATTGAAAGACAAACTACCGAAAATAAACTGACTTTCATCGATAAAGGAATCAATCAATACCTATGATGTATGACATTGCAATACTATTAATCAATTACAATTCGAGCGAACATAGCATCAATTGTATTCGTTCTATTGTAGAGAAGACAGCTATTGAAATTCGCTATCAAATAATTATTACAGATAATTGTTCTGAAACTGAGGATTACTTGAAACTAAAAGCTTTTTGCGAAAGTCTTAATTCAGATACTATTGAACTGCACCGAAGTAAAATAAATACTGGATTTGGAGGTGGAAATATGTTTGGAGTTCAATTCTCAAATGCTAATTATTTGGCTTTTCTAAACAACGACACCTTACTCAAAAATGATTGTTTATCGATTCTCAAAAATGCTTTAGAGTCGAATTCAAATATAGGAATTGCTGGTGCTCAAGCTTATAAAGAAAATGGTGACTTTATGATATCATTAGATCATTTCGCTTCACCCACCAAAGAAATTTTGGGCAGAAATTTTTTAGAAATACTAAATTCTAAAAAATTTCCAAAAAGAAAAAAACACTATACAAATCCGATTCAAGTCAACTTTGTTCCGGGTAGTTTTATGTTTATTCGAGCTACCGATTTCTATGAAGTTGGTGGTTTTGACACTACTATTTTTCTATATTATGAAGAAACGGATTTATGCCTTCGATTGGCCCAAAAATCAAAATTTGCCTACCTCATTCCCGAAGCTGAATTTGTTCATTTTCACGGAGTGAGTACAGGTAAATCATTGGCTATCAAAAAAGAATTAAAAATTTCGTTACTTTATATCATGCGCAAGCACTACGGCTATTTTGGATATAAAGCAGTGCAACTTTTTTTAACTATAAAATATTTCTTTAGTAGCCTATTCAAACCTAAGAACTGGTCATTATTTTTACTGGTTTTGACAGGAGCCCCCTTGTCAAAATCATTAAAAAACAAACAAATTATTAAAATATAAAGATGGGATTAGTTCAGGATATCATTTTATATTTCAAAAAGAAATACTTGATTAAGAATCAGATAGACCAATCTATTCCTAACTTCAACTTATATAGCCCCTCGAAAAAGACTATAGTTTTTATCAGCAAAAACACCCCTACACCCGATAAAGATTCCGGTTCCAACCGACTCAAAGAAATAATAATTACCTATCAAGAATTAGGATTCAATTGCATCATTTGCTCGAAAAACGCCTATCGAACAGACGAATACATTCAATTTTTCACTAATTTAGGTATTATTATGTATGTAGAAAGCAATCAATTCGAAAATTATTTTGCTTTTTTAAAATCAATTCCAAAAGTGGATTATGTTTGGTTTAATGGCCCTAATGAATTAAGAAAAAATTTAAAAAAAATAAATTTTAATCTTCCATCATCTAAAACCATTTATGATATGGTCGATATTCATTTTTTGCGCTATCAAAGAGCCATTGAACTCGATCCAACCCGAATTTCACTCCGAAAAAAATACCTAAAATACCTTGAAATCGAAACAAAATTTTCAAAACAAGTAGATTATGTTATTGCCATTTCTGAAATCGAAAAAGAGATTATGTCGCAATATGTCAATTCAAATAAGATAATTACAATATCGAATATACATTATCCAAAAATTAAAAAAGAAGAATGTTTTACCTTCGAAAATAGGAAAGATTTACTTTTAATTGGTTCGACCCATGCCCCTAATATAGACTCGATCCATTACCTGTATAACGAAATTATGCCCCTGGTTTGGAAAAAATTACCCGATGTTAAAGTAATCATTATTGGGAACGTGATTGATAAAATTGGCGATATCCAAGATTCGAATTTTATTTTTAAAGGGTATGTTCCTGATATTGAACCTTTTTTTATCAGTTCCAAGATGATGATTGCTCCATTGCGCTTTGGTGCGGGAGTAAAAGGCAAAATTGGGCAAGCATTTGAATATCATTTACCCGTAATTACAAGTTCTATTGGCGCCGAAGCAATGAATTTGACCGATAGGAAAAATGTATTGATTGAAGATTCTAGTGAAGGGTTTGCTTCTGCCATTATAGAATTGTATACCAAAAAGGAATTATGGCAAAAACTACAAAATCAATCTGAAAAAAACTTGGAACCTTTTTCTATAGAGAGAGTAAAAAATGTGATTGGACAAATGTAATATATAAAGTATATTAGCAAATCACTAAAAAAACAAAAATCACAAACTGAATAATGCAATTATCACGAAAAATAAAATATTATTTTAGAAAACGTAGAAAAATTAATATTCTTGAAAAAACCTATTTAAATTCAAATATTAGGACGGTTTTTGATATCGAGAAAAACAAACTCGACTTTAATCCCTCTACAAATCCTAAAGTAACAATAATTATCCCATTTTACAATCAATTAGATTACACCTGGAATTGTCTAAACCATCTTCATACCCATTTAACAGACAAAATTAGTTATGAGATACTATTGATTGATGATAATAGTTCAGAAAATTGCGATCTTAGCGAAATAACTGGCATAAGAATAATAAAAAATACTGAAAACAAGGGATTCTTAAAGAACATAAATATTGGTATAAAATCATCATTAGGCGAATATATTTATATTTTAAATAATGATACTGAAGTTCAAAAAGGTTTTTTAGAAGAGCTTTTTTATGTTTTTGAAAGTTTTCCAAATGTTGGAGCAGTAGGATCAAAACTCATAAACGCAGATGGTTCGCTACAAGAAGCAGGATCAGTATTTATGAAAGATTGTACTATACATCAAATTGTAAGAAAAAAAGAAGTTTATTATCCGCAGGTCAACTATATCTATAAAGTAGATTATTGTTCTGGATGTAGTTTATTATTTAAAAAACAAAAAGATAACGGTGATTTAAATTTATTTGACGAATACTTTGCTCCTGCTTATTTCGAAGAAACAGATTTTTGCTTCCAAATAAAACATCTTCAAAATAAAGAAGTTTATTACACTCCTTTTTCCGTAGTATTACATTTTAACGGCGTGACTTATAATGCTCCTAAAAATATTGATACCGCTAAAATTAAACAAAAAGAAGAGCTATTTAAACTTAATCTAGAAAAATTTAAGAATAAATGGCAACCACAAATTAATGCCATTCAAGCAACCTCGGTTGAAACAAGAATTGAAGAAATTTACCATAACAAAGAAGTTGTTTTTTTCTGTAGTATAATTCCAGAACACGACCAAGATTCAGGTTCTAATAGATTCAAAGAAATAATTCAAGCATTTAGCAGAATAGGATATAGCGTATCATTAATAAAAAAGAAAACTTTTCTCAATGATAATAAATACATTGAATTTTTTCAAAGACTTGGAGTCAACGTCTACTATGAGCATCATAAATCCATTGATATTGAAAAATATCTAAAAAAGAATAATGCCAACGCAACAATTGCTTGGTTTTATAATCCAGATGTTTTTGTAGAATATTATAAAGTAGCTAAAAAATGCTTAAAAAAGGCAAAATTAGTGTATGATATGGTCGACATCCATCATCTGAGATATGAAAGAGCCCTCGAATTAGATCCCAAAAACATTTCATTCAAAAAAAAATATACCCAATACAAAAAATTAGAAACAATTTCGGCCAAAGAGGCTGATTTAGTAGTCACTATTTCAGACTTCGAAAAAAAGTATATGAATCAATTCTGTGATCAAAAAAAGATGATTACAATCTCTAACATTCACGACATAAAGATACAAAAAGAAAAAACTTTACCATTCGAAGAGAGAAAAGATATTCTCTTTATTGGTTCTAACCATACCCCTAACATTGATGCTTTATATTATTTATACAATGAAATAATGCCAATAGTATGGAAAGAAATACCAGATTTAATAGTAAATATTATTGGAAATGTAAACAAAGAAATAACTGATATTAACGATCCTAAATTTATTTTTAAAGGATATGTTCCCAATATTGAAGAATATTTCTTAGCAAATAAATTTATGATTGCACCTTTACGGTATGGCGCTGGAGTAAAAGGCAAAATTGGACAAGCCTTTGAATATCATCTTCCCTTAGTAACATCTCCAATAGGTTCAGAAGGAATGCATTTGGTGCACAAAAAAAATGCTCTAATTGCAAATTCAAATGAAGAATTTGCAGCAGCTATAATTGAATTATATACCAATAAACAACTATGGATTGAATTGCAAAACAATTCTGAACAAAGTTTAAAACCGTTCTCAAAAGAAGTGCTAGAGCAAACTCTTTCTCTTTTTAATAAAACTGAATAGTCACTTAAAAAAGTTATTAAAGACAATGGACATCAATCAAGAAATCCACAATGCGTACGAAGTGATAAAACAAGGAGGAATTATTCTTTATCCTACGGACACCGTTTGGGGAATTGGCTGCGATGCTACAAATGCTGAAGCGGTTGCCAAAATTTACAAACTCAAACAGCGAGCCGAAACCCAATCGATGATTTGCTTAATGAATGGCGAGAAAATGATGTACAACGTTTTCAAGGACATTCCAGAAGTCGCTTGGCAAATTATAGATTTATCAGAGAAGCCCACAACCCTAATTCTAGACAACCCTAGAAATGTAGCCGCCAATTTGATTGCTCCCGATAATACACTAGGCATCCGAATCGTCAAAGAGCCTTTCTGCTTCAAATTGATGGAACGAATGAAAAAACCTTTGGTTTCGACCTCGGCAAATATCTCGGGACAGCCCACTCCTATTGCTTTCAAAGACATTAGCCCAGAAATTATAAAAGGCGTCGATTATGTTGTAAATTTGCATCGCGAAAAAATTGCCGGAAAACCCTCTTCAATCATAAAATTGACAAGAGATTCGCAGGTAAAAGTGATACGAAAATAGTTTGCAGTATTCAGTTTTCAGTTTTCAGTTGAGCAACTTTAAACTTTAAACTTTAAACATTTTAAAATGAGCATTAAAACTTCCTATAAATCAGCCTTAAATAATAAAATATTCGAAGTTATTTCGCAAGCTTCTCAAGAACTCAATCTTGAAAGTTACGTGATTGGTGGCTTCGTGAGAGATTTACTCTTGGAAAGAGACTTCAAGAAAGACATCGATGTGGTTGCCGTTGGCAGTGGCATTGAATTGGCTTTAAAAGTTTCGGACTTATTGCCCAACAAACCCAAAGTTCAAGTTTTTAAAACTTATGGAACGGCGATGTTGCGCTTTGAAGATACCGAAATCGAATTTGTAGGCGCTCGAAAAGAATCGTATCATTTTGAAAGCCGAAATCCTGTTGTTGAAAATGGAACACTCGAAGACGACCAAAACCGACGTGACTTTACTATCAATGCCTTGGCTTTATCCTTAAACAAGGATAATTTCGGA
Organism: Flavobacterium nackdongense; assembly: GCF_004355225.1. NCBI lineage: Bacteria > Pseudomonadati > Bacteroidota > Flavobacteriia > Flavobacteriales > Flavobacteriaceae > Flavobacterium > Flavobacterium nackdongense. The sequence goes on along the minus strand of NZ_CP037933.1, from coordinate 3,680,884 downwards.
GAACTGTCCGACCCCTTCAATGGATTAGACGATTTGAAAAACAAAATCATCAAAACGCCACTCGATCCCGACATTACTTTCTCAGACGATCCTTTGCGAATGCTCAGAGGAATTCGTTTTGCCACCCAATTGGGTTTTGAAATTGAAGAAGCATCTTTTCAATCTATAACCAAAAATGCAGAACGGATTAAAATCATATCAGGCGAACGCATAGTCGATGAATTGAATAAAATTCTTTCGACCGACAAGCCTTCTGTTGGCTTTTTATTGCTTTACAAAACAGGACTTTTAGATATTATTCTTCCTGAATTAACCGCTTTGAACCAAGTAGAGGAAATTGAAGGTCAAACCCATAAAAATAATTTTTACCACACTTTGGAAGTGGTTGATAATATTTGTCCTAATACAGACGATGTTTGGTTGCGTTGGGCAGCCCTGTTACACGATATTGGTAAAGCGCCAACCAAACGTTTCAACAAAAAACAAGGCTGGTCGTTTCACGGACACGAATTTTTGGGTGGAAAAATGGCTAAAAAAATTTTCGAAAGATTACGAATGCCGCTAAACCACAAAATGAAGTTTGTACAAAAAATGGTGATGATGAGCTCGCGACCTATTGTACTTTCGCAAGATTTGGTAACGGATTCTGCGGTGCGTCGATTGGTTTTTGATGCTGGCGAAGATGTAGAAAGCTTAATGACGTTGTGCGAGGCCGATATTACGACCAAAAACCCCAATAAATTCAAGAAATACCACCAAAATTTTGAGATTGTTCGCAAGAAAATTGTGGAAGTAGAAGAACGCGATCAGGTTCGCAATTTTCAACCGCCCATTTCAGGCGAGGAGATTATGGCGATTTTCAACTTGCAACCTTCCCGTGAAATTGGAGTTTTGAAAGAAGCCGTGAAAGAGGCTATTTTGGAAGGCGAAATTCCAAACGAATATCAAGCCGCTTATGATTTCGTTTTGAAGCGAGGAGCAAAATTAGGATTGACGAAAGTTTAAGTTTTGTTTACGCTTCGTTTATTCAAAAATTACTTAATTTTATAAAAATTTTGATTATGAATCTAGATGAATTAAAATTAGAGATAATTGCCAAAATCATTGCAACTGATGATGTTGTGCTTTTGAATAAAATTCAAGAAATCATAAATGATTATGAATCTAGTTCTTTAATTAATGAACCAACGACAACTTTTGAAAAAATCAGAGTTTTTTCGGCCGAAGAGAAACGAAAAATAAATTTAGCTATTCAACAATATGAAAATGGTGAATGCATTTCAGATGAGGAGGCTCAAAAAGAAATTCAAGAATGGTTAGAAGATTAATTTGGTCTGTTGAAGCAAGGAATTCAAGAAAAAGTATTTTTGATTACTGGAATAATCGAAATAAATCCAAGGCTTACAGCCGAAAACTTAATTTACTTTTTAATACCAATTTAAAAATTGTTCTACAACTTCCTGAATTTGGAAAACCTACTTTTAGAGAAGATTCAAAATTTATAATTGTAAGCCATTTTGAAATTATTTACAAAATAACTCCAAATGAAATTGTTGTCCTAGACATCTGGGATACTAGACAAAACCCCCAAGACTTTCCAATAAAATAAAATGAAAAATAAAAATAAATCCGTTATAATCTGGTTGCTTTCAGGTTGCTTATTATTGTTTGTAATGGTCGTAGTTGGTGGAATCACCCGATTGACCAATTCGGGATTATCAATGACCGACTGGCATTTGGTCACCGATACTTTTCCTCCGCTAACCGAAGAAAAATGGTCGCAAGCATTTGAAGAATACAAGAAATTCCCCGAATACCAAAAGATCAATATCCATAATGATTTCCAATTGGAAGATTACAAATTTATCTATTTCTGGGAATGGTTTCACCGATTTATTGGACGAATCATTGGATTGGTATTTATCGTTCCATTTGTCTATTTTCTAATCAAGAAACGACTTTCTAGCGAAACCCTAAAAAAATGTGTGGTGCTACTCGGAATGGGCGCTTTTCAAGGATTTTTGGGTTGGTTTATGGTTCGCAGCGGTTTGATTGACAATCCCGATGTAAGCCACTTTCGACTTTCTTTACATTTAACATTCGCTTTTATCACCTTTGCCTACACGCTTTGGGTAGCCTTAGATTTAATTTATCCCAATCGAAATGAAGCATTATTACCATTGCGGAAAATTGCCCGTTTGGCGATAGTATTTTTACTTTTACAGATTATTTATGGCGGTTTTGTTGCCGGTTTGAATGCTGGTCTAATTCACAATCATTGGCCATTGATGAGCGACGGACAGTTCTTGCACGAAAGTGTACTTTTAGAAAAAGATTCGTGGTTCCTTAGACTGACCGAAGGCAAAAGTGGCGTTCAGTTTGTACATAGAACTTTGGCTTATATTGTTGTTGGTTTTATATTGCTTTTGGCATACAAAAGTCATAAATTTGATTTAGGCAAACAGCAAAAAACAGGTATAAACGTCTTAGTAATTATGGTAATTTTACAATTTGGATTAGGAGTTTTCACCTTGCTATATAGCGTTCCACTTTGGTTAGGATTGACTCATCAGGTGATGGCTTTCTTTTTGTTGACCGCAATGATATTTACGTTGCATCGATTATCGAAATAAAAAAATAAAACACAGTTTAAACTGTGGGCACTAAAAATAATAACCGACTATATTGTCACATCCTTTTGTTTAACATCAATAAATGTCTAAACTTGCTCACGAAGATAAATTTTTAGATTTGTCTGATTACGGAAGACCCTTTGCAAAACTTTTTGCAAACAGATTAAAAAACACCAAAATTACACCCATTCATATCACTCTTCTTTTTGGTTTTACGGGTGTAATCGCTATCTATTGTATTTTAAAAAACCACTACATCTTAGCGGCTTTTTTCATCATTTTAAAATCAATAATTGATGCTGCGGACGGCGAACTTTCAAGAGTAAAAAACACACCTTCCTACACAGGAAGATACCTCGATAGCGTGTTTGATATTATCCTAAATTTTCTGTTCATAATGTCGATTTGTCACGCATCAAAAACTACTTTTTGGATGTCACTTTTGGCGTTTTTTTGTATCCAACTCCAAGGAACTTTATACAATTATTACTATGTGATTTTACGAAATAAATCGGTGGGAGGAGATACAACAAGTAAAATTTTTGAGAACAAATCACCTCGTGCCTTGCCCGGGGAAACCCAAAAATCGGTCGATATTTTATTTAAAATATACACACTCGTTTATGGTGTTTTCGACAAAATAATTTACGCCTTAGACAGCGACGCTTATAAAGCAAAAAGGTTTCCAAATTGGTTTATGACATCCGTTTCACTTTACGGATTAGGGTTTCAATTGTTGATTATAGCTGCGCTGCTCTCTTTAAATTTGATAGATTATATCGTCACTTTTTTTATTATTTACACTTTGATAATTTTTGTTTTGATTGGCATTCGAAAGACCATTTTCAAAGCGTAAAATGACGATAGATTAAATCTATATGCCAACTCTAAACTACTCAATACCAGTACTAATAAACTTCGTTATATTATTTTATAATTGAAATAAAAAATCAGCCAATCCACGACTTGAAATCGGAGACTTTTTCGCGACTTACAATCACCTCTTCTTCTTTGAATGTTGGCAAAATCACCTTTAAACGAGAATTGCTATACAACACAATTTCCTTAATTGACTTTAATGGAATAATAAATTTTCGGCTAATTCGATAAAATTGCTTAGCATCCAATTCTTGTTCTAAAACCTCCAAAGTGGATTCAATTAAATAATTTCTGTTGTCGAAAGTATGAATATAGGTTCCTTTGTTTTCGCTAAAAAAACATTCAATTTCATCCACAGAAATCACTTTTAGGTGTTGCCCAATTTTGACAGTAAACCGAGTTTTAAAATTCTTATCGAAAGGATTTGAAAGCATTTTTTTGATGGTTTCAAAATCTAAATTTATGGTTGAATTTTGAATTGGAAAACGCATTTTAAATTTAGAAATTGCAACCTCTAAATCATCTTCATCGATAGGTTTCAAAAGGTAATCAATGGAGTTTAATTTGAATGCTTTTAACGCATATTCATCGTAAGCTGTGGTGAAAATTACAGCACTTTTTATCTCCACTTTTTCGAAGATTTCAAACGACAAACCATCCGACAATTGAATGTCTAAAAAGATCAAATCGGGATGCTCATTTTTCGAAAACCATTGAAGAGATTCTTCAACAGAATGCAGCATCACACCGACCTCTATATTGAGTTTTTCAAGTTTACGTTGCAGCAATCTCGCGGCAGGCTTTTCGTCTTCGATTATTATTGTAGTCATATTTACGTGGGAGGTTAGAGGTTAGAAGTGGGAAGTATCGTTTAGCTGAACACTGAACACTTTCCTTACTCCCATTTTTCGTTTTTATCTTTTTCCATAAACTCTTTAATTTTTCTTTCTTCCCAATTTTGTCCAAAAAAGATATTTCTTCCAAAAACCGATAAACCGTGTGCCAATAAACCAATTCCCCAAAACAACGCGGTTGAAAAAGTTTGCCAGCTCCAAGAAATAGGATCTTGATTTGAATTTCCGTAGAAGTTACTAGAAATTATAATTGCATTTACAAAAATATAAACTATCAGATGAACATAAAAGCCTTTGATTCTTTTCACCTTTTTATAAGCCAATGCATAGCGATCATCTGGATTGAAATTTCCGGATTGGTATTCTTCAAACATTCTTCTTGACCTTCTCATTTTTAAAAATTTAAATTACTTCCAGGTGTTTTTGGATTGTTCCTCTTTATCCATAAATTCTTTTATTTTCTTCTCTTCCCAATCTTTATTGAAAAAAGGCATATAATTGAACACTTTCAATCCGTGAATAACAACCCCAATTCCCCACCACAACAACGGCCACAAAAACCATAAATATGCTGGCGAAGTAACTAGATTAATCACTAAAAGTCCAACATTAACAGTGACATAAGCTATTAAATTCCCATAAAAACCTTTGATTTCCTCTACTCTCTTGCGTGCATTGTAATAGCGCTCTTCTTCTAAATATTGATTTTCCATGATTATTTCCAAGTTTGTTTTTTTTCTTCTTTATTTAATATTTCTTGAATTTTACGTTCTTCCCAATTCGCACCATACCCAAAAGTTTGAAAAGCGTGCATGGTTAAACCGAACCCCCAACCTGCTGCCGAAAACCAAAACCAATGAAAGTGTGGTGAATAAGTCAGATTTATATATATCAAAATGGGAATGACACAACAATAGGAAATCAAGTTTCCGTAAAATCCTTTGAGTTGTTCTACTCGTTTTTTGGCTCTAAAATAAGCGGTGTTTTCGTTGTAACCTGTAGTTGTTTCCATAAAACTAATTTGCTTTGTTAAAATTGGTATTTTGACTGTAAAAGTTTGTTCGTTTTGTTCGATCAAAACCTTTCTATTGGTAATGATTCCGTAGCGATTGATTATATTTTGAAGCCCAACACCACGTCTATCTTGCAACACTTCTTTCTTTTGAAAATCATTTTGTATAACTAAATAATCCCTGTCGATAAAAATCCGAATATTTAAGGGTTTTTGTTCACTGACTACATTGTGTTTGACAGTATTTTCAAGTAATAGCTGCAACGAAAGCGGCACCACCTTGGCTTCTGGATTCGGAATTGTTTCGGGCAATTCATAAAACAGACTATTTTCGAAACGCATTTTCAATAAATTCATATAGGTTTTAGCGAAAGCCAATTCCTCTTCTACTGATACCAATTCCTTGTCTTTTTGTTCCAAAACGTAACGATATATTTTAGACAATGAAGTAGTAAATCGTTGTGCATTCTCAGGATTTTCTTCGATCAAGGAGCTCAAAACATTCAGGCTATTGAAAAGAAAATGCGGGTCTATTTGGTTTTTCAGGCTTTCAAACTTAGCATTTGCAGTACCAGCGATGATTTTTTGTTCTTTTACTTTATTTTCTTGGTAACTTCTATAGAGATATACAAAATGCGTAATCAACAATACTATAAAAGTAAAAATTGAAGCGACAAGGTAATCTGATGGAGTTTCATTAGCAATAAAAACGGCAAAAGATTGATTATTTATAACTGTGTTTATAAAAATTCTGAGTAAAAAAATGACAAACAATGATAAAAAAAACGAAGAGGTAAAACCAACAAGTATTCTTCTTATTGAAAATCGCTCATTGACAAAAATCTTATCTAATTGTATGAACAAAAAGGCATTAGCTATATGCAAGGAAACGCTGTACAGCATCGTATACATAAACATTAATCTGAGCCTATCATTAAAGGAAAAAGTTCCGCCATTGACCACCTCTATGAAATTGAGCAATCCAAAAATGACAATTCCAATTACAATTGCTCTAGGAAATTCTCTGAAATAAACATTTTTCATTGTTCGACTTATTTAATGCTCCGCAACTATTTTATTTACATTTTTTTTGAGCTTCTAAAGCTCTTTCCAATCCCCATTTAGGAGAAAAGGGCGTTTCTGGTTTAAAAGTAGCAAAAAGACCGATAGCTTTATCAATTTGCGCGCACATTGGCTTGGTATCGGTGCCCCAAAATTGTGCTGCACCAATTTCGAACTCTGCTTTTCCAAAAACTGCTCTTGGATTTTCAGGCGCAATCGCCTGAGCTTTACTATACAGTTCCGTTACGGTTCCTGACAACTTTGCTCCATTAGTCATCGGATCAAAAGCGATCCAAGCCGTATGAATCATCGCTTGCAATACTATAAGCTCAGCATTGTTTGGCGTTTTTATCAATTCAACATCCAAGGCATTTTGCGCTTTGGTCAATAATAAATCCATTTGCTCCTTATCTTTTGTTTGAAAAGCTGTCGTAGTATTGACCAAAGTCACATAATAATTAGGCAACCAAGATGTTGGCTCTGCTAAGGCAATTCTTTCGAACATCGCCGATGCTTCAGTGTTTTTTCCTTCGCCCCACAATTGAAATGCTTTTCCCATTCCTTGTTCAAATTTTCCTTGTGCTGTTACCATAATTACGGTAAAAAAAGCGACTGTTGAGATAATTTTATTCATTATATTAGTTTTTAGATTGTTAGTTAATCGTTGAATTTGACATCAATTTTCATATCTTTAGTAAGGTCGAACTTGGCATCTTCGTATTTTGGAGGTCCCATTTTTCCTTTAGCATTATTCGAACAAGCGAAATCTTCTTTAGGAATTCCAATAAAATTGGTGTCTAATTTTCCGTTTTTATTTGCATCGTGATAAGCCGAAATTGCATATTTCCCTTTTGGAATATTCGAAAAAGTAACTGTGGCACTGTTGGACTTAATTTCAGAAGAAATCCCTTTGTAAGCCGTCTTCAGAAAAGTACCTTCCGAGTTAAACAAACCAACTTGAACAAGTCCGGTATTGTTTTTCAATCCAGAGATTTTTACCGTTAGGCCTACGTTTTGAGCAGACGCTAAACTACTGATGAATAAAACGATTGCAATGATAATTTTTGTCATAATTCCTTATTTTTAAATTGATTACTAATTCTTGAACAAATATAAAACGGTTAAAATGGTTTTGAAATTTAAATCAACTGAATTGTTGATTTAGGGGGATGAATTGTATTAGCATAGAATTTGCATTGGTGCAGGCGTTGCAGCAGAGACGTTGCAGCAGAGACGTTGCAATGCAACGTCTCTACGTGATTACAAATTCTCCAACTGGTTTACTTTCTTATCCTTGCTGATCGTCCAAAAATAACCCACAAAGAAAAATCGATCCGCCGTAGGAACAACGGCCTGTCTTTCGAAAACCCCATCTGTATTCGGTTTATTGGCGTAATTATACCCAAAAACATTGTTGAAGCCAAATAGATTCGTTACCGAGAAAAATAATATCTTCTGAGGCGAAATTAAATAGGCCCAATTTACGCTAAAGTTGTTATAAGTTTTCGTTTTCCCATTCATAAAATCAATAGCATTTGGATCATTATAAGGTCGTCCGGAGGCAAAAGTATAGGTTGCACCTAGTTGTGAACGCCAATCCTGAATCCAATATTTGCTGACCAACGACAGTGTATGATCGGCCACAAAATTGGGAGTTACTTGTTTCGGAAAGTTTTGATAGTCTCTTTCTGAATCTATGTACGAATACGAAACCCAATACTCAAGGTTTTTGATGTTTTTGCTATCGCGCCAAAAAAGCTCCAAACCTTTAGCATAACCTGTTCCGCTATTACTATAATTGCTATTAAACATTGGCATATTTGAATCGTATTTCACTAAATTATCATACTTTTTATAATACACTTCCGCTCTGAAAATTTGTCTGTCCTTGTTGTATTCATAATTCAAAATATAATGTTGTGCCTTTTCTGATTCCAATTGACTTGTAAAAATCAAATACTCTTTTTTGGGTGTTTGCTCAAAATCACCGTAAGCAAATGAAAACTGTTTGTTTTTGGCTATTTTGTAGGCTAAAGCCAATCTTGGAGCAAGAGAAGTTTCGTTTAGTAAATAATTTTTCGAAAAGCGTAGTCCTACTTTTGCAATTAGACTTTTAGAAAATAAAATATCGGTCTCAGAATAGGCCGCAACGATTTCGGACTTGTATCCTGTGTCAAAATTAGAGACCTTTTGACTGAATTTTGTATAAAAATAATCGGCCCCAAAACTGGTTTTTATTCGGTTGGATATGGGTTTTGTGAAATTCAGTTTAGAATGTATCGCATTCTCGTCTGCGTCGTACTGGATAACATCAAAAGCACCATCGTTGTGGCTAAAGGCGTAACTTAGTCCTGCAAAAACCTTCCAATTATCGCCAAATCTGCCTTTGTAGGAAGTATTGGTGTACAAATTAGTATTCGTATTACTGTTTCGCAATTGATCTGGGAAATTGATATCTTCTTGTTCTACATCGAATTTTGCCGCGGTAAAAGAAGCATATACTTTGAATAATCCTCTTTCGAAATTATGTCTAAAAACCGTTTCACCACCAGCGGATTCAAAAGGTTTTATCCAATGAATATTATCCGGCATCAATGCTTGATAAGGTGCTAAATTGAGATAACTTGTATTTACACTCAACGAATTTTTCTCCCATTTTTGAGTAGTTCCCACACCTAAACCCACGCTCATTACACTAATATCTGTTTTCTCTAAATCCGGAACATCTATCGTATTCATCACTAAAATACTCGAAAGTGCTTCACCATATTCTGCCGAATATCCTCCTGTAGAAAATGTGGTTCCTTTGAATAACAATGGAGAAAAAGTACTTCTAGTCGGGACATTATTTGTGGTTTGAATATACGGTTGAGCTACCCGAATGCCATCAATAAACGTTTGCGTTTCACTAGCTTCTCCACCACGCACAAAAAGCCGCCCGCTTTCGCCCACTACCTGAGTTCCTGGCAAGGTTTGCAAAGCCGAAACAATATCTCCAGGATTTCCTGCGGTAGTTAATATATCTAATGGTTTCAATACCGAAACTCGGGATTTATCACCCGCTTCAACGGTTCCTGCGGTGATAATCACCTCGTTCAATTCGGTAGCACTTTGTTTTAAAACGATGGTCAAAACCTGATTCTGACTCATTGTAACAGCTGTTTTACTGTTTTCGAACGCCAATGCACTTACTATCAAAATTTGATTCCCCTCGGCTGTTGTAGTAAAACTGAATTCCCCTAGTGCATTTGAATTTGCACCATCATAGGAACCTTCCAAGAACACATTGGCATTTGCAATGGGATTATTTTTCGAATCAACAATTTTTCCAGATAAGGTTGTTTGTCCAAAAGAGCATACTGCCAAAATTAAAAAAGCACCGGTAATAAAAGTCTTCATTGTCCTAAATTTTATGAGGCAAATGTAGTACGACTTCCACGAAATAGAAATTTAAACTGACCGAATTGCAGAAATTGGCGGATGAGTTGTATTCTATTCCGATTTCAATTATATTTACGTAACCAATTGAACAAGTATGAAAACCGAAAAAGAGAAAATGATTGACGGTGAATTTTATCTCGCCGGAGATGCAGTTCTTGTTAAAGACAGACGCAAAGCAAAAAACCTACTGCATCGATTAAACGTAATCGAGTATAGAGTCACCAAAAAAGCGCGAGAAATAATTCAGGAATTGATTCCAAACGCCGGTGCGAATTTGTATATCGAACCACCATTTTTCTGTGATTATGGGTATAATATTTTTTGTGGCGACAATGTCTATTTCAATGTCAACTGCGTTGTGCTCGATGGGGCGAAGGTAACGATTGGTTCGAATGTGTTTTTTGCTCCCAATGTTCAAATATACACTGCCAATCATCCATTGGACGCCGAATTAAGAAAAACGCTCGAAAATGCATTCCCCATAACCATCGGCGACGATTGCTGGATTGGAGGAAATACAGTTATTTGCCCCGGAATCAGCATAGGAAAAGGGTGCGTGATTGGCGCTGGTTCTGTGGTTACCAAAGATATTCCCGATAATTCTTTGGCGGTGGGCAATCCGGCTAAAGTGATTCGGAAATTGAATCCGTAAGGTCCAGTGACATAATCTTATCAACAAATCCGAAATCTGTCCCGAAACTTCGGGATAAAATCTAAAATTAAATTTTACCTTTGAACTCTCAATAAAAACACACATTATGGTTTATAAATTTAGAGTGATTCTCGATACCGAAGAGGATATTTTTAGAGATATTGCAATACTTGCCGAAGATACTTTAGAGGATTTACACAATGCCATCTTCAATTCTTTTGGGTTTGACGGTATGGAAGTAGCTTCTTTTTATACTTGTGACGACACTTGGACCCAAGAAGATGAGATCCCAATGTTTGATACCGGTGACATTCCCGGAGAACAAAAAACGATGAGTGATTATCAGCTTTCGGATATTTTGGATCAAGAAAATACCAAAATTATTTACGTTTACGATTTCATCAATATGTGGACATTCCTTGTAGAACTTGCCGCTATCGAAGAGGTTGTTGCCGGAAATACCTATCCCGAAACACTTTTCTCAGTAGGTGAAATGCCCGCTGAAGCTATGGAAAAACACTTCATCGCAGAGGACGACGAGGACGAATACAATGAATTTGAAGATGATCTTGACGAAGAGGACCTTGATATGTTCGAAGGAGACGATAGTTTTGAAGACTACGGCTTTGAGGAGAATTGGAATTAAGCCTCACCCCAGCCCTCTCCAAAGGAGAGGGAGCCCAAACTAAATTAAAATAACTTTGAAATAGTACTTCTAATTTCAAAAAAAATCAAACTAACTAAAACACTGTCCAGAACCTAGCACCTACCCTTCGGGGAGGACGGGAGGGGCTCATCTTATGATTAATCTATTCAACACGCATATCGACACCTTATCCATTCATAGAGTGGGAAATAAAAGCCGCAACGAAGCTATTTTTTTATCTGAAGAACCATTTAGGCTGAATGATGAAATTGTACCTTTAATCAAGGAATATTTCTTCAAACCCTTTCGAGAAAAAGAAGAAAACTATTTTCAGTTTGCGCACGAAGTCGATTTGGAATACAACGATATGTTCAAATTTGCCACCCAAATATTCGAGAATCCAAGCAGTTTGCACGAAGTTTCTAAGCAAATAACCACTCATTTATTCGAGCAATCGAACCACCCACACATCAAAAATGGGGAAGTTTATATAACACATTTGACCAATATCAACATCGACAATAATGTGGTCGATGCTATTGGCATTTTTAAAAGTGAATTGCAATCGGATTTCCTTCAATTTGAAGAAAAAGAATCCAACCTAGAAATGATTTTGCAACACGGTATCAACCTCAGCAAACTCGACAAAGGATGTCTTATTTTCAATTATAAAAAAGAAGAAGGCTACAAAATCTTAACTGTTGACAACAACCGTTATGATGCGCGGTATTGGTTGGAACATTTCCTTTCGGTAGATGCATTTGAAGACGAGAATTTTATCACCAAAAAATACTTGAAATTCTGTCAAGGATTTGCGAAAGACGTTGTTTTTCCTGCCGAAGACAAAAAAGAAGAAGTGATGTTTATGAACCGTTCTGTGAATTATTTTGCCAAAAACGATCAATTTGAAGAAAGCAATTTCTTGAATGAAGTGCTAGACAATCCCGATTTGATTCCAGAATTCAAAAACTATAAAGTGGACAAAGGCGAAAAATACAGCATTGAAGATGTCACCACTTTTCCCATTGCCAATGCAGCAGTTTCAGATGCTCGTAAGTCGATAAAAAACGTGATCAACTTAGATACACAAATTCAAATCAAAATGGATTTCATCAATCCAGAAAGTGCCGAGAAATTTGTAGAAAAAGGTTGGGACGAAGAAAAACAAATGTATTACTACTTGGTTTATTTCAACAAAGAAGTTAAGAGTTAGTGTTCAATTTAAAGCGTTCAGTTTAAATTCTAAATAACTATTATATAAACATTTACCCAACCTAACTACTCCGTTTGTTATGCTGCAAAGCGTCCCTACTCTCGTGCGTTGAGACTCCTACGGAGCAATAAATAGTCTTTTAGTATTGTAAATATTTTATCTGAGTTTTAGGAACAAAGTAACATTTTACTATTTTACTCATAAAAAATGCCCCGAGTAGTTAAAAACTTCTTGGGGCATTCTATTTTCGGGATTTTTTTATGACTATTTCTTAGCCTTTCTTGCTTTTTCAGCTTCGGCTTGTTCCATCACTTCTTGCAATTTGCGTTGGAACTTGCCTTGTTTTTTAGGTTCTTTCAATTTATTTTCTTGAATTTGCGCGTGAATTTTATCGCTATCGATGAAATAACGTTTGATAACAATCATAATTCCAATGGTAATCAAATTCGAAATAAAGTTATACAAACTCAATCCTGCTCCATAACTATTGAAGAATATCAACATCATAACGGGCGAAATATAAATCATATACTTCATCATTTTGGCCATATCAGGCATACCCTCTTGTTGTGGCGCCGCCATTTGCTGATCACCCGAAGTCATTTTCATATAAAAGAAAATAGCAATAGATGCTAATATCGGAAACAAGCTTATATGATTTCCGTATAATGGAATATGGAACGGAAGTTGCACCACTGCATCGAATGAGGACAAATCGTCGGCCCAAAGGAAACTTTTTTGTCTCAATTCATATGCCGAAGGGAAAAACTGAAACGACGCATACATAAAGGGAAGTTGAATCAATGCCGGAATACAACCCGCCATCGGATTTACTCCAGCCTTGTTGTACAATTTCATTGTTTCCTGTTGCTTCTTCATTGGATCTTTCTTGAATTTTTCTCCCAATTCGGTAATTTCAGGACGCAATACCTTCATTTTTGCTTGCGATAAGAACGATTTAAAGGTAATGGGAGACATTGCCACTTTAATCAAAATGGTAAATATGATAATTGCAATTCCCAACGAAAGTCCTAAAGTTGTACTTAAAAATCCAAACAATGGTATGAAAATAAACATATTAATCCAACCAAAAATTCCCCAGCCGAGCGGAATAATTTTTTCTAGATTTTTGTCATACCCCTTTAAAGTCTTATAATCGGATGGACCAATGTACCAATTCATTTTATAGTTTAATTCGCCATTGCTGAACGCCAAAGGAACATTTGCTTTCAATTGTTTTGTAAATACAGTATCGATCGTTTCGTCTACAACTAGTTTAGTTGAATGCAGTTTTGATGTTTCGAAAGGTTTGTCGGTCAATAAAATGGTAGAGAAAAAGTGCTGTTTGAAGGCAATATAAGACACTTTAATTGGGTTATCTTCGGTATCTTTACCGAGTCCAGTACTGTTGTTTTTCCCCTCTTCATACTCATAACGGATGTCAGTATATCGATCCTCGTACGAAATACTTTTCTCATTACGATAGGTTTTCATACTCCATTCTAAATCCAATGGTTTGGCAGTATTCAACACTTTATTCAGTCCTTGAGAACGCAAATCAAAACCAATCATATAATCGTTTGGTTTCAATATGTATTTGTATTCTAGAAATTCATTGGCACCCGCCTTCAATTTCATCGAAAGAATTTGGTCAGCTCCAATTTTAGTCAAACTTGGCTCGAAATAAAGGTCTTTGGTGTTTAAAGTACGATTATCTGTCGTTTGCAATTGAATGTTCAAATTGGCGTTATTGTTCTTAATCAATTCTACCAATTTCCCTGAACCTTTTTGGAATTTCTCTAAATTTTTCAAAGTAGCCTCAACGATAAAACCACCTTTATTGGCGATTTTCAGAATAACTTTTTCGTTTTCGATAGTGGTGAAACCCTCTTTCGCTGACGCAAGGGTTGCAGAATAAGCAAAACCTCCCAAAGTTTTTTGAGCTAGAGCCAATTGGGCTGAATCACCCACTATTGCGGCTATGGGTGCTGCATTAGGGCTAAGCGCTGCTGCTTTGGTTTGAGCATCTTTTTGGGCAACTAACTCTTTTTTAGCTTTTTCAGCTGCGATTTGAGCTTCCGAAGGCTTGTTTTGATACATTATCCAAATCAAGATTCCAAATATCAATATAAATCCAATGATTGAATTGAGGTCTAATTTTTTTTCTTCCATTTTAATTTTTATTCCTCACCCCAATCCTCACCAAAGGAGAGGGAGCGGCGTCTGGAATGTGTTTATTTATTATTAAATTCTAGTATTTGTACAATCTTAATTCAAATTGTTACATTTATATTCCAACCTTAATTCCCCCTTTGGGGCTAGGGGGCTTATTTTTTCTTTGCTTTCACTACTGCTGCCACAAAATTCACGAAAAGAGGATGTGGGTTTTCGACCGTACTTTTGTATTCAGGATGGTATTGCACACCAATGAAAAAAGGATGGTTTTCTAATTCTACAATTTCGACCAAACCGGTTTCCGGATTAACTCCCGAAGCTTTTAACCCCGCTTTTTCTAAAATTTCAACATAATTATTATTGTATTCATAACGATGACGATGGCGTTCAGAAATTGTTGCCGAACCGTATATTTTAGATGCCAAAGTATCTGGTTTCAAATCACATTTCCAAGCGCCAAGACGCATTGTCCCTCCTTTATCGGTAATGTTTTTTTGTTCTTCCATTAAATCGACAACCGGATGTGATGTTTCTGGATTCATCTCTGTAGAATTGGCATCGGCATATCCTAAAATTGTTCTGGCGTATTCAATAATCGCCATCTGCATTCCCAAACAGATTCCTAAAAACGGAATTTTATTTTCACGTGCATAACGAACAGCTTCTATTTTCCCTTCGATTCCACGACCTCCAAAACCTGGTGATACAAGAATACCATCTAAACCAGCTAATTTCTCTGCTACGTCCGAGGCATCCAAAAATTCAGAGTGAATCGACACCACGTTTACTTTAGTTTCATTAGAAGCTCCAGCGTGAATAAAAGCTTCTAAAATAGATTTATAAGAATCTTGCAATTCTACATATTTTCCAATTAATCCGATATTAACGGTATGTTTTGGGTTTTTTAATCTTTTCAAAAAGGTGTTCCAATGTTTCAAATCGGGAGCCGCTTTTTTAGGTAAATCCAATTTTTTCAAGGCTACCACATCAAGACCTTCTTCGAGCATCAAATTTGGCACTTCATATATTGTAGAAGCATCGATCGATTGGATTACGGCTTCTCTTTTTACATTGCAAAACAGCGCCAATTTAGTTCGAATATCATCCGATATTTCGTGTTCCGTTCTACACACTAAAATATCGGCTTTGATGCCGCTTTCCATCAATGTTTTAACAGAGTGTTGCGTAGGTTTTGTTTTTAATTCTCCGGCTGCTGCCAAAAAAGGAACCAAAGTCAAATGAATGACGATAGCGTTGTTTTCGCCCAAATCCCAAACCAATTGACGAACCGACTCGATATAAGGCAAAGATTCGATATCCCCAACCGTTCCACCAATTTCCGTAATTACTATATCAAAATCACCTGTTTTACCAAGCAATTGCATTCTGTCTTTGATTTCGTTGGTAATATGAGGAACCACTTGAACCGTTTTCCCCAAAAACTCACCTCTTCGTTCTTTTTCGATAACCGATAGGTAAATTCTTCCTGTGGTCACGTTATTTGCTTGAGATGTGGGCACATTCAAAAAGCGCTCGTAATGTCCTAAATCTAAATCGGTTTCAGCACCATCATCGGTTACATAACATTCTCCGTGCTCATAAGGGTTCAAAGTTCCCGGATCGACATTGATGTAAGGGTCAAATTTTTGGATTGTCGTTCGATAGCCTCTTCCCTGTAATAGTTTTGCCAATGAAGCCGCAATTATCCCCTTCCCTAAAGAAGACGTAACTCCGCCTGTAACAAAAATATATTTCGTTTGATTCATTTTATTGGTGTTGTAGTTGTTGTTGTTCGGTAAAAATGCAAGCGAATAGTTTGCAAAAACGCTGCAAAAATACAATTATAAATTGAGAAAAAACTAATTTGAAATTGAGATAATTTTGATTTTATTGACAAGGATGCCTTGGTTATCGATTTTTAGTTAAAAATCATAATTAAAAAAACCTACCCAAGATTTTACATCTCGAGTAGGCTTTTTTAATTTAATAATCCAGTTTTTATTCAACAGCTATTCGATGGCTTTCTAATAGGTTGTTTATATGATTTTTTTTGGGGAATGCAGTCAAAAAGAGTTAGTAATTTTTCATTTTTAGAGTTTTTTTTTAATTTTATCCTTTTTCTAAATGTATTTGTAATCCGACTCCAGTTGTGAAGTTATCATATTGAAAATTATTATAATTGTTTATCGCCGAATTATATTCAATTGAAATTTCAAGCGCAACACTACTGTTTAAAAAAAAGGCCGTACCTCCTTTGAGTCTATAGTCAGACGATTTTCTATTACCTTCTTGTATTTGATTCCTACTTATATTAAAACTGTAACTTGCTTGAAAAAAAGGGTTAATAATTTTATCAGACTTTCTAAAATAGTACCTAACAAAAGGTGCTAATCCGAAACTCAAACTATTATTCTCAGAACCTGAGGGGTTATTGAAAGAAAAACCGACAATACTTCCTATTGAAAAATTATCCACCACAAAATAACCTACATTTGGTGCTAAATCTAGGGCATAACCAGCTTGAGTTGATTTAGCGTTATTGTCTGGATATGTGCTTTTGTAGTTTGTGAAGCTACCACTTCCTCCGACCATCCAATTCCCTTTTGTAATTTGAGAATGAGCCGAAAGAGTAACTAAAATTGTTATAATAAAAAATATTTTATGTATTTTCATAATTGTTTATTAGGTTAAAAATTGTAAAATTATAATTATTCTGTTCTCTTTTTGGCGGGCTATGGTCTTGCAACAACATCCTTTTTTGCAGTTTCATAAATTGAAAATTTATTGTTTTTTTAGTACTTTGCAGATCAAATAAATACAAAAAATTTATTATATATTTACTTATAAAATTATTACCAAATATAAGTTTTTTCCTTTTTTTACACAAATATAAAATAGTGTTTTTTTGTACGTTTTTAATTATAATTTCAAAATTACAAAGTCCACAACATTCTATTTTACGGTTTTCCGTAATTGGCATAACTTTTTTTTATTTTTTCTAGAATTTGTAGTCGAAAGTCATAAAAAAACCTACCCAAGATTTTACATCCCGAGTAGGTTTTTCACATTCACTATTTATACTGTTTTTTTTGGGCAGTTTTAAATTAGATAGAAGCTATTACAAATCTCTATACAATTCCAATCTTTCCCATTTAGTATCTACTTCTTCTTGAGCTTGAGTCAATAATTCAGCTGCTAAAGTAGCATTCTCTTTTACCACTCTAGTAAAACGTGCTTCGTTGTACATAAAGTCGCTCAAAGGGATGGATGGCGCTTTAGAATCTAATTTGAATTTCTTGCCTTTTGCTTCCATAGGATTGAATCTAAACAATGGCCAATACCCTGAATCAACCGCTTTTTCTTGTTGGTCAATAGCGTGTTTCAATTCGTACCCGTGTTCACCACAGTGAGAATAAGCAATAATCAATGATGGTCCAGGATAAGCAGCCGCTTCTTCAATCGCTCTAAGTGATTGTAAATCTTTGGCTCCCATTGCAATTTGAGCTACATACACATTTCCATAAGAAATAGCTTGAAGTGCTAGGGATTTTTTACCTGTTTTTTTACCACCAATAGTAAACTTAGCACTCGCTCCAAGAGGAGTCGATTTAGAGGCTTGTCCACCAGTGTTCGAATACACCTCAGTGTCCATTACTAAAATATTAATGTCTTCTCCTGTAGATAAAACGTGATCCACTCCACCGTATCCGATGTCATAAGCCCAACCGTCTCCACCAAAGATCCAAACTGCTTTTTTACGAAGATACTCCGTCAATTGGCTTAATTTTTTGGCATCTGCGTTATCAATTACTTTGGCCAATATTTTATTAAGTGCATCAATTTGAGCAAATTTTTCGTTTTTCAAGGCTTCGGTATCTTCAGGATTGTCTAGAATGGCGTTTACCAATTCACTACCCACAACTGATTCCAATGATTTTAATAAATCAACCGCAATTTCTTGTTTTTTGGATAATCCTAATTTTAAACCTAATCCAAACTCGGCATTGTCTTCGAAAAGTGAGTTTGCCCAAGCTGGACCTCTTCCAAATTCATTGGTTTTATAAGGTGTAGTTGGTAAGTTTCCACCGTAAATAGAAGAACAACCTGTTGCATTGGCAATCATAATACTATCGCCGTACAATTGTGTAATCATCTTAATATAAGGCGTTTCACCACAACCGGAACAAGCACCTGAGAATTCGAATAATGGTTCCAAAAATTGAGAGCCTTTTACATTCGTAATTTGCAACGAAGTTCGGTCGTAGTATGGTAAACTTACAAAATGATCCCAATTTACATTTTCAACAACATCGTGTTCAATTTTTTTCCTCATATTGATCGACTTGAAGTTTTCTTTCTCTTTGCTTACAGCAGGACAAACCACTACGCAAAGATCACAACCTGTACAATCTTCTGGAGAAACTTGCAAAATATAAGACTCATTTTCTTTGGCAAAGGGTCTTCCTATCGCAGGAACGCTTTTTAGTGTGCCCGGGAATTTTGCCAATTCATCATTAGTAACTACTTTAGAACGAATGGCAGCGTGAGGGCAAATAGCCACACATTTATTACATTGTGTACATAAGTTTTCGTCGTCCCAAACTGGAATAAAGTCAGCAATACCGCTTTTTTCGAATTGCGAAGTTCCTGTCGGGAAAGTTCCGTCTATCGAGAAAGCACTCACTGGTAAATCGTCTCCGAAACCGGCTAATATTTTTTCTAATACTTCAGTAACAAATCCATCCGGAGCGTTTTTCATTGCCGATGCCAAATGTCTTTCGCTGGTAGCTACTTTTGGATAATCCACTTGGTGCAGATTTTCTAAAGCTTTATCCACGGCGTTGAAGTTCATATTCACCACTTTCTCTCCTTTATGAGAGTAGGATTTAACGATGGCATCTTTAATTTTTTTAATCGCCTCTTCTTTAGGCAAAATACCAGAAATGGCGAAGAAACAAGTTTGCAAAATCGTATTCGCTCTTTTTCCAAGGCTGGCTTCAAATGCTACTTTGGTGGCGTCAATCACATAAAATTTAGCTTCTTTATCAATGATTCCTTGTTGAATTTGGATGGGTAATCTTCCCCAAATTTCTTCTTTAGAATAAGGAGAATTCAATAAGAACGTTCCACCGTGTTTCAGGTCGGCAATCATATTGAATTTTTCAATAAAGTTAAATTTATGACTGGCAATAAAATCGGCCTTGTCTACTAAATAGTTAGAATTGATTGGATCTGGACCAAAACGCAAGTGAGAAATAGTTTGAGCTCCGGCTTTTTTAGAGTCATAAACGAAATAGCCTTGGACGTAATTATCGGTAGTTTCTCCAATGATTTTGATGGAATTTTTGTTGGCTCCAACAGTTCCATCAGAACCTAAACCATAGAACATACAGCTAATTGATTTTCCTTTGTAATCAAAATTGGTATCATAATACAAACTGTGGAAAGTCACGTCATCATTGATACCGATGGTAAAGTGATTTTTAGGTTTTTTATTTAATAATTCATCATAAATTCCTTTGACCATCGCAGGAGTAAATTCTTTGGATGACAATCCGTAACGACCTCCAACCACGATAGGCATTTCTCTTCCGCTTTCAACAAGTGCAGTCACAATGTCTAAATAAAGTGGATCTCCAATGCTTCCTGGTTCTTTGGTTCTGTCCATAACAGCAATTTTCTGAACTGTTTTGGGTAAAGCATCAACAAAGGCATCGATGGCGAACGGTCTAAATAAGCGAACAAAAATTACCCCTACTTTTTCACCTTCCTCAAGCATCATTTCAAGAGCTTCTTTTACAGGACCTTCGGCAGAACCCATAATGATAATTACTCTCTCGGCTTCAGGATGCCCCATATAGTCGAATAAATTGTATTTACGTCCCGTATGCTCGTAGAATTCGTTCATTACTTCTTGAACAGCAGCCGGAACAGCATCAAAGAATCCGTTTGCAGCTTCTCTGGCTTGGAAGAATACATCGGGATTTTGAGTTGTACCTCTTAAAACTGGACGATCAGGGTCTAAGGATCGTTGTCTGTGTGCCATAACTTTATCTTCTGGCATCATCGCTTTGATGATTTCGTCTGGAATGCTGTCAATTTTTGAAATTTCGTGCGAGGTTCTAAAACCATCAAAAATATTCATAAATGGCACTCTGGTTTTCAATGTTGCCACTTGAGAAATCAGGGCAAAATCGTGTGCTTCTTGCACTGAACCACCAAATAACATCGAAAATCCTGTTTGTCTGCAAGCCATCACGTCAGAGTGATCTCCGAAGATAGACAGTGCGTGAGTAGCCACTGTTCTGGCGGCAACGTGAATTACGCAAGGCAATAATTCACCAGCAATTTTATACATATTAGGTATCATCAACAACAACCCTTGCGAGGCCGTAAACGTTGTAGTTAGCGCACCCGCCTGTAAAGAGCCGTGAACAGTTCCTGCAGCACCTGCTTCGCTTTGCATTTCTACAATTCGAGGAATATTGTTCCAAATATTTTTTTTACCCTTTGAACTGTAAAGCTCGGCGTGTTCACCCATTGGAGAGGATGGCGTAATTGGGTAAATCGCACAGACCTCGTTCGTTTTGTGAGCAATAAGTGCTACTGCCTCATTCCCGTCACAAATTACTTTTTTAAATGTTTTATTGTTCATTTTTTACAATGTTTTTAAACCATCTTGAATTTGTGACTTAGTATTCAATCGACAAATTACTTGACGGAATTTAATTTTAAGAGCAAAAAAAAGCTAAAGTGCCGATTAGCAGTTTAGCTTTTTTTATCTCAATGATTTACTCATTATGCAACCAAGATTTTTTACCTAATAATTGATCTTCTGTTTCTACGTGATTTTCATCAAGTATACAACAGTCAACAGGGCAAACTGAAGCACATTGTGGCTCGTCGTGAAAACCTTTACACTCTGTACATTTGTCTGCTACAATGTAGAAAAACTCGTCAGAAATTGGATCGTGCTCTTCATTGGCATCAATTTCTACTCCAATAAGATTTTTTACCATCCCTTTCAAAGCAGATCCTTCTGCATAAGACCATTTGGTATCCGGTTCATAAATTGCGTTGTTTGGACATTCTGAAATACAGGCATCGCAGTTGATACATTCGTCCGTAATAATTATTGCCATAACATATATATTTTTTAATTCCCTGTAAAATTAAATGTCTTTTTATTACTTTTATATGATAATCGTCATATTTTAATTGGAAAAGTGAAATTAAATTTGGCTCATCATTTATTAAAAATAATTATTAATTAATGAAAAAAAACTAACAATTATGGTTGGAACAAAAACAAAACCACAAGCTGAAAAACTAGAAGCTGTCGTTATTCGTTTTGTAGGAGATTCTGGTGATGGAATGCAGTTGACCGGAACACAATTTTCTGACACTTCAGCAATGTTTGGAAATGACATTGCCACTTTCCCTAATTATCCAGCAGAAATTAGAGCGCCTCAAGGGAGTTTGTACGGAGTTTCTGGATTTCAAGTACACATAGGCAGTGTCGAAGTTAGTACGCCTGGTGATAGCGTCGATTTGCTAGTAGCGATGAATCCTGCTGCCCTGAAAACGAATCTGTACGCGCTGAAACCCGGCCACGCAGTAATCGTCGATACCGATGCTTTCAACAAAAAGAATTTAGAAAAAGCGGAATACACCTCCAATCCATTAGAAGACGGAAGCCTTGATAATTATAAAGTGATCGAAGTCGATATGACTTCATTAACCAAAGAAGCTCTGAAAGATGTCGCTGGTTTGGATACGAAATCGATTACGAGAAGTAAAAATATGTTTTCTCTGGGAATGATCTATTGGATGTACAACCGCTCTACCGAACATACCATCGAATTTTTTAATGATAAATTCAAATCCAAACCACATTTAATTGAAGCCAATACTAAGGTTTTAATGGCGGGCTATTATTTTGCCGAAACCTTAGAACTTATTCCGAATTCCTATACCATTTCTCCGGCCAAAATGCCTGCGGGAACCTATAGAATTATTATGGGGAACACGGCAACGGCTTGGGGATTTTTGGCAGCAGCCGAAAAATCAGGCTTGGAATTATTCTTGGGATCTTATCCAATAACACCTGCCACCGATATTTTACACGAATTAGCCAAGCACAAACATTTTGGAGTGAAAGCATTTCAGGCTGAGGACGAAATTGCGGGAATTACGTCGGCAATTGGCGCCGCATTTGCAGGTGATTTGGCCATCACAACTACTTCGGGACCTGGATTGGCATTAAAAGGAGAAGCGATTGGCTTGGCGATTATGACGGAATTACCTTTAGTGATCGTCGATGTCCAACGAGGTGGCCCTTCGACCGGTTTGCCTACCAAAACCGAACAATCGGATTTATTGCAAGCAATTTATGGTCGAAATGGCGAAAGTCCTGTTATTGTAATAGCAGCAAGCACTCCGGCCAATTGTTTTAACTTCGCTTATGAGGCCTCGCGATTGGCATTAGAACATATGACACCTGTTATTTTGTTGACTGACGGATATATTGCGAACGGAGCGGCTCCTTGGAAAATCAAAACCGTAGCTGAAATGCCCGAAATCAAAAACAATAAAATTTCAGCAGTCAAAGAAAACTGGCATCCTTACGATAGAGACGAGAAAACATTGGCGCGCAATTGGGCAATTCCAGGAACTCCAGGATTAGAACACCGAATCGGAGGTTTAGAAAAAGATGCCGTTACCGGAAATATCTCTTATGAACCAAAGAATCACGAGAAAATGACTCAAATTAGAGCCGAAAAAATCGAAAGAGTACAATTCAATATTCCAGACTTAGAAACTGAATTTGCTGCAGAAGGTGATCTATTGGTCATTGGTTGGGGCGGAACGTATGGTTCTTTGCATTCGGCGGTGAAACAAATGAATGAACTAGGCCATAAAAACATTGGTTATGCTCATTTCAACTACATTAATCCAATGCCAAAAAATACCGCCGACATTCTGTCCAAATTCAAAAAAATTCTTGTTTGTGAGTTGAATAGTGGCCAATTTGCTAGCATTCTAAAAATTAAACACAGTACATTTGACTTTTTACAATTCAATAGAGTACAAGGATTACCTTTTGCCAATGATGACTTAATTCACGAATTTAAATCACTTGTATAAATATGGAAACGACTATAGAAAAAAAATATACCGCCAAAGATTTTACCAGTGACCAAGAAGTAAGATGGTGCCCCGGTTGCGATGATTATGTTATTTTACGTACGATGCAAAAAATACTTCCAGAAATGGGAGTGGCTAGAGAAGATGTCGTTTTCGTTTCGGGTATTGGTTGTTCCTCCCGTTTTCCTTATTATTTAGACACCTACGGAATTCATAGTATTCACGGTAGAGCACCCGGAATTGCCTCTGGAATAAAACTAGGCAATCCTAATTTAAGCGTTTGGATAGCAACTGGTGATGGCGATGCAATGGCTATTGGAGGAAATCACTTTATCCACGTTTTACGTAGAAATATCGATTTGAATATCATCCTTTTCAACAATGAAATTTATGGTTTAACCAAAGGGCAGTTCTCTCCTACTTCCTTAATTGGTCAAAAAACAAAATCTTCCCCCTACGGAAATACGCAACCTCCTTTTTCTCCGGGAGAATTGGCTCTTGGCGCTCAAGCGCGGTTTTTTGCAAGAGTCGGTGGCGGAAGCCCCAAAGAAATGGGACAAATTTTTATCGAAGCACAACAATTCAAAGGAACATCCTTAATCGAAATATTACAAAATTGTGTGATTTTTAATGACGGTTGCTTCAATCATCTTACCGATAAAGACGTAAAAGAAGACAAACAAATCTATTTGGAACACGGAAAACCAATGATTTTTGGTAAAAATCGTGACAAAGGTTTAGTTTTAAAAGGACTAAAATTAGAAGTAGTAACTATTGGCGAGGACGGAATCACTCAGGAAGATCTTTTGGTACACAATGCCAAAGAACAGGACCCAACTTTGCATTATATGTTGGTTCGAATGCAATATCCATTGGCAGTAGGAGTGATCAGAAGTTTTGATGATGTCACTTTAGAGGAAAGAGAAGATGCCTTGACAGCGCAAGTAAAAGCCAATTCTAGTTTTACAAAAACCGATGATTTGTTCTTCTCGGGAGAGACGTATGAAGTGAAATAAAAAAATAACATTAAAATCTATTACCCTATAGGAATAGTAGATTGTATAATGTAAATTTGCGAAGTATTACAATAAATAAAATTTAAATATATGGGTTCAGAAGCAATTATAGTTTTCTTACTAGCCGGAATAGTTCTGGTCGCCGGTGCCAACTTCCTCTCTAATTTAATTTCGCCAAAGTCAGACAATACACAAAAACGAGAACCGTATGAAAGCGGAATGACCACCATTGGCCCCACTTGGGTTCAGTTTAAAGTGGGCTACTATTTGTACGCTATTTTATTCTTGGTTTTTGATGTCGAGGTAGCCTTTTTAATTCCTTGGGCAGTCGTTTTTAAAGAAATTGGAATGGTCGCTTTTGTCGAAATCATCATCTTTTTAGTAATATTAGGTTTAGGTTTAGCCTACGCTTGGAAAAAAGGAGCATTAAAATGGGAGTAAATAATACATCTGAAATACCAGCAGATTTCCCAGGAAAAGTAATTCCTGGAGGTAACGGGGCCAATATTTTGGTCACTTCATTAGATGATATCATCAATTGGGGACGGGCGAACTCGCTTTGGTCCCTTTATTTTGGAACCAGCTGTTGCGCTATCGAAATGATGCAAACTGGAGCTGCTCGTCACGATTATTCTAGATTTGGATTCGAGGTTGCGAGGCCTTCGCCAAGACAAGCCGATTTAATCATCATTGCAGGAACCATTGTCAACAAAATGGCACCAGTTTTACGCCGTTTGTATGATCAAATGGCAGAACCAAAATACGTCATTGCAATGGGTGCCTGCGCCATTTCTGGTGGACCATTTTTTTACAATTCCTATTCTGTTGTAAAAGGAGCCGATCACGTTATCCCTGTAGATGTTTATGTTCCAGGCTGTCCGCCTCGTCCAGAAGCTTTGCTAGAAGGAATGTTGATGCTTCAGGCAAAAATCAAAACAGAAAGCATGAAAAATAAAGTTTTCCCTGTAGATGGGTTTGACGAAGGACTGTGAGAGGTTGGAAGTTATGCGACAGATTTCGCAACATTGGAATGAGTATGAAACAGATATTTAGTAAGCTGAAAGAACTATTTAAGACCAATTAAACTGAATTTTTAAAAGATAACAGACTAAAAAAATGATAAATTATTAACATTTTAAAAAATAAAAAGCGAAAATATCAGGAGAACTTTTTGATTTAATGGAGCAATCAAAATCAAAAGTAAAAATTATAGACAATAAAGCTACTTTATCAGTTGGTGGACTAAGTAAAGGGATTTATGTCTTGAAGATTTTCATTAATGACCAAACTGAAAGTCATCAAATAATAGTAGAATAAAGATATTTATAAAGTAGTTTTTGACTTCGCTAAAAACTACTTTTTTTCAACACTCAAAACAAAAATAAAAAATCAAAAATAAAATCTTAAAATTATGAAAACAATATTTTATTTAGCAATCCTATATTTTTCAGCATTAAGTTGCTCAAAAAGTGAGGGCGACAATTCAACAAAACCAAGTGTAGTTGGAAAGTGGAAACAGATAGAGTTATATAATAGCGATGGTGGAAGTAGTCCAAGTTGGCACACAATAACTAATGGTTACACAATTGAACTCTTAAGTAACGGAACTTTTAATTCAACAAAACACAGCGAATGTACAACTGGGAGTTATACTATTTCATCTACCAATGAAATTTCGATGACATATAATTGTTCGGGTTTTACAAACAACTTTATTGAGAAAATTGAAACAATCACAAATACACAATTAATATTAAAACCAATTTATATCAATTGTGACGAAGGCTGTAGTGTTAAATTTGCGAAGTTAAATTAATCCGTCGCATTTCGACCGTTTTGAGCTAGTCTCTAATTTAGTGGAATTACCGTTTCGCATTACATTTTAGTTCAGCCAAAAAATATGCGGTTACGAATTACACAACATCACAAAGAAGCGAGACAATAGAAGTTAAAGTGGTTTAAGATTTCAAACCTCAAATCTCTAACCTCGTATATAATTGTTTAATACACTAATAGTTATGATTAACGAAGCCTTACAAAATTTAATAATCAGTTGGATTCCCGAATTGGAATTCACTGCAGAGAAATCCCAGTTTTTAAATATCACTGTTCCGCCCGAACAACTTCACGCACTAATGACGCAATTAAAAAGCAATCCCGAAACGAATTTCGATTATTTGTTTTGCTTAACTGGTATGGATTGGGGTGCGGCATTAGGTGTTGTTTATCATCTGGAATCCACTACTCACAGACATCAATTGGTAGTAAAAGTAAAAACCGAAGATCGGGAAAACCCGATACTAGATACCGTTTGCGACATTTGGCGTACTGCCGAATTCCACGAAAGAGAAGTTTTTGACTTCTTCGGAATACAATTCACCAATCATCCAAATCTAAAAAGACTCTTCCTGACCGAAGAATGGGATGGATTTCCGTTGAGAAAAGATTATGTAGATGAAATTAATATGGTTATCAAATAACAAAGTTATTTTTCTTTTGAACCATTAAGAAAATTAAGGTTCATTAAGATTAAGCCTTAATTTTTCTAAATGATTCTTAATGGTTTAAAAAACGAAAAATTAAGTCCGCAAACCGGACATACAAATACATAAAAATGGATACAACTATAACCAACAATTTTAAATCCGAAGAATATCAAATAAATATGGGGCCGCAACACCCTGCCACGCACGGCGTTTTGCGACTTTTATTGACCATTGACGGTGAAATAATCAAAAGAGTAGAACCCGATTTAGGTTATATCCACCGTTCTATCGAAAAAATGTGCGAGCGCGATAGTTACCAACAAATCGTGCATTTGACCGACCGAATGGATTATCTTTCTTCGCATATCAACAACGAAGCCGTTTGCCTTACCGTAGAAAATGCGCTTCAATTGGAAATTCCAGAACGTGTAAAAGTCATTCGAACCATCATTGCCGAATTGACCCGAATCGCATCTCACACATTGTGGTGGGGCGTTATGGGAATGGACGTTGGCGCTTTAACAACTTACTTTTACGGTTTTAGAGATCGAGAAATGATTAACGATATTTTCGAGGAAACTTGTGGCGCTCGTTTGACGATGAACTATAACATTCCCGGAGGTTTAATGTTCGACATTCACCCAAATTTTGTGAAAAGAACAAAAGAGTTTATCGCTCATTTCAAAACCAAACTTCCAGAATACGATTTGCTTTTGAGTAACAATATCATCTTCCGAAAAAGGATGGAAGGCATTGGTATTTTAACCAAAGAAGATGCAATTTCTTTTGGAGCTTCTGGCCCTGTGGGTCGTGCCTCTGGCTATTCTTGCGATGTGAGAAAGCACCATTCATACAGTGCTTACGACAAAGTAAAGTTCAACGAAGTATTGAAAACCGAAGGCGATACTTATGCCCGTTACCAAGTGAGAGTTTTAGAAATGTGGGAATCCTTGTCGATAATCGAACAATTAATTGACAATATTCCTGAAGGTGATTTTTTTGCTAAAACCAATACCGTAATCAAATTGCCAGAAGGCGAATATTACCAAAAAGTAGAAACTGCAAGAGGAGAATTAGGGGTTTACATCGTTAGTACTGGAACAAAAAATCCGTACCGAATGAAATTCCGTTCGCCAGGATTTTCTAATTTATCTTTATTAAATCATATTGCTGTAGGTGGGAAAATTGGAGATTTAGTGGCAACTATGGCAACATTAGACCTTGTAATCCCTGATATCGACCGATAAAATTATTTTTATGAAAAATCTAATATTTATGTTTGCAGCAATACTTACATTAAGTTGTTGCTCAAAAGATGACGACAAACCTAAAACTGAATTAGACAAACTTCCACCTGCAACACAAGGTGGAGAAAACAAAATAGGCTGTTTATTAGATGGAAAAGCGTTCATTCCCAATAAGGAACTAAATTCAACTAATTGTTATTACCAATTTTTTAATGGTGGATATTATTTTCATATTTCCTTTAGCAAAAGAGATATTAATAATCATCAAATTGGATTAGCACTAAATACAAATAGTTTATCTATTAATGAGGGGCAAACATTGAGTTTAAAAGATAATGTTCTTGGGAACGCTACAGGTTACTATTACTATCGTTTTAATTCAACATTTACAGACCAAGTAAATATTGGAGAGCTAAAGATAACTAATCTAGATACTCAAAATCATATTGTATCAGGAACTTTTTGGTATAATATATTAGATTATGAAGGGAATCTTCACAAAATAACAGATGGAAGATTTGATTTTCAATATACTAATTAATTCAAAAATAAAATGAAAAAAATAACTTTACTTATATTGATAATTTTCTCCGTACCGAACTACGGGCAAACATATTATACAGAAACAATTGCTGGATTAAGGCAATACCCCCGCTAGCGCGAGCTTCTAGCTCGTGCCAACAAACAAATGTAAAATTAATTTAGTTTTTCGATGAGTAGAAAATATAAATTTCACGAAAAGGATGGAGCCTATTTTATAAGTTTTGCTACTGTTTATTGGATAGATGTTTTTACTAGAGATGATTATTTTGGTTGTATGATTGAGTCGTTAGATTATTGTAGAAAAAATAAAGGGATGGAAATTTATGGTTATTGCATTATGCCGAGTCATATCCATTTAATTTTTAGATCATCATTAGGTGATCCATCAGGTTTAATAAGAGATTTAAAAGGATTTACGTCAAGAAAAATTTTAAAAGTAATTGAAGAAAATCCTCAAGAAAGCAGAAAAGAATGGTTGCTGTGGATGTTTGAAAGAGCTGGAAAGAAAAACAGTAATGTGAAATTTAGACAATTTTGGCAACAAAACAATAACCCAATTGAAATTTGGTCATTGAAAGTTTTTGAGCAAAAATTAGATTACATTCATAACAATCCTGTTGAAGCAGGTTTTGTGACCGACCCAATAGATTGGAAATATAGTAGTGCAAGAAATTATGGGAACAACGACAGTACAATTTTAGAAATAGATTTAAATTAATTTTGTTGCGGGTACGAGCGTGACGCTCGCACTAGCGAAAGCGATAACCATAAATAGTAATTATAATTAAAGTAAAATATCAAAATGAAAAAACATCCTAAATATACTTATTAACCTTATGAACATTACAAAAAATATTCACGAATGGCTTTTTAGCCTGATGCCAGAAACTACTGCAAGCATTGTAGAAATGCTATTGATAGCTGTAGTTTACCTCGGTATTTTTGCAGTTGCCGGTTTGTACTTGGTTTTACTCGAAAGAAGAGTAGCCGCTTGGTTTCAATTGCGTTTGGGTCCAAACAGAGTAGGATACCAAGGTTTATTACAAACTATGGCCGATGCCCTGAAATTAGTTTCCAAAGAGTTAACAGGAACAATCAAAGCAGACAAGTTTTTATACAATTTAGCTCCCTATTTTGTTATCGTAACCGCCTTGATGGCGATGTCGCTTTTCCCTTTTACTAAGGAATTTCAAGCCTTTGACATCAATATTGGTATTTTCTTTTTAATAGCCATTTCCTCCATTGGAGTTATCGGAATTTTATTAGCAGGTTGGAGTAGTAACAACAAATTTGCCTTAATTGGTGCGATGCGAAGCGGTGTTCAAACCATTAGCTACGAACTGTCCGTTGGATTATCGCTTTTGACAATGGTTTTAATGACGGGTTCTTTGCAACTATCCCAAATTGTCGAAGTTCAAGAAAAAGGAGGTTGGCTAATTGTTCAAGGACACATTCCTGCCATCATCGCTTTTTGCATCTATATGATTGCCGGAACCGCCGAAACCAATAGAGCTCCTTTCGATTTGGTAGAAGCCGAATCTGAATTGGGTGCTGGTTTCCACACCGAATACTCGGGAATGAAGTTCGCCTACTTCTTCTTGGCAGAATTTATCAATATGTTTATCATCGCCTCCATCGCTACAACAGTATTCTTCGGAGCGTATTTATCTCCTTTTGGAATAACCGAAAATATTCCTTTGCTTGGTGTATTTTGGTTCTTAATAAAAACATTAGCAATAATCTTTTTAATGATGTGGTTCCGATGGACATTCCCAAGACTAAGAATTGACCAATTGCTGGTATTGGAATGGAAATATTTGCTTCCGCTAAACTTAATGAACTTGATTATAATGGCGTTGATGGTATTGCTTGGATTAACAATTCAATTTTAGAAATTATGAGTTATTTTTCAGATATATATAATGGTGTAAAAACACTTCTCACAGGAATGAGTGTCACCGGAAAGTATTTTTTACATTCCAGAAAAGGGGCTATAACCCAACAATATCCTGACAACAGAGCTACATTACAAATGTTCGAACGTTTTCGTGGTGAGGTAGTGATGCCGCACGACGAAAAAAACGAACACCGTTGTACCGGTTGCCAAAAATGTGAATTGGCTTGCCCGAACGGAAGTATCGAAATTATTTGGGACAGACAAATTGACCCAGAAACCGGCAAAAAGAAAAAAATGATAGACAAACACATTTATCATTTAGGAATGTGCACGATGTGTAGTTTATGCATCGAAGCCTGTCCTACCGATGCTATCAAATGGGCGCAGAATTTTGAAAATTCCGTTTACGATAGAACGTACCTCACTAGAGTTTTAAACAAACCAGGATCAAAAGTGGTTCCTGGACTAGAAGATTAATCTTATGGAAAAAGTTATATTTTACATTTTAGCCTTGATAATGATTGTATCAGCCATTGCTTCTGTAAGCAGTCGCAAAATGCTTCGATCAGTGATTTACTTATTGTTTGTTCTCATCGGGGTAGCGGGAATTTACTTCTTAATTGATTACAATTTCTTAGCCGCCGTTCAATTGACGGTTTATGCAGGAGGGATTATCGTCTTGGTTATTTTCTCGGTTTTATTGGTACATCATATCGAAATGCAATTGGAAATGGCCAAATTATCCAAAAAAATCCTTACTGGCCTAGCTTGTCTGATTGGACTTGGTGTTTTCTTATTCACCATTTATACTAATGATTTCACAGTGATAGAAAATTCGAAAACCACCACTGTTGAAGATATCGGTCGTGGACTTTTGAGCTACGACGCAGGCGGATTTATTTTACCTTTTGAAGTAATCAGTATTCTGTTGTTGGCCGCTATGATTGGAGCCATCATTATTGGAAAAGGAGACAAACTAACTAAAAACGACGACACATTATGATAGCCGGAATTAGCATCTACGAAATTTTTACCCTCACCTCTATTCTATTTTTTATAGGTATTTATGGGTTTATTACCCGAAAAAACTTGATCTCGGTTTTAATATCGCTCGAGTTGATTTTAAATGCTTCGGCGATAAATTTTGTTGTCATCAACAAATATTTATATCCCGATGTATTGCAGGGCGTTTTCTTTTCGATTTTTATTATTGCTGTGGCTGCCGCCGAAACTGCGTTGGCTGTTGCAATAATCATTAATCTTTACAGACAAATCAGTTCTGTTGAAGTGAAGGACACTGAAATTATGAAGTATTAATATTCTAAATTATGGACATCTCTTATATAGTATTTATTCCGTTAATTCCACTAGCTGTTTTCTTGCTTTTGGGAATTGGGTACCAGAAAATCAAACCAGCGGTTTCTGGATACATTGGAGTTGCTGGATTAGCCACATCTGCAGCACTTTCTTATTTTGCTGCTTACCAGTACTTCTTCGTAAGCGGAAAAGTCGATGGCGTGTACCAAACCCTTGTAGAAAAAACCGTTTGGATGAACTTCACAGATACTTTACACATCGATATGGGAATTTTGATAGATCCAATATCCATAATGATGCTCGTTGTAGTAACTACCATTTCCTTAATGGTGCACATTTACAGTAGAGGGTATATGCACGGCGATAACGGATATACTAAATTCTTCGCTTTTTTATCGCTGTTTACATTTTCGATGCTAGGATTAGTTTTAGCTACCAACCTTTTCCAAATCTACATTTTCTGGGAATTGGTGGGTGTTTCATCCTATTTATTAATTGGCTATTATTATACCAAAACTTCAGCAGTTGCGGCTGCCAAAAAAGCGTTCATTGTTACCCGATTTGCCGATTTTGGCTTCTTGATTGGAATTATGATAGTTGGTCATTATGCTGGATCTTTCGATTTTCAAACCTTGAATGCTGTAAATCCTGAAGGCGAAGGATTGCTAATGCAATGGGGAGCTTCTTCCTTTATGGGATTATCGGTAATAACTTGGGGATTGCTTCTAATATTTATGGGTGGAGCCGGAAAATCGGCAATGTTTCCATTACACATTTGGTTACCCGATGCGATGGAAGGGCCAACACCGGTTTCAGCTTTAATTCACGCAGCAACAATGGTTGTTGCAGGAGTTTATTTGGTGGCTCGATTATTCCCGATGTATTATTTTGTCGAAGGTGGATATGTATTGAATATAGTAGCTTATGTGGGCGGTTTCTCTTCTTTGTTTGCAGCAGTAATTGCACTGACCCAGACCGATATTAAACGAGTTTTGGCTTTTTCGACGATGTCACAAATTGGTTATATGATGCTAGCTTTAGGCGTTTCGAGTTACAAAGGTCACGAAGGAGTTGGTTATATGGCGTCTATGTTCCATTTGTTTACTCACGCGATGTTCAAAGCCTTATTATTCTTGGGTGCTGGTTCTGTAATTCACGCGGTTCACAGCAATTATCTCAAAGATATGGGCGGATTGCGCAAGTATATGCCGATTACGAATATTACGTTCTTGATTGCGGCATTGGCGATTGCCGGAGTGCCACCATTTGCGGGATTTTGGAGTAAAGACGAAATCTTAGTCGCTGCTTTCGAAAAAAATCAATTACTATATTTTGTTGGACTTTTTGTAGCAGGATTGACAGCCTTTTATATGTTCCGATTGTATTTTGGAATATTCTGGGGCAAAGAAACCAAATACCATCACGCTCCGCACGAATCGCCAATGTCAATGGCTTTTCCTTTATTGTTCTTGGCTTTAATGAGTATCGTAGCCGGATTTATACCTTTCAGCGAATTTGTAACTGCCGACAAAATGGGTTTTGAAGCGCATTTGAATGTACCACTAGCAGCGGTTGCTGTTGGAACCGGATTAGTCGGTATTATTTTGGCTTGGATTTTCTACAAAAAAGAAAATGATTTGGCTGACAAATTTTCCAATGCTTTTGGTATGTTCTACAAATGGACTTATCACAAATTCTATTTCGATGAAATCTATATGTTTATTACCAAAAAAATTATCTTCAATTTAGTTTCCACTCCTATTGCCAAATTCGACAAGAAATATGTGGACGGAACTATGGAAGGCATTGGAAACAAAACGGTTATCATTTCCGAAAAAATAAAAGGATTACAATCTGGAAGATTACAAGATTACGCTATGTTTTTTGTTTCTGGCGTTGTGATTATAGCCTTGGTTTTTATTTATTTATGGACAAACTAATCAATTAATATGGATATTTTATCACTTTTTGTAATTGTACCTGTACTCACAGTTATGGCTTTGGTTTTCGCCAAAGGTTTAAAACAAGCTCGAATTATTTCAATGATTGGAAGTTTCGTCCAACTCGGAATGGCTATCAATTTGCTTTTCGTTTATTTAAAAGAAAGAGCTGGCGATAAGAGCGTAATGCTTTTCACTCAGGATTATGTTTGGTTCAAAAATTTCAATGTGCATTATGCCATCGGAGTGGATGGCGTATCGGTAGCTTTATTGTTATTGACCGCACTTGTGGTTTTAGCAGGTGTTTTCATCTCTTGGAAAACCGATGATTTACCCAAAGAATTTTTCATTTCGCTTTTAGTTTTGGCCACTGGAGTATACGGATTCTTCATTTCGCTCGATTTGTTTACGATGTTTGTGTTCTACGAAATAGCTGTAATCCCGATGTATTTGCTGATTGGAATTTGGGGCTCAGGGCCAAAAGAGTATTCGGCAATGAAGTTGACTTTAATGTTGATGGGAGCTTCTGCCGTTTTATTAGTTGGCGTGTTGGGAATTTATTTCAATTCCAATGCTGATGGAGGAGCGCTAACCTTTAATATTTTGGAAATTGCCAAAGTAAACATTCCATTTGAAGCACAGAAATTATTTTTCCCTTTGACTTTTGTTGGTTTTGCGGTTCTAGGCGCTTTATTTCCTTTTCATACTTGGTCACCAGATGGTCACGCTTCGGCGCCAACAGCAGTTTCGATGCTTCACGCGGGAGTTTTAATGAAATTAGGAGGTTATGGTGTATTCAGAATTGCGATGTTTTTATTGCCTTTGGGCGCGATTGAATGGTCTTGGTTCTTCATCATATTATCCGCTATTGGAGTCATTTACGGAGCCTTTGGAGCATTAAAACAAACCGATTTAAAATACATCAATGCCTATTCCTCAGTGAGTCACCTTGGAATGGTGTTATTCGCTTTATTGATGCTGAACAAAACCGCTTGGAACGGAGCTATTCTACAATCTTTATCTCACGGATTTATGACTGCCTTATTCTTCGCCTTAATCGGGATGATTTACGGAAGAACACACACAAGGGACATCACGAAATTAGGAGGATTATTGAAAGTGATGCCATTTATTTCTGTGATTTATGTTATTGCAGGTTTGGCATCCTTGGGTTTGCCTGGATTTAGTGGTTTCATTGCTGAAATGAACATCTTCGTTGGTGCTTTCCAACACGAAGAAATGTTCTACAGAGTAGCCACCGTAATTTCGGTATCGGCCATTGTGGTTACAGCAGTGTACATCTTACGTGTACTAGGTATAATGCTAATGGGAGAGGTAAAAAACGAAGAGTTTTTAGATTTACCTAAGGCAACTTGGTTCGAAATAACAGGTATTTTGCTATTATTAATTCCAATGTTAGGTATGGGTGTTGCTCCACTTTGGTTGAGCGATATGACAATGGAAAGCCTTCAACCATTTATTCAAGGAGTATTAAATCATTTATAAAATAACTAAAATGAATTTGAACAGTTTTATCGCAATGCGACAAGAAATTTTCCTCTTAACAATTCTATTATTGTTGATTGTAGGCGAAATTTTCGTAAATAAAGACAAAAAGGGGCGTCTTGTGCCTTTCGCACTTAATATATTTATAATCCACACAATTCTTGGATTTTTTCCTATTGAAGAAACTAGTTTATTTGGCGGAATGTTTCGCACCAATACACTAATTCATTTCTTCAAAAACACACTAAATGTGGGTGTATTTATAGTCCTACTTCAATCGGCCGATTGGATTAAAGAAAAAATGGTACCGCTAAATAAAGAAACCGAATTCTTTATGTTGTTGTTTTCTTCCCTTCTCGGAATGTATTTTATGATTTCGGCGGGTGATTTTCTAATGTTTTACATCGGGTTAGAATTATCGACATTGCCTGTGGCAGCTTTGGTAGCTTGGGAAACATCCAAAAGAATTTCAAGTGAAGCGGGAGTTAAGTTTATCCTTTCAGCAGGATTAGCCTCGGGAGCATCTTTATTTGGTATCTCACTTTTGTATGCAGCTACGGGTTCCATTTATTTTGAAGCGATTTCAGCAGTTTTAACTTCAAGTAACTTAACGTTATTAGGTTTCATTCTGTTTTTTGCAGGATTGGCATTCAAAATATCTTTGGTTCCGTTCCATTTCTGGACCGCCGATGTGTATGAAGGAGCGCCAATTGGAGTTGCGTCCTATTTATCGGTAATTTCAAAAGGAGCCGCAGCCTTTATCTTGATGATTTTATTGTTTACCGTTCTAAAACCCTTGATGCACGTTTGGGAAAACATCGTTTATGTTATTGCCCTTGCCACTATGTTTATCGGTAACTTATTCGCTTTACGCCAACAAAATATGAAGCGCTTCTTAGCTTTTTCATCGATTGCGCAAGCCGGTTTTATCCTTTTGGGTTTAATAACTGGCACCCAATTAGGAACTGCTACCGTTGTGTATTTTGTGTTAGTATATGTGTTCTCGAATCTGGCTGCTTTTGGTGTGGTACAAGCCATTGCATTGCAAACCGGAAAAGAAAACAGAGACGATTATAACGGTCTATACCGAACCAATCCTAATCTAAGTTTGGTAATGATGTTAGCCTTGTTCTCCCTAGCTGGAATTCCACCGGTGGCAGGTTTTTTTGGAAAATTCTTCCTATTCGCCGCAGCGGCAAGCAAAGGATATTACTTTTTGGTTTTCTTGGCAGTAGTCAACGTAACGATCTCTCTTTACTATTATTTATTGGTAGTAAGAGCGATGTTCATCAGAAGAAGCGAGACTCCAATTCAATATTTCAAAAGTAAGATTTATATGCGTCTAGGACTAATTGCTACCGTTTTAGGTATTCTTGTTCTAGGATTATACAGCCCATTATACGATTACATTTTTGAATTAAGCACCCTTTTTAATAAATAAGTTATGGCATCATTAGACGGAAAACATTCATTTGGAAGCATCGGCGAAACAAGAGTCACTTTTGTCGAAAAAGGCGTTGACGAAGCCCGCAGAGATTTCTTGACACAACTATTGGAGCACAATGGCTTTGAAGTTATTATTGACGAAGAAAAGAAAAAAACAGAAGAAGATCCACAATTATACACAGTCGCAGTAACCGATATGGTTTTCAATCCCACCATTTGGATTTTCGAACGAAAAATGAAGACTTTAGATGGGCACAAAGTAACCCCAGACTATTGGTTTCAAAGAACCACAGATACCAATCCAATGTATTGGAAGAATTCATAAAAGCAACACTAACCAACCAAAACCCGAAAAGGCCAATCTAGCAATAGATTGGTTTTTTTATGGCGTGCCACCACTTCCGCAAGCTCCAGCGCTGTCGGGCTGTACGCTGTATCTTTGTTTTCTTAAAGAAAGAAAACAAAGGATGCCGCTTCCATCCCTCACGCTACTCATAAACTACTTCCAATCTTCTTGCTCGTAGTAAAAAAAAGCATTTACAGCACAATTCACAGTGGTAAAAAATATAGAATTCTTCCTTTTTAGTCTAGCCACTATTTACGCTTAATTTTTAAAGCTCCACAGGTTTTGGATTTGATGCAAAAAGTGGCTTAAATATTCCCCAAAACCTTTATAAAACAAAAAAACCCCGTTCGTTAGAACAGGGTTTTTCAAAAGAAAGGCGACGACATACTCTCCCACATAACTGCAGTACCATCTGCGCAGGCGGGCTTAACTACTCTGTTCGGGATGGGAAGAGGTGAGCCCCGCCGCAATAACCACCTTAAGGTCGTTTTGCAATGGGTAATTAGCTTTTGCTAATCAACATTACACAATATCTTAACATACTGAGATAAAGAATATAAAAAGTATTAGAAAGTTTCCCCAGCCCCTTTGTTCCCCCTTTGGGGGTTAGGGGGCTGGAAAGGTGTACATAAGCTTACGGGTTATTAGTACTACTCGACTATGACATTACTGCCTTTACATCTATAGCCTATCAACGTGGTCATCTCCCACGACCCTTAAAAGAAATCTCATCTTGTGGTGGGTTTCGCGCTTATATGCTTTCAGCGCTTATCCCTTCCCAACGTAGCTACTCTGCGATGCTCCTGGCGGAACAACAGATACACCAGCGGTTAGTCCAATTCGGTCCTCTCGTACTAGAATCAGATCCACTCAAATTTCTTGCGCCCACAGTAGATAGAGACCGAACTGTCTCACGACGTTCTGAACCCAGCTCGCGTGCCACTTTAATGGGCGAACAGCCCAACCCTTGGGACCTTCTCCAGCCCCAGGATGTGACGAGCCGACATCGAGGTGCCAAACCCCCCCGTCGATATGAGCTCTTGGGGGAGATCAGCCTGTTATCCCCGGCGTACCTTTTATCCTTTGAGCGATGGCCCTTCCATGCGGAACCACCGGATCACTATGCTCTACTTTCGTACCTGATCGACCTGTATGTCTCTCAGTCAAGCTCCCTTATGCCATTGCACTCTACGCACGGTTACCAAGCGTACTGAGGGAACCTTTAGAAGCCTCCGTTACTCTTTTGGAGGCGACCACCCCAGTCAAACTACCCACCAAGCAATGTCCCCCACGTTTGTGGGGTTAGGCCTCAGATAAACAAAGGGTTGTATTTCAACAATGACTCCACAACGCCTAGCGACGCCACTTCACAGTCTCCAACCTATCCTACACATCATTTATCCAAGGTCAATACTAAGCTATAGTAAAGGTGCACAGGGTCTTTTCGTCCCACTGCGGGTAAACGGCATCTTCACCGTTACTACAATTTCACCGAGCTCATGGCTGAGACAGTGTCCAGATCGTTACACCATTCGTGCAGGTCGGAACTTACCCGACAAGGAATTTCGCTACCTTAGGACCGTTATAGTTACGGCCGCCGTTTACTGGGGCTTCAATTCAATGCTTCTCCGAAGATAACATCTCCTCTTAACCTTCCAGCACCGGGCAGGTGTCAGGCCCTATACTTCATCTTACGATTTTGCAGAGCCCTGTGTTTTTGATAAACAGTCGCCTGGACCTCTTCACTGCGGCCAGCATTGCTGCTGGCGACCCTTCTCCCGAAGTTACGGGTCTATTTTGCCTAATTCCTTAGCCATGAATCTCTCGAGCACCTTAGGATTCTCTCCTCGACTACCTGTGTCGGTTTGCGGTACGGGTACTATTAACCTGAAGTTTAGAGGTTTTTCTTGGAAGCCCTTAGGTACACTATCTCTTTGTCCGAAGACGCCGAGTACTATCAGCCTTTGCCAAAATCTGCGGAT
This sequence comes from Flavobacterium nackdongense, assembly GCF_004355225.1. NCBI lineage: Bacteria > Pseudomonadati > Bacteroidota > Flavobacteriia > Flavobacteriales > Flavobacteriaceae > Flavobacterium > Flavobacterium nackdongense. The sequence goes on along the minus strand of NZ_CP037933.1, from coordinate 3,641,444 downwards.
TTGCCTACAAATTCTATAGCTACAGCCTTCAACGAACTATTCCGTCAGTTCGCGGTACTTTCATCACTCCGTCACCCCATCACAGTTAACAGTAGTACGGGAATATTAACCCGTTGTCCATCGACTGTCCCTTTCGGGTTCGCCTTAGGTCCCGACTAACCCACAGCTGATTAGCATAGCTGTGGAAACCTTAGTCTTTCGGTGTGCGGGTTTCTCGCCCGCATTATCGTTACTTATGCCTACATTTTCTTTTCTAACCAGTCCAGCATGCTTTACAACACACCTTCTACCCTGTTAGAATGCTCCCCTACCACTTTGCAACTTAATGCAAAATCCATAGCTTCGGTAATATGTTTATGCCCGATTATTATCCATGCTCGTCCGCTCGACTAGTGAGCTGTTACGCACTCTTTAAATGAATGGCTGCTTCCAAGCCAACATCCTAGCTGTCTGGGCAGACAAACCTCGTTCTTTCAACTTAACATATATTTGGGGACCTTAGCTGATGGTCTGGGTTCTTTCCCTCTCGGACTTGGACCTTAGCACCCAAGCCCTCACTGCTGGTAAACATTATATAGCATTCGGAGTTTGTCAGGAATTGGTAGGCGGTGAAGCCCCCGCATCCAATCAGTAGCTCTACCTCTATATAACTTTATGACCAACGCTGCACCTAAATGCATTTCGGGGAGTACGAGCTATTTCCGAGTTTGATTGGCCTTTCACCCCTACCCACAGGTCATCCGAAGTCTTTTCAACGACAACCGGTTCGGTCCTCCACTGTGTGTTACCACAGCTTCAACCTGCCCATGGGTAGATCACACGGTTTCGCGTCTAACACTACTGACTAAAGCGCCCTATTCAGACTCGCTTTCGCTACGGATCCGTGGCTTAACCACTTATCCTTGCCAGCAACGTTAACTCGTAGGCTCATTATGCAAAAGGCACGCCGTCACCCCACGAAAGGGCTCCGACCGCTTGTAAGCGTATGGTTTCAGGATCTATTTCACTCCGTTATTCACGGTTCTTTTCACCTTTCCCTCACGGTACTGGTTCACTATCGGTCTCTCAGGAGTATTTAGCCTTAGCGGATGGTCCCGCCAAATTCAGACAGGGTTTCACGTGCCCCGCCCTACTCAGGATACCACTATCCTTTACACTTATTACTTATACGAGGCTATCACTCTCTATGGCTCTACTTTCCAGTAGATTCTAATTCTTTGTGCAAGAAATGTCGTGGTCCTACAACCCCAACATTGCCGTAACAACATTGGTTTGGGCTAATCCGCGTTCGCTCGCCACTACTTACGGAATCACTTTTGTTTTCTTCTCCTCCGCCTACTTAGATGTTTCAGTTCAGCGGGTTCGCCCACCTATCGGTGTACTATGTCTTCAACATAGTGGGTTGCCCCATTCAGGTATTTACGGATCATATCGTGTGTGCCAATCCCCGTAACTTTTCGCAGCTTATCACGCCTTTCTTCGCCTCTGAGAGCCTAGGCATCCCCCATACGCCCTTATTTTGCTTATTGTACCAATCATTCATTTAAGAATGACCGTTTTGTTTATTCTGTTTGAGCCGTTGCATTGCAACGTCTCTACAAAATGCTTTCTACTTTTTAAATATTTTTATCTCAATATGTCAATGAACTTTAAGCCCCCTCCAGCTCCCCCGAAGGGGGAGAGCCGATTGCTCTTTGTTCCTCCCCTTTGGGGAGGTTAGGAGGGGCTTTTGTGGAGAATAACGGAGTCGAACCGTTGACCTTCCCGATGAAAATCGGGACGCTCCAGCACCATCCTGCTGAATCTTCTTTGGTGGAGAATAACGGAGTCGAACCGTTGACCTCCTGCGTGCAAGGCAGGCGCTCTAGCCAGCTGAGCTAATCCCCCATTTTTTTAAATTCCAAATTTTTAAATTCCAAATTCCAAAAAAATAAGGATTTCAACCTCTAGAATTTCCTCTTTTTAAGTGAAAATAGTAGTCCCGGGCAGACTCGAACTGCCGACCCCTACATTATCAGTGTAGTACTCTAACCAGCTGAGCTACGAGACTCTGTTTTACTTAAATTGCAAAGCCGTTGCAGCGCAACGTCTCTACCTGTATTATTTGAACTAACAGCGAGAGTAATGGAATCTTTCGATTCTTTCCATTTAAATTTTTCGTCTTCTTTCCTTAGCGTGTATTACTACTAACACTAAGGCTCTAGAAAGGAGGTGTTCCAGCCGCACCTTCCGGTACGGCTACCTTGTTACGACTTAGCCCTAGTTACCAGTTTTACCCTAGGCAGCTCCTTGCGGTCACCGACTTCAGGCACCCCCAGCTTCCATGGCTTGACGGGCGGTGTGTACAAGGCCCGGGAACGTATTCACCGGATCATGGCTGATATCCGATTACTAGCGATTCCAGCTTCACGGAGTCGAGTTGCAGACTCCGATCCGAACTGTGACCGGTTTTATAGATTCGCTCCTACTCACGTAGTGGCTGCTCTCTGTACCGGCCATTGTAGCACGTGTGTAGCCCAAGGCGTAAGGGCCGTGATGATTTGACGTCATCCCCACCTTCCTCTCAGTTTGCACTGGCAGTCTCGTTAGAGTTCCCGACTTCACTCGCTGGCAACTAACAACAGGGGTTGCGCTCGTTATAGGACTTAACCTGACACCTCACGGCACGAGCTGACGACAACCATGCAGCACCTTGTAAATTGTCTTGCGAAAGTTCTGTTTCCAAAACGGTCAATCTACATTTAAGCCTTGGTAAGGTTCCTCGCGTATCATCGAATTAAACCACATGCTCCACCGCTTGTGCGGGCCCCCGTCAATTCCTTTGAGTTTCATTCTTGCGAACGTACTCCCCAGGTGGGATACTTATCACTTTCGCTTAGCCACTGAAGTTGCCCCCAACAGCTAGTATCCATCGTTTACGGCGTGGACTACCAGGGTATCTAATCCTGTTCGCTACCCACGCTTTCGTCCATCAGCGTCAATCCATTAGTAGTAACCTGCCTTCGCAATTGGTATTCCATGTAATCTCTAAGCATTTCACCGCTACACTACATATTCTAGTTACTTCCTAATAATTCAAGTCCTACAGTATCAATGGCCGTTTCCCCGTTGAGCGGGGAGATTTCACCACTGACTTATAAGACCGCCTACGGACCCTTTAAACCCAATGATTCCGGATAACGCTTGGATCCTCCGTATTACCGCGGCTGCTGGCACGGAGTTAGCCGATCCTTATTCTCACAGTACCGTCAAGACATTACACGTAATGTTGTTTCTTCCTGTGCAAAAGCAGTTTACAATCCATAGGACCGTCATCCTGCACGCGGCATGGCTGGATCAGGCTTGCGCCCATTGTCCAATATTCCTCACTGCTGCCTCCCGTAGGAGTCTGGTCCGTGTCTCAGTACCAGTGTGGGGGATCTCCCTCTCAGGACCCCTACCCATCGTAGCCTTGGTATGCCGTTACCATACCAACTAGCTAATGGGACGCATGCTCATCTTTTGCCGTTGTGACTTTAATGTGAAAATGATGCCATTCTCACATACTATGAGGTATTAATCCAAATTTCTCTGGGCTATCCCTCTGCAAAAGGTAGATTGCATACGCGTTACGCACCCGTGCGCCGGTCTCTAGTATTGCTACTATACCCCTCGACTTGCATGTGTTAAGCCTGCCGCTAGCGTTCATCCTGAGCCAGGATCAAACTCTTCATCGTATATTGTTTAGTCTTGCGACTTACTTATTATTCGACTCAAATTCTAGTGGTCATCTCTGTATAGACGCGATAAATCATCGTCTCTACGATTCTCTTACTCTCTTTATTCTTGTTTTAATTCATTCGAGTCGTTGCTGTGCAACGTCTCTACAAACCAAAACGGCTGTCAATTCAATATGTCTAAGAACTTTCGTTTTTTATTACTATCGCCATTCTTTCGTTTAGCGGGTGCAAAAGTACAACTTCTTTTTATTCTGGCAAGCTTTTTGAAAAGTTTTTTTGAAAAATATTTTTTCCTTTTCTTCTCATTTCTCTTATCAGCCTTTCAATTAACGTTGCGCTTTTAGCGGGGTGCAAAGGTAACTTCTGTTTTCGAATCTCACAAACTTTTCTGAATCTTTTTTGAAAATAATTTTTCAACTTTAATTCGTTTCGTTTGTCAGGTTTTCTATGAACGTCTGCTTGAATGCGGCTGCAAAAGTAGTACGTTTTTTGAGTTATACAAGGCCTTTTGCAATCTTTTTTGAAAGTATTTTTTAAATCATTGGTTTTTGGGTATTTACAAACCGTCTTTTTTGAAGTTTTCTGATTTTGAACCTATGTCTTTTGAGAATTCTATCGGTTTTGAACCGTCTTGAGGATTCGTCGTATTGCCTTGCCCGTAAAAAAGACGCCAATTTTCTGGGACTCCCTTGAACAAATTAAGTATGAAAACTAATTTATATCTCGAAATAGCCTAAAAAAAACCCTCTCCCCGACCCTCTGCCAAGGAGAGGGAGACGAAAAACGAAGGTAGTTACCAGTTAGCTTGATGATTTATTGGGAAGATCGTTGCGGATTATTAACAAGAACTATTTACTCTTCTATTTGGGTGAAACGTCTTTATAGACATTATTGCACTAGCCCTGATGGAAACGGCATCCTTTGTGGCCGGGGTTCGGCCGCAAAGATATAGTGTACAGCAGGAAATAGCTCCTAGAAAAAATCAGTCCTATATATAATGTACAAACTTGTATTTATATATTGTGTGTGTTTTTGTAATGCGCTATATTTGCATTCTCAAAATTAAAAACAATGATTAAGATTAGTTTGCCCGACGGGTCGGTTAAAGAGTTTGCAGCTGGGGTTACACCTATGGATGTTGCAATTAGCATTAGTGAAGGATTTGCCAGAAATGTGATTTCGGCTTCTTTTGATGGTACAATTGTAGAAACCACAACTCCATTGACGACGGATGGCAGTCTTATATTATATACTTGGAATGACGAAGGTGGAAAAAAAGCTTTTTGGCATTCGACTTCACACGTGATGGCCCAGGTTCTTGAGGAAATGTATCCGGGAATAAAATTAACCCTTGGGCCAGCTATAGCCAATGGGTTTTACTATGATGTAGATTTTGAAGACCAAAAAATCACGGAGGCTGATTTTAAAAAAATTGAGAATCGCATTTTAGAAATTTCGAGAGAGAAACACGAATTTAAATTGCGTCCCGTTTCTAAGGCTGAAGCTTTGGAAGTTTATAAAAACAATGTTTATAAAACGGAATTGATTTCGAATCTAGAAGATGGCACGATTACTTTTTGTGACCATTCTACTTTCACTGATTTGTGTCGAGGGGGTCATATTCCGAATACCGGAATCATCAAAGCTGTGAAAATTATGAGTATTGCCGGTGCTTACTGGCGTGGTGATGAGAAAAACAAGCAGCTTACTCGTGTTTATGGAGTTTCATTTCCAAAACAGAAAGACCTGACAGAACACCTAGAATTATTGGAAGAAGCTAAACGCAGAGACCACAGAAAACTAGGAAAAGAACTGGAATTGTTTGCTTTCTCGGCAAAAGTAGGACAAGGCTTGCCATTATGGCTGCCTAAAGGCGCTGCATTGCGTGATAGATTAGAGCAATTTTTGAAAAAAGCACAGAAAAAAGCTGGCTATGAGCAAGTAGTTACTCCTCACATTGGACAAAAAGAACTATACGTTACTTCAGGACATTATGCTAAATATGGTGCAGATAGTTTCCAGCCAATAAATACTCCAGCCGAAGGCGAAGAATTTTTGTTGAAACCGATGAACTGTCCTCATCACTGTGAAATTTTCAATACAAGACCTTGGTCATACAAAGATTTACCAAAACGTTATGCTGAGTTTGGAACGGTTTATCGTTACGAACAAAGTGGCGAATTGCATGGCTTGACCCGCGTACGTGGGTTTACTCAGGATGATGCACATATATTTTGTACTCCAGATCAATTGGATCAAGAGTTCAAAAACGTAATTGATTTGGTATTGTATGTTTTTGGCTCGTTAGGTTTTGAAAACTTTACAGCACAGATTTCGTTGCGTGACCAAGACAACAGAGACAAGTATATAGGTAGCGATGAGAATTGGGAAAAAGCCGAAAACGCGATTATCAATGCTGCAGCTGATAAAGGACTAAAAACCGTTGTCGCTTATGGCGAAGCGGCTTTCTATGGTCCAAAGTTGGATTTTATGGTGAAAGATGCCCTTGGAAGGCAATGGCAATTGGGAACTATTCAAGTGGATTACAACTTGCCTGAGCGTTTCGAATTGACTTACAAAGGATCGGATGATCAATTGCATACACCGGTAATGATTCACAGAGCTCCTTTTGGATCTATGGAACGATTTATTGCTATTTTAATAGAACACACAGCAGGAAAATTCCCACTATGGTTGATGCCAGAACAAGCTATTATCTTGTGTTTGAGTGAGAAATATGAAAATTATGCGAAAAAAGTTTTAAATCTGCTAGAAAATCACGAAATTCGCGCCCTAATTGACAACAGAAACGAGTCGATCGGTCGAAAAATCAGGGATGCGGAGCTTCAGAAAACTCCGTTTATGCTGATTGTAGGTGAGGAAGAAGAAAAAAATGTCACTATATCCGTACGCCGTCAAGGGCAAGAAGGAAATGGCAATATGAGCGTCACAATTGAGGAATTTGCTGCAATTGTAAACGAAGAAATAGGCAAAACATTAAAAACATTTATAGTTTAACTTAAATTTTAAAGTCATAGCAATAAGAAGCAATAGAGGTTACCAACCTCGAGTAGAAAAAAAAGATGCCCATAGGATAAACAACTTTATCCGTGGTGTGCAAGAAGTAAGGCTTGTAGGTGAAAATATCGAGCCAGGAGTTTTTAAACTTTCAGAAGCGTTGCGATTAGCAGACGAATTCGAATTGGACTTGGTTGAAATTTCGCCCAATGCAGAGCCGCCTGTTTGCAAGATAATGGACTACAAAAAGTTCGTTTACATGCAAAAGAAACGTGAAAAAGAGCTTAAAGCCAAATCTACTCAAATTGTAGTGAAAGAAATTCGTTTTGGACCACAAACGGATGAACACGATTATGAGTTTAAAAGAAAGAATGCTGAAAAATTCTTGAAAGAAGGGTCTAAATTGAAAGCATTCGTTTTCTTTAAAGGTCGTTCCATCATATATAAAGATCAAGGTCAAATCTTATTATTGAGATTAGCTACGGATCTTGAAGAATTTGGAAAAGTAGAAGCAATGCCTGTTCTCGAAGGAAAGAGAATGATTATGTTTATTGCTCCGAAGAAGAAAAAATAAGCCCCCTAACCCCCGAAGGGGGAATTCTGGGATAAATAATATATGTTGCTCAACTCCCTCCCTTATGGGGAGGGCTGGGGAGGGGCTAAAGACAAGTAAGTAAGAATAAATTAAAAACACTAGGAAAAAATGCCTAAAATGAAAACAAAATCTAGCGCCAAAAAACGTTTCAAAGTTACTGGCTCTGGTAAGATTAAGAGAAAACATGCTTTCAAGAGTCACATCTTGACTAAAAAGTCTAAAAAACGTAAATTAGCTTTGACACATTCAGCGCTAGTGCACAAAACAGATGAGAAAAGCATCAAACAACAATTAAGAATCGTATAATAATTGTATAATGTAAATTGTATAATGTAAAAATGTCTGAGACAATATACAGTATACTACAATACAATATACCATTTTAAAAAATTCTTTAGGTTAAAAAAATTAAAAATAACCTTGGAGTATGGCCTTAAGTTCCCTTGATTCAATTCGGGACGCCTGCTACAAAAAAACAGAAAAATTATGCCAAGAAGTGTAAATTCAGTTGCTAAGAGAGCAAGAAGAAAAAAAATAATGAAGCAAGCCAAAGGATTCTTTGGTCGTCGTAAAAACGTTTGGACAGTTGCGAAAAATGCGGTTGAGAAAGCAATGTGCTATGCTTACCGTGATAGAAAAGCGAACAAAAGAAATTTCCGTGCTTTGTGGATTCAACGTATCAACGCTGGAGCTAGATTAGAAGGAATGTCTTATTCGCAATTCATCGGAAAATGCAAAGCTAATAACATCGAATTGAACCGTAAAGTTCTTGCCGATTTAGCGATGAATCATCCAACAGCTTTCAAAGCTATACTTAATAAAGTAAAATAAACGTTTTATCAACTCAATTTAAGATTACTTACTTATAGAGAAATCCCAATCGAAAGGTTGGGATTTTTTTGTTTTTTAAGAAAATGCAATAAACCTCAGCCCACACAGTTTACAGCCAAACTAAGGACTTATTTTATATTGAATTTTATACATTTGTCTAATAACAAAATCATTCTTTTATGAAAAAAATTTCAATTGTATTCTTAACTTGTTTTATTGCTATTTCCGCCTTTGGACAAACCAAAAAACTGACACTGCAGCAAAGTGTTTTAGAACAAAACCGACAGTTTAGAGCCGATAAATTAGTAGGATTTCAGTGGATTCCAAACACCACTAGTTACTCCTACTATTCGGATAATTTGACCAAAATAGTTGCTGTATCTGCAATAGATTCTAAAACTACTGAAGTCCTAACCTTGGCAGATCTCAATTCCGCTTTAGGTACCAATTTGAAAAACTTTTTTGGTGTTCAATGGATCGATTCTAATGCGCTTCTTGTCACCGAAAACGGAAAATATTATACCTATTCGACCTCTTCAAAAAAAGGAACGCTGATGCAAGAAACTAAAGCGGATTGCAAAAACCCAACTTTTGATAAAAAAAGACGCAATCTGGCTTTTACCGAAAATAACAATCTCTATTACTACAATGCCAATAAAGAACTTATCCAAGTTACTAATGAAACCAATGAAGCCATTGTTTCAGGTCAGTTTTTTGCGAGAAGCGAATTTGGAATTAGTAACGGGATTTTTTGGTCTCCAAAATCTAACTTTTTAGCCTTTTACCAAAAAGACCAAACCGAAGTTGCCGATTATCCAATACTTGACATCAATGAAACACCAGGTAAATTAGTGAATATAAAATACCCAATGATCGGTCAAAAAAGTGAAAAACCAAGAGTAGGAATTTATAATTTGGCTACAAAGAAAACAGTTTTCATTTCGCCAAAAGGCAATCCAGATGATTATTTGACCAACATTTCTTGGACACCCGATGAAAAATTTGTCTTGATTGCAGAACTTAATCGCTCGCAAAACGATATGTCTTTGAATGTTTATGATGCCCAAACCGGTAATTTCGTCAGAACCATTCTCAATGAGAAAAATGATAAATGGGTAGAACCCGAACATCCAGCCTTTTTCCCTAGCGAGGTATCCACCAATTTTGTTTGGATTAGCGAAAAAGAGGGCTTCAATAATTTGTATTATTATTCTATCGAAGGGAAATTAATCAAACAATTGACTCAAAATAAATTTCCAGTTCGAGAAATTATTGGGAGCAATTCAGCTGGAAGTGAAATTTATTTTAAATCCACAGGCGAAAATCCAACTAATATGTTGGCATACAAAGTAGATTTAAAAGGCAATCAAACATTAATTACCAAAGACCAAGGCATTCATACTTGTATACCAAATTTTGAAGGGAGTTATTTTTTCGATGAATATTCCAATCATGCAACACCTTCCAAATCGTTATTGTACACCAAAAATCTAAAAGCCACTACCCTTTTGGAAAGTAAAAACAAATTTACCGATTACCAAATGGGAACTTCCGAAGTTAAAACCATTAAATCAGCCGATGGAACCACCGATTTATATACACGATTAATCAAACCTAGTACCTTTGATCCAACCAAGAAATACCCCGTTTTGGTGTATGTTTATGGAGGACCACATGCTCAATTGATCACCAATTCGTATTTAGACGGTGCCAATCTTTGGATGTATTGGATGGCAGAACAAGGTTATTTAATATTCACGGTAGACAATCGCGGCTCTGATAATCGTGGTTTTGCGTTCGAAAGTGCGATTCACGGAAAATTAGGCGTGAACGAAATCGAGGACCAAATGAAAGGTATCGACTATTTAAAATCCTTGCCTTATGTCGATGCCAATCGCTTAGCCATTCACGGTTGGAGTTTTGGTGGATTTATGACCACTTCCATAATGCTCAGAAAACCCGATGTTTTCAAAGTGGGAGTTGCCGGAGGACCCGTTACCGACTGGAAATACTATGAAGTGATGTATGGCGAACGCTATATGGACACACCTACCGAAAACCAAAAAGGTTTTGATGAAGCAAACACTTTGAATTATGTAAAAAATCTAAAAGGAAAATTGCTCTTAATTCACGGCACAAGTGACGATACGGTAGTGATGCAACACAATTTTGCTTTAATCAAAAAATTCATCGAAGCCGAAAAACAGGTAGATTTTTTCCCTTACCCCATGCACGAACACAATGTAATGGGCAAAGACAGAGTCCACTTGATGACCAAAGTTTTGAACTATGTGATTGAAAATAATAAATAGTTTCTTTAGAAGCTAATCCTGCTGTACACTATATCTTTGTTGCCGAACACCGGCAACAAAGGATGCCGTTTCCATCAGGGCTAAAAACCCCAAATTCCATTACAATTATTATTGGAATTTGGGATTTTATTTTCTATTAGGTCTTTTGTTTTTTCTTTCTCGCTGCAGGAAACAACACATTATTCAAAATCAACCGATATCCTGGAGAATTGGGATGTAAATCAAGAACTGTGGGGGCGTCTCCCACTCTATGTTGATAATCTTCGGGATCGTGTCCGCCAAAAAAAGTATACATTCCTTTTCCTTTTTCCCCATGAATGTAACGCGCTTCACCGTTGAGTTCACAACTTCCCATTAGTAACACATTCGATTTGATAAGATTCGAATCGAAAGCTGTTGTTTGCCCCATAAATCCTTTTATTAATTGAGTGTGATTTTGACACAACATACTTGGAATTGGGTCCCATTTGGCCGAGAATTCCATCAAAGTAAAATAATCTTTCTCCATTGGAATTCTTCTTTTTTCGGTCATATCAATATCAGAAAACTCATAATGTTCTGGTCTTCGGTCTAAAATAAAATCTTTGAACGCAAAAGAATTGGCATAATTTATCTTTGATTGATAATTAGGTTCACTCGCATCTCCATCGAACATAGGTTCGCAAATATCAACACCATCAGCCGCCAACGCAATATCAAAACTATCGGTCGCGGAACACATGGCAAACATAAATCCTCCTCCGATGACGAAATCTCTAATTTTTTTGGCAACTGCAGCTTTTTGAACAGATACTTTTTTGTACCCTAATTTGGTCGCTAAAATTTCAGATGCTGCCTTTTGTTCAATATACCATGGTGAATTTCTGTTGGAACCAAAAAACTTACCGTATTGCCCAGTAAAATCTTCGTGATGCAAATGCAACCAATCATAAAGAATCAATTGATCCGCTAAAACCTCTTCGTCATAAATGGGTGTAAACGGAATTTCGGCATAGGTCAAAACCAGCGTTACTGCATCGTCCCAAGGCTGTTTTCCTTTGGGAGTATAAACCGCAACTTTGGGCGCTTTTTCGAGCACAACCGCTTCCATATTTTGTGAGGGACTGGCTATTTCAGCAAGAATTTGATTCGTTTCGGCATCGCTCAGTACTTCAAAACTTACACCACGAATTTGGCATTCTTTCCTAATTTCTGGTGCATCGGCCAACAAAAAAGAACCACCACGATAATTGAGCAACCAACTGGCTTTGTATTTTTTATCAATACACCAATAGGTAATTCCGTATGCTTTCAGATGATTTTGCTGCGTGGTTTCGTCCATTGGCAACAAAATAAAAGAAGCCTTAGACGAAAACGAAATCAGGATTAATAGGATAATGAATAGCTTTTTTGGATGCATTTTGGATTAATTATTTATATCGACGAGATATATTGCAAATCACAAAAATAGGCAAAACAACTCATTTTTACGGATTCTATCTTGAAATACATTTCTTCTATTAACTGTGCAATCCTATTTATCTGTAAAACCTGTAGTTAAAAAACAATAAAAAGTATTCCATCTAAATAAAGTAGATCTCACTAGTCGAGCAAAAATGAATTTTAGAAAAATGTCGTTTTAACGAATATTTATGCAATTTGTAGAAAAAAAATACAAATATGATTTCACTTACCTAATTTAGATTTTTTTAAATAATGACGTACAATAAAATAGTATAAAAATTAAATTGAGCAATTAAGAAGCAACTAAACTATTGATACAAAAACAATTATTAATCCACATTAAAAAAAAATTATTTACCAATTATTTATTACACTTAAACCAATTTACAAATGAAAAAAACACGACTCTTGCTTTTTGCTTCGATATTATTTTCGAAGTTTTTGTTTGCACAAACACCTTACATTGGAGAAATCAGGCTTTTTGCTGGAAATTTTGCTCCCTACGGCTGGGCTTTTTGCGATGGTAGCTTACTGCAAATTAGTGAAAATGACACTTTATTTGCCTTGATCGGAACCACTTATGGTGGAGATGGTCAATCGACTTTTGCTGTCCCAGATTTACGTGGCAGAGTCCCGATTGGGGTTGGGCAAGGAGCAGGTCTAAGCAATCGTGTGTTGGGAGAGAAAATCGGCCAAGAAACTGTAACTATTACTGCAGCCAATGTACCTTCACATTCGCATACAGGGCGCATTGTAGTTAGTAATGCTAACGCAACTACGACCGTCCCTAGTGCTAGTTCAAGTATTGGTACATCAGGAAGTTTTTCAGGAAGAACTTTTTTGCCTAATTTGAGCTATAATACATCTGTACCCGACATTCTCTTACAAACAGTGACAACTTCGTCCGTGGGAACATCGACCCCTGTAAGCATCACAAAACCTCGGTTAGGAATAAACTATATTATTTCTTTATTTGGAATTTTTCCATCACAAAACTAAAAGCTTAAAAAATGAAAAAGAAATACATTCTACTAGTATTATTTATAATTTCCGCAAATTCAATTTTTGCACAGGATCAATTAGTTGGAGAAATTAGACTTTTCCCCTTTAATTTTGTTCCTAAAGGATGGGCTAAATGCGAAGGTCAATTAATACCCATTTCCCAAAATACAGCTCTTTTCTCACTTTTAGGAACAAATTACGGGGGAAATGGAACGACTAATTTTGCCTTGCCAGACCTCAGAGATCGTATGGCGGTGGGTGCTGGCCAAAGTCCGGGATTAAGTGCTATAGTTTTAGGCCAAAGTGATGGTAATTCAACTATAACCTTAACTCCAGCCAACCTGCCAGCCCACACACATTCAGTCGATGTAAAAGTGAGTTCAAGCCTTGGAACTACGAGTGTGCCCTCTGCAAATACATCACTTGCTGCACCAGTACAAGTATTTAATAGTGCTTCACGTCCTGTAGCGGAATATAACGCAACTGCTCCTGACATAACTCTATCTAATAACACAACTTCTACAACAGGAGGCTCCTTACCATTCAGTAAAGAACAACCTTTACTTCCATCGGTATATTGTATTGCTTTGCAAGGAATTTTTCCACTACGAAATTAAACATATAACACATGAAAAAGATATTTTATACTGCATTAGTTTTGTTTCTATTAACAAAATCAATTTATGCTCAAGAACAATATATTGGAGAAATTAGACTTTTTGCGGGCAATTTCGCGCCAAAAGGTTGGGCTTTATGCCAAGGACAACTACTGCCTATCAATCAAAATCAAGCCTTATTTTCTCTTTTGGGAACCACTTATGGGGGCGATGGCAGAACTACTTTTGCTTTGCCAGATTACCGGGGCCGTGCAGCCGTTAGCGCTAGTTCGGTATACCAACAAGGAGTAAAAACTGGAACTGAAAATATTACTATAACAGCAACTAATTTGCCTGCTCATAGTCATAGTGAACCTTTAAAAGTGAGCTCAGCTAAAGCTGCTGCGAATGCACCTACAGCGAATTCATCTATCGCGTCACCTGCTATAACCGTTAATTCTGCAACACGAGATATTCTTGGGTATAATACTGCTAGTCCAAACACGCCGCTATTAGGAACAACCTCGACCACAGCCGGTAGCACAACGCCAACAGCAATAAATATTATGCAACCCTCTATCGTTCTGACTTATATCATTGCTTTACAAGGAATTTTTCCATCACAAAATTAAAAAACAAATCAAATGAATAATAAATACAGACACCTATTAATAGTTTTTCTGTTTGGAGGAACCATTATCGCTCAAACGACGGAAACTTTCGAAACCGAAACGGATAATAACACTAGTTTTACAGATAATAGCTTAGTTTTTTCAATTACATCTCTTGCAGGCGGAATATTTGATATTGGAAATTTTACAGGAACAGGCTGGAATGGTACTGCAGCCGATAATAAATATATTGATAATTCAGGAACCGCAGATATTGGAATTCCTGTTCAATTTAAAATTAAAAGTCCAGTGTCAACTTCCTTCAAATTAAAATCTTTTTATTTATTTTTAAGTCAATCCAACTTAAATGCAGGATCCGGGTCTTGCACAATAACTGGAAAACTTGCAGGATCGACAGTTTTCACAGCGACCGCAAGTACTGGATTTAACTCGAATCCATTGGTAAATAATGGCTTTACATTTATAAATTTGACTACTTACGGAGGAACTGATAATTCAAATAAATCTATAGATGAGTTCACAATAACTACTACAGGTACATTTGAATATGTCGCGCTTGATGCTATGACTTGGACAAATAATGCTCTTAGTGTAGATCAATTTGATGCAGCTGCATTCAATTATTATCCAAATCCTGTAAAAAACACCCTGAATTTAAGGTATTCAAAAGAAATAACATCAGCTAAAATAAGTAATATGTTAGGTCAAACGATTTCTGAAAAAATGATAAATGCAAAAGAGACAGAAATTGAAATGTCAACTCTTTCAAAAGGAACATATATATTAGAAATAAAATCTTTGGATAGCTCGAAAACATTCAAAGTAATTAAGGAATAATTTACAATTTGGTTTAAAATAAAAAAAGAGGTTTTGATCGACCTCTTTTTTTATTATCCAAAAATCACCTTAAAAGGGCATGTCATCATCCTCATCATCGTTCAAATTACTGCCAAAAGCTTCATTTGCAGACGGCAGATGTTTGGTTTGAAAAGCATTTTCATCGTGGTTCATGCTTGAAGGCAAATCATCATAATTACCACTAGAATCATCAAGGTTATCAAACTTACCGAGATGCCCAATAAATTTTAATCGGACATTGTCGATTCCACCATTACGATGTTTGGCGATCATAATTTCTGCTTGACCTGCCGTTGGGGATTGTTCGTCGTCATCCCATTCATCAATTTTATAATATTCTGGACGATATAAAAACGAAACGATATCCGCATCCTGCTCGATAGCTCCCGATTCACGAAGGTCAGAAAGCAAAGGCCTTTTGCTCGAACCACGAGTTTCAACGGCACGCGACAACTGCGACAGTGCAATGACAGGCACATTTAACTCTTTGGCTAAAGCCTTTAAGTTTCGAGAGATGGTTGAAATTTCCTGTTCCCTATTGCCTCCCCCTTTACTATTTCCGCCGGCAGTCATCAATTGCAAATAATCAACAATGATGATTTTGATCCCGTGTTGCGAGACCAAACGCCTGGCTTTAGCCCGCAAATCAAAAATGGAAAGTGAGGGTGTATCATCTATGAATAAGGGTGCTTTTTCCAAATTTTTCACCTTTGTGCTCAACATAGTCCATTCGTGAGGCTCTAATTTTCCGGTACGCAATTTCTCAGAAGACAAACCTGTTTCTGAGGAAATCAAACGTGTTATCAATTGTACTGATGCCATTTCTAAGGAAAATAAGGCTACAGGATGCCCGAAATCAATCGCAATATTTCTAGCCATCGAGAGTACAAAAGCAGTTTTCCCCATAGCCGGTCTGGCTGCGATAATAATTAAATCACTGGGCTGCCAGCCAGAAGTTAGCTTATCTAAATTTGTAAACCCGGTTTCTACACCACTCAATCCCTCTTGTTTACTGATTTCTTCAATTCGTTTTTTGGCTTGCAAAACCAAACTTTGAGCCGTTTCCGAACTGCGTTTGATGTTTCCCTGAGTTACTTCATATAATTTGGATTCGGCTTTGTCTAATAAATCAAAAACATCCGTTGTCTCATCATAAGAATCCTCGATAATTTCGGTCGAAATTCGAATTAAACTCCGTTGAATAAACTTTTGCAAGATAATTCTAGAGTGAAATTCAATATGAGCTGAAGACGAAATTTTCTGAGTCAGTTGAATTAAGTAAAAATCACCTCCTGCCAGTTCTAATTTTCCGTTTTTTTTGAGTTGAGCTGAAACGGTTAATAAGTCTATAGGTTGCGTATCGGTAAAGAGTTGAACTATAGCCTCAAAAATATATTTATGAGAATCTTTATAAAAAGCATCGGATTGCAAAATATCGATTACATCATCGACCCCTTTTTTGTCAATCATCATCGCACCAAGCACTGCTTCTTCTAGGTCGATAACTTGTGGGGGTAATTTTCCTTTTTCAAGGTTGATAATTGTAGTTTTGTCTATACGAATTGGGTTTATATTTTTAACGTTTTCCATAGAACGAAAGTAATCAATATTAGAAAAAAAAACCAATAGAGTTATTACAAAATATTGTTCATAAACTATTTATTTTTGTTAACAAGTCAAAAAAAATCCGAAACGGTAAGGCTTCGGATTTACATAATATTTATAAGATTTTACTCTTTAAACTCTCCCATTTTACTGTATTTATCCATCCTTTGGGCTACTAATTCTTCTGTTGATAAGTCTTTCAATTCATTAAAGCCTTTCATGATATATTGCTCAACTGTTTTGAAAGCTGTATCTCTGTCGAAATGAGCACCACCAAGAGGTTCTGGAATAATATCGTCGACTAATTTTTGTTTTTTCATGTCTGAAGATGTCAATTTCAGTGCTTCTGCAGCTTGTTCTTTGTAATCCCAACTTTTCCATAAAATCGAAGAACAAGATTCTGGAGAAATTACAGAATACCAAGTATTTTCCATCATATATACTCGATCTCCCACGCCAATTCCTAATGCACCACCTGAAGCACCTTCGCCAACGATAACCACAATAATTGGCACTTTCAATCGAATCATTTCGAAAATATTTCTTGCGATAGCTTCTCCTTGTCCGCGTTCTTCGGCTTCGATACCCGGAAAAGCCCCTGGAGTATCAACAAAAGAAAGTACCGGAATTCCGAATTTTTCGGCCATTTTCATCAATCTCAAGGCTTTTCTATACCCTTCAGGGTTTGCCATTCCAAAATTTCGGTATTGACGGGTTTTAGTATTGAAACCTTTTTGTTGACCAATAATCATAAAGGATTGCCCATCTATCTTTCCTAAGCCACCAATCATCGCCTTGTCATCTTTGAAACCTCTGTCGCCGTGAAGTTCTAAAAAAGTATCGCCACAAAGTGCTTTTATATGATCTAAAGTGTAGGGTCTGTTCGGATGTCTTGACAATTGAACTCGTTGCCAAGCGGTTAGATTTTTGTATATTTTTCTTTTCGTTTCTTCGAGTTTTTTGTTGATTTGTTTACACGTATTCGACACATCAACCTCAGATTCTTGTCCAATAATTTGGCACTTATCCAACTGGTCTTCAAGTTCTTTTATTGGAAGTTCAAAATCTAAATATTCCATAAGTTTTATTCGTTTATGCTTTGATTTGCAGTGCAAATATAAAATTTAAAATTATCAAAAACGCATATTTAGCATCAAATTACTAACAAATTGATAGTGAAACGCTTTGGTGCAAATTAATTTTTTTTGGAAAGATAATGCTTCAGAATTCCGTTGAGAATAACGGTAATTACGATCAAAACGGCGCCAATATAAAACTCAATACTCATTTTTTCCTTTCCACCGATAATAAAATACGCCAAAACAATGCCGTATACCGGCTCTAAACTAGTGGTGAGCATCACCGTGTAAGGCGATAGAATTCGCATCACTTTCACAGAAGCTGTAAAAGCATAAGCCGTACAAACTGACGATAAAATAAGTAGGTACATCCAATCACTACCCGATAATACAAAGAAATCAAAGTTGAATTTATTTTGGAATAGAAAGTAAATTGTAATAAAAAAAACACCCGCAAGGAATTCGTAAAAAGTAATCACCGAAGGCTCGTGTTTTTCGATTAATTTGCCGTTCATCAGTGTAAATAAAACCCCAATTACTATCGAAAGTAAGGCATAGAGAATCCCCGTGAAATAATTGATTTCTACTTGCAAAATCATAGCGAGAGCACTGATAATGATAAGACCAAATAAAACCTCGTACCACAGCATTTTTCTACCATAAAAGATGGGTTCCAAAATAGAGGTTATAAAAGCTCCTAAAGAAAACACTGCTAATGTAATCGACACATTAGAAAGGTGTATGGCTTCGAAAAAAAAGATCCAATGCACCGCAATCAGGAATCCGACCAAAATTAATTTGACAAATTCTTTGATATGAATTCGGAAAGACCCTTTTTTGAAAAGAATAAAAAGAAATAAAAAAACGGCCGCCAACAGCATTCGATACCAAACTAGCGCGTCTGCCTGAATGGAAATCAAGGCTCCCAAAATGGCGGTAAATCCCCAAATAAAAACAATGAGATGAAGATTTAAATAGCTTTTTATATTACTCTTTTGCATTCCGTAATAATATAATGGCTAAAATCCCGAAAATGATATTGGGAAACCAAACTGCTAATAAGGGAGGAAAACTTGATTTTTCGGCCAAAGTGCCAAAAATTTTGTCAAAAAACACAAACGAAAAGGCCACTGCAATGCCAATGGCAAGACTCAATCCCATACCGCCGCGTCGTTTCATTGAGGAAACCGAAACGGCAATGATGGTCAAAATAAATGCAGAAACTGGAATACTGTATTTTTTATACAAAACCACCAAATACACATTAACATTGGAGGAGCCACGCTTTTTCTCTTTTTCGATAAATCGGTTTAATTTCACCAAACTTAGGGTTTCAGCGATATACACCACAGGCGTTAAATCCTCTAAATCAAAATTGAATTTGGCTTCTTTTTTATCTAACTTTTCAATTTTATCATCCAATCCGCCTACTGTTCTTTTGACATAATCATAAAGGGTGTATCGCTTGGTTTTGGGGTTCCATTGTATCCTTGAGGCCGATATTTTGTAGGCTAATTTGTCTTTGGTAAATTTTTCATAAGTAAAATTATAGGCCGTTTTAGAAGCCACATCAAAACTATTGACGTAGATAAATTCATCATTACTAATTTGTCTAAACACATCCGTGCTTTCGCCTCGCATCGCCTGCTTGCCGTCGCCGCGGAGATAGGTGTACCTAAAATTATTGAACCCTTCACTGGACTTGGGAACAATAAAAAAGCCCATTAACAAGATAATTATCGAAACGATGGAAGCGCCGATGATAAAGGGTCGTAGAAAACGAGTAAACGAAATTCCAGAACTGAGTATCGCAATAATTTCAGTATCATTGGCTAATTTTGAAGTAAACCAAATTACCGATAAAAACAAAAATATGGGAAATAATAAATTGGTAAAATAGATTGTAAAATGATAGTAATAAATCAAAATATCCACAACAGGAATTTTGTTTTCGATCATTTTATTGATCTTTTCTGAAACATCAATTACAATTCCAATAGGGGCAAATAATCCCAACATCACCCCAAAAGTGGTCAAGTATTTTTTAAGGATGTATTTGTCTATTATTGTTAACATTTTTTTGTTTAAGGTTTAAAAGTTTAAGAGTTTAAGGTTTAAAATTGTTGGGGTTGAACAACTTTAAACAACTTTAAACTTTAAACAATTTTTATAATCTCTGGCTCATATTTCGCACCATCATTTCTTTCCAAGTTCTGAAGTCGCCGGCTAAGATATGTTTTCTGGCTTCTCGAACCAACCACATATAAAAACCAAGGTTGTGTATCGTGGCAATTTGCTTTCCAAGATATTCATTGGCTGCAAACAGGTGACGCAAATAAGCTTTGGTATATTCGGTATCTACAAAAGTATGCCCCATTTCATCTACCGGCGAAAAATCGTCTTCCCACTTTTTGTTTTTGATATTGATAGTTCCGTTGGCGGTAAACAACATCCCGTTTCGAGCATTTCGAGTGGGCATCACGCAATCGAACATATCAATTCCAAGTGCAATATTCTCTAAAATATTGATTGGAGTTCCCACTCCCATCAAATATCTTGGTTTGTCTTCGGGTAGAATTTCGCAAACCACTTCGGTCATGGCGTACATTTCCTCGGCAGGTTCTCCCACCGA
The DNA here is from genome assembly GCF_004355225.1 of Flavobacterium nackdongense. NCBI lineage: Bacteria > Pseudomonadati > Bacteroidota > Flavobacteriia > Flavobacteriales > Flavobacteriaceae > Flavobacterium > Flavobacterium nackdongense. The sequence goes on along the minus strand of NZ_CP037933.1, from coordinate 3,621,122 downwards.
AAGTCCACCGATGGCGTTTCCTTGTTGTCCAGCATTGGCAATGTATTCCGCAGATTGTCGACGCAAATCCTTATACGTACTCCCTTGAACTATCGGGAAAAAAGTCTGGTCGTATCCATATTTTGTTGGCACTTTTTCCAAATGATTAATACAACGATCCAACCATCGATGTGTCATGTGCATCGAACGTTGCGCGTAGCGGTAATCACAAGGATAGGGCGTACATTCATCGAAAGCCATAATAATATCAGCGCCAATGGTACGTTGAATTTCCATCACATTTTCGGGCGTGAAAACATGATACGAACCGTCGATATGCGATTTGAATTTTACGCCTTCCTCCTTTATTTTTCGGTTGGCCGAAAGCGAATATACCTGATACCCACCAGAATCGGTCAAAATATTGCGATCCCAATTCATAAATTTGTGCAAACCACCAGCTTTTTCAAGGATTTCGGTCTGTGGTCGTAAATATAAATGGTAGGTGTTCCCAAGAATAATATCTGGGTTAATTTCTTCTTTCAGTTCGCGTTGGTGTACTCCTTTTACCGAAGCAACGGTGCCGACAGGCATAAAAATTGGGGTTTCGATCACGCCATGGTCAGTAGTAATGCTTCCTGCTCTGGCTTTGGTATGTGGATCTTTTTGTACTAAATCAAATTTCATAGATCATTTTTCAGTTGGCAAAGATAATTTATTTAAGATTTAGTCCCGACACTTCGGGCTAGGTTTTAAGATAATATTTAACAAACCCATTTGTTCCCTTCCAAAAATTCATCAGGGCATACTAAATCAGTTGTGCTGCTCTTTGAAAATTTCCAATAAAACATCGGCTTCAATAATGGGGCTGGAATGCATTTTCATCATTTTGAGCATCCGGTTGGTCACAACAGGATTCAATCCCATATCAATTCCAATTTGGATAATGGCAATTTCTTCCTTGCTATGAATGACCCCGTCCGAATGCATTAATAAGGCCAAACGGTAAAATTGATGAAAACGCTCGTATTCCGATTTAATAACAAGAAGTGGTAATTCCTGATGAAACAAATCCTTGAAAACTTCCGTACTAATGTTCAACTCTTTGGCAACGATGGCCAAAAAAGCATATTCCTTTGGATGCAAATTACCATCTATTGTGGCAAAAGCGATCATTTCTAAAAGTAAACTTATTTTTTCTTCGTTTGTTTGCATCAAATTATTATTTTTAGCTAAAATATTCTTTTTAATCCAAAATACAAAACCTAACAAATGATTCAGCGATTGGCACTATTCCTTTTTGTTTTTATTGCGACAGACCAAATTTTAGCCCAAGCAAATACCGCTTCAAAACAAGTTACAACTTTCAGTATTGAGGCACCACAATTGAATTGTACCAAGAAAATTTGGCTGTATTTACCCAAAAATTATCAAAACAGCAAAAAGAAATATCCTGTAATTTACATGCATGACGCCCAAAATCTTTTCGATGCCAAGACCTCTTTTGTTGGTGAATGGAATGTGGATGAAAAACTCGATAGCCTCAATGCTCAGGTGATTGTCGTAGGTATCGAACACGGAAACGAGAAACGAATGGACGAACTTACACCCTATAAAAATGCTAAATATGGCGGAGGAAATGCCGATCAATACCTTGATTTCATTGTAAAAACACTTAAACCAGCAATTGATTCCAAATACAGAACAAAAACCAACACCAAAAACACAGGCATTATGGGGAGTTCGCTCGGCGGATTGGTTTCTTATTATGCCATTCTGAAATATCCAGAAGTATTCGGAAAGGCAGGAATTTTTTCGCCCTCTTTTTGGTTTAACCGCAAGGAAATAATGGAATTGACCGAAAAAACTACAAAGATAAAAACGAAAATATATTTCCTTTGCGGGGACAATGAAGGTGATGCCGATATGGTTTTGGACCTCAACAAAATTGATGATTTAGTATCGGAAAAAAGGTGCGAATGCAAAAATTTGACCAAAAAGCAAATTGTAAAAGGCGGACAGCATAACGAAAAATTATGGCGAGATGGATTTGCAAATGCTTATATTTGGTTGTTTTAAAAATTTATAAATGAAATACACGCTATTATATATCTTATTATTGCTTTTGTCGGTCAATGCATTTTCTCAAAAAATTCCGCATCGAAAAATCAAAAAATTGATCGAAAAATCCGAAATTCTTCAGGAACATTTTACCGGTTTTGCGCTTTTTGATCAAGATAAAGACCAAATGATTTTTGAACAAAACGGAACTAAAAACTTTGTCCCGGCATCGAATACCAAAATGTACACATTGTATACGGCTCTAAATATGCTAGGCGATTCGATTCCCGCTCTAAAATACAGCACCAAAGGTGATTCCTTGATTTTTTGGGGAACCGGCGACCCAACTTTGACGTACTCTAGTTTCAAATCGACAAAGGTGTTGGATTTTTTGAAGGCTTCAAACAAAAAACTGTTCTTAGTTTCTAACAATTACAAAGGTAATTTTTATGGCTACGGTTGGAATTATGATGATTATTTAGAAGATTTTCAACCCGAGTTGACCGCTTTTCCGGTGGATGGAAATACAGCCAAAGTCTACAAAAATGAAGCTGGTGGCATCACCGTAAATCCTCCTTTTTTGCAATCTTTTTTCAAAGTGGATCCTAATTTTAGTGATGACTATTTCCTGATTCATCGCGATTTTTATTCCAATCAATTTAGCTTTCCTGCTAAAATTGATAAAACAGGTTACCTTCAAGAAATTCCATTCAAGACCAGTCCTGAACTGACCATTTCGCTTCTCGAAGAAAAAATTAACAAAGATATTAGCCTCATCGACATTCCATTGCCAAAAGATTTCAAAATAATTTACAGCGAAAAAACAGACGATGTATTAAGAAAAATGATGTTGGTCAGCGACAATTTTATAGCCGAACAATTGCTACTGGTCTGTTCGTCGACGATGGCAAATGATTTGTCTACCCAAACGATAATCGAATACAGTAAAGCCAATTTTATGAAAGAATTTGCCAACGACATTTCTTGGGTGGATGGTTCTGGCTTATCACGTTATAATTTATTCACGCCTAACACCTCGATTAGTTTGTTGAAAAAAATTAGTGCCAAAATCAATGATGAGGAACGACTGCACAGTTTATTTCCAGCTGGCGGTGTTTCGGGAACTTTAAAAAGAGCTTATAAAACAGATAATGACAAGCCATTTGTTTGGGCAAAAACAGGTACACTTACAAATGTTTACAACCAAAGTGGTTACATTATCACTCGAAAAGGCAAGAAATTAATCTATTCGTTTATGAACAACAACTTTACCAGAACAACGGATGAAATTAGAACTGAAATGGCGCGAATCATTACTGCAATCCATAATAAATACTAGATCTTGTGCAATGTAATAATTGTTTTCCACATTACTTTTAAAACGTACCTTTGTAAAAAATAAAAAAATGACCAATAACGATATCCTCAAAAAATTGCGTGTCGCACTGATGTTGCGCGATGACCAAATAGTTGACATTTTAGAACTTGTTGATTTTAGAATTTCTAAATCAGAATTGAGTGCGTTTTTTCGTGCCGAAGACCATCCTAATTATGTAGAATGTGGCGATCAAATACTGCGTAATTTCCTCAACGGATTGGTGATTCATTTGCGAGGTACAAAAGAAAATCCAAAGAATCCGAATGAGGTTTTAGCCAAACATAAAGCTCAAATACCAGCAAAAGAGGGTGCTTCAGAGCGCAAGGAGTTCAAAGCGAAACCAATAGATCAGGAAAAAGCCAGAGGCGATCAAAGTCCTGCTAAAACGAAACCATCAGCCAAAAAGAAACCTTTCAAAAAACCTGCTCCAAAAGTGCAAGTCGTAGAGAAGGTAAAATTCAATTTTGGGAAAAACAAGAAATCCTGAAAACTCAGGATTTCTTGTTGATATTCGATAAAATTTAAACAGTGAGATTTTAGCCCATAAAAACAGAATCCGATTATCAAGCTGCGTTAAAAAGATTTGAGCTTCTTTTTGATGCTCCAATGGGTGACGCCTGAAAGTGATGAGGCAGATATTCTTGCGCTATTAATTGATGAATTTGAAAATAGAAATTATCCCATTGCTGCACCGAATCCTATTGAAGCTATAAAAATAAGAATATCAGAAATGAAACTTAAACAAACTGACTTAGTTGATGCCATGGCTGGAAAAAGCAGAGTTTCCGAAATTTAAAATCGTGAACGGAAACTTGCCGTTTAGTAAAATTTTAAGTTGATGACTTTTTTTTAATTCTTAATTATTCAAATAACTGATAAACAAAACTTACCGATAAAAACTACTCCTCTTCCTTCTTAATCACTTTTTTAGCTACTTCAATTTTAAATTTCTTGCCTTTCATTTTTTCGTCCTTGATATTATGCAGTAAATCTTTCACCTTGTTGAATTTTACTGCGGCGAAGGAAATAAAATCTTTCACTTCGATTAATCCTAAATCGCCTTTCTCCAATTTCCCCTTTTGGGAAAAGAACCCTACAATATCAATCTTATTCAATTTGTTTTTCTTTCCTCCGCTGATGTAGATGGTTTGGAACTCTGGTGGTTTTGGCAAAGTGGTTGCATTTTCCACCTTCAAAACTTCCATTCCATAATCGACGTAATCTAGTTTTTTCTCGCTTTCGTTTATGATAAGATAAGCCGTTCCGGAAGCCTGCATTCGAGCCGTTCTACCGTTTCTATGCGTGAATTCGTCTTCTTTCAAAGGCAAATGATAATGAATCACGTGTTTCATTTCGGGAATATCGAGTCCACGAGCTGCCAAATCAGTCGTGATTAAATAACTCATACTGCCGTTTCGGAATTGGATTAAAGCGCGTTCCCGTTCGTCCTGATCCATTCCGCCGTGATAATACGTAGCATAAATACCTTTTTCGTTCAAAGTATCGCTTATTCGTTCGGCAGCGTCACGATGATTGCAAAAAACGATGGCCGATTGCGATTTCAAGGAACAAATCAGGTTGAATAAACTTCCCATTTTGTCTTTCTCTTTCGAAATGACCATTTTCGTGGCCAAATTACTGGTTACTTCTTCATTTGGAATAAAATCCAAAATGGTAGGATTGACCACTCTCGTATATTTTGGAATTTCAATATCGGATGTTGCCGAAACCAAAATACGTTTGTTTAGTTTGGATAATTTTCCAATGATGAAAGACATTTGCTCGTGAAAACCCAATTGCAAGGATTTATCAAATTCGTCCAGAATCAAGGTTTCTATTTTGTCCAAACGAAAAGTGCCTCTATCAATATGATCGGCGATTCGTCCCGGAGTTCCAATTAAAACCGCAGGTGGATTGCTTAAATTTTTGATTTCGGTTTCGATGGAATGACCGCCGTAGCAAACATTTACTTTATAGTCTGTTCCCATTTTTTTCCAAACTTGCTCAATTTGAAGCCCTAATTCACGTGATGGAACCAGAATCAAACATTGAACGGAAAGTATTTCAGGTTTCAACATTTCTAAAATGGGCAAGAGGAAAGCCAGTGTTTTCCCTGAACCTGTTGGCGAAAGGAGTAAAATATTGTTGTCGCTCAAAATAGTTTCTTGGGCAGCGACTTGCATTTCATTTAGGTTTTCGATACCTAAATTGAAAAGTATATTATTGGAATGATGTCTTCTATTCATTTTGCAAAGATAAAGGCAAATCTGAATTAAAAATTAGCTTTTACAAAATACTAGTTAGAAAAAGTTAGTTACTTTTGGAAAATCGATAAAAAACTCAACTATGCGCTTTATAAAATTAGCTGTACTCCTTTTTTCAACGATGCTGTTGGCACAAAAAAATTCGAAATATGATACTTATTTTGAGAAAGGAAATGGCAACCAAAGTGCTGATTATGCTGAAATACTGCGATATTATCAAGAATTAGACACCGATTTTGAAACGATAAAAGTCAAAAATATGGGTTTGACAGATAGTGGCGAACCATTGCAAATCGTAATTTTTAACGCAGACAAAGAGTTTAACTTTGATGCAACATCTTCCAAAGCAATCATATTAATCAACAACGGCATTCATCCTGGCGAACCTGATGGGATTGACGCAAGTATGCAATTGTACAGAGATTTAGCTTTGGGAAAAATTAAAATTCCAGCAAATGTGATTCTTATTGCAATTCCAGTGTACAATATTGGCGGCTGCTTGAATAGAAATTCCACAACTCGTGTCAACCAAGATGGACCTGAAGCCTATGGTTTTCGGGGTAATGCTAGAAATTTTGATTTAAATCGTGACTTCATAAAATCAGATACTAAGAATACTTTGAGTTTTGTTGAAATTTTTCAAAAATACAATCCGGATGTTTTTATTGATAACCACGTGAGTAACGGCGCCGACTATCAATACACCTTGACTTATATTATGACTGAACCCAAAAAACTAGGAAATACTTTGGGAGATTATATGAAAAATGAAGTTACACCATCGATTACTAAAGATTTGCAACAAAAAAAGATAGAAACTACGCCTTACGTCAATGTTTGGCGCGGAACTCCTGACGAAGGTTTTCAGCAGTTTTTTGACAGTCCAAGATATACCACAGGCTATACATCATTATTCAATTCTATTGGTTTTGTGGTAGAAACACATATGTTAAAAGACTATGCAAGTCGCGTAAAAGCCACCTATGAATTTATGACGTCCACAATAAATTATGTAGATAAAAATTATAAAACCATTAAAAACAAGCGTTTAGAAAATGAAAAACAATTTGAACCCCAGAAAAAATATACTTTAAAATGGGAGATTGATTCTTCGAAAATTACTAAAATACCCTTTTTAGGATACGAAGGGAAGATCAAGAAAAGCGATCTTACTTCGGGTTCTCGATTGTATTACGACCAACAAATTCCTTATTCAAAATCGATTCCATTTTTGGCCGATTTTAAGTCCGCTCAGGAAATCACCATTCCGAATGGATACCTTATTCCGCAAGGATTTTGGCCTGTAATCGATTTGCTTAAAGCTAACAACCTAAAATTTTCAAGATTAAAAAATGACACTATTATAGTGGTCGAAAGCTATCGCATTGCCGATTATTCCACTTCAAAAAACGCATACGAAGGACATTATGCCCATTACAATACAAAGGTGACATCTTCTACAATAAAAATGCACTTTAAAAAAGGTGATTATCTATTTACAACCCAACAAAAAGGAGTCAAATTTTTATTAGAAACACTAGAGCCTGCAGCAGTGGATAGCTATTTTAATTGGAACTTTTTTGACACTATACTGCAACAAAAAGAAGGTTATTCCGATTATGTTTTTGAAGATTTAGCCAATGACTATTTGAATAAAAATCCTGACCTGAGAGCAAAATTAGAACAAAAGAAAACAGAAGATAAAGCTTTTGCCGAAAACCCAGAAGCACAATTAGATTGGGTTCACAAGAACTCGATTTACTACGAAAAAGCACATTTACAATATCCTATTTATCGAATTGTGGAGTAATTATTGACTAATCCCATCCACTTCGAATAATAATTTTATGTTTTCATACGATTTTTTCAGTACTTCAGGAATTTCATTAGGACTAAGCCAAACCGCTTTTTCGATGCCTTCCTCCTGCTGGCCTACTGGAATTCCTTCAAAATCGGACTGCATTTCAAACCATTGGGTAATTTTGAGTTTATAGACACCATTCCGTTTGAAAATATGATAGGTCTTTTGCAATTTTTTGGTAATTCGCAATTGGTCGACACCAGTTTCTTCTTCGACTTCTCGCATGGCGGTTTTTTCAATATCTTCCCCTTTCTCGGTGCCTCCTTTCGGTAAATCCCATTTTCCACCTCGATAAATAAATAGAACTTCGCCCTTTTTATTATAAACTAAGCCTCCACCAGCTTTAGAAACCGGAATTTTAGATTTCAAAGTTTTCAAAATTTCCTTTTCATCAGGATGATAAAGATAGGCTTTTTGAATTTTATTTTGAAAAATTTTGACTATAATTTGCTCTATATCAACACTTTCTAATAAAAAAAGTTGAAAATTAGTCTCCTTAGAGATTTCATTTGTCAAAAAAAGTGGTTTGTCGTTCACAAAAACTTTATACATTTGTACTATGATATTTAATAAAGATACCGCCGAGAAAACTGCCGAATTACTTTTGCAAATTAATGCAATTAAATTGAATCCAAGAAATCCTTTTACCTGGGCTTCAGGATGGCAATCCCCTATTTATTGTGATAATCGAATAATTCTTTCATTTCCAACCATTCGGAATTATGTAAGAGACGAATTTTCGAAAAATATTGAAAAAAAATTCGGCAAACCCGATGTCATCGCCGGTGTGGCAACAGGCGCGATTGGAATTGGAATATTGGTTGCCGAAAGTATGGGTTTACCCTTTGTATATGTAAGGCCGGAACCCAAAAAGCATGGCCGACAAAATCAAGTTGAAGGCTTTTTGCAAAAAGGGCAAAATGTAGTGATTGTAGAAGATTTGATCAGCACGGGCAATAGTAGTTTGCTTGCCGTAGAAGCCTTGCGGGCTGCAGGCGCTAATATTAAAGGAATGGCAGCTATTTTCACCTATGGATTTGATGTTGCCCAAGAAAACTTTCAAAAAGCCAATGTCGATTTATTTACCTTGAGTAATTATCAAAATTTATTGAATTTGGCAGTCGCCAAACGATATATAACCGAAATGGAAGAAGCTACCTTGAGAGAATGGAATCAGAGTCCATCGACTTGGGGTGTTGAAAAAAATGAATAATAAAATTTCAACCATAAACAATAAACAATAAACTTCAAACAATACACTTAAATGAACTTAGAAAGTCCAAAAGTTACGGTCGAAAAATCGGCTGAATATTTATACACTCAATTATCAGATATCAGAAATTTTGAAAAATTAATGCCCGAAAACATCGCCAAATTCGAAGTTCTTGGCGACGATATTTTCAATTTTGGTCTGAAAGGCATGCCCGAAATAAAATTAAGATTAAAAGAAGGAGTTCCTCATTCCAAAGTGATTTTGAATGCTGCCAGCGACAAACTGCCATTTACTTTAGTGGCCAATATTGATGCAGTTTCTGAAAATTCATCTGAAGTAAAACTAGATTTCGAAGGCGAATTTAACCCGATGATGGCCATGATGATCAAAGGACCGATTTCTAAATTTATCGAAACTTTGGCATTGAATATGCCAAAATTGTAAATTCAAACTCATTATAAAAAAACCTTTTAGTGACCACTGAAAGGTTTTTTTAGTTAATACAACATCTGAATTTCCTTGATATCAAATTCAGCAATGGAATCATCTTCTAAAAGTACGCTTAGTTTTCCTGAATCGGAAACGCCTTGAATTATCCCCATAAAATTTTGCTGATTTTGGTCTGCAAAAGCCATTGGAATTCCTATTTTGAACAGTCTATTGGAATATTCCGACCAAAACAAATCTGAATTTTGTGCCCAAATCTGACTATTTTGTTTTAATTTTTCGATAATTTTCATCAGAATTTTTTCTTTATCGAAAGTCGTTTTGCAAATTACCGCCAAGGAAGATGCTTTGGGTAAATTTTCAAAATTGATTTGGTTCACATTCAGCCCCAAACCCACAATCGAATGAATTCTTCCGTCACTTTTAATACTATTTTCAATCAAAATGCCACCTACTTTTTTAGTATATGACATAATGTCGTTAGGCCATTTGACACTTAATTCTGGAATGTTAAAATCTTCTAATGCCTGAATAATCGAAATAGAAACTACAATATTAATATCAAATAAACGATTCACATCAGTAACAAAATCATAAACTAAAATACTCATTATTAGATTTTTACTTGGTTCAGAATCCCAAACCGCCCCCATTTGTCCTTTGCCCTTAGTTTGATTTTCGGCCGTAACCACGGTAAAATTATCCAGTATTTGCTTACTTGCTAATCCCCTGAGGAAGTCGTTCGTAGAATCTATGGCATCGAGTTTGATTAGTTTCATAGGCAGTTATTTAGGAAACAGAATTTAATATTATGTTAACGTTCAAAAATAATCACAAAAAATGGTAACTTTACCAACTTATATTAAAAATATTTCATGACAAAAAAGATAGTAAATAATGATGTTCTATTGGCAAACATCATCAAAGGAATAGAAGAAGTAAAAGGAAATGATATTGACATTCTTGATTTAAGAGAAATAGACACCGCCGTTTGTGACTATTTTGTTATCTGCAACGGAAATTCAAATACTCAAGTTAACGCCATTGTTAACTCTATCCAAAAAGTAGTTTCAAAAGAATTGAAGGACAAACCTTGGCACGTAGAAGGATCGGACAATGCCGAGTGGGTGCTTATGGACTATGTGAGCATTGTCGTGCACGTTTTCCAGAAACACATTCGCGAATATTACAATATTGAAAGCCTTTGGGGCGATGCCAAAATTACTAAAATCGAAAATAAATACTAAAGAAATAAACCTCCAATGGCAAAAGATAATAAACCGAATTCGAATAATTTTAAAGTAAGTCCATGGTTAGTGTACACGGCTATCTTATTGATTTTCTTAACCATAAGTTTTTTCACGGGTGGTTCCAATTTACAAGAACCCGTTTTATTAGATCAAACAAAATTCAATGCTCTATTAGAAAAAAGTCAGATTGAAAAAATAGTCATCTTCAATAAAAAAGATGCAGAAATTTACTTAAGCCCTTCTGCACTAAAGGATGATGCCAATAAAAAAGTGGCCAAAGATCTATTGAATAATCAAAACAAAGGTCCACATTATAAAGTGAGCCTTGGAGACGTTCAAATATTTGAAAGAAAATTAGAAAAAGCAGTTACTGAGGGTAAACTTAAAAATTATGATTTTCAAGAAAGCAGCAATTGGAGCGAAATCATAATCAGCCTTTTGCCCATCATCATTATCATCGGCGTTTGGATTTTTATTATGAGAAGAATGTCAGGCGGCGGAGGTGGCGGCGGACAAATTTTTAATATCGGAAAATCGAAAGCCAAACTTTTTGACGAAAAAACGGATATCAAAACCTCTTTCAAAGATGTTGCAGGATTAGAAGGTGCCAAAGAGGAGATACAAGAAATTGTTGAATTCTTGAAAAACCCAGAAAAATACACCAATTTAGGCGGAAAAATTCCGAAAGGAGCATTACTCGTTGGTCCTCCGGGAACCGGAAAAACACTTTTGGCAAAAGCCGTCGCAGGTGAAGCTCAAGTGCCATTTTTCTCGCTATCGGGTTCTGATTTTGTGGAAATGTTTGTTGGAGTTGGTGCCTCGAGAGTTCGCGATTTATTCAAGCAAGCCAAAGAAAAGTCCCCTTCAATCATTTTTATTGACGAAATTGATGCGGTGGGAAGAGCCAGAGGAAAAAACAATATGTCGGGTGGAAATGACGAACGCGAAAACACATTAAACCAGTTACTCACCGAAATGGATGGTTTTGGAACCAATTCGAATGTAATCGTTTTGGCTGCCACCAACAGAGCCGATGTTTTAGACAAAGCCTTGATGCGTGCAGGTCGTTTCGACAGACAAATTTTTGTAGATTTACCGGACATTCGCGAACGCGAAGAAATTTTCAAAGTGCATCTCACTCCATTGAAAAAAGTTGAGAATCTAGATACCGACTTTTTAGCCAAGCAAACACCCGGTTTTTCAGGTGCCGATATTGCCAATGTTTGTAACGAAGCCGCTCTGATTGCCGCTAGAAATAACAAAACGGCAGTAGACAAACAAGATTTTCTTGACGCAGTAGACCGAATTATCGGTGGGCTTGAAAAGAAAAATAAAATCATTACTCCTGAAGAAAAGAAAGCCATCGCAATACACGAAGCTGGACACGCCACCGTTAGTTGGATGCTGGAGCACGCCGCTCCACTGATCAAAGTGACGATTGTTCCTCGTGGTCAAAGTTTGGGTGCCGCATGGTATCTTCCCGAAGAGCGACAAATTGTTAGAACAGACCAAATGCTAGACGAAATGTGCGCTACTATGGGCGGAAGAGCTGCTGAGAAAGTAACTTTCGACAGAATTTCGACGGGGGCGTTAAGCGACTTAGAAAAAGTAACCCGCCAAGCGCGTGCAATGGTGACGATTTATGGTTTGAACGAAAAAATCGGGAATGTAACCTATTATGATTCCACAGGCCAAAGTGAATATAGCTTTTCTAAACCCTATTCGGATGAAACTGCTCAAACAATCGATAAAGAAATTTCAATATTAATAGAAAGCCAATACGAACGAGCCATCAAAATCTTAGAAGAAAACAAAGACAAACTCAATCAGCTCGCAGATATTCTTATTGAGAAAGAAGTGATTTTCAAAGACGACTTAGAAACCATTTTCGGAAAAAGAACCTTTGACGACAATCTGACAGAAGTAGTGTCGTAATCATAAAAACGCATATTATTTTAAAATCTTAATTCAAAAGTGACTTTTGAATTAAGATTTTTTTATCTTTGAACGTTTTCAATTAATTTATCAAGTAGCATCGAAATATATGAGTCTTTTTAAAAAAATATTTAGCTCTATAAACCCCTCTTCAGACGAAGGAAATGACATCGAAAAGAATAAATTTTCTATTCAGAATGATGCGCCAATAGAAGAAAAATTCATTTATAATTTCAATAAAAATGGTGGTAAATTTTTGTATTGCGAAAATGAAACGGAACTAAAAGATCATTTTGAACACATTCTAGAAGAAAACGATTGGTTTGAAGGCGAAGCGCTCTGCTATGAACCGGATCTTCTTGGTATGCTAGAAGAAAATAAAATCAAGCATCATAAAACAAAAACACCTTCTTTCCTCTTGGCTAATTGCGAAAATTTAATTGCAGACGAGGGATCTATCTTGTTTTCATCGAAGCAAATAAAACAGCACAAACCCAACGAACTCCCTGTAAACATTGTAATTATTGCTACTACTAGTCAAATAATCGAAACCAAAAGCGATGGTTTGAGCGTAATTAAGAAAAAATACATTAAAGACTACCCTACCAATATCACAACCATAAAATATTTCAAGAAAGCGGTTGACGAAGATTTTACGCAGTACGGAAGTTCTGCTAAAAATCTGTATTTATTGCTTTTAGAAGATTTATAAGATGAATGAAACACTTAAGAGAACTATTTCTGGTGCTGTTTATGTAATGTTATTGCTGTCTTCGATTCTCTATTCGACAGAAAGTTTTTTTGTTTTATTTGGACTCTTTTTAATCATTGCGATTTACGAATTTTGTAATCTGATTCAGATTAACAAACTACCTTCAATATTATTTGGAATTCTATTGTATACCGCAGTCACTTTGCTCAGTTGCTACAACAAAATTACGACTGATTTCATCAATAAAACATTCAATACGCAGCTAGATTTGTCCATCAATGTGAAACAATTAGACCTGATTCTCTTGGTTATCGCCTTGGTTGTATCTATTAAATGCATTCTATTTTTGTTTTATGACAAAATTCAAAAGTCGAGTATTTCCTCGAAATCACTTTATTTATTAGGGTATATCATTTTACCATTTATATTTATCACCAAAATATCTTTTGGAGTCAAAGATTACAATCCGAAAATCATCATAGGCTTGTTTATCATCATTTGGACTAATGACACCTTTGCCTTTATTGTTGGGAAATCGATTGGAAAAAACAAATTATTCGAAAGAATATCGCCTAAAAAAACCATCGAGGGCTTTGTCGGAGGTATTGTTTTCTCCATTTTAGCTGGTTATTTAATATCCAAATATTATATAAAGGCAAGCCCAGAATTTAGCTCCACCTCTATCATGATTTGGGTTATAATAGCGCTCATTGTGGGAATTATGGGCACCATCGGCGATTTAATTGAATCTAAATTCAAACGAATTGCCGGCGTAAAAGACAGCGGAAAAATCATGCCGGGCCACGGAGGTATTCTAGATCGCCTAGATAGTGTTATATTTGTAGCACCAATTATATTTTTATTTTACCAAATTTTATACTATGTTTCATAAAGAAGGCGCTCAATCTATTTTAATCGGTACTGTTGTTACGGCAATCGTGCTGCTATTATCTGATAAATTTATCGATACCACTTGGATTAAAATGACAATCCAAATCATAACTTTTTTGTTATTGATTATCATTTTACAATTTTTCAGAAATCCAAAACGCAACTTTATTTTAGACGAAAACCAAATTCTTGCCCCAGTCGATGGTAAAGTCGTGGTTATTGAGGAAGTATTTGAAAGCGAATATTTCAAAGAAAAACGCATTCAGGTTTCTATTTTTATGTCACCTCTCAATGTTCACGTAACGCGGTACGCAATGGGTGGCATCATAAAATTTAGCAAATATCATCCCGGAAAATTCTTGGTGGCTTGGCATCCAAAAGCTAGCGAAGAAAACGAAAGAACTACCATTGTAGTCGAAAATAAAAACTTTGGCGAGGTATTGTACCGTCAAATTGCAGGAGCTTTGGCCAAGAGAATCGTCAATTATGCCAAAGAAGGAATGCAAGTAGTTCAGGGAGAAGATGCAGGTTTTATTAAATTTGGTTCCAGAGTCGATTTATTTTTGCCTTTGGGTACACCTATCAATGTCGTACTGAACCAAAAAGCAGTTGGTGGAAAAACAATTATCGCCACAAAAGGCTAATGACTACTAAAGATTTAGATACACGTTTTCAAGAAGCGGTAGCAATTGCTTCGAATATGACTCAGGCATCGCTCCCGCAGGATGTCCAGTTACGACTTTATGCTTTTTACAAACAAGCAACATTTGGCTCGCTCAGTTTTAATCATTCTGAAAGTTATGATTTAAGAAATGCTTTCAAAACCAATGCTTGGTTTCAGATAAGCCATCTATCCGTGGAAGAAGCCAAAGAACAATACATAGAAATTATAAATTCCTTATTGGAAAAATAGGTTTAATTATGAAAAAGATAAGTGTACTTCTAGCCCATTTATTTCTCCTTAGCATTTTAGTTTCCTGCAATAATAAAAAATACACCGAAGTAGTCGAAGTACCCTTACCAACCGCCGAAGAAAAGGTAATTATGGGAATGCCTGATGATGTTAAGGCAAATGAAGGGTCTTTTCTACTAGAAAAACTACCGTATTCGTACGATGCATTGGCGCCAAACATATCGGTTTTTACAATGGAAAATCATTATTCAAAACATTATTTAACCTACACCAACAACCTCAACAAAGCGATCGAAGGAACCCCATTAGAAAATCTGACCATCGAAGAAGTATTGGCTAAATTAGATCCAAGTGTTCTTGACATTAAAAATAATGCGGGCGGATACTACAATCATTCCCTGTATTTTAAATGTATGGGACCAAAAGCGGGAGGTCAACCCAAAGATACTTTGGCAGCAGCCATCACCAAAAAGTTTGGCTCTTTCGATAATTTTACCACTGCTTTCAAAGACGAAGCTACCAAACAATTTGGTTCTGGTTGGGTTTGGCTCATCGTGGATCGGTCCGGCAGCCTTCAAGTAACTAGCACTCAAAATCAAGACAATCCGATGATGCGAAATGCTACTATCCCCGGAAAACCAATTCTGGCACTTGACCTATGGGAGCACGCTTATTATTTGGACTATCAATACAAAAGAAAAAATTATGTCGATGCATTTTTCAACGTAATCAATTGGAAAAAAGTAGGCGAAAATTATGTCGAAGCCATCCAGAAGTAAATCGAAAATACATTAAAAAAAAGGTTAAAATGGAAGTAACATTTTACCCTTTTCTTTTACAATTAAAGAACCCAATCCATAAGATTCAAATACAAACAAGAAGCCCTATTTTTCTCTAAACAAAAGTTGTGGGTTTTAAATCTCAAATAAATCAATTTGAGAATTATCCAGTACTTAATTCTTGGCTTTTTGACGGTATTCTTTTGGTGTGGTTTTTGTCAATTTTTTAAACAACTGATTGAAATTGGAAGCCGTTTTATAACCACATTTATAAGCTATTTCAGAAATTCCTAAATCGGTTTCAATAAGCAATTTACAAGCATTCGAAACCCGAATTTCATTTAAATACTCCACAAAACTTTTTTGGGTTTTTAATTTGAACATTCGACAAAAGGAAGTCGGCGTCATATGCGATATTTCGGCAATTTTTATCAGCGAAATCTCTTCATTATAATTGTCTTTCAAATATTCAAAAACAGCTGATAACTTATCTTTTTTACCGGATGCATCCGCGGGAATATAAAACTCAGTATTGATGAAAGAAATATCCGAACTTTCCGAAAGTAAAGCTAAAATTTTGAAAAGTCCTAAAATCATTTCAAAGTCCTTTTTTTGAAGGAGTTTCTCTAATTTTTTTGCAATTAATTGATTTGTTTTACCCGTTATTACGACACCACGAGCTGCCTGCTTAAAAAAAGAATTGATCTTTTGTGCTTCTTTTAATTCGTAAAAAGAAGGTCCAAAAATTTCTTTATTAAAATAAACTACAATCGCTTTGGCTTTTAGAGTGCTAATACCTTGATAATATATTTCATCATTGAGCCAAACGTGAGGGATGTCTGAGCCTAAAAAAACCATATCGCCAGGCACAAATTGTTCTACGGAATTTCCTATAATTCTTTTGCCGTAGCTCTCTTTAACATATACAAGTTCTAACTCAGGATGCGAATGAAAAGGGGCTTGAAAAAAAGAATCCTCGCGTGAAATCACCGAAACTGAGCTGTTGTGATACGAAGTTATTTTTGTATTTTCAATTTTCATTTTTCAAAGATAATTAATAATTAAACAAAGATAATATTGAGTTAATAATTATACCAATGTCATTCTATCTTTATACTTTTAATCAAGTAACAATTTAATATACAAACCGTGGCAGTAGCACCTCATCCAAGTGGGAAAAACCCGCACATTTCCTCTGATTCTAAAAAATGGATTTTCCCATTTGTACTGGTAACTAGTTTATTCTTTTTCTGGGGATTTGTCCACAATTTAGATCCTATTCTGATTCCGCATTTGCGAAAAGCATTTAACCTTTCTGATTTGCAATCGTCTTTGGTCGATTCATCTGTGTTTATTGCCTATTTCGTTATGGCGTTGCCTGCGGGTTACATTATGCGAAAATATGGTTATAAAGCAGGAATTATGTTAGGATTAATCCTTTTCGGAATTGGTTCTATTCTTTTTGTTCCAGCAGCAAATTCATTGCAGTACAGTTATTTTCTAGCTGCCTTATTTGTTATTGCTTGTGGTCTAACTTTTCTAGAAACAGCTGCAAATCCTTATGTCACCATTTTAGGTCCCGCTGAAACAGCGACCAAACGTTTAAATTTTTCTCAATCTTTTAACGGTTTAGCAGCTTTTATCGCTCCAGCCTTTGTTGGACCGCTTATTTTATCTGATAAAAATTACACCCAAGCCCAAATCGAAGCAATGACACCTGCCATAAAAAACGCCTATATCGTCTCGGAAGCGGATAGCGTAAAAATGCCTTATCTTATTTTGGGAATCATCATTTTAGCTGTAGCCGTAATTTTTTATTTTACCAATATGCCCGATGTGAAAGACGAAGATGTCGATGGTGCTGACGGCGCTAGTTTTGGTGGTGCGTTAAAATCAATGCGTTTGCGATGGGGAATTTTAGCACAATTTTTTTATGTGGGAGCGCAAGTTTGTGTGGGTAGTTTTTTCATTAAAATGGCAACCACTTCGGCTGGAATTGACGAAGATTCTGCAGCCAAGTTTTTAGGATTTTTTGGTTTGGCATTTATGTTGGGACGTTTCTTTGGGACGTTTTTAATGCAATACATCAATCCCCGAAAACTTTTAATTATTTATACTTTAATCAATATTGCGCTTACAGTTATCGCCATAACAGGGACAGGAATGTTGGTTGTTTATAGTTTAATTGCTATTGCGTTTTTTATGAGTATTATGTTTCCAACAATATTCTCAATGGGAATTGACGGCTTGGGACACAACACTAAAATTGGTTCTTCCTTAATCGTAATGTCGATTGTAGGCGGTGCCTTTTTGCCACCTGTTTTAGGAATCATTTCCGACCAAACTGCGAGTATTCAATACGGTTATATCGTGCCGTTAGTTTGCTTTTTAGTCATTTTATTATTCGCATTTAACGTACACAAAACAGACAAAGCCTAAATAGTTGTTTATGATTAATAATAAATAATTTTAAAAATTAAACACATAGATACATAGAAAATAAGAAATTTATAGTCCATTTTTAATGGGTTCACATAGCTATGATTTTCTTAAAAAAAGTGAAACGTCTTTTAAAATTTACAAAATCTATGTTTCTATGTTTTAAAAAAATAAAAAATAAATTATGCCGAAAGGGTACAAAGCTTAACATTTAGATATACAAAATGTCACAAAACGAATTAAAAAAAATAGTGGTTAAATTAGATCCAAAAGACAATGTTTTGGTAGCATTAACCGATTTAGAAAAAGGAAAAATAGTAGTTTTCGAAAATGAATCTTTCGAAATGCAAGATGTAATCAAAGCCAAACATAAATTTTATATGTCCGATTTCCATTTGGGTGATGAAATTTTTATGTACGGTGTTTTGGTTGGAAAAGTACAAACGAATGTTGCCAAAGGAAGCTTAATGACTACCGACAATTTGAAACACGCCGCCGAACCTTTTGATTATCGTTCTTTTGATTATACTTGGCAAACGCCCGATATTTCGAAATACAAAAACAGCACTTTCAACGGATTTAAAAGAAAAGATGGTCGCGTAGGTACTGCCAATTATTGGTTATTTGTTCCGACTGTTTTTTGCGAAAACCGAAATCTCGATGTTATTAAAGAAGCTTTGCACAATGAGTTGGGCTATTCTGTAAGTGACAAATATACCACTTACACGCACCAACTTTTAGAAGCGTACAAAAACGGAGTCGATGTAGAAAATATTGGTACAGATTTAATGCCAACTGCCAATTCAAATCGCATTTTCAAAAATGTAGATGGTATAAAATTCCTAAACCATCAAGGAGGTTGTGGTGGAACGCGCCAAGATTCGGCAACACTTAGTTCGTTGTTAGCATCCTATGCCAATCACCCAAATGTAGCTGGAATTACAGTTTTGAGTTTGGGTTGTCAGCATTTGCAAGTAGCCGATTTTAAAAATGATGTCCTCAAACAAAATCCATTATTCGATAAACCTTTACTAATTTTCGAACAACAAAATGCCCAAAGCGAAGAACAATTAATTGCCGAAGCCATCAAAAAAACATTTTCGGGACTTATCGAAATCAACAAATTAGAAAGAACGCCACAACCTTTAAGCGAATTGTGTATTGGCGTAAAATGTGGTGCTAGCGATGGTTTTAGCGGTGTTTCTGCCAATCCTGCCGTGGGTTACACTGCCGATTTGGTAGTTGCCCTTGGCGGAAAAGTACTCCTTGCTGAATTCCCTGAATTGTGTGGTGTCGAGCAAAACCTAATCGATCGTTGCGAAACCGAAGCAGCTGCACAAAAATTCATCAATTTAATGCGTTCGTACGACGATTTGGCTCACAAAGTAGGTTCTGGTTTTCATATGAATCCGTCTCCTGGAAACATAAAAGACGGTTTGATTACAGATGCGATAAAAAGTGCTGGTGCTGCCAAAAAAGGCGGAACGGCGCCAGTAGTCGATGTTTTGGACTACACCGAATTGGCAACAAAACCAGGATTAAGCTT
Source organism: Flavobacterium nackdongense (assembly GCF_004355225.1). Taxonomy (NCBI): domain Bacteria; kingdom Pseudomonadati; phylum Bacteroidota; class Flavobacteriia; order Flavobacteriales; family Flavobacteriaceae; genus Flavobacterium; species Flavobacterium nackdongense. The sequence goes on along the minus strand of NZ_CP037933.1, from coordinate 3,601,454 downwards.
GGTTTGCACACCCGGAAATGATGTAGAAGCAACCACCGGAAAAGCAGCCGCTGGAGCAACTTTAATTTTGTTTACCACAGGTTTGGGAACGCCAACAGGAAACCCTGTTTGTCCAGTAATAAAAGTCGCTACCAATTCTATTTTAGCGAATAAAATGAGCGATATTATCGATATTGACTGTGGACCAGTTATTAGTGGCGAAAAAACTATCGAAGAAATGGGTGAAGCTATTTTGGATTATTGCATCAAAGCCGCAAGTGGCGAAATTATTCCAAAAGCAGTGCAGTTAAACCAAGACGATTTTATTCCGTGGAAACGGGGAGTTTCACTATAAAATGGTTTTACAATTAAATCCAAACAAAATAATTTAAACCATTAAGAAATTAAGGTCTTTAAGACTTAATTACCTTAATTTCTTAATGGTTTAAAACTAAAGATCATAATTTAAACTTAACATCCTAATAAAATGTTCTCATTACAAAATAAAAAAGCAGTAGTTACAGGCGGCGGAAGCGGTATTGGCAAAGCCATTTCGGTTTTGTTTGCCAAACAAGGCGCCGAAGTACACATCATCGAATTAACCGTAGAAAGTGCTCAAGAGGCGGTTTCAGAAATAAGTGCCAATGGCGGAAAAGTAATTTCGCACGCTTGCAATGTAGCCAATCACGAAGCGGTTGTTGCCGTTTTCGAAAAAATTGGCGCCATAGATATTTTGGTTAACAATGCCGGAATTGCCCACGTTGGAAAAGTAGATACGACGCCTGAAGCGGATTTTGACCGAATAATGAATGTCAATGTCAAAGGTGTTTACAACTGTTTGTATGCTTCGATTCCGCAAATGCGATTGTCAAATGGTGGTGTTATTCTTAATATGGCCTCGATCGCCGCTTGGGTCGGAATTCCAGATCGATTTGCGTATTCTACTGCTAAAGGGGCAGTTATGGCAATGACATTATCGGTAGCCAGAGATTATATGAGCGAAAATATTCGTTGCAATTCCATTTCGCCAGCACGCGTGCATACGCCTTTTGTCGATGGATTTATTGCTAAAAATTATCCTGATAACCAAGCAGAAATGTTTGATAAATTATCCAAATCACAACCCATTGGACGTATGGGAAAACCAGACGAAGTCGCAGCATTAGCTTTGTTCTTATGTAGCGACGAATCTGGATTTATAACAGGCTGCGATTATCCTATTGATGGCGGTTTTATAAAATTAAATAACTAAAGTTTTAGATTTTTTTAGGTAAGAAAATAATTTAAACACATAGAAACATAGAAAAGAAGAGTTAGATAGCCCTCTCCAAGGGTTCACAGTAGCTATGCTTTTCTTAAAAAAAGTGAAACGCCTTTTAACCATTGACAAGTTCTATGTTTCTATGTGTTAAAAAAAATAATAACTAACTAGTGAAATACTGATGAAAGTAGCCTTATTCATTCCTTGTTACATC